>JAAFKE010000039.1 GCA_013298215.1 Cytophagales bacterium | reverse complement strand
GGGTTGTGGGTTGATTGTAATTGTTGTTGGCAGCGACTCGCAACCAGTGGCATCCTTTATCTTTACTTGGTAGGTGCTGGCTGCCAGCGCGGCGCTGGTAGCAGACGCACCGAAAGTAACGCCATTGTCAAAGCTGTAAGTCACACCCGTTGTTGGGTTTGTAACCGTAATTGTTCCAGTTGCCACCAAACAAGTTGGTTGAACGGCACTGGCGGTTAAAACTGGCGGTGCACTAACGGTCACTCTTATTTCTGCGAACGGACGGCAATTGGCATCGTTGGTGGGTGCTGGATCTAAAATGGCATAGACATAGTAGGTGGTCGCCCCTGACCCAGAGGCGGGGAAGTTGGCCGCGCCACCTGCCAGGGTTGTAATGCCCGTAGTTGCGTTGGGCGTAGCCGTGCCTATACTTGTGCCGCCGTATATGGTGGCTGCGTTGGTTTGCGGAGAATTGAATAAAACGTATTTAATTGCATTCGTACCCGAGACGGATGAGGTCACAGCCAGGTTTGGTGACTCACCATTGCAAATCGTTACGTTTTGTGGCAATGAGATTACTGGGCAAACCGTATTTGAGACGCTTGGCGTTACTACTGGCGTTGGTACGCCCGTGTAAGTAACACTTGCCTGATTCGCAAGCTGTGGTGTGCTGCTGTACGGATACGGATTTTTGACGCGTACCTGAAACGTAATCGTAGACGTTGGGGCTACCCCTGCGGCCGAAGTCAAAGCACCTGCAATTTGGGCTGGTCCATTGACCAGTGCGCCAGTACCGTAAGGATAAGTTGCTGCCGCGATATTGGTGCCGTTCATGGTTGCCGAGCTTGCCACATAATCAACGTCTGCCGACAGGACATCTGTAAGCGTTACGTTGTCGGCCCGAAGGTTTCCAGTGTTTGTAACGGTGATGGTGTAAGTCAAAACACCGCCAGGGGCAACGGGGCCAGTGGGCGAAACCGTTTTGGTGGTTGTAACATTCGGGATCGGCATAAAACAAGTTGCCAGATCTGCGGTAGCATGATTGGCAGCAGTAGATGCCCCAACAGCTGTTATTGTACCAGCATCGGTATTAGCTTTAAAAAGGCCAGCCGGGGAGCCTAAGTATATACTACCAGACGCATCGAAAGCAATTCCAGATACTTGCCCCGAATAAACTTGATTTATTTTGACGCTCCCCGCCAAACCGATTGACCCGCTCACCACAGGAAATTGAACTACATTGATGGCGGTAGCTGTCGGACCTTTGAACACCACCCACATATTTCCGAAGCCATCGAAGGCGATGTCGCCTCCACCCATATCGGCAGCCGATATACTGGGAGTAGTGGTTAGTGTACCTATTAATTTGGGGTTTGTTGTGGCCGTTGGTACGTTCGGTGCTGTACCGATACCCGCCGTCAAAGGCAAGGTTGGGTCATATACGTAAAGTTGATCGCCTCCCGATAGGTAAAATTTGCCGTCGGGCGCAATCGCCCCTTTGTTGATGTTTGTCAACGCAGGGAAATTTACAGTGCCAACGGTGGTATGCGTATTTGTGGCGGGGTTATAAGTCCCCAAGGTGGCAGCACCTTGATTTGTAAAATTGGAGATATAGTACAAAACCCCCGTGGTCGGATTTAGCCCCATAGACGAATAAATACCAGCTGGTGGAATAGCAGTCACGAGACTCGTAGCACCCGTGGTTAGATCAACCGTAAGAATGTTTCTTGTTCCAGCACCTGAGCTAAGGGCATATGTTGGCGTAGTGGCTGTACACTGGGCTTGGATAGACCTACTGCAAAGAACGCTGAGAAGGTAAACAAGTATAAGACTGTTGGCCCTTAGCCTACTGAGAAAAATAGATACTTTTTGCATAGAAATATTATTTATACATTTTGAATTAACCCATTTTGTTAGGTACTAACCACCAAGCCCCAATAACTATGCCAAAAACAGGATTCATCCTAATTTTTAGCATCAAGTGTTCATGTTTTCGCACAAACAGGCCATTGTATTAACTTAATTTTGTGGATTTAATAAATGTTTCGACTACTTGGTAATGTACCAAAGTATGCAATTTGGGGAGAACGATGGAAAAATCGTTGTAGCAATATGAGTGCCAAAATATACCAATAAAAGCGTGAGCATAGAAAAATAGTTGAATTTGTGTTGGCGGCCATTTCGTTTTTTTATAAAACCAACCATGTTATTCGGTCATATTATCATTCAAAATCTAACATTACATGTTTAGGTCTGCCACGGCGGCGAGGCTATTTTCTGTAATTTTTAGACCCGCAATCGAATCATTTTGTGCGTTTGTTCGTTGTTTTTTCAGTTAAATTTCGACCGTCTCCATGTTTCAAATCACCCCCCTGATTCGTAATCTCATGATTGCGAACGCCATCGTTTTTTTATTGCAGCAAACAGGTGTTTTCAACGCCAATTTGTTTATTCTGCATCCTTTCCAATCGCCCGCTTTCATGCCCATTCAGTTGCTCACGTATATGTTTTTGCACGGTGGCTTCGGGCATATCTTTAGCAATATGCTGAGTTTGCTCATTTTTGGGCCGTTGGTCGAGCAGCAATTAGGCCCCAAAAAGTTCTTGATCTTGTATTTTGGCGCTGGTCTCTTTGCGGGACTTTTGTTTATGGGCGTAAATTATTACGAGCTCCACCAAATTTCGGAGGCCGTGGCCGTTTACCAGGCCGACCCCACGCCCGACAACCTCACGCAGTTTTTGTCGCAGCACTTCCGCGCCGTTTATGAGGCCAACTTGGCGTTTTTAAACGATTTTGAAGCCCATAAAACTGATCCAACTTATATCAAAAATAGCGTAGAACTAACCCAAGAATTATTAAGCCAACGCGTAACGCAGGGCGGGCTTTTGGGCGCGTCGGGAGCTGTTTTTGGGGTTTCGATGATGTTCGGATTTCTGTTTTTTAACCTCAAATTATACCTGCTATTTTTTCCCTTTCCGATTAAGGCGGGCTTCTTGGTTATATTTGACTTCGGCTACGAAACCATGAAAACCTTCGCCAGGTCGCAGTCGGACGGCGTGGCGCATCTGGCCCACGTGGGCGGAATGATCTTTGCGCTCGTAATGGTGGTAGTTTGGCGCTTGCGGCGGGTTCATTAACTCAGGCGAGTGCCGCCCCCAAGTTTTTTGTTTGGTTGGTTTTCCACTGCTCCTCTATCCACGTTAGCCCGCGCCCGTAGAGTGCCTGGGCGTAGCGGGTTCGGTTGTCGAAATGTGGCTCGGCGGTTTGTCCTTTTTTCACAAACTCCCGCACGAGTGCCGCGTTGGTTTCGACGGTTAGGTTGCCCACCTGCTCGTCGGTGGTTGTTTTGTAAGACGCAAACGCGGGCATATCAGCGTCGAAATTGGTGACAAACAGGTGGTTTTTGGCCGTTCTCACGCCGCACAAAATCCCGTTGGAGCGCCCCGTAGCTGGCGACAGCGATCCCTCCATGCCGCGTTTCAAGACCATCACCCCGTCGAAACCAGCCATGAGTGCAAGTTCGGCCATTTTCATTTGGTAGGTAATATGAAAGACCGAAGTGACCAAAATTTTGGCGTTGCAAGGGTTCAGTACTTTTTCTAAGGTTGATAAAAAAGGCCGTTTTATGAGCACTCGGCGGCGATCTACCCACGCGTTGAGGGCGGGCGAGAGGGCTTTTTGGTCTAAAATCCAGCCAAACTCGGGCCTTGTCGATAGCAGCTCGTGGTTGTCTTGGAGCAGCCAAGTGCCGAGCATCAAAAACAGGTCGTAGGCGTTGAGGGTATATTTTGGCCCGGGTGTGCGGCCCACGGTGGCCACCGAGTTGTAGCCACGTTTTTGAAAAAAGTGAGCGATCAGCGGCGTTATCAAATAGGAGTGCTCCACGCCGTCGAAGGGCTCGGCAATTTGAATGATGGGGAACTTAGTGATAGCTTGCCGCTGAAAACCAGGCGAATACGTTTGCAGAATGGCATCGTGGAGTCCTTTGTATTCGTCGTTGGTCTCGTAGCGCACCCGCAAAATACTCGCGGCCATGCCCCTAAAACCCTCGCAGGTTTCGTTCGAGAACAAAAAAGCCCCCAATTGGTAGGCCTCCGATACGCCCAGAGAGTGCCCTTTGAGGAGTTTGATCCCGATTGGGTAGAGCCTTTCGGGCAGATCGGGGCATATTTTACCGAGCAGGTAGGTATGGTTTTCGAAGGCACCTTTTCCCAGCACGCTTTCCAAGGGCAGTTCAGTTTCGCTGATGCCTTTCATGACCAAAGCTCCAAAGAAAGCCCCCTTTTGTAGGTCGTTGGCCGTCCCCCCCAGGAGCTCTTGGCAGCAACTATGAACCAGGTCGTGGGGTAGGGGTTTGCTGCCGTATTTTCCGATGCCGATGCAGCGGATACCTTCGGCCAGGGCGGTGTGGAGAGTATGGGTCATCTTTGGTTGATCGAGGAATTGTATTCAGCAAATATGCGAATATAATGCCCAACAAAAATGACATTAGAAATTTTTCTTTCGTGGTGGCATCACTCCGAAATAACCTCCAGCAGGTCGTCTATTTTATTGATGACCACTACGTTATCGGCTGTCTCGATGTCCTGTCCAACAATTTGATAACCAGTGAGCAAAATTTTGCTGCTCGGAAACGCGCTGGCCAGTTGGTTTACGTAGCCTTGCACGTCGTCGCTGGCTGGTGCGGTGGTTATCATCGTAAAAATGTAGTCTGGCTTGTGGATGTTGTAGGCAAATGCCAGCTCGCTGAAAGGCAAACTTTGCCCCAAATAAATAACCCGGTGGTTGCGCGCCCGGATCATGTAATTGGCAAACAATAAACTGATTTCGTGGAGCTCGCCCTCGGGTAAGTAGAGCATAAATTTTCGGGACTTGGCCGAACTCTTCACGATCTGGCCGTCGATGCCAACGATTATTTTTTGGCGAATCAGGTTCGTGATAAAATGCTCCTGAGCGGGGCCGATCGAACCAGTAACCCAGAGCGTTCCGATGCGGTTGAGAAAGGGGTAAATAATATGGAGCATCGTGTTTTCGAAACCAAATTGCAGAAAGCTCGTGCCGATAACCTTCTCGAACCGCTCCTCGTCAATGTCGATCATCGAAATTGTTAGGGAGTGAATCTGGTCTGGGTAATTTAGTTTTTGGTCCGAAACCAAGACTACCTCTTGGTTCATTTCTTCGAGCGACAGCTTGGATATTTCGGATATTTTGTAGCCGTGGTCTTTCAACAAAGAGATGTTGAGCACCAGTTTTAGGTCTTGGTCGTCGTAGAGCCTAATGTTGGTGTCGGTTCGCTTGGGAGATATAATATTGTACCGTTGCTCCCATATTCTTAGGGTGTGGGCTTTGATGCCCGACAACTGCTCTAAGTCTCGGATTGAATAGCTGCTCATTGTTGAATGTATAAAGTTTCAGAAATTAAAATGACATGCCCGCCAATTTCTAAAACTAATTAGTTGAATTTGACCCCAAACATACCCATAATTGGCCAAATACACGCACAATATTGCCTGTACTCTCAACGTTTGAAACATGACTTGAACCAATAATGTTTAAAACGGACTTGATTTAAGGTTCTTTGCCCCGAAAATGTAGATTTTTGGGCAATAGGGTTCCCAGTGGAATGTTTCTTTTAGCTTTTTTGTTTTAGACAAAATCAGTGTGTGTACAATACGCCTATTTATTCGCAAAAATTATCCCAATTTACGAACCATTAATTAAAAGTAATCATGAGAAGATCAACAATGTTAGTAGCTACACTGTTTATAATGAGCACATTGATGTTCATAAATTGCTCACGATCTGACAAACGCGAAGCTGCCGACGGTATGCAAAACGCACAAGATAAAGTAGAAAACACCGCCGACAGTGTGGCCGAAGACATCAAAGAAGCTGGCGAGCAAACATCTAACGAAATAGAAAAGGAGCGCAAAGAACTGGCCGAACGAATTGACGAGCAGCGCAGGGGCGTGAACGAAGAATTGGCGAAAACAAACGCCGAAATAAAGAAGGCTACGGCCCAGCAAAAAGCCGCCTGGGAGAGCCGCAAGCAAGAGCTCAACCAAGATATAAAGGAGTTAGACAACCAAGCGGCCGGGCTGAAAGGCGACATTAAACGCGACTGGCGGGAGTTTAAACGCGAGCTGAACTCGAAGATCGACAAGGTTCAGAAAGACATCGAAAATTAGAAGCAACTATCCTCTCTATAATTTGTCCAGTTGCCTTTCGAGGCGGCTGGCTTTTTTGGTTTATGTAATCAACTTGCTGGCGTTTCACGACGCCCTTGTTGCTCGCAACGTGCGGGGCCAATTTTTAAATATAAATACCTGACTGTTAGGCATTATTCAGCCACTCAACCACCGCGCGGGCGGCCCCGTCTGCAATTTAAAACTCATTCTTTATATACCTATACTTTGAAATTCGACTTCTCGGCTTTTAAGGGGATGGTCATACAACTTTGAGTAGCCCACAAAATTCAAAACTGCCATTCCGTTCAAGAAAATGTTTGTTAATGTCAAGCCCCAATAATACATCACCTCAGAATCAGGATTGAGCGTAAAATAGTAGTTGGGCATAACAACGTAAGAAAAAAAGTAGGCGCTGGTGTTCACTACCAAAAAAGTTAGGGTGCAGATTACGGGCAACGAAAACCCCATTCGCTTGTCCAAAAATTTGAAGTAAGCCCCAAAACAAAGCACACAAAAATACATGGCAACTATATTTGACCAGCTGAAAGTGTGGGTTGCTACTTTGAGAATCAGCAACCCGAACGGTAAACCACAAACCAGCAGAATCGGTTTGTTGGCCAGTAGCGAATCTGGCACCAATCCTGGATCAACGACTTCGTTGGTGGTTGTATCTTGATACTCAAAATATCGACGGACGTAGTAGCGATTGTCCTTCAACTTTTCTTGAAACTGCCGTTCTTCGGGCAACAAGGCGCCTACTTTTAGCAACAGAAAAGCGCACAAAATATTGATTGTCGAGTTTTTGGACCCCGCCCCGCCACTGAGCGCCATGATTGACTTCCCCGTTACGGATACGCCCGCGCCCATAGTTTCGGAAACATAGGCCGCTATTGCGTTCCAATCGGCAGCGGTTGTTTCTTTGATAACTGGAAGTTTGGCAGTAGATTGACTTGGATAAAGGTCTAACACTTTTGCTAAAATTTCTTCACACTCTTTGGCAGCAATTTGCTTCATTGAAACTTTCTCGATTTCTTCCCAAAACTTTCTTTTGTAAAATACGCGGTACGCCTTACTAATGGTTTCATTTGTGCTTGTCACGAACCCACAATGTACTATGAAAAAAGATCTGCTCCAAAAAAGCATCGTTTATCTCGAAGCCGACCGAAACTACACGGTCATATACTACCACGACAGCCGCAAGGATATGTTTAGCCTTACGCTCAAACGTTTTGCCGAACTACTGGCCGATGATGCCGCCTTTGTGCGTATTCACCGATCTTACCTTGTCAATAGGCAGTACATCGCCGAAGTAACGCCCGACAATGTGGTGATGCGCTCGGGCGTTGTGCTGCCGCTGGCGAGGCGGAGGAGGGTGTAGCACCCTTACCTCCTACAAACCTATTATGGGGCTATCACATAAAAACGTTTTTCCCATAGTAGGAAATCTATTTCTACTAACTCTTGAAGCATCCGATTCACGAACTTGAATTAGGTTACTGCAGTTTCCTGTTGGATAAGTAAGTGTAGTTGACTAATAGACATTCTTTATGTTACAACTATTTAACTATCAATTACTTATTCAGTTTGGGCTCAACAAGCACGGCATCATTCTTTGTAGTGCTTCATAATTTCCTCCACGGGCGTTGCGCCCTCAATAAACGACAGCAGACGCAGCAAAAT
Organism: Cytophagales bacterium; assembly: GCA_013298215.1. Taxonomy (GTDB): domain Bacteria; phylum Bacteroidota; class Bacteroidia; order Cytophagales; family Spirosomataceae; genus JAAFKE01. The sequence continues at coordinate 27,593 of JAAFKE010000039.1, read as the reverse complement.
ACCCTCCACGGTGGCATCTGGGCACGACGCGCCGCAGGTGAGCATGATGGTGAGCGGGCGTTTGGCGGGCAAAAAATCCTCCGTCACTTCTTCGGCTTTGGTGTGCAGGTTAAAATGCTTTATTAGGTTTTGGTCTAAAATCTTAACCGCCGATTCGATAAAATAAGTAGGTAGTTTCTCATGACACAAATCTACCAAGTGCGTGGTGTTGGAGCTGTTGTAGCCGCCCGCCACAACGGCAAAATCGGCTTGGTGCGTCAGCAGGGCGTAGGTGGCATCCTGATTGTCGTTGGTGGCGTAGCAGAGCGTGTCGCGGGTGTTGGCAAAACGCTCCTCGGCTTGTTGGGGCAGTAGTCGGTAGTGTTTCGAGATCACGTTTTTCAAAAAATCGGCAATCCCTTGAGTATCAGATGCCAGCATGGTGGTCTGGTTCACCACACCGATCCGTTGCAGGTCGCGCTCGGGGTCAAAACCATCGGAGTACTGCCCCGCAAAATCCTCGTAAAACTGTTCTTTGGGTAGCTGCGCAGTAACGTACTTGGCCAATTGTTCGGCCTGAGCCAGGTCTCTGACAACGACGGTAGGGGCGTTTTCTTTGCTGTGCGAGAAGGTGGCGCGGGTTTCTTCGTGGGAGGGTTTTCCGTGAACGACGATGGTGTAGTTTTTCTGGCCAATTTGCGTGGCGCGGTTCCAAACCTTTTCTACAAACGGACAAGTGGTGTCGTATTTGGCCACATCCACCCCTATTTTTTCGAGCAGATTTTGGGTTTCGAGGGTTGTGCCAAAAGCGGGGATAATCACCACGTCGTCGCGGGTTAGGTCTTCGAAGGGAATGAGTTGGGCACCCGATGTTTCGGTCAAAAACCGAACCCCCCTGCTCAACAGATCGGCGTTTACGTCGGGATTATGAATCATTTCGCTCAACAGAAATATGCGCTTATCGGGGTTTTCTAAAATGGCGTTATAGGCTTTTTCGATGGCGTTTTCTACGCCGTAGCAAAACCCAAAGTGCCGCGCGATAAGAAACTTCACGGTGCCAAAGTCTAAAACAGTTGGGCTAAAATCGCGTTTTAACTTGTCGTGTTTGCGCCGATATTCTTTAATTGGCGTAATGATCTGGCTGTGGTAATAAGAAGGAATATTGAATGATTTCATGCTTTGGGGCTTTGAAGTGTAATGCAACGGTGCGCCAGTTTGGTTTGCTCGCCGATGAAGTGACAAAGATACGCAACCAAAAACGGGCGATCAAAGTAAAAAAAGCCAGCCGATTACTTTGGCAATAAAAACAACCAATCGCTATGCAAATTTTCAAAAAAATCCTGCGTCTTTCGCTATTTTCGCTGCCCTTTTTGGCCTTCAAACAAGACAAGCCCCTGCGCGTGGTGTTCTTCGGCGACTCCATTACGCAGGCCGCCGTGAACCCAGGCGGCTACATCGATAGAATGAACAAAATACTCGCCACGGCGGGTAAAAAAGACCAGTACGAGCTCATCGGAGCGGGTGTGAGTGGCAACAAAGTCTATGATTTGTTTCTGCGGATGGACGACGACGTAATGGCCAAACAACCCAACGTGGTGGTGGTGTACGTGGGCGTGAACGACGTTTGGCACAAACGCCTGTTGGGAACGGGCACCGATGCCGACAAGTTTGTGAAATTTTACGATGCCATTCTGAAAAAACTTGCCGCCAACAAAATTAAAGCCATTGTGTGTACGCCAGCGGCCATCGGCGAAAAAACTGACCATTCCAACGACCAAGACGGCGACTTGAACCAATACTCGAAACTGATTCGGGAGGTTGCCCAACGAAACAACGCGGCAGTGTGCGACCTGCGCCAACTATTTTTGGCGTATAACCTCAAAAACAATCCCGAAAACAAAGAGGCCAACATTCTGACCACCGACCGCGTGCACCTAAACCAACTTGGCAACCAAATGGTGGCCGAAAGTTTGTACGCCCTCATTGTGCAGTAGGAAATAATGTTGAATTTTGACGGGGTCGCCCCTTTGCATCTGTTAAGCTACGTTCCTACAAACTTGAAACGTTTAGTCCTTCGTAGGCTCTGACAAAATCATCTACGTTTTCGTAACCCGCTTTCCTGATTTGTTCCCTTAGAAACGTTTTCTTCGCAACCAATTTTCTAAATTCGTCAATCGTCAATGTTTCAAATCTTGGACGCGGCCAGAATATGCCTGGAATGAATCTTGCTCTCACAAAATAGATGTGATTTGGCTTAACATCAATATCGACGTGCCTTTTGACTTCTGTTTTTGCCCAAAACCTGGTCGGCTTTGCCCCAACTTCCAAAACCTCAAAAGTATAGGGTCTCAATCGAGTAATTTTGGTGGTGTCTTTGAAAACATTAAACCCCCAAAATGATTCAAAGACGAAATTAAAGGTTCTAAAAAAAACGACCTTCGATTTTGGTGATTCTTGGGCCGATAGATTAGAAGCGAGGCAAACTACGACGGCGAGGGTTGTGAGTGTCTTTTTCATGGTTGGGATATTTTGTGCTCTTGCGCACAATACGAACGCAACTTGGTTGTTATTGCGCCAACTGTTAAAATTATTTTAGCATCGCCTTTGCAGTGTATTTTTAATCACGCCATAGACCGGGCGCAGACAAGCCGCAGGTTTTTCAGCCCAGTGCGGCTCGTTTTGCGGGGAATGTCTACTTGCTCGGTAGCCCCACCAACAGTTCGGTAGGTCTCAAAATAGATTTTGACACGCCTCAAAAAAAGTAGTATTTTTACGAGCGAAGTTTTTTGCCGTTCATTTACCCAATTTTTTCATGAAAAAAATACTGTTTTGCCTTGCCTCTTTGGGTTTTGCCATTGCTACCCAAGCCCAAACCAAGCTCCCAACTGCCGCCGCCGCGCTCGCGCCGCCAATTGTCAAAGAAGAGAAATCAACGGGCAACATGGCGGCTTTTAATACCGACGAAAAAGTTGTTACCGAACACGTTACGACCATTAAAGGCCAAAAAATACCTTTTCAAGCCACCACAGGCACGATGCCCGTTTGGGACGAAGACGGCAAAGCCATTGCGGGTTTGTTTTATACCTACTACGAACGCTCCGACGTGAAAGACCGCGCCGCCCGCCCGTTGGTTATTTCGTTCAACGGTGGGCCAGGTTCGGCTTCGGTTTGGATGCACATTGCCTACACGGGCCCGCATTTGCTCAACATCGACGACGAGGGCTACCCCGTGCAACCCTACGGAATCCGCGAAAATCCTTATTCTATTTTGGACGTGGCCGATATTGTGTTTGTGAATCCCGTGAACACGGGCTACTCGCGGGCAACCATCAAAGAGGGCGTGGCCAACAAGTTTTTCGGGGTCAATGCCGATATTAAGTACCTGGCCGAGTGGATTGGCACGTTCGTAACGCGCAGCAACCGCTGGGCATCGCCCAAATATTTGATCGGCGAAAGCTACGGCACGGTGCGCGTGTCGGGCTTGGCTTTGCAATTGCAAAACAACCAATGGATGTACCTGAACGGCGTTATTCTGGTGTCGCCCACGGAGTTGGGCATCGAGCGCGGCGTGGCTTCTGATGCCGCCTTGAAACTGCCCTACTTTGCGGCCACGGCTTGGTACCACAAAATGTTGCCGCCCGATCTGCAACAAAAAGACCTGACCGATATGCTGCCCGAAGTAGAAAACTTTGCCATCAACGAACTGCTGCCCGCCGTGAGCAAAGGTGGTTTTTTGGAAGAAACAAAACGCAAGGAAATGGCCACGAAAATGGCGCGGTATTCGGGTATTTCGGAAAAAGTGATTTTGCAGAATAATTTAGACGTTCCCTACGACTATTTCTGGAAAGAACTCCTGCGCGACAAAGGCTACACCGTGGGCCGCTTGGACTCGCGCTACAAGGGCATCGACCGCAAGGAAGCAGGCGATAAACCCGATTTCAATTCAGAATTGACTTCTTGGTTGCATTCCTTCACGCCCGCCATTAATATTTACCTCCGCAACGACCTCAACTACAAAACCGATCTTAAATACAATATGTTCGGACCCGTGTATCCGTGGGACCGCACCAACGACAAAACGGGCGAAAACCTGCGGCAAGCCATGGCCCAAAATCCGTATTTGCACGTGCTGGTTCAGTCGGGCTACTACGACGGGGCTTGCGACTATTTCAACGCCAAATATAACCTTTGGCAAATGGATCCCAGCGGCAAACTAAAAGACCGAATGGTGTGGAAAGGATACCGCAGCGGACACATGATGTACCTGCGCCGCGAGGATTTGGCCACTGGTAATGAGGACATTAGGCAATTTATTAAGCAGTCGCTGCCAAAACCGAATCAGCCCGCCAAGTATTGACAATCGGCCAAATGCCCAAAATATTCAACCAACCCTACCCGTACCCACAGCAAACTTTGTTTCGGCGCTTTTTGCAGTGTTTGTTAGAAGGTGTTTTCATTGCTGCTTTCTTGATCGTCTTTCAACCCTTTGGCGCGTCGCTGTGGCAAAACCCCAACAAAATTGCGCTTTTGTCGAGCTATGGCATTATTACGATGGTTGCGGGGTTGGTTGTCAGGATTGTACTGCCCAATATCTTCCCATCGTACTTCAATGAAAGCACCTGGACAATTGCCAAACAGATCGTAGCCACGCTGATTTTGTTGGCCCTCATCACCACGGGAAACGTGCTGTATAGCAACTTCGCTTTCGGATTGTCGTTTAAATTTGCTGCTTTTTTTTGGATGTTTCTCACCGTTTTGGTGATCGGTATTTTTCCGATTTCTTTTGGGATTGCGGCAAACTACATCTACCAACTAAAAAAATACACCGTGCCCGTGGTGGTGCGCCAAGCCGACGAAGTTCATTTTGTGGAAAAATCGGTCATTAAATTGGTAGCCGAAAACGACAAAGACTCCTTGCAGATAAGCGCCGCCGATTTGTTGTTTGTAGAATCGTCGGACAACTACGCCACGGTTTATTTTTTACGAGACCACCATCTCCAAAAAGAACTAATCCGAAGCAGTTTGAGCCGTTTAGAAACCCAAATTTCGGACCCGAGCACGGTGCGCTGCCACCGTTCATACATTATCAACCTGGGCCACGTGGTGCGGGTTTCGGGCAACGCGCAGGGCTACAAATTTCACCTAAAAACCGCCGACCTGGTCGTACCAGTGGCGCGTAAGTACTCCAATCTAATCGATAAACTGCGTTAGTGGCTTTGTCAAACAGCCCAAAAACAGCCATTTAGCCCACTTTTTTGCCAATTACCCCAAAAAACGGCTCATCGTCCCTTTCATTTGTAGTACTTTCTGCGGTGCTATACCTTTGCTGATGTCAAACCGATAAAAGCTCTTTTGAGCTGTTACCTAAACATCAGAATCATGCAAAAACTTATTTTCCAATCGTCGCTTTTTGTGCACGTCTTGTGCGGCTTCTTTGGGTTGTTGAGCGGCTTCGTAGCCATGCTCGCTCGCCGCAAAGGAGGCTCGCTCCACAACCGCGCAGGCATGGTTTTTTATTCTTCTATGTTTGGGATATTCATAACAACACTCATTTTTTTTGTGCTGGAGCCGCTCAATCTCAAATACCAGTTCTTTTTGGGAATCGGTATTGTCAGTTTTTACCCCGCTTTTTCGGGTAAGCGAGTGCTGGCAATGAAAAAAGTTATTAATCCCACTTGGTTAGACAAGGCAGCCATGTGGGGCGTTGGCCTCTGCGGACTGACGATGATCGGCTACGCCATTGCGAAGATCGACTCTGACTACGGCATTCTCTTTGGTATTTTTGGAAGTGTTTGTTTGCAAAATTTTTACGGCGATTGGTCTATTTTTTCGGGCCGCAGAACCCCCCAAAAACTCCACTGGTTTTTTGCCCACGGTGCCAAAATGACGGGCGCACTATCGGCAGCCATGACCGCGTTTTGCGTAAACATAGTGCCGCGCTACTTACCGCGCGACACCAGCCAGCTTGTGTTCATTGCCGTTTGGGTGTTGCCTGGCGTAGCCATCGGGCTCTGGGGGCGGGCGGTGCTAAAAAAATACCAGAAGCCCACGCCAGCGGTCTAACTTTTGGGATTTGTACCAACCCAACGGTATTGACCATTTACTATTCCTCGGCCCTGACCCGAAACAACCGTTGCAGCCACGTTCTTTTTTCGGCCTCGTCGTCTTTTTTGTCTTGTTTATCAAAATCGAAAGCCATCAACGAGTCCAGGTCGGGTTGGCCAGCATCGATCCAGCAAGTGAGCCAAAAACTACCCACCATTTTTACCGATTGCCGCATCTGCCGCTCCACCTGGTTGGCCAAAGCCAGGTGGTACTGCCTGGCAAATTCGGCAGAATACGTCCGAATCATCACTCCGTTGCGGTCTTCGTAGGCAAATTTTTTATCTTCGCTCATTTTTAGTGAAAGATCTTTTTCAAACAAAAGCACCGAATCTAAGGCCGCGTGGGCGTTCCAGACGGCCTGCCAAGCCGCCTGGGCGGTAGAGTTTACGTACTGCGCCTGCCCAACAAAAAAATCGTAGTCGTTGGCAAACAACTCGGGCAGCCGCGACTCCCAAAAAGCATGAATGCCGTACTGTCCCGAAAACTGGCCGTTGTAGTTGCGGGTGGTGTGGAGCGGCACGTTGGCATCGGCCAGGTAATGCCCCAAATCTGCCGATAGTTTAAGAATACGCCGCGCGTCTTTTTCCTTAAACGCCTCAGTGAGCCTAAACTTCATGGTCTGAATATACCACGGCACTATGCCGTGTAGGGCCAGCGAATCGGTCCCGTATTTTTCGGTGGCTGGTTTCCAATACAACGGCAGGGCGGTTTTGGCACTGTCGCCGTAGGCATCGATGTCTATAAAATGACGCGGGGCTTCGTCGGGTACGGCGTAGCGTCGCTTGTCGGGATTGACGGCGTTTTCGGTCAGAAAGTCAATGTTTTTTTTAAAAAAGGGGAGCATTTCGGGCGGCAAACTAAAAACGGCCAGCCTATTTATGCGTTGGTGGGCGTAGAAACCCCACACGGCCGCCGTGGCGTTGTGCCACATCAAACCCAAAAACAGGCTGAGGAGCGTTTTCTTGTTAAGCATCAGTATTAAGTGCCTGTTGATGATTGGTTTACGTTAAAAGTGTACCGTTTTATTTTCCAGGTATGCCATTGCCGCTGTTATGAAAATGGGTATAAAAATACATCATGTGCGCTTTCTATCGATGGCAAGGTTTTTGAGACTGGCTTTAAAGTTCGCATAAACCACATTCGGGCAAACAAAAAAAAGTGTATCCTGTTGAGGACACACCTTGTTGTATTTTTGTTCCAGAGAATAGCCCTTCAAGACTGATTCAAGCTATTTAGTGATCCCGCTGGGATTCGAACCCAGGACCCATACATTAAAAGTGTATTGCTCTACCAGCTGAGCTACGGAATCGTTGTTTGCGGACGTTTGTGTGGTTCTTGGGAACTGAACTGGACAAAGTATCTGCGGTTTACTGTTTCATTGTGAAGTGATCCCGCTGGGATTCGAACCCAGGACCCATACATTAAAAGTGTATTGCTCTACCAACTGAGCTACGGAATCGTTTATATTTGCATCTGGTTTCTATTCTCCTAAACGCGGTGCAAAAGTACGATTTACTGAAAAAATATGCAAGTATCCGTCAAATTATATTCGTTTGCTTTCTGCTTTATTTTGTGTTGGCTGCCCCAAATATCTCACTGTCAGTCCGTTGGGCTGCGTAGTGCCGACTCTCTTTTGGCAACTGGTCATCTCAAAATGGCCGAGACGCGCTACCTCGACTTCATATTATCTCGTTCCGATGCCTCCGTCAACGACGCAGTTTGGCTCAAAATGGCCTACGTCAGCCAGCAACAGAAGTCTTTGGTCAATGAACTTTATTACCTCAACAAGCTAAACAACCGAAAACCCACCGAGGAGTTAATCATTAAAATGGACGATTTGGGAAAACAGTACGGCCTGAAAGGGTACGAAACCTCCGATTTTAGCTTTTTCTTTTTAATCATCAAGAAGTACCTCGGCTACCTTGTTTTGTTGTTGTTGATCCTAGCCTTTTACGTCTTTGTGGTTATGTCGTTGAAGTCGTTTCGCAAAGAGCGGATTTATGTGACCCAAAAAATAACCTTCGTTGTGTACTTAATTTCGGTGATAATACTGACCAACCTACCAGATATTTACAGCTCGGGGATCGTGAAAAACGCGGTTTCAGTCCTGCGCACAAATCCGTCGGCGGCGGCCGAGGTTTCGGGGGTGGTGGCGCGGGGCAACAAACTACATTTTTTCGGTAAAAGAGACGAATGGTTGCTTACTTTCTGGGACAACACCTGGTGTTTTGTAAAGCGCACCGACGTGCTGCTCATCAATTAAAACAACTTTCGGTTCAGGTCGAAGCCCTCCAAATAGTCAGAAACCCGTTTAACGAACATCCCTCCCAGCGCACCGTCCACAACGCGGTGGTCGTAGGCGTGCGACATAAACATGAGCTGCCGAATACCGAGCAGGTCTCCCTGGGGGGTTTCGATGACGGCTGGTTTTTTTTGGATCGCGCCGAAAGCCATGATTGCCACCTGTGGCTGCACGATAATGGGCGTGCCCATCACGTTGCCAAAAGTACCGATATTAGAAACCGTGTAAGTGCCACCCGCCAGGTCGTCGGCGGTAAGTTTGTTGGTTCGGGCGCGGTTGGCCAGGTCGTTTACTTTCTTGGCCAGACCGATCAAACTGTACTGGTCTGCGCGATGAACAACGGGCACGATCAGATTTCCAGTAGGCAAGGCCACGGCTATGCCGATGTTTATGTCCCGCTTTTTAATGATCGTTTCTCCCTCCACCGACACGTTTATCATCGGAAAGTCTTTAATGGCTTTCACGATGGCTTCGATCAAAATGGGCGTAAAAGTGAGTGACTCGCCCGTTTGTTTTTTGAAATCATCCTTAATTTTGTTGCGCCACAACACCACGTTGGTCATGTCGGTTTCTACAAACGAAGTTACGTGGGGCGACACCCGCTTAGAATCCACCATGCGGTCGGCTATGAGGCGTCGCATTCTGTCCATCTGAATAATCTCGTTGCCGTCGTTCGTTGCCACCACGCGCACGGCATCGGCTTTTGGCACTTCGACGCTTTGGAGTGGCAATGGCTGGCTTTTTTTGTGTTTCACAAAACCCAAAATATCTTGCTTTGTAACCCGCTGCTCCGCGCCCGTACCCACAATCTGCTCTAATTCTTTGGCGGTTACGCCCTCTTCTTTGGCAATGTTTAGCACCAAAGGAGAATAAAACTTGGCCGATGCCACACCCTCCATGGCTGGTCTGGCGTAACTGCCCGAAACTAAAATGCTGGTTTCGATTGCCTCGGCCGTCGAAGCAGTTTCTGTCTCGACGGCTGGTGGCGGCGTAGTTTTGGAAACAACCCCCGTTTCAATTTTAAAAATTACACTGCCAATTTTAATAACGTCGTTTTGCTGCACCAGCACTTGGGCTATAACGCCAGCCTGCGGCGAGGGCACTTCGGTATCTACCTTGTCGGTGGCTACTTCCAAAATCGAATCGTCCACCTCGACCGATTCGCCAACATTCTTTAAAATACTCAAAACGGTGCACTCAGTAATGCTCTCGCCCATGGCTGGCATCGTTATCTCAACAAGCATAGTAATAGATGGGTGATTTTAGGCGTGAACGATTTGTTTTCTGAGCAAGTCGAGTACGTAGGTGGCCGTTAGCTGAATGTTCATTTCTCGGTATTTGGTGAGCAGCAGCTTGCGCGCAACCGTACCCGTGGGGCCAGCGCAGGCAATCCAGATCGTACCCACGGGTTTGTCGGCGGTGCCGCCTCCTGGGCCTGCTATTCCGCTGGTGGCCACGGCCCAGTCGGTTTTGAGGCGGGTTCTTGCGCCCTCGGCCATCTCGCGGACTGTCTGCTCGCTCACGGCACCAAACTGGTCTAAGGTGGCCTGCAAAACGCCCAGCTCGCTCGTTTTTAGTTCGTAACTATACGCCACTACGCTTCCTTTATAATAATCAGAGCATCCGACCACGCTCGTGATTCGGTGCGCCACGTAGCCGCCCGTGCAGCTTTCGGCGGTGGCCAGGGTCTGCTTCCGTGCTACCAGCAGGCCTCCTACCACCGTTTCTAACTCATCGGCATCGAACCCAAAAACGGCATCGCCAATGAGGGGCAGCACTTTTTCTACCTCCGCCTCGGTTTGGGATTTGAGGCTCTCCAACGAGTCGCCGGTGGCGGTGAGGCGCAAACGCACCTGGCCAAAATGCGGCAAGTACGCCAGTTTAATGTTTTCGGGGAGGGAATCCTCCCATTTCTCGATGCGTTCGGCCAAAAAGGACTCTCCAATGCCCACCGTCCGAATCATGCGGTGGTAGATAACGGGCGTTTTGAAATGCGCCTGCAACATGGGTAAAATCCGTTTGGTCATCAGGTTTTTCATCTCAAACGGAACGCCTGGCAGCGACACCCACACCACGCCGTTCACATCGAACCACATACCAGGGGCGGTTCCCCAGCGATTTTCTACGTAGGTGCAGTTTTTGGGTACTGCTGCCTGCTGGCGGTTGAGGTCGGTCATGCTACGGCCCCGTTCCACAAAAAAGGACGTGATAAGTGCCAACGCCGACTCGTTGATTTCGAGGGTGGTATCAAAAAAATCGCAGAAGGTTTTTTTGGTAATATCGTCTTTGGTCGGCCCCAAGCCTCCCGTCACGATCACTATTTTCACCCGTTTGGCGGCTTCATTGAACGCTTCGAGAATGGCCTCGCGGCTGTCGCCAACGGAGGTTTTGCGCACCGTTCGCACGCCTATTTTAGTGAGTTCGGCGCTGATCCACTGCGTATTCGTGTCAGTAATTTGCCCAAACAAAATTTCGTCTCCAATGGTCAGAACTTCGGCTGAAATCATAGTTATAAAATTAAAGGGCAAAACTACGTAAAATTATTTGTTATGAAGTGCGTTATTTGCGGGTACAATTTCAAAATTAAGCATGAAAAAAATCACTATAATGATGGCATTGCTGTTGTGGCACAGCCACTCGGCGCAGGCTCAGTTTAGCAAAACCAAATTAGGGAAATTCCTCGAAACGAACGTAGGCAAGCCCTCCGCCGCCGCACTGTCGAACGACGACATTGTGTCGGGACTCAAAGAAGCCCTCAGCGTGGGCATTACCAAAGGTTCGGCCAAAGCGTCGGCCATTGATGGATACCTAAAAAACCCGCAGATTAGAATACCCGTTCCGCCCGAAGCGCGCGTTTTGGAGACCCGCCTTCGGCAAATTGGCATGGGCCGCCAGGTAGATCAGTTCATAACTTCGATGAACCGCGCCGCCGAAGATGCCGCCAAACAGGCCAAACCCATTTTTGTAAAGGCCATTTTTTCGATGAGTTTCCAAGATGCCCTCTCGATTCTGAGGGGAGACTCTACGGCGGCGACCACGTACCTAAAAAAAACGACCTCGCCCGAGCTACTCAAAGCATTTATGCCCGTGATTGACTCTACATTGGCCAAAAACAAAACAACCCAATACTACACAACGCTGGCCAATACCTACAACCAACTGCCGTTTGTAACCAAGGTGAACGCCGACGTGAAACAATATGCCACCCAAAAAGCAGTGGATGGCCTCTTTTTATTGGTTGCCCAAGAAGAACAAAAAATCAGAAAAGACCCCTTGGCGCGGGTTTCCGATCTGCTCAAAAAAGTGTTCTCAACCCAGTAATAACCAAACTTTTCGGGCCGCTACGGCGTTCATTTGTTGGCCACGCGGCTCAAAAGTAATGCAAATCGAATACCTTTATTAGTTTTCAAACCAGCTCTATGTCTCTTACCAACCTTGACCCGCTCAACTATTGCAGCTCGCTGACCGAATACGTTCGCCGCCAAACTATTACGGTAGATATTGGGGGAGTGCCGATGGGCTCGGCGCACCCGATTAGGGTGCAGTCGATGACCACCGTGGACACCATGGACACGCAAGGGTCGATCGACCAGGTGATCCGAATGATTGAGTCGGGTTGCGAGTACGTCCGAATTACCGCCCCGAGTGTAAAGGAAGCGCAAAACTTGGAGAACATCAAAAAAGGGCTACGCGCCCGGGGCTACCAGGTGCCGTTGGTGGCCGATATTCACTTTACGCCCAATGCGGCAGAGTTGGCCGCTCGAATTGTTGAGAAGGTCAGGATTAACCCTGGCAATTATGCCGACAAAAAACGCTTCGAGCACATCGACTACACCGACGCATCGTACCAGGCTGAGTTGGACAAGATTCGAGAAAAATTTGTTCCGTTGCTAAAAATCTGCAAAGAATACGGCACGGCCATGCGCATTGGCACCAACCACGGGTCGCTGTCGGACCGAATTTTGAGCCGCTACGGCGACACCCCACTGGGCATGGTCGAGTCGGCATTGGAGTTTTTGAGGATCGCCGAGGATTTGGACTACCACCAAATTGTACTGTCGATGAAGTCGTCCAACACCCAGGTAATGGTGCAGGCGTACCGGCTTTTGGTGCAGCGGCTGGCCGCCGAGGGTCTGCGGGCGTATCCGCTGCACTTGGGTGTGACCGAGGCGGGCGAGGCCGAAGATGGGCGCATCAAATCGGCGGTTGGCATTGGTACGCTGCTCGAAGACGGCATTGGAGACACCGTCAGGGTATCGCTCACGGAAGACCCCGAGTTTGAGGCCCCCGTAGCCAAGACACTCATCGACAGGTACTTAGATCGAAAATTGACATCGAAAAAAATAATTGAGGTATCGAGCAGCCCCATCAATCCATACGCCTACACCCGCCGACGCACCCACGAAGTAGCCAATTTTGGGGGTTTGAACGTACCCCGCGTGCTGGCCGACTACGCCGATATTGCCGTTTCTAACCACGAAGATTTAAAGGGCGTTGGCCATTTTTATTTGCCCTTCCCCGACAAATGGCGCATGAACGACCTCGGCACCGATTACCTGTACAGCGGCCAAAACCCCGTTTCTTTCATGCTCCCCAACGGCTTGAAAGAAATCATGGATTACGAAATTTGGTGCACAAACACCGAGCAAACAAACGCGTATCCGTGGATTGAAGCTGCCGAATACCAACGCGCCGTTGCCGAACAAAAACAACTGCACCCCACGCTCAATTTTGTAAAAACTTCGCTCGAAAGTTTGAACGATGAACTGATAACAGTTTTGAAATTCGCGCGCAACGTAGTTTTGGTCGCTCACACCCAAAACACGCACGCGCTGGCAGAACTGAGGCGGTTGTTTTTTGAGTTGATCCAAAACAATATAACCCAACCCGTTGTTATTCAACGAAGTTACGGGCAGCAAGATCAGTCAGATTTGCCGCTTTTTGCCGCCACCGATGCGGGGGGGCTTTTGATAGATGGGTTGGGAGACGGCATCATGGTTTCGCGGCAGTACGGGGTTGCATCGCGCGAAGACGCACTCACCTTGGCCGCGAACCAAAACAGCATTGCCTTCGGAATTTTGCAGGCCGCCCGAACGCGGATGTCTAAAACGGAGTACATTTCTTGCCCTTCGTGCGGGCGCACGCTGTTCGATTTGCAAGAAACCACGGCCATGATCCGAAAGCGTACCGATCATTTGAAGGGAATCAAAATTGGAATAATGGGCTGCATCGTGAACGGGCCAGGCGAAATGGCCGACGCTGACTACGGTTACGTGGGCGTTGGAAAAGACAAAATAGCGCTGTACCGGGGGCAAACAGTCATGAAAAAATCGGTACCCGCCCAAAATGCCGTCGATGAACTCATTGCGCTCATTAAAGAAGACAGCCGCTGGTTCGAGCCCCAGGCCGTAGATTCGCAGCAGTAAACTAACAACCATTAAAAAAGATTGATATGTCAAGGATTCTCGAGTTATTCAAATTAGGCGAAGTATTTAGGTATTTTCTGCGGGTTTTCGGCAAAAAAGACCCCTCAAAGCCTGATTCCTACAACCTGCGCATGATGCATGGCATTAACCGAATATCGATTGTGATGTTCCTGTTTTGCGTGACGGTGATGATTATCCGCGCCATTATGCGATGAACGTAGAGGAATTGCGCGATTATTGCGTGGCAAAACCTGGTGCAAGCGAGAGTTTGCCGTTCGATGAGGATACGCTGGTTTTTAAGGTTGGCGGTAAAATTTTCGCCCTCTTCGGAGTTAGCGACAGCCCGCTCACAATCAACTTGAAATGCGACGCCGTTAAGCCTGGCTACCACATGAACAAACGCCTCTGGAATACGGTGACAGTGAACCAAGTGAAAGCAAAATTGGTTTGCGAGTGGATCGACCACTCCTACGATTTGGTGGTTGAGTCGCTGCCAAAAAAAATAAAATCTGAACTGAGCTGAAATGGAGACCTTTTTACTTTCGCTTTCCTTCGTGTTGTACATCATCATCAGGTACTACATGATCGACCACGAGGCGCAGTCTGACAAAGACTACCGCCGATTCAAGGAAGGAATTGAATTGTTTGACCAAAAAAAATATGATGAGGCATTTCGGTATTTCGACCATGCGGCGGCAAGCGCGGGCAGCCGCGAGTCGGCGGTGGCGTATCTGTACCGAGCAAGGTGCCACTACAAGTTCGACAACCCCTTTGCGGCATTGGTTGATTTGACTCGCGCGCAAAACATTGAAAATACATTGGCCGTCTGCCACCTGGAACGCGGCATTATAAACTACGAAATTGGCGAGTTCAGCAACGCTTACTTAGATTTTGACCGCGCGGTGTGGCACTTTCACCGCGAAAACGCCGAGTCGTTTTGCTGGCGGGCCATGGCCAGGTGGCAGCTTCAAAAATACGCGGAGGCAGAAAGCGACTTTAAACGTGCCATCAAAATGGGCGACGAGTACGCCAGCTACCAGTTTAAATCAATGCAAAAAAGTGGGCAGTTTTAGGTTGTCCTTAGTGCACTTCGATAAATTTGGCTCGTGAACAAACGGATAGCTACCTGACTCTTGCGAGCATCTCGCTAAATTTCTTGAGGTCAATTGTAGCTGCTTTTGCGGCATCGAGTGCTTTCTGAGCCGCTTTTTTCGCCTCGGCCTTGTTTCCAGCCCTCAGATACGCTTCGCTCAGTTCCAAATAAGCATCCGCACCGTCTTGGGTATTTTTGTTTGCGATCAGTGCCAGTGCCCTGTTCGACCACTTTATGGCGTAGGGTGCATAACTTGCGTTGGTGGCCTTGTCATTAAACAACTTAATGACGTAATTATAATCAGGAAGCGTTACAGTACTCAAACCCAGGTATTCGTCGGCGCGCTTGGCCGCCTCAGCGGTTTTTTGGGTTCTAAAATAGGCGTTTACCGATGGCAACAGCGTACGGGCGTTAGCCGACTTGCTATCTACGCCAATCTTTACGAGATCGTTCCTAAGTCTTTGAATTTTATCAGCTCCGAACTTTGCCCCCCTGCCGCTGTAAATTGTGGACATGATGATGTTCTCTGCCACATTTTTCACATCCTTGGCAGGGTACTTGGCCTTGTATTTTCCTATGTTTGCTACCAAGTGTGCTGCCATCGGATTGTCGGCATCAATAATAAGTTTTTGTAATACCAGCCAATTCATGTTGTCGGTGTAGGAAGCAACCGACTTCTTGTCGGCGTAGCTTTCCATGGCTTTTATGTTGAGCATCGTGTCGCAGACCACCCGCCCGAACATTCCCAGATCGAGCAAAAAATTATCGTTTCGATCGCCCGAAGCATACCGATTTCGGTAATTACTGGCCCTGCTTTTTGCGTCCATCGCTGTGTTTCCGTGGCCAATAATGTCATCTACTTTACTTTCGCTCATGGCAAAGTGCGTGAGGTTTTCGTTGGGATCGAAAAACAAAAAAAGCGGCAGCGATGGGGCAAACAAGCGGCGCGGGGTCATAAACTGCCGAACATCGTTGGACTGCACCTCTATTTTGTAGTTTATAAAATTTTGGTTGAAAAAATCGGCCACCTTCCTGTCCTGAAAAATCGGCAAGAAACTGGCGCAGTGCGAACACGTTTTAGAATACACTTCAATAAAAACTGGTTTGTTCTGCGCCTTGGCCAACTGAAACGCTTGCCTGATGTTGTTTTCTGAAAAATTAACCCCCTGCGCCAACGCACAAAAATGACCAACAACGGCCAGCAATAGTACAAATGCCATTCTTACGTGGCCAATAAACGGCGAAGCATTCGATTTCAACTTATTGGTATTCATTGTCCCTACGGATTCTTTTTCGATAAACTAATTTCTTTTTTCAGTTGTCCGCTCAACTCTTTGCACAGACTTTCGATCTGGTCGGCCATCCGAACGTCGCCAGTGGCTCCTTGAAGTGTATCGGCTACGCCACTTATTACCTCAATGCAAAAGCGCTTCATGTCATACACGTCCATGTTGTTCGTCCAAAGGTCTAATTTCAACGTTCCTTTGTGGTAGTTGTCCCATATTCCGATGGCCACGGCATTGGTATCGCTCAGTCCTTCGTTGGGGTTGTCGGTGGCTTGCCAAAATATTTTTTCGGGAACGCTATCCTTGTCTAATTCGACGGTAAAGTGTATTTCTGATTTTTTCACGGGGTCGTTGTGGGTGTTGCGCAAAATTAAACATCTTAGCCGCACGTTTGCAAGGTTTGCAATGCGTTTTTTAAATTTTTATGTTCGCCACCGAAAGTAATAATGTTTCAGTGGCCAGCTCGGCGGCTTGCTTAACCGACGTTTTTTGAGCCAACTCGTTAAGTTTTGGTTCGCCTTGCCCAGCAACCAACGTCATACTCGGAATGCCCAATTGCTGAAACCAAACGCTGTCGAACCAGGGGCTGTACCAATTGGCTACCCGAACGTTTTTGAAACGGAGGTTATCAGCAACCAGTTCTTTGGCGGCATTCACCACCAGGTTGTCGTAGTGTTGCTTCTCTACCGTTCCAGTTTGGGCAATTATTTTCAGGTCTTCCGCCGCCAGATCATCAAAATTGACCAGCAGCGTGGGCTGCTTGAGCATTTGATCGCGGTTTGCCTCACAATAATAGTGCGCACCAACACCGCCCACGGCTGCCGCGCCAGTCAAAACGATTTCGATTGCTACATTTGCCAAATTCTTGGCCTTCAAAAGTCTGAAACTTTCGAGAGCCGCCGCCACGCCCGTGGCTTGGTTGTTGGCAAAACCGTGCCTAAAATATCCGTAGGTACTGACCACGGCCAGCAACAAAAAGCACAATATGAGTGTGTGTTTAATCCAAAACAAATAATCTTGGTTCGGAAAAAGCACTTCGTTTACGGCGGTGGCCACGGCGATACCCGCCAAAAGCAACGACACGGGTACCAAAAATTGGTTGATTCGGGCGTTTAATACCGACGTTGGAGCTGAGTCGTGGTGAGCCATCAAGACGATTTTAACGGCTGCGCCCGACGCTCCAATGCGACCAACCACATTTTGGGACTTAACCAGCGGAGGAAGTTTCAGAAAAGAAGTGGCTTTGCCGTTGGCGTGGTTATACATCCAGACTGTCCAGATCAACAAAAACACCAGGTCGATGTACCTAAAAACGGGGGCCAACAACAACAACAGGCTAAATACAAAAAAGCCCCACCAAACAATGGTGGCGTAGGTTTTGGGCGACTCGAAATCTTGTACGCTCACGGTTGCGCCCGCACTTTCTAACTCTTCTCGGAGTATAGCTACCGCCCGCAACTGGTACTGGGAGCCGTTTCCCCGGTGCGGCAGGGTGTTGAGTTTTTCTAACAATGGGTGCATCAAAAATTATTTTATAAACAACAACTCGCGGTATTTGACCAACGGCCAGTCTTCGTCGTCGATAATGACTTCGAGTTTATCGACCTCATAGCGTATTTTTTCAAAGAAATCTTTCACTTCCGAACCGTAGAGACGGGCGCGGTGTGCAACGTTTTCTTCGGCATTTGCCCGCTTTCGGGCTTCGGTCATGTCGTAAACGGCTTGTTTGATAACCGCCACCCGTTGCGAAATTTCAACAATCAGTTCTTTAATGGGGGCCGCTTCGTTGTGTAAGTCTAACTCAACCAGCGACTTAGCCGTTTGCGCCAGTCGGTACTGGTACTTCACTGCCGTTGAAACTACGTGGTTCTGCGCCAAGTCGCCGATCACCCTCGACTCTATCTGTATGCGTTTCATGTAGTTTTCTAACTCAATCTCGTAGCGGGCGTGCATCTCTCGCTCGGTGAGGACCGCCATTTTTTCAAACAGTTCGACGGATGCTGGCTTGATGTAGTTCCCGAGTGCCTCATACGTGGTAATGATGTTGGACAGGCCGCGTTTTTTGGCTTCGGTCAGCCACTCTTCGCCGTAGCCGTTGCCCTCGAACAGAATTTTTTTGGACGCGCGGTAGTACTGCTTCAATATTTCGACGACGGCCAGCTCTTTTTTCTCACCCGCCTCCAACCGTTGTTCCAATGCAACCGCAAACTCTTTAAGCTGATTGGCCACGATTGTGTTCAGTACAATCATCGTATTGGCCGAGTTTGCGCCCCCCCCAACGGCGCGAAACTCAAATTTGTTGCCCGTAAAAGCAAACGGCGACGTTCGGTTGCGGTCGGTGTTTTCGCGGACGAGTGGCGGGATGCGCGTAATTCCCAATTTATAGTAAACATTGTCGCCTTTGTCGAGCACAATTTGGCCTTTGGTTTCTAATTCTTCCAACAATTTGGTGAGTTCTTGGCCCAAAAAAACCGAGATAATGGCGGGCGGGGCTTCGTTTGCGCCCAAACGGTGTTCGTTTCCAGCGGTGGCAATGGATGCCCGAAGCAGATCGGCGTGGTCGTGAACCGCCTTGACAACATTGACCAAAAAGGTCAAAAAGCGCAAATTTTCTTTTGGTTTCGAGCTCAGTGCCAGCATATTCACGCCGGTGTCGGTCATCAAAGACCAGTTGTTGTGCTTGCCGCTGCCGTTGATGCCCGCAAAGGGTTTTTCGTGAAACAACACCTTAAAGTTATGGCGTTCGGCGGTTTTGTGCATCAAATCCATGAGCAGGGCGTTGTGGTCGATGGCCAGATTGACCTCCTCGAAGGTGGGGGCGCACTCAAACTGCCCAGGGGCCACCTCGTTGTGGCGCGTGCGAACGGGGATTCCGAGTTTGAGTGCTTCAAACTCAAAATCGACCATGAAGGCATTGACTCGCGGCGGGATCGACCCAAAATAATGGTCTTCCAGCTGCTGCCCACGCGCGGGTGCGTGGCCAAAAACGGTTCGGCCAGCCATCACCAAGTCGGGGCGGGCGTAGTAGAGGGCTTTATCAACCAAAAAATACTCCTGCTCAGGCCCCAGCGTTGCCGACACCTTCTCGACGTTGCGGTCGAAATAGTGCATCACCGCAGTGGCTGCTTTGTCGAGGGCGTGGAGGGCTTTGAGTAGCGGTGTTTTAAAATCAAGGACCTCGCCAGTGTAAGAAATAAAAACGGAGGGAATGCAAAGTGTTTTGCCGCCCGCGCCGTTGTCCATCAAAAAAGCGGGCGAACTCGGATCCCAACCCGTGTAGCCGCGCGCCTCGAAAGTGGCTCGGATACCCCCCGACGGAAACGACGACGCGTCGGGCTCTTGCTGCACCAACGCGCTGCCCCTAAAATTTTCTAAGGCTTTGCCCGCGCTGTTGAGGTCGAAAAATGAATCGTGTTTTTCGGCGGTGCCGCCCGTAAGTGGCTGAAACCAGTGCGTGAAGTGCGTAGCCCCGCGCGAAGTGGCCCACGCACGCATGGCAGCAGCTACCTCGTCGGCAATTTCGCGCTCAATTTTAGAGCCCGATCTAATGGCATTCGATACCTTTTGGTATGCCTCCGACGTGAGCCGGGCCTTCATGACCTCGTCGCTAAATGTATTTGATGCAAAAAATTCAGTTACTTTTTCGGTGGGGGCCACCACGGCCACAGCCGAGCGGTTCATGGCTATTTCTAAGGCTTTGAAACGATAATTGGACATTGTCGAATAAAAAAAGTAGGATTAAACGGTCAATATGAGTGCCACACAGCAAAAAAGGTGTGAGCCATATAACATCTATTATAACTCAAAATTAGTACAATTTTCAGATATTTCCGAAAAAGCGGAGGCTTCCTTCCAAAGGAAGCCTCCGCTAAGAAAGCCCTCGTTGAATTAGAAAAACACCAAGAGATTGACTAAGTTTATGGTGTCATTGATTGTTACCCAACGTTTTGAAACAGAATGAGCGCGTATGTCTAACCATTCGGAAAAATTAATTCTGGAAAAGCTCACGCTTTTGGTTCAAGAGAACCTTGATAATCCGTCGTTTTCGCTCGATTCGCTTGGTAAAGAATTGGGTATCAGTCGCTCGCAACTGCACCGCACGGTCAAAAACCAAACCCAACTTTCGATTACGTTGTTTGCTCGATCGGTAAGACTTCAAAAAGCCAAAGAACTGCTATCTACCACCGACCAACGCATTTCTGAAATCGCATACAGTGTTGGCATTGACAGCCCGCAAAGTTTTAGCAAATATTTTACCGACGAATTTGGGATAAGTCCCACTGATTTTAGAAAAAACTCCGAGCCAGTTTTAGAACAAATCCATATCGATTCCGAAGTTATATCCATTGCCGTTTTGCCTTTTGTGAATATGAGCAACGACCCCGAACAGGAGTATTTTAGCGATGGTATTACCGAAGAGATTATCAATGTTTTTGCCCAGATACCCCGTTTGAAAGTGGCAGGACGCACTTCCAGTTTTTCTTTCAAAAACAAAAATCAAGATTTAAGAAATATTGGCAACTTACTGAACGTGAGATATTTACTGGAAGGAAGCGTGCGCAAATCGGGCAATAAACTCAGAATAACGGCCCAGCTTATTGAGGCACAAGAGGGTTTTCATTTGTATTCAGGCAAGTGGGACAGGGAATTGGAGGATATTTTTGACATCCAAGATGAAATTTCTTTGGCTATTTTGCACGAAATAAAAATCAAACTATTGGGTAACGAAAAAGAGAATTTGCTCAAAAGGTTTACCAATAATATAGCCGCCTACCAGTTGTATATGCAAGGGCGATTTCATCATTATAAATTTTCTGGTACGAAGGGATTTCACAAGGCAATCGATTTTTATAAAGCCGCCATTACGCTCGAACCCAACTATGCCAATGCCTACGCGGGTATTGCTCATTGCTACATGCACCTGTGGTTTATGTCGGACATTTCGCCGAAGGAGAGCATTGATTTTGCCAAAACTGCCATTCAAAAAGCCTTGGCGTTAGATCATGAAGATGCTGATAGCCACGTGGCTGATGGTGAAATGAAATTCTGGCACGATTGGGATTTTGCCGCTGCCGAAAAGTCTTTCAAAAAAGCCCTGGCATTGAATCCCAACTTGTTGTCGGCCCATTTTCACTACGGTTTGTTCTGCGGATTTGTGAACGATTTTGATTTGGCCGAAAGACATCTCATGTACGCCTTAGAATTAGACCCTTTTTCGGGAGTGATTCAAAGTGCGATGTGCCTTGGATTATGGCTTGCGGGAAGATCAGAGGAAAGCTTGGCGTTAGCAAATAAAAATATTGAGAAATATCCTAATTTTTGGTGGGGCTACACCAATAAACTAATGAATTTGATTGAAACCAGACAATTTGAAGCCGCCTTGCCAGTTGCCGAAAAACTCTGTAAAATATACCCCAACAGTACGAGCAAGTACCTTTTGGGCTTGGTTTATATTTTTACAGCACAAATCGAAAAAGCCAATGTTATCGTGGAAGAATTGGAAGAACGGGCAGAAAATGGCTTTGCTTGTAATTATATTCTTGGGCAGATGCACATTGCTTTGGGCGAATACAAAAAAGGATATTTTTGTTTTGAAAAATCCTTGGAACAACATGAATGTGAAATGTTGTTTATAAATCATGCTTTCAGAAATAAAAGGGGCATTAAAGAAGACCCGCATTTCAGCAAGTTTTTTAAAGCCATTGATGCCTTGCAGGTTTATTCGTAGATAGTTTTCAGGAAAAACAAAAATTCCCTAATCGAACAAAATCGGTTAGGGAATTTTTGCTTTTAGGGCCTTTCAACCAAAAGCTAAGTTTTTGGCACAATAGCCTAAGTTTTGGCACAATGTCCTAAGTTTTTGGAACAATATACCAAGTCTTTCCTTACCGATCCCACCAACTTTGCATCAGTCAAAAACGGGTTCAGAAGTCCATTTACCCGTTGCTTTTGACCAATTAAAAAATCTGAATAATTACTACTTAAACCAAAAAACGTGGCGACGATACGCGTAAAACGATATGAAAACGATTAAAACAACAATTTTTGCCATGATGATGCTTCCTTTCATCGGCTTTGGCCAAAAAAAGGAAAACGGAAAAATCTACATTGAGCATCCCGCCATCAATGTAGTAGATGCCTTCACGAAGGCGTATGTCGATGGCGATACAACGGCGATGAGCAAAATGATGACCAGTGATTTCAAAGCCCAAAATCCGCTTACTATGTCTTCTTTGGATGATGGAAGTAGCAAATCTGAGTTCTTGCGGAGTGCTTTATTTTTTCACGATAATTTGGATTATTTCTCCCTCAAAACCATCAAAGGAACCTATCCAGATGCTTTTGAATACGCCAAAAATCCAACTGATAACAATGCAGTAACGGTGGATACTTGGGATGAATTGAAAGGAGTACACAAAAAAACGGGCGTGAAAGCGGATATGTTTTTACATCGTTCGTTTGTGCTGACTAAAGACAACAAAATTCGGAGATTAGTGAGCTATCGTAATCCCGAATTTAATGCAAAAGTTGGTACGGCATCTGTCGTAAGAACCAACGGTACAATTTACAGTGAACACGAAAACATCAACAAACTACGCTTGATGATGGCCGCCGCCGAACACGGCGATTGGAACAAATATTATGGTTTCTACGACAAAGACGCTACTTTTTTTGACATCAACGATATGGAAGCAAAATCGCATGATTTGGAGGCAGAGAAAGCAAGCGACAAGGCAATCCTTGAAAACTTTGAGATTGTCAATTTCGAGCAAACGGGCTATCCCGACTTCATGAAATATGAGATGCAAAGTGACGGCGGTACGCTATATTCTTGGTGGAATTTGCATTTTCGCAGAAAGTCGGACAAAAAAATGATAAAAGTACCGATGCACTACGACATGGTGGTAAGTAAAGAGGGGAAAATCGTGAGTTGTATTTCGTACTACAATGCAGCTTTGTTGAAGTAGAATTACTCGAAATGTAAAAGGGTTGCCGTTGCTGATTGTGTGGGCAATAGCAACCCTTTTTTGTTCACTTTTCAAAAGATACCCATAAATATTGAAATAACATGACAACTGATAGGCTTATTCATCTTGGAAGAAGGGAAGATATTTCTCCTTCTTCAATTTTAATGCTAAAAGCAGATAGGAACTATACAATAATCTATTTAGACGACGGGACCAAACTACTATCCTCCGTCAATCTCGGACTGATAGAAGAGCGACTGCAACCCTACGCTTTTTTTCGGGTGAACCGCTCTACGGTCATCAACCTCGAACACCTGAACCGCTTTACGGTAATTCCGCACAAGGCAAAGGACAAACGACAAAATTTCTGCAAAAAAAATACCACCGAAATCTTTCTTTCTCGGCGGCGGGTAGCGGAGTTTCGGGCGTGTGTGAATGTTTAAACTTTAACTTTTAAAACCTTTAACTTTAATTCACATGAAAAGACATTTTATTTATTCGTTCTGCCTTTTTCTGGCAGGCGGCCCCTCGTTCGTATTTGGACAAACTTGGCAACATTACTTTAAGGGCAACTTAAAGGCAGATAATGTAGTAATCAGTAGCACTGGCGGTAGCGTAGGTGGTGCGGTATTGCAAGGCTTTGGCATTGGTGCGGATGTGAGTGACGAAACGCTCAGAACCTTTACGTTGGCGTTTGCCATGTCAAATGTTCCCGTTGACAACCGTTTTAAAGCCCAAGTTGGCGTACCTTTTGAATTACAATTTGACTTTAAGCTGGCAAATTTCAACAGCCAACCTACGATTGTGGACAACGTAATACTCAACAGCGAAAACATCAATGGTTTTAAGGGGAAAAATAACCAAACCAACATTAATGACGAAAGCATAACTTTTCCACGGACTAATTTCGAAGTACTGAGTACTGGTTTCAAAAGGTACGTGTATAAAAAAAACTATACTTTCAACGAAGGCAGGACACAATCTTGGATCGTTTTAAGGTTTACCACCAGGGAAGGTACACTCACCCAAAGTTTCACGATCATTCTCCCATTTGTAGTGGAAGGGCTTTACGCACCAATCGACCGAAACAACCCTGTTCCAGTAAAAGGCACGTTCAAAGAACCCGCCATTCCACAACTTATTTTGCACAATCCGCCCGGTGATGGCAGTACGGTAACTTTCCAAACTAATCAGGAAACGTGCCGAAACATAGCAATTAATACAGCTAACGAACAATCAAACACGGGAAACTTAAAAGTTACGCTCGGCATAGCGGGACAGGCGGGGATGTTTATCACCGCACCGTTTGAATTTAGTGCGTCTATTTCGGCAAGTGTCGGGACGGGGAGTTCTACGGTGAGGTCGAACGGAAATCAAACGTGCTTGACTATTTCAAATTCAATAACTACCACGGCGGGTGCCGCCCCCGCAAATCAGGGGTCGGTGTACCTGGGTTATTCCTCTTCCATTGCTTACGGTACTTATCCAGTCGTAACAATCTCAGCGAGCCTCCCCAGGGTGGTTAAAGTTGATTCTGCCCTCATGTTTGGCCTTATACCTAATTCTGCCGCCCCTTTTTACTACTCCAAAGCAGACATCATTCGTGACATTGGCATCCAGCAGTCCATTGTTGCTAACACAACAATCAACAGAACAAGGCAGGAAGCACGGAACCAAATAAAGGTATGGCAACAAGTGCTTGAAAAAGATAGCATCAATATCAATAATCCGTCGAATCAACCACTAATGAATCCTACCGGCGGAACGGGGTCTTTTGGGTATTCTGGCAGGAATGCCGCCATTGCCAATTCTACTACACTCTCGGTTTCAAACACAGATTCGTATGACGTTAGCTATTTTTTAGATGCCAGCGTGGGTGCAAGTTTTGTACTCATGTTTGGCGGTTCGGGCGTAGAAGGTGGCTACGAGTTCAAAACAAAAAAAACACTGGGACAGAGTATTTCTAATTCTACCAATTCATCGACAACCATTGCCTACAATTTATATGATAAAGATGACGGGGATTTCTTTAATCTTAAAATTGTGAGGGACCCAACCTACGGAACGCCCATATTCTTGGTAGATGATTTTCTTTCTCGCTCTTCCTGCCCCTACGAAGGCGGCTTACAACGAGATAAACCTAAATTAGAAATAAACGGCAGTACTTCACCTACCATAACCGTTTCAAATGTTTCGTTGGGCAATGCAGGAAATTTTAGGGTGAAAGTATGTAACAACTCCGCTGAGGTGAGAGACTATAGCCTTGGTTTTGTTAATAAATCTATCGGGAACGATGTCTCTATTTCAAGTACGGCGGGTACAGGTTCATCGCCATTTAGCAGTACAATTACTAAGCTTGGCCCCATTCCAGGTGTTCCTGCTGGAGGATGTGTTACAACTAATTATGACATAAACGTAATTCGTAGAGCTCCCAATAGCCCGATGTCTTATCCCAATATGGAATTCATACTATTTTCTGAATGTGAGCCTTCCATCAAGTCCAGTATTTTTGCCACGGTAAATTTTGCCACCCCTCCTCCGCCTACCAATGTTTCGGCGAGTAAAAAAGAAATATGTGCCGGAAATACGGTTCAATTGAGCGGCAATTGCCCGTTTGGCGTACCAACTTGGTACAGCGACCCCACAGGTGGTTTAGAGATTGGAAGTGGTTCGTCCATTACCGTAAGTCCGGCTTCCAATACAAATTATTACTTGGGTTGCGTAGCCACCATGTACAACCGGGATAGGATTGGTGCAGGCGAAATTGTTGTAACTACCCCTTTTCCAACCTTAAACCTTACTTCTGATTTAAGTTTCAACTCCCTCCAAATCGCCAATACCACCCTCAGGGCAACCAACAAAATCATTAACCCCGCCAAAGTAACTTATAAAGCTGGTAATTCTTTGATTTTTAGCCCTGGTTTTGAGGTGAAAAATGGGGGTGTTTTTAAGGCAGAAATTGGCGGTTGTGTGCATTAAAGACAGAATCCTATTTTCATGCGGTACGCTCATTTGAATCAATTTTAGAATAATTTTCACAATAACCAATTGCATTTTACCCCTCAATATTTCAATCATTTTTCAATTTTTAACTCAATTTCAACAATGAAAAACAATCGAATTTTCCCACTCATGGCAGCTTGTACTGTCTTATTCTTTATGACAATCGGTTGCAACACACCGAAATCTGACACGGCTAACAAAGCTGGTGCCAAACCCGATATGGGGGCTATCAAAGCCGAAATTCAAGCCAAAGAAACCGCCTTTGCTGCTGCTCAGAACGCTGACGACGTTGATGGGGTGGTGGCATTCTACGCCGACGATGCCGTTAGCATGGGCGAAGGGAAACCAGCAGGTAAAGGCAAAGAAGCCATCAAAAAAG
The DNA here is from genome assembly GCA_013298215.1 of Cytophagales bacterium. GTDB lineage: Bacteria > Bacteroidota > Bacteroidia > Cytophagales > Spirosomataceae > JAAFKE01. The sequence continues at coordinate 1,052 of JAAFKE010000039.1, read as the reverse complement.
AAGTGCTGGCAAGTATCGCTAACCGAGTAAAGGGCACTGTCATTACCTTCGACGTGGAAGATGTCTATGGCAGTGAAGACCAAGTAACCGAGGTTGGGAAAACAACCATAAAAGATGCCACTGGAAACGTAACGTACACTGGAAAATACATGGCTGTCTGGGAAAAACGGAAGGGCGAGTATGTCTGCATACGGGATATATCGAACAGCGACGCGCCCCAGCCCGCTGCCGCCGCCAAAAGTATCCACGTGTTTGATATGCCGAACGGCGTAACCGAAGCCCAATTTGCGGCTGATATTAAGGATGTAAACGCCGCAATTGCCAGTATTGGCTATCCGAATGCGGGCTATACCTTCTACAAAACATCGGATAATTCAGTCAAAAACAACCGCTATTACTTTGAAGGCGTTTGGCCAGCGGGTGATGGCTACAAGAAAATTCACGAACACCCAGCATTCTTGGAAGCATCGGAAAAAGTGGGTCTCTCATACGCCAAAATCAAGGCGGTGGAGATGTACCGCAAACTGGAAAAAGTGAATTGACGCGCCAGAGGTTGTATTTTACCTTCGACTATCAAGGAAAACGATACGAAAGAGATGCCGATGTTGGTGCTGAAGATTTGGGCTTATTAAGTGCTTGGGCAAAATTATTTAGCAACATAATTAAATGGACTGAAGCTAATATTCAGTTCAGAACCCACGGCTAGAAGAGCTAATTGGAGAGCATATCGAAGGGTTTCAAAAGAGAAATAATCTTCGGGTCTTAGCCACCTCTGCTTGAGTTCGTGCCATAGTTTTTCAATAATATTTAAATGTGGTGAATAAGGTGGCAAATACACAAAGAAAAGCCCCCTTTTTTGCCAATATTCGCATCGTTTTTTTAGAGTTTGTTTTGGATTTTTAAACTGCTGATAATCAGATTTTTAACATATTTTCTTTGTAAATATTTATTTTTTTCGCTCTCAGAATTAAGTAGAAAGTAACTACTCAGGTTGTCTGAATTAGTAATATTGGATAAAAATTGTTAAACTTGAACCTTGACAGAGATTGAAC
>JAAFKE010000038.1 GCA_013298215.1 Cytophagales bacterium | reverse complement strand
CGCGTTTACTCAACTCGCCGGGTAACTTTACGGCGGCTAAATTGGGTTGGGTCAAGCAGAATGAACCTGCTATTTATGCGCAAATTGACCGCGTTATGCTGCCAGGCGACTTCGTGGCCATGCAACTCACGGGTCAAGTTACGGGCTCAAATTCGGGGCTTTCGGAGGGTATTTTCTGGGACTTTCAGGCCGATGATGTGTCCAAAGATGTGCTGGAATACTTTGGTTTTGAGTCCACCATTTTGCCCAAGGTACAACCCGTTTTTAGCGACCACGGGCGGGTTACGGCCGCCGTGGCGCAGCAGTTGGGTTTGAGGGAGGGCATCTCCGTGACGTACAAAGCGGGCGACCAGCCAAATAACGCATTGTCGCTCAGTGTATTAGAGCCTGGCGAGATTGCCGCCACCGCTGGTACGTCGGGCGTTATCTACGCGGTGAGCGAGCAAGTAGCGCACGACCCCCAGTCGCGGGTGAACACCTTTGCGCACGTGAACCACCGCCTGCACGCGAACGAAAACCGCCTCGGAATACTGCTCTGTATAAATGGCACGGGTATTTTGAACCGTTGGCTAAAAGAAAATGTGGCGGGTGGCCTGAGCTATGCCCACATGAACGCCGCAGCGGGGGGCGTAGCCGTTGGGAGCGCGGGGTTGAGTGTGTTGCCCTTTGGCAACGGTACGGAGCGCGTCTTAGAAAACAAAGCCATTGGCGGCCAGTTTTGCAACGTCAATTTTAACGTTCACACGGCCGCGCACATTTTCAGAGCCGCGCAGGAGGGCATTGCGTTTTCGTTTCAGTACGGGTTCGATATGATGCAAACCCTGGGCGTGCAGCCCCAGGTAATCAGGGCGGGGCAGGCCAATATGTTTTTGAGCGATGTTTTCACGGAGGCACTCGTCAATGCCACCAACACGCCCGTAGAACTCTACGACACCGACGGTGCAAAGGGGGCGGCGTTGGGCGCGGGCATTGGGATTGGGTACTTCAAAACACCCAAAGAGGCGTTCGACAAACTAAACAAACTCAAAACCGTTGAACCAAAAACCGACTTGGTTTCTGAGTACGAGGGCGCGTACCAAAGCTGGTTATCCCAACTTGCCAAGCACGTTGGCGCATAAAAAAACCAACCAATAAACGCTCAAAAGGTGTCAAAATCGCAGCTTTCAAAATCGGTACAGCTCTCTTTGGTAGAGGAACTACCCGAGTTCGACAAGAAAATATTTTTGGACGTTTTTGCCGAAGTACACTACGTAAATGAGGTGCCGCGTTTGCAGACCATCGTGGGCCAGGCCGTGCCTGGGGAACTTAAGGTGCGGTGTTTGCCCCGCTTTGTGGCGCCATACCCAGCTGGCACGATTTACAAAATGGACGTTCGGTTGGTGCGAAACCAGCAGCGGAGACCTTACTTTGTGGCGGTCTCGAACCGAGATATTCGACGCGCGGTGGAGTTTTTTGAACACAATTTGGGCGTTCAGACGGGCGTGGAGCCAGCCAAAAAAAAGGCGGTGGTTCGGATTAAGGCCCCCAAAAACAAATAAATAGGAGGATTTTCGCACAAAAAAAATAGGGCAGAAACTCCGCCCTATTTTCTATCTATTAACAGCCATGAAAACAAATTCTACGCAATGTTAGGAATTAAATATTTCTTGTGCAAGAAATGATACCCTACAAATAAAAAAAAGGAATAAATCAAGTCGCCCAAAACGGTGTTTCCAAAAAACGGAATTGCGGCGGCGTAGCAAAGTCCCAGACCTTCGAGGGTGGGCGGGTACATCTGTGCGCCGTACCAAACTGCAAAATTGGTGATAACAAAAAACAAGACCGACGAGGCCAGGCTTGCTCCTACTACATGAATGGTACTAATCTTTTTCAGCGACACCAACCCCAACAGTGAAATGGCCGCGAACGAGGCGTAGACGCTTAGGTTGGGCGTGTATCCCATCACAAAATCGCTCAAAAGCAGCGCGGCGGCGGGGATAATAACTGCCCAGTATTTTTTGGCAAAATGAGCCGCACCAAACAGCCCGATGGCCGCAATGGGCGTGAAGTTGGGCGGGTGGGGCAAAATTCGGGTGAGGGCGGTAATGATGATGATACCCGTCAGGGTAAGCCATTGCATTTGTGGTAGTTTCATTATTCTGGGTATGATTATCGGTTTATATAACTGACTGTCAGATGTTTGTTTTGCATTGACACCTTCGAGACTGACCCGTAGTCGAGGTGGAGACGGTAGGCGTTTTGCAAAGGTAGTCCTAAAATATGTGATAAAAAAGCCCTAATGCAACCACCGTGCGACACGATTGCGATATTTTCGGACGCGTGCGAGGGGGTTATTATTTGCTGGTTCCAAAACTGCGTAACTCGGTTCGACAGTTCGAGAAAGTTTTCGCCACCTGGTGGTTTTTGGTTCACAAAATCGGCCATCCAAGGGTTCAATTCTTCGGCAGCAATAGCGTTCCAGGCTTTCAGCTCCCAGTCGCCAAAATTAAATTCTTTCAGCGAGTCGTCGAAAATAACCGAGCCCGAATTTGCCGACTGCTCGCCTGCGCCAGGGTACGATGCCAGATCGACCGCCAGGCGGCGGCAACGGCTCAGTGGGCTACTAAAAAAAAGCGTGTTGCCAGTGTTGCCGATGCAAGTTTTGATTTTTTCTGACTGCGCATCGTAGGCCAGTTCGTCCAGTTCAACGTCGGATGCGCCGTAGCAGATACGCTGGCTCACGGCCACTTTGGTGTGTCGTATTAAATAGATATCCATTTGAGGGAGACAAAAAACAGGTAAATGGTCAGTTCGGTGAGTTGTTGGGTGGCACCGAGGCAGTCGCCAGTGTAGCCGCCGATCCACTTTTTGAAGAAAATACCCAGCCGCCATTTGACCAAAAAAACGGGCAAAATCACAACCGCAAAAAACCATGTTTGGGTGTAAAGCACCAAAACCATGAGCGGGGCGAGCCCAAACATTGCCCCAATAAACAGGTCGGTGTTGCTGAGTTTTTTGGCTACGGGTTTGGCCTTGGCATCGTCGTTTTCGCGGACGTATTGGTGGGAATGTATAAAAGTCATGGCCGCAAAACGGCTTAGGCTGTGGGCGGCCACGTACATTAAAAGTGCGTTGGTGAGTTGCTCGATGCCAAAGAGCGATTTGAGGGCAAAAAACTTAGTGATTAACACAAAAAAAAGACCCACGGACCCGTAGGTTCCCAGGCGGCTGTCTTTCATGATGTCTAAAATCTTGGTTTTGTTCCAACCCCCGCCGAAGCCGTCGCAAACGTCGGCCAAGCCGTCTTCGTGGAACGCCCCCGTTGTCCAGACGGTCGCAAACATGGTGACAATAATGGCCAGCTCGGCGGGCAACCCAAAACTACCCAACAAGTACGCGCCGCAACCGATCGTGCCAACGATGATGCCGATGAGCGGAAAAAAAATCGTCGAACGGTTGAGCGCATCCTCCGAATGATCGACCCACGACGGGCAAGGAATGCGGGTATAGAACATCAGGGCGGTAAAAAATAGCTTGAGCATGGTTGTTTTTAAGATCGTTTGCCAAAGGTAAGTGCATTTTCAAGGCACACATTTTTATTTTTTTTATTTGTAATTAATCTAAATAATATTACCTTTGCGACCGTTAATTTAAAACAAGTCTAAATAAGAACGCTTAAAATCTCAGTTTATATGAAATTTATCAACCCAATTAATGGCAAATTGTTGGCCCTAAGCCTATCAGTTTTTTTCCTCGCATCTTGCCAAAAAGACGAGCCGACCGCTCCGCTGGTTGTGCCAACGAGCTACGATGTGGCTAAGTTCGACCAACATGCGGCGGCTCAGTTGGCCGTGGTGACGGCAGTAAACGCCATGACCGACGAGGCCAAAAAAGGCCGCGTGTTGGGCGAAAAAGTATCGGAGACTACTCTGAGAACGATTTTTACGGGCGGAAATCCCTCGGTAAAATCGCAGACGACTACCTACTACACGGGTAAATTGGAAAGCGAGTGGTTTGCCGAAATTGCCAAGGCGAGCGGCAACACGTACACGCCTGGCGACCCAAAAACAAGGGGACAAGGAGGAATGTACGGCGGTTATCTGTTTGACGAAAACGGCCTTGAAATGGAGCAACTCATCGAAAAAGGTTCTTTTGGCGCGGCACTCTACAACCACGCGGTGTCGTTGGTGGGCGGCACAATGACCGTGGCCACTGCCGACCAACTGATGGGCATTATGGGCATGAGCCCCACGTTTCCGAGCAGTGCCGACGTGAAACACGCCCGCCCCGACCGCGCCATGGCCAACTACGCAGCCCGGCGCGACAAAAACGACGGCAAGGGGCTTTACAGCCAGCAAAAGGCCAATTTTATTAAGTTGCAAGCGGCCTTGAAAGCGGGCGACACATACAACAAAGAGCGCGACGAAGCACTGACGGCAGTTTTTGAGACCTGGGAAAAAGTGAACGCGGCCACGGTTATTAATTATTGCCACACCGTAATAGCCACCATGAGCCAGACCACCACCACCGATGCCCAGAAATCGGCCGCGCTGCACGCCTACGGCGAAAACGTGGGTTTTATGCACGGCTGGCGCACGGTGGCACGCAAGAAAATAACTGACGCGCAAATAGACGAGATATTGACGTTGCTCAATGCCGCGCCCAATGCCGTGCCAACTTCGTACAAGTTTATTACCGAACCAGCCACTGAACTGCCCAAATTGCAGCAGATTATTACCAGGTTGCAGGCTATTTACGGCTTTTCGGCGGCCGACGTAGAAGACTTTAAGAAAAACTGGGTAAGCGAGCAAAAACGATAATCATGTTCAAGAAAATTAAAACTTCGTTGGTCATTTTTGGACTACTTTCAAGCTGTTCAGTGTTATTTTGGGCTTGCAATAAAAGCACCGAAAACGACCCCACGGCCACGGGTTTCGACCGCAAGGAAATGTTGCGCCAATACGCCGACAATATCATAAAACCGCGTTTGGGTGCGTTGCAAGCGGGCGTAAACAGTTTGCAGACGGCCACCCAGGTTTTTGTGAGCCAGCCGAACGCATCGAACTTAGACGCGCTCCAAAAAACGTGGGTCAGCACCTACCAAACCTGGCAATCGGCCAATGGTTTCAACTTTGGCCCCGCCGCCGAGAAGGGCCTCGTGAAGGGTTTGGTCGAAGAAATTGGGACGTTCCCAGTGTCGGTCGCCAAAATCGAAAACGTTGTGAAAAACGGCCAGTTCAATTTCAATAACTTTGACCGCGATGCGCGGGGTTTCTTAGCGGTTGAGTACCTGATTTTCAATCAAGCACCCGCCGAGGTTGTGAAACAATTTGTCGAAAAAAACCGACGCGATTTTCTGGTGGCTGCCGTCGGCAACGTCAAAACCCGCGTAGATGCCGTGGTGAGTGAGTGGGGTGGTTATCAAAGTGAGTTCGTTGCCAACGACGGCACGGACGTGGGCAGTTCTACGTCGGCCATTTACAACGAGTTTGTACGAAACTACGAGGCCATCAAAAACTTCAAGGTAGGTTTGCCGCTCGGCAAACGCCCAGGGCAAGTGCGGGCCGAACCCGACAAAGTGGAAAGTTTTTATTCGGGCGAATCGTTGCGATTTATGAAGGCCAACCTCGCGGCGGTGGAGAGTTTTTACTACGGCCGCGCCAGCGACGGCAAAGATGGAGTTGGTTTTAAAGGATATTTGGCAACCGTGGAGGGTGGCAACGCCTTGATTACCAGCACCGAGGCGCAGCTATTGGCCATAAAAAAAGCACTCGATGCCGTGCCAACCAACGAGCCTTTTGCCCAGACTGTGGTGCAAACCCCATCCTCGGCAGACGTACTTCACACCGAGCTTCAAAAACACACGCGTTTTTTCAAAAGCGATATGTCGTCGGTGTTGGGCATTGCCATTACTTTTTTGTTCGATAAACCCGTTTCTGTCTGGCCACTGGTCACGTTTCGGGTTGTGTTTGGCCTGATGATGCTGGTGAGTACGGGGCGTTTTTTGGCGTTGGGGTGGGTCAAAGACCACTACCTCGACGCCAAAGTGTCGTTTAAATACTACGGCTTTGAGTGGGTGCAGGTTTTGCCCGAATTTTGGATGCACGCCCTCCATTATCTGATGCTCGCGGCGGCGGCTGGCATTGCGTTGGGCGCGTTTTATCGGCTGTCGGCCCTCGTTTTTTTCTTGGCGTTCACCTACGTCCAGCTCATTGACCTATCCTACTACCTCAATCATTACTACTTCGTTAGCCTCGTTGCTTTCTTGTTGATCTGGCTCCCAGCCAACGCCCACGCGTCGGTAGATGTTTGGCTCGGGCGCACCTCTGCGCGCGCGCAAGTGCCCGCTTGGACGGTCAATATTCTCAAATTTCAGATTGCGATGGTGTACGTCTTTGCGGGCTTGGCCAAGATGAACTACGACTGGCTCGTGCTGGCGCTGCCCCTCAAAATCTGGCTTCCCGCCGCCGATAAAATTCCAGTTTTAGGCTCAGTTTTCAAACTACCCATTACCCCCTACATATTCAGCTGGGCGGGAATGTTGTACGACACCTTCATCGTGTTTTTGCTCATGTATCGTCCCACCCGTTTGCTGGCCTACGCGGCCGTGTTGGCGTTTCACATTGTGGTCGGCATTTTGTTTCAAATCGGGGTGTTTCCGCTGGTAATGATCGGGGCGACGCTCATTTTTTTCTCCGACGAATGGCACCAAAAGCGCTGGGCTTGGGCCGCACACGCGTTGCAAACCCGCAACGCTGGGGCTGGCATTGCAAATACACCCGTTGTTCACTACGCGCTGTGCGTTTACATCGTTTTCCAACTCCTTTTTCCGCTCCGTTATTTGGCCTATGGTGGCAATGTTTTTTGGCACGAAGAAGGCTACCGTTTTAGCTGGCGCGTCATGCTCATGGAAAAGGCTGCCACTGCCACTTTTTTTGTTAAAGACACCCAAACGGGGCGCGAAGGTGTGGTGAATAACGCCGATTTTTTGTGCGCCCACCAAGAAAAACAAATGGCGATGCAACCCGATTTGGTGCTGCAATTTGCTCATTTTCTGAAAGATCACTACCAGAAGCGCGGCATGAAAGCACCAGCAGTGCGCGCCGAGGTGTACGCCACGCTCAACGCCCGCCCGAGCCGTTTGTTGATTGACCCCAACGCAGATTTAACCAAAATAACCGACGGTTGGGCGAAGAAAAAATGGGTGGTAGCAAACTAACACTTTGAGCCCATCTTGCCACATTTACGTATTGTTTAAAAAATTGCCCACGAAGTGAACCACAACCCAATCGCAAGATACCGCAACGAGCTATACTCCCTGTTTTTTTTCTTTTTGTTTGCCGCCACCGCTGATGGGCAAACCATATCTGGGCGCGTGTTGGATGTTCAAAAACGGCCTATTTTGGGGGCAACCGTTGGGATAGAAAATACCCAAATTAGTGTTGTGACCGATACCGAGGGACGGTTTCTGATAAAAAAAACGCCCAATAATACCTGCGTTCTACTGGCATTTGCCGAGGGGAAAGAAACCGCCAAACAGACGGTTACTTCCGCAACGCTGGGGAGCGAAATTGTTTTTGTGCTCCAAGATTTGGCCAAAGATTTGGACGAGGTCACCATCCAAGCCGAGCGCGAACGCAGCTTCGGAATCAGGCAATTACGCGCCGTTGAGGGAATGGGCATTTACGAGGCAAAAAAGACCGAAGTTATTGTTTTAAAGGACATTACGGCCAATTTATCCACCAACAATCCCCGCCAAATTTATGCCCGCATTACGGGGCTAAACATCTGGGAGTCGGACGGCGTGGGGCTGCAATTGGGCATTGGCGGGCGCGGGTTGTCGCCCAACCGCACGGCCAATTTTAATACCCGCCAAAACGGCTACGACATTTCGGCCGATGCCCTCGGCTACCCCGAAAGCTACTACACGCCCCCCGCCGAAGCCCTCGAACGCATTGAGGTGGTGCGCGGTGCGGCCTCGTTGCAGTACGGCACACAGTTTGGCGGAATGTTGAATTTTAAATTTAAACGCGGCCCGAGCAACAAGAAAATCGAACTTACCACGCGGCAAACTGTGGGCTCGTGGGGCTTTTTGGGGTCTTTCAACAGCGTGGGCGGCACGGTGGGCAAGGTCAATTATTACGCTTTTTATCAGCGCAAACAAGGCAATGGTTGGCGGCCCAACTCGGCTTTTACGGCCAACACAGTCTTTGCGTCGGCCGCGCTCAAAGCCACCCCAAAACTGAGTTTCACCGCCGAATTTACCCACTTAAACTACCTGGCCAAACAAGCGGGCGGCCTCACAGATGCGGCCTTTGCCCAAAACGCGCGGCAGTCGCTGCGGGCCAGAAATTGGTTTGGCATCGGCTGGAACTTGTTTGCGCTCTCGGCCGATTATCAGTTTAGTACCCGCACGCAGCTCAACGTCAGAAACTTTGGCCTCCTGGCCGACCGCCAGTCGTTGGGCAATTTGGAGCGCATCAACGTGGCCGATCTTGGCGGCAACCGCACCCTCATTAACGGGCAATTTAAAAACTTTGGCAGCGAAACGCGGCTTTTGCACCGCTACCAAATGGGCGGGCAAAACCAGGTAATCTTGGCAGGCGTTCGTTTTTATCGGGGCACATCTACGGCCAGCCAGGGGGACGGAAGCAGGGGCAGCGATGCCGATTTTAGGTTTTTGAATCCAGCCAATTTAGAAAACTCCGACTTTGTTTTTCCGAACCAAAACGAATCCGTTTTTGTGGAAAATATCTTTTACGTCGGCAAAAAAATCAGCCTCACGCCTGGGCTTCGCTACGAGCACATCCGCACTATTTCGGAGGGCTACTACAAGCAACGCGTGATTGATTTTGCGGGCAATGTAATTGTAGATAACAAGCTGATCGACAACCAACAACGCAGCCGTTCGTTTCTGATTGCGGGCTTGGGCCTGAGCTATAAACCCACCGAACGGCTCGAGCTCTACGGGAATATCTCCCAAAACTACCGCGCCATTAATTTTACCGATTTGAGGGTCGTGAACCCCAACTTTGCCGTAGATCCCAACATCCAAGACGAGCGTGGCTACACCACCGACTTGGGCTTGCGCGGCAACGCCTCGGGGCGGTTTATTTTTGACGTAACCTTGTTTATGGTCAAGTACAATGGGCGCATCGGCCAGCTCCTAAAAGCCGACCAACCGCCGCTGTTTTTAGATTACCGCCTCCGCACCAACATTTCCGACGCACGGAACGTCGGCATCGAAGCCTTCGGCGAAGTGAACCTGCTGCCCGCTGCCCGCAAGGCGCAGCTTAACCTGTTCGTAAACGGCTCGCTCATCGACGCGCGCTACATCAACACCGAAGACAACTCGATCAGAAACAAGCGCGTGGAAATGGTGCCGCCCGTGATGGTGAGGACGGGGCTAAACTACCGCAAGGCGGGTTTTGGTACGTCGCTGCAGTTTTCGTACACGGCGCAGCATTTTTCCGATGCCACCAACGCCCGCCGCACCTCCACCGCCGTTGAGGGCTTGATATTAGCCTACCAAGTAGTCGATTTTTCGGCATCGTACAACTGGAAATTTCTAACCACCGAGCTCAGTATCAACAATGCACTCGACGCACGCTATTTTACCCGCCGCGCCGAAGCCTACCCTGGGCCAGGCATTATTCCGTCGGACGGGCGCGGGTTTTATCTGACCTTGCAGGGTAGGTTTTGAAGTTTTTTGTTGGGGCGGTTGTGGTATTTGTGCGGGGTAAGTGAAAAGTTGGGGCGAGTGGGTTTTACTCGTAATGCCCTTTTGCGGTGATAATAATAACGATAGTATTTTCAATCACCTCATAAACAAGCCTATGCTCATGATTAATTCTTCGAGACCATAAGCCTACCAAATTATATTTGAGCAATTCTGGTTTGCCAGTACCAGCAAATGGATGCTGGACAAGTTCTTCCAGAAACGTGTTTATTTTTTTAAGAACCGCTCTGTTACCAGACTTTTTATGAAAATCAATATCATTTTGAGCTTGTTTGGTGAAAACTATGCGGTAACTCATTCTATACCTAAAAATTCTTTGAAGTTTTCTTTTTCAATCGTTACAAAATTGCCCTCTTTATACTCTTGTCGACTTTTACGCACCTTCTCCACAAAATCAGGGTTGTAGGGTGTATCTTTCGTTACTTCAAATTGTATTTTAAAAGCTTTCAAAACAGCTTTGATGGCTTCAATTTGCGACGCATCGCTTGTGTAAGCGGTAATATTTATAGCTTCCATGTTACCGAATGAGGGTTACATTTTGTTGAAAAAAACTTAAAACTGCTCGTTTGTGGGCACGGCATTAGTACATTTCTGGCGGCGTGTCGAACAAGATTCAAAGCTGCCGTAAGTCAGCTGCTGTTCCCGTTTACAATGCCCACGACTACTCGACAAAAATACGTTAAAGTTCAAAATATATCTACAAACCAGACTATTTGCTGATAAATAAACTGTAACCACCGAGCTCAGTATCAACAATGCACTCGACGCACGCTATTTTACCCGCCGCGCCGAAGCCTACCCTGGGCCAGGCATTATTCCGTCGGACGGGCGCGGCTTTTATCTGACCTTGCAGGGTAGGTTTTGAAGTTGGTTGTTGGTGGGTTGATTTTGGGGTAGCTATTTCTTTCTGTTTGAAATCTCAAAATATAGATTTTAGTTTAGAATTAAAAGTAGTAACACCGTGATAGGAATCATGTAGTAAAATACATGAATAGTGCTGAGAAAATGTGGGAAGTATTGCAAAAATTTCGTATATTTGACATGTTGAGGCAACTATATAATAACCTCAAAAACTAAAAGACAAGAAATATGAATAAAGCGATAGACTCAGTCATAGAAGCACTAAACAGCTTAGAAAAAGGAATTTTAAAAGCATCTACCGAAAACGGATCATTTAACGAAATAAATAGCTGGAACTATCCGCCACTCTCAGGAACTGACTTGGCTAACCTTGCTAAAAATATTTCTGCAAGATTAAAAGAGAACGAGATTCAAGAAATTGATGAGCACATTGGAGAACAACTTGAAATTATTCCAGTAAGAATAAAATCATTTATGGTTTCAACTTTACCGCACCTTTTTAATGGAAACGGACACCAGTCAATACCAAATTATTTTTTCCTAATTCAATGGATAACAAATACAGTTGAACCGTTATTTGGATGGCAAATCTTGCAAGATAATAAAGCTCTGCCAGGCCCTTTAAATAGACAACTTCGTTCAATACAGTCACAGTTAAACGAGCTTATACCAAAAAAAGAAGAATTGCTTGTTCAAATTGCTCTGATAAAAAACGCAACAGAAGCAGCAGAAACTTTACCAACTGACTTAGAAAGTCTAAAAGAAGCGAGACAGAAGGTTAATAAATTTTTTACTGATAGTGCAGAATTGTTTGGCAAAATTGACACTTACTATAAATCAATCGAAACAACTTCACAAAAAATTCATACCAAAAAAGACGAAGCAGATAAATTAGTTGCACAATGTGAAGAAGCATACAAAATTACAACAACGAAAGGTTTGGCAGGTGCTTTTGACCAAAGAGCAGAAAGGCTTTCAACTTCAATGTGGTTTTGGGTCTTCGGACTTTTTTTAGCGTTAGGTGTTGGTATTTGCATTGGTTCTCATAGATTTGAAGTTTTAAATATTGCAATGAGTACTAAGACGCAAGTTGGATATGTTTGGATTCAAATTTTCCTTTCAATTCTAAGTTTAGGTGCCCCTGTTTGGTTTGCTTGGATAGCAACAAAACAAATAAGCCAACGATTTAAGCTTTCAGAAGACTATGCCTTTAAAGCATCTGTAGCAAAGGCATACGAAGGTTATAGAAAAGAAGCCGCAAGAATTGACGAAGGCTTAGAAATTCGTTTATTTACGTCAGCATTGACACGACTTGAAGAAGCGCCTTTAAGACTTATGGAAACAGAACATCATGGAAGTCCTTGGCATGAACTATTTACTTCACCTCAATTTAAAAGTGCATTGGACATAGTACCAGGACTCAGAGACAAGTCTCTATCTATACTAAAACCAACAACGACCAAAAGCAAAAACGATTCGGTCGAGGAGAAATAACTACCTCAAACATACGCAAGTAAGGTATGCAGTTACAGGGTATTATAAAATGATATGGGCAACTCTGGGTCTACAGCAGTTTTCACAAAGAATCGCATTTCTAACGCTACTCACCGCCCACAGACCCATTTTCAACACACCGTTGGAAACTTTACTCCACTTCCGCGTCTTAGAGTTTGTTTTGGATTTTTAAACTGCTGATAATCAGATTTTTAACATATTTTCTTTGTAAATATTTATTTTTTTCGCTCTCAGAATTAAGTAGAAATACGCTACCAGAAAATATTTTGCATTTATCAGATTGTCAGAGGTTTGAAATTAATAGAAAAGTTGCAATTTATTCATTATCAATAAGTTATAATTCCAAAACAAACTCTTAGCACAGGTCGAGGTCAGAAGCCCAATCGTTTTGTTTCATTTGCAGCGCCGATGTATAGCTAACGATAAGCCCGCCGCTTGCCCACCCCGAGGTCTTTTACAGAGGAATATTTCCGTGCTTTTTTCGGGGCAAGTTCACTACTTTGTTTTCCAGCATTTTGTAGGCACGGATTAGTTTTTCGCGGGTTTGCTCGGGATAAATCACCGCGTCGATGTAGCCACGGTGGGCGGCGCGGTAGGGTGTGGCAAACTTTTGGGTGTATTCTTGCACCTTTTCCTGCAACTTGGCGGCGGGGTCTTGCGCCTCGGCAATTTCCTTTTTAAAGATAATCTCCGACGCACCGCCCGCTCCCATCACGGCAATCTCGGCGGTTGGCCAGGCGTAGTTCATGTCGGCCCCAATGTGCTTGGAGTTCATCACGTCGTAGGCACCGCCGTAGGCTTTGCGCGTAATGACGGTAATACGCGGCACGGTGGCTTCGCAGAAAGCGTACAGGAGTTTTGCGCCGTTTGTAATAATCCCGTTCCACTCTTGGTCTGTGCCTGGCAAAAAACCTGGTACGTCTTCCAGCACCAGCAGCGGAATATTAAAGCAGTCGCAGAAGCGCACAAACCGCGCGCCTTTCGTGCTGGCATTTATGTCTAAAACCCCCGCCAAAACAGCGGGTTGGTTGGCCACAATACCTACGCTCCTACCCGCAATGCGCCCAAAACCGACGAGGATATTTTCGGCAAAATTTTTGTGTACTTCAAAAAAAACGCCCCCATCAACCAGTTGCTCAATCACCTCGCGCATATCGTAGGGTTGGTTGGGGTTTTCGGGAATAATGTTGTTGAGCAACGGGCGCGCCTCGTTGGCGGCCTCGTAGGGCAACATTGGCGGTTGGTCTTCGCAGTTTTGGGGTATGTAGCTCAACAGTTTTTTTACGTACATGATGCACTCCAACTCATTGGCGCAAGAAAAGTGCGTTACCCCAGACTTGGTGCTGTGGGTGCTGGCACCGCCGAGCTCCTCCGACGTAACCTCCTCGTGGGTAACGGTCTTGACCACGTTTGGCCCCGTTACGAACATGTAACTGGTGTTTTCGACCATCAAGATAAAGTCGGTGATGGCCGGCGAGTACACCGCTCCACCCGCGCAAGGCCCCATAATGGCCGAAATCTGCGGCACAACGCCCGAGGCCATCGTATTTTTGTAGAAAATGTCGGCGTAGCCCGCCAACGACATCACGCCCTCCTGAATCCTGGCACCGCCCGAGTCGTTGAGCCCAATAACGGGCGCACCGTTTTTCATGGCCAAGTCCATGATCTTACATATTTTTTCGGCGTGCGTTTCTGAGAGCGACCCACCAAAGACCGTGAAGTCCTGGGCAAAAACGTACACCAAACGCCCTTCTACTGTGCCGTAGCCCGTCACCACGCCGTCGCCGAGGTAGTATTCGTGGTCTAACCCAAAATCTTTGCAGCGGTGCATCACAAACTGGCCGATCTCCTCGAAAGATCCCGCGTCGAGGAGCAGTTCTATCCGCTCTCGGGCGTGGAGTTTGCCTTTTTTGTGTTGTTGATCGATTCGTTTTTGGCCGCCACCGAGGAGCGATTCGGCTTTTTTCTGGTCAAGAATCTGAATTTTTACCGCCGATGAAGAATCAGTCACGCGCATTAAGTAATAATTTTAAATGAGTAAATGATTGAATAAGTATTTATTAATGAAGTAATTATAAAACAACCAATGGCGATTATTTAGTTACGCTTACTTACATTGGTTAGAGGTGAGGTATTGAAAGTTGCGCAGTACAAAAATGTGGTATCTCTCAAAGTGGGGTAATTTTGGTTTCCAAACTAAAAACGACTTACAATGAAAGATTTTGTGATTGCAATTTACTGTTTTGTGGACGATTTATTGCAAAAAAATGATGCCCCCCACTTAGATAAGTAGCAAAAACTACCTCACGCACGGGCAACAACAACCCTGACAATAGCAGCTAAATATTTTAAAGTACTTACATTAAATCCTTTTTCCGTTGTTTAAAATCCGCCCCTACAAATCGGGCTTTTAAACAACGAGGCGGCAACTCTATCAAATATCAAATCTAACAAGTCTCGTAAATAATTCCTCTTTTGAGGCTGTGAAGCGAAAAGAAACGGGTCTTCGTAGATCCTAAAAGACAAGCCCCAGTACAATGCCACCCAGAATGAGGGCGTAGGAAGGTATTTTGGTAAACTGCAACAGCAGCAACGTACCCGCCACGGTGAGTACAAAAAGCCAATTATGAGCCATGGGTTCAAACAAACGCACGCAAGCGGCGGCGGTTAGGCCCGTGCTGGCGGCGTTTATGCCCTCCAAAGATGCCCGAATGCCCCGGTATTGTTTGAGCTGCCCCCAAAAACGGTACACAAAAAATATCAGGAAAGTACCTGGCAAAAAAATACCTACCGTAGAACCCACACTGCACCAAATTTGGTGCGCCGTGCCGCCATCTCGGCCCACCAACACGCCCACGTAGGAGGCTATCGAAAACACTGGGCCAGGAATAACCTGCGCTAAGGCCATGCCCGACAAAAACTCTTGGCGGCTCAAATAGCCCTTAAACTCCACGAACTCGGTGTATAGAATGGGCGTGAGCACCTGCCCGCCGCCAAAGACTAAGCTGCCGTTGCGGTAAAAGTTTTCAAACAAAATAATGGGTACTGAGCGCGTAATGGCTCCCAAAATAGCCACCGAAACCAACACCCCAGCCCACAAAATAAAATTTGCCCACTTTATATTAAGCGGCTCCTTGGCGCGAGACTCCTGCTCTTTGTAGTTTAATGACGTGAAAACACCCCCCAAAATTATCACGATGGGCGTAACCCAAGGCGACCGAAAAATATAGGCCACCACGCCCGAAACCACCATGATGAGCCAGTCGTAGGGGTTTACAATTACTTTTTCGCCGATTTTATAGCCACCATACGCCAGAAAACCAACTGCCATCGGCTCGATGAAACGCGTAAAATTGAGCGAGATTTGGTGGAGTTGGAGGTGGTAAATACCAATGCCCGCCGCCGACATAACCACCACGGCGGGCAGCACCCAAACCAACAGCGTGAGGTAGGCCAGCCCTGAGCCACCGATCTTAAAACCTAACGCGGTGATGGTCTGGGTAGAGGTGGGGCCTGGCAGCACTTGGCACAGGGCTTGGAGTTCGAGGAGTTCGGCTTCGGTGAGGTAGCGGCGTTTTTTGACAAACATATCCAAAAACATGACCAGGTGCACCTGTGGCCCCCCAAAGCACGTGAGAGCCAAAATGAGCACATCCCTCAAAAAAATAATGTGGCGAATTTTTCGCATGAGCATCAGCCGTTTGGGAGCATACCGTTACGCCTTTTTGAGTCCCAACTCCACCAGTCGTTCGTTCAAAAACTCGCCCGCCGTCATGTCCACGTACAGTTTAGGGGTTGCGCTGGTCACGCAGTTTTCTAAGCAGGCCAAGTTCATGTCGGGGCGGGGGTGCATGAAAAACGGAATCGAAAAACGAGACGTGTTCATCTTGTCCCGTGGGGGGTTTACGACCCGGTGAATGGTAGATTTGAGCTTGTGGTTGGTGAGACGGTCGAGCATATCGCCAACGTTTACCACTATTTGGTCGGGCAGGGCCGTGATGGCAATCCACCTGCCATCGCGGCGGAGCACTTCGAGGCCGTCTGCACTCGCGCCCATCAGGAGTGTAATTAGGTTTATGTCGCCGTGGGCCGCTGCGCGTACTGCGCCTTCGGGCAGGGCATCGGGGTTGGCAACTGGAAAGTAGTGCAACGCCCGCAGAATACTGTCGCCGTTGCTCACTTTGTCTTCAAAGTAGGTCTCGTCGAGCTCGAGATACAGCGCAATGGCTCGCAGCAGGGTTTTACCGGTGTTCTCGAAGGTATAAAATGTTTCGAGGGTAAGGTCTTTAAAATCAGCGGGTTGGTCAGGAAAAACATTGTGGGGCATATCGCCGAGTGGGTGCGGCTGGCCCACGTGGTAAAACTCTTTTAGATCGCCGACGGAGTGGCCTTTGGCCTTTTCTTTGTTGCGACCAATGTACCCGCGCTGCCCGTTTAGGTGGGCAAACTCGTATTTCTTTTTGGTTTCCTCGTCCTGCAAAAAAAACGTTTGAACAGTACCGTACAACTGGTGGCGCAACGAATCGGTGAGTCCGTGATTTTTGAGTGCCACAAAGCCGATGTCGTTGAAAGCTGTGCCGAGGCTGCTCACAAACTTAGCCTTGCGGTCGGCATCGCCAGCTGTAAAATCGGACAAGTCGAGCGACGGGATTTGATCCAATAATGCTTCCATTTCTTGCGTTGTGTGGGGGTTGTGGTGGTTTATATTCAAATTATTACGTTACAAAGATATAACTTTGTGATTTACGATAAATAAATTCTGGTTGAATGAAACAACTAAAATTACTTTTGACGCTCTATTTATTGTACCAAACCGCCCACTGCGCCAAGGCGCAACATTGGCTGGGGGCGGCCAGTAGTAATTATGCTGGTACAAATAGCGTGTATGCCAATGCAGCAAACGTGGTAGATTCGCGGCACAAGGTTTATCTCAACCTGGCAGCCCACGATTTTTCGTTGCTCACCAACTACATCACCTGGAACGCCCCCTACTCGCTGATGGGAGTGGTCACAAATTCGGTCGGGCCGCAGTACCGCAGCGACCGCGGCCTGATTATTTTTAAAGATTCGTACTGGCAAGAACGCCTAAACGGCAAGCCCAAACGTTTTCATACGGGCGGCGATCTGCGCGGGCCAGCGTTGCTGGTGTCGCTCAAACAAAACAAAATTGGCGTGGCCATCAGCACGCGCGGACGGTATTTTTTGAACCTCACCGACGTGTCCGAACCCATTGCGCGGCTCATGAACCTTGGCACCGACCGCCCCGACTTTCAAAACGTAAAATACACCGACCAACGCGCCACCCTGAACGTAAACGGATACATAGAAACGGGGCTGTCGGTGGGGGCGGTCATCGTAGACGACCAAGAGTATTTTTTTAAAGTTGGCGCAACGCTCAAACGCCTTACCGGAATGTACAACGCCCACGCCCGCGTCGAAGACGCTGACATTGAGGTGCTTGTGGAACGCGACAACCCCCAACGCGAGGTTATTCAGGCCTACAATTTGAAGGCCAGCTACGGCTACACCACCGAGGGGAGTTTCGATTCGTTTGCGCCCACACCCGCATTTTTGTTTGGTCGGCAGGCAGCGGGGGCAGGTTGGGGGGTAGACCTTGGAGTGGTTTTTGAGTACCGGCCAAACATAAAAAAACTGTCGTTTCGTGACAAAAAACGCGGCGGGCTCATTGGCGATGTCACCAAAAATAAATACAAATTCAAGATCGGAGCCGCCCTAAACGACCTCGGGGCGATTCGCTACAACAACCCCGCTTACGTAAATCAGTACAACGTCGATCAGCGCGACGTGGTGTTCTCGTACCGCCTTTTCAACAACATAAAAAGCAGCAACGGGGCCATAACAGCCCTAAACCGAACATTGGGCGTGCGCCCCGAAAACAAAACCACGGCTTTTTCGTCGGGCTTGCCCACAACGCTAAATTTGTCGTTCGATTATCTTTGGAAAAACAACCTGTACCTGTCGGCCGTCTGGATTCAGAACCTACGCACTGCCACCAGTTTGGCCATGCAGCAGCCCTCGGTGTTGGCCGTTGTGCCGCGCTGGGAGCGCAAATGGGGCGAAGTGTCCGCACCGATTTCGCTGATCGACAACTACAGTGCCCTGACAGTGGGCTTGGCGGGGCGTTTTGGGCCGCTCTGGGTGGGTTCAGACAATATTTTGGGCACCCTAAGTTTGTTGTCGAGCCGTGGTCTGGATATTTTCTTTGGTTTGTCAGTGCCTATTTTTCACACCCGCACCCTCAAACCATTGTCGTGCCCAGTGCCGATGGCCCAGCCGAGCCGCCGAAAACGCCGTTTTTAGTGCGTTAAAATCTACCTCAAAACACCACCGTAAAAACAGTACCCGTATCGTCTGAGGCCACTTTCAGACTACCTCCGTGCAGTTGCATAATTTGCCGCGACAGGCTCAGGCCAATGCCGCTACCCGTTTTTTTGGTGGTAAAAAAAGGAATAAATATTTTTTCTAACGCCTCGGGCGCAATGCCCACCCCGTAGTCTTGAACCCGCAAAGCCACGCGCCCGTTGCTCACCGAACCCGAAATTTTTACTTGGTCGGAAGCAACGTTTGAACCCGCCTCGAGGGCATTTTTTAGTAAATTAATGAGCACCATTTCTACCTGATCGGCATCGGCACGCACGCAAACGTCGGGGTCGAAGGGCTGGACGTGTAGGGTTTTGCGCTGGTTTTTAAAATCGTTTTGCAACAAACTAACCACCCGGCTCACCAAATCATTCACCGAAACATCGCAGAAAACAGGTGTAGGAATGCTCGTAAAAGTACGGTAGGCGTTCACAAAGTTCATAACGCCCCTACCCCGGTTCTCGATCGTATCTAATGCCAGCCGCAGATCGTCGATGGCCTCATTGTGGGGGTTTTTTGGCGCAATGTCCTCATTTACAATGTCTTTCATTGTCCCTACCAACGACACAATGGGCGTAACGGAGTTCATAATTTCGTGGCGCAGCACCTTGGTTAGGTTTTGCCAGGCATCCAATTCTTTTTCTTGCAGCTCGGTTTGGATGTTTTGCACCGACACCAGCGTGAGCATCCTGCCGCGCAGGCTCACGTTGGTGGCATGAAAGGCCAATTGTTTTTCGTCGGGGCTGCGGTGCAGTTGCCGCCCCCCGCCCGAAAGCTGGCTCAGTACTTGGCGTAGTTCGGGTTGTTTGTTTTGGAGTTCCGACAAATTTCGGAGTCGGTAAACGTTCAGTAGCTTCAGAGCGGTGTTGTTGATGAACTCAATGCGTCCGAAGGCATCGAACGAGATCAGCCCCACGCTCACGTGCTGAACGATGGTGTTGATAAACTGGAGGTTTGCTTCTTTTTCGGCGCGGGCCGCTCTAAAAGCCTCCAACACTTCGTTGAACTGTTGGTTGAGCTCCTCGAAACTGCGCCCCATTTTGTTATCAGCCGAAAACTTTATGACAAAATCAGAGTACCTCACAGACTCCATGAAGCGGGTCAGCTTTCGGTTGGTGTTGGTCACGTAATGGTATAAATTTACTACCAAAACGACCATCAACACAGCCAAAACAAACGCCAACGACCACATTTTAGACGTCGTTGCCAGCGTGATGCCCACCACCGTGGCGTTCAACACAAAAATCCGCCAGAGTACCCCCGTAGAAAAATGTTTCATTGTTTGGTACGGCGAACCTCACCGCTTTTTGTCCTACATTATTCCCTTTCGGGTAATTTCTGCAATTTATCAATTTATAGTCTCATCCCCCAAAAGAGAGCAAATCATCATTCAATCATTCTCTCATCCGATCATCCAACATCATCAATCACCCAACATTGGGGCATTCTGCAAAGTAGCTTTCAAACAGAATTTTAGTTTTATTTGTTTTTTGGTAAAAAACTCAACGCCAAACGTATGAAAACACCGTCACTTTTATTTTGCTTCACGTTTTTGAGCCTCCTCGTGCAGGCTCAAAATCAGTATGTTCTAACCCGAGCTATTGACCCCAAGGCACCGAAAGTCACCTTGTTGCGTCCAATAACGTCGGCGGCTTTTCGGTTCGATGCCCAACCAAATTGGGCAAACTTACGCCTCATTGCCAACGGAGACACAATAGTTCTTCGCCCCGACCCGCACGCCGAAACACCCCAGAGCCAGTTGGTCATATTCAAACAAGCGGTTGGTTTGCTCGAACTATCGGGCGCCGACACGCCCGCCGTCCTGGCGGGCGTATACGCCAAACCAATGGCACTGCCCACGTACTACCGGCAGTTTAGGGTGGCCGCCGACTGCGAAAAACCACCCGTCGTTCCCGCTTCGGTGTGGCGAGCTGGCCTCACGCCGCCCAAAGAACTCCCCACTGCCACGGTCGTTCGATTTGTGATCGTTCACCACGAGGCGGGGTCTAACTCGCCCAGTAATTTCACCAACGTGGTTCGCAACATCTACGTTTTTCATACCCAAACAAATGGCTGGAACGACGTGGGCTACAATTTTTTGGTTGCCCAAGACGGCACCGTTTTCGAGGGCCGCGACGGCCAAGGACGCATGGACGGCGACAACGTGCAGGGCGCTCATTTTTGCGGTTTCAACGCGGGTACAATGGGCATTTGCCTGCTCGGCAACTACATGACCGCCCAACCAACGGCTCCCGCGCTGGCGGTGCTTACTAAATTGGTTGCCTGGAAAATGAAAAAAGAAAACCTTGTCGATCCTACCAGCCGTTCGCTGCACGCGCCATCCAACAAAAACTTGGCCGTGCTCTCTGCCCACCGCGACGGCTGCGCCACCGACTGCCCTGGCGACAACCTTTACGCGCTTTTAGGGCAGCTCCACACCGACGTGGCCAACGCTTGCGATGGCATCCAAGCAATCGTTACGGCGGTTTCGCCCGCTGTAAGCTCGCCCATTGTGTACCCAAATCCGTCGCCCGACGGTAGTTTTACGCTCGATGTTCCGCAGCCCATTAGGCGTTTGCAGGTGGTAGATGTCTTGGGGCGAGTGGTAAAATCTGAGGAGTTTGCCAACGCAGCCCTCCGCTTTGGGTTTCGATTAACAACGCCAGGTTTTTTCAAAATAATCGTTACCGACCAGCAGCAGGCGCAATGGTCGCAAACGGTTTGGGTGCGCTGAGTTTATTTCTGTACATTTTTTCAAACACTACCGCACCGCATGGTGTCTTAACATAAGATGTTTGGAATAAGTCACTAAAAAAACAATAAATTTGCAGCCTATTATTTTAGCAATCAACCCATAAAAAATGTCAAAATCTCTATCCTCAACAAAAATCTTTTACAGCGTTCTTTTTTTTGTGTCGCTTCTTTGTTTTGAATCTTTTGCCCAGCGCGTTCGCGGGCGGGTGTTCGATGCCAGCTCTGGGCGGCCACTGCTGGGGGCGAGCGTGACCGTAGAAAACAACACCATGGGCATGAATACCAGCATAACTGGGCAGTATTCGCTCCGGATCGGCACTGGTATCTACCGACTGCGGGTGAGCATGGTTGGGTACCAGACTACCATTCTTTCGTTCAGGATTGGCACCGCCGACTTGGCCATGGACGTGCCCCTTCAAGCGTCGTTCGATGCCCTGGGAGAGGTGGTCGTTATTGGGTCGCGCTCAACTACCAGCCGCTCAAACACCGACACCCCCGCGCCCATTGATACCTTCACGGGCGACAACCTGATGGCTACGGGGCAAACAGAACCCACCCAGATGCTCAATTTTGTGGCACCGTCCTTCAACTCGGCACGCCAAACCGTGGCCGACGGCACCGACCACATAGACCCCGCCACGCTTCGTGGCCTCGGCCCAGACCAGGTGCTGGTGCTGATAAACGGAAAGCGAAGGCACACAACCGCCCTCGTAAACGTGAACGGAACCGTGGGGCGCGGGTCGGTAGGAACTGACCTGAACGCCATTCCGACGGCGGCCATCGAGCGCATCGAAGTACTGCGCGACGGCGCGGCGGCCCAGTATGGCTCCGATGCCATCGGCGGCATTGTGAACGTGGTGATGAAAGAAGAGGTTGGTAGAACTTCGCTAACTGCCCACGCGGGCAAAACCTACGCAGGCGACGGCGGTACGATGCAATATGGCCTGTACCATGGTTTTAAGATCGGCAAAGAAGGCCACATGAGCGTGGCGGCCGACTATCGTTTCCGGCAACCCACCAACCGCGTGGGCTCGTACACGGGTTTTGTGTACAGAACCGCCACCCAAGACGGCAAAACAGAGGCCGAAAACCGAAGACTCGACGACGCCCTGATTCAACAAAACGGGTTTAGCCGCGAAAACAACATGGCCGTGGGCAACTCTCAGGTACAAAACCTGGGCGTACTCGTCAATGTGGGTTTGCCCATTACGAAGGCCACCGAGTTTTACCTGACGGCCAACTACAACTACCGCCATGGGCAAGCAGCTGGTTTTTATCGCTACCCAAACCAAACCAGGCAGGTAGATCTGACACTGTACCCGAACGGTTTTTTACCCGAAATTCACTCGGCTATCAACGACAGGTCGGTCTTGATGGGCGTTCAGGGAGTGAGCCAGAACGGCTGGAGGTACGACCTGAGCAACGTTTACGGCGGCAATAGTTTTAAGTTTGACGTAAAAAAATCCATGAACGCATCGTTGGGCGCCAGCAGCCCCCAAAATTTTTATGCGGGTACATTGGTGTTCAACCAAAATACGACCAACCTAAATTTGGCCAAGGATTTTGCCGAGGAAATTGGCTTGCAGTCATTCAATGTAGCACTTGGTGGCGAGTTTCGGCTCGACAACTACCAGATAATAGCGGGAGAAGAAGCCTCTTACTCCAACAACAACCCCCCAAATACGCCGAGTGCCAACCTAAAAGCAGCGGGTGCGCAGGTGTTTCCAGGCTTCCAGCCTGCCAATGCGCTCAACAAAACCCGCAGTATTTATGGTGGTTATTTAGACGTAGAAACCGATCTGACCGAATGGCTGCTGGTGAGTGCCGCCGCCCGCTACGAAAATTACAGTGATTTTGGCAATAATTTGGCCACCAAAGTAGCCGCCAGAATTAAAATTTCGGAGGCTTTTGCGCTACGCGGAAATTACAGCAACGGTTTCCGCGCACCGAGCATGCACCAACGGTATTTTAGCGCCGTTAGCACTGTTTTTGTGAACTCGCCCACTGGCTTAGTGCCGCTTCAGCAGGGTACTTTCAACAACGAAAGCCCCGTGGCGCAGGCCTTCGGCATTCCGTCGCTCAAAGCCGAAACATCGCGTAGTTATAGCGTTGGCATAACGGCGCGGCCTACCAACGCGCTCAACGTTACGATCGATGCCTACGAAATAAACATTCAAGACCGCATTGTGCTCACGGGGAGTTTCCCCAAATCTACGCCCGCCGTTGGGCGTTTGCTGGCGGCTTTTCCAGATGTCAATTCAGCGGTTTTCTTTACCAATGCCATCAGTACCCGCACGCGCGGCCTGGACGTAATAGTGGCCTACGGCACCAAGTTCAACAAAAATACGTCGTTAGATCTGACCGCCGCCACCAACTTCAACCAAACCAATATCATCGGCGACGCGCAAACGACCGACAAACTACCCGCCGCCGACTTTGCCAATGTGCTATTCAACCGCGAGGAACGCGGGCGCATTGAGCAGGGCCAACCCCGAAACAAAATAATGGTTTCGGGAAATCTGAAAGTTGGTATCGTGGGGCTGATGGTTCGCGCCACGCGGTTTGGCGAGGTGGCCGCCCTTTTCAATGGCACAGACCTCACGCGCGACGAGTATTTTTCGCCCAAAACGATCACCGATGTGAGCCTGATGGTGAAACCCATCAGGATTATGACCCTAACCGTTGGCGCAAACAATGTGCTGGACGTGTATCCCGACCAAATCCAAAACCCCCTCAATGCCTCCGACGGGCGGTTTGTGTACAGCCGCAACGCCACTCAGTTTGGGTTCAATGGTGGGTATTATTTTGTAAACTTGGCCGTAAACTTCTAACCAAATGCACTACCGCGTTGGCTCAGAGCGGCCTTGGTCGCACTTTATCGAGGTTGAGGCACGCGTAGAAAACGTGGCCGTCCCGCACCTCGAAATACAGCTACCCGCATGGCGGCCAGGTCGGTATGAGTTGCAGAATTTTGCCAAAAATATTCAAAAATTCGCTGTTTCAAACGCGGAGGGCGAGCCGCTGCCGTTCCGAAAAATAACCAAAGACCGCTGGTTGATCGACACCCAAAACGCGCCAACGGTTGTGGTCAAGTATAATTATTACGCCCACAAAAAAGACGCGGGCAGCAGCTTTGTGGACGAGACGCTGTTTTACCTAAACCCAGTTAATCTTTGCGTGTATGCCGAAGGCCGCCTGCACGAACCCTGCACGCTGCAATTGGCATTGCCCGAAAACTACACCGTGGCCTGCGGCCTGCCCCAAACAACCAAACACACCTTTGAGGCCCGCGATTATTACGCACTCGTAGACAGCCCGCTGGTGGCTTCGGCTACGATTCAATGTGGGCACTACGAGGTAGATTCGGTGCGCTTTTACGTCTGGATTGAGGGGCAAATAACGCCCAATTGGGAACGAATTTTGGCTAATTTTAGGGCTTTCACGGCGGTTCAAATACAGACAATGGGCGAGTTTCCAGAGGCTGAGTACCACTTTATAAATTTGATTTTGACCGAGGCTTTTTACCACGGCGTAGAACACCGCAACTCTACGGTGGTTGTGTTGGGGCCAAACGACAACAGCGAGGGGTTTCACGTCGATCTGCTCGGGGTGAGCTCGCACGAACTCTTTCATGCCTGGAACGCCATCAGGATCAGACCGCAAGAGTTGATGCCCTACGATTTTACGCGGGAAAATTATTTTCCGACCTGCTTTGTGGTGGAGGGCCTGACGACCTACTACGGCGATCTGTTTCTGAAACGGGCGGGCGTTTTTTCGGAGGCCGACTATTTGAAAGAATTGGAGGTTTATTGCAAACGCCATTTTGAGCATAACGGGCGGGCGGCGCAGTCGCTCACCGAATCGTCGTTCGACCTGTGGTTGGACGGCTACTCGCAGGCCATTCCCGACCGCAAGGTGTCGGTTTACCACAAGGGCGCGCTGGTGGCGTTGATTTTAGACCTCACCATCCGCAAAATGCACGCCCATAAGCGTTCCATCGACGACGTGGCGCGCACCCTCTGGCAGCATTTTGGCAAGCCATTCGTTGGGTATTCGTACCAAAACTACGTTGATATTGCCCAACAAACGGCACAACAGAACTTGGATTGGTATTTTGAGGAGTGTATTTTGGGCCACGAGCCCTTAGAAAACCGCCTCAACGAAGCCCTCGCGTGGGTTGGGCTGGCGTTGGTGCGTCTGCCCAACGGAGCGGTTCAAATCAACAAGGCCGACGATGCCGCCGCCGCCGTGGAGCGAGCCAAGTGGCTGGGGGCTACTGCTCCCCCGCTCTAAACCTCCTCGCCTTG
This sequence comes from Cytophagales bacterium, assembly GCA_013298215.1. Classification (GTDB taxonomy): domain Bacteria; phylum Bacteroidota; class Bacteroidia; order Cytophagales; family Spirosomataceae; genus JAAFKE01. Next base: position 12,938 of record JAAFKE010000038.1, on the reverse strand, counting down.
CAGTTGTTTTTCGTACAGGTCGCGGTAGGGGCCGTCTTGTGCCATCAAAGATTGGTGCGTGCCGTGCTGAACCACGCGGCCGTCGTCTAACATAATAATTTTATCGGCCAATTTTGCCGACGACACCCGGTGCGAAATAATAACCGACGTGCGGTTTTCCATGATTCGTTTTAGGTTGTTGAGAATGATGTTCTCGGTCTGGGTATCAACCGCCGACAAACAATCGTCGAGAATCAGAATTCTGGGGTCGCGGGCTATGGCCCTGGCAATGCTGAGGCGTTGTTTTTGGCCACCCGAGAGCGTAATGCCCCGCTCGCCCACTTTGGTGTCGAACTGCTCTGGGAACTCCACAATGTTGGCATAAAGGTCGGCATCGCGGACGGCCTGCTCAATTTTCTGGGGGCTCATATCGGTTGTACCAAAGCTCACGTTGCCCGCAATGGTGTCCGAAAACAAAAAAACATCCTGCGGCACGTAGCCCATCTGGTGGCGCAAACGCTGCAAATTGTAGTCTTTGATGGGCTGGTCGTCGATCAAAATCTCGCCGCCCGTCGCGTCATACATCCTTGTTATTAGGTTTGCGATGGTGCTTTTGCCCGAACCAGTTGTACCCAAAATAGCCACCGACTGCCCCGCCTGAACGTCGAGGTTGAAGTTTTTTAGTGCCTTTATGCCCGAGTCGGCGTACAAAAAATCGACGTTCTTGAAAGTAATACGTCCCGCCAGATCGCGGTCAATGTTTTTGAGGGAAGTTAGGTCGGTTTTTACGGCCAAAAACTCGTTGATGCGCTCCTGCGATGCCGCCGCCCGTTGGGTTTGACTGGTGGTCCAGCCCAGTGCCATTACTGGCCAAGTGAGCATACTCACATAAATAATAAACTCGGTGATGTTGCCTGGTGTGAGTCGCCCCGCCATAATTTCTTGGCCACCCACAAACACCACCAGCACGTTGCTAACACCCACCAAAACCAACATAAAAGGGTAAAAGAGAGAATCTACCTTGGTAAGTGCCAGCGATTTTTGGCGGTACGCGTCGCTTTCGGTTTTGAAGTTTGCGAGCGAGTCTTTCTCCCGCACAAACGCTTTAATGACCCGAATGCCCGAAAATGCCTCCTGCACAAACGTAGAAAGCTGCGACAACTGCCGCTGGAGTTCTTCGGAGCGTTTCATGATAATGGTATTGACAATGTATATGCTCACCGAAAGCACTGGCAAAGGCAACAACACGTAGAAAGTAAGTTTGGTACTGACCGACACCATGTAGCTGATTACCAACACAAAAAGGGTCAATAAGTTTATGCCGTACATAATGCTCGGCCCCACGTACATCCGCACCTTGCTGACATCCTCCGAAATACGCGCCATCAAATCGCCAGTGTTGTTGCGGCGGTAGAAACTCAGCGGCAGGGTTTGGTAGTGGGCATAAATTTCGTTTTTAAGGTCATACTCAATCCGCCTCGACATAACGATGAGCGTCTGGCGCACCAAAAACAGGAATATTCCCTTCAAGAGTGCCATCACCAAAATCAAAATACCGTATAAAAAAATACTAAATGCAAAGACATCGTACAGAGCGGCCTGCACCCGGCTGCCGTTGAAAAGAAAGTAAATATCCAGTGTTTCGCGCACCAAGTCGAGGGCATAGCGCACCAGTTGGGCGGGCAAAATGCCAAAAAGATTGGAAAGAACCGTGAACAGCGACCCCAAAATGAGGTACCACTTGTAGCGGACGAAGTATTTATTGAGGTGAGAAAGTGCGCGCACAGATCGGTATTGTTGGGTTTGTGACTTAAAACCCAACACACCGCAGCCCAAAATGGTTGCAGTTTCGGATCAATGTTTACCGATTGAACGGTCTAAATGCGTGTAGCCGCCGTCCACGTGGAGAATCTGACCCGTGGTGTGGCTCGATTTGTCGGACAACAAAAACGCCACCGCGTTGGCAATCTCGTTGGGGGTGGTCATGCGGTTTTCGAGGGGTATGCGGGCGGTAATTTCGGCCAGGGCCTTTTCGGGATCAGCCACCGTTTGTATCCATTTTTCGTAGAGTGGCGTGTAACATTCGGCCACCACCACGCAGTTCACCCTGATGCCGTAGGGAAGTAGTTCGACGGCCCACTCGCGGGTAAGGGCGTTTCGACCACCGTTGGCGGCGGCGTAGGCGGAGGTGTTTCCTTGGCCAGTCTCGGCTACCTTAGAGCCGATGTTCACGATACTCCCCCGCGACGCTTTGAGGGCTGGCAGCGCGTGGTGCGCCATGAGGTAGTAGTGCACCAAGTTGCGGTGCAACGACGCCACGAAATCTTCGTAGTTGCCTTTCTCGAGGCCCACACCGTCGTTCACGCCCGCATTATTGACGAGGCCGTCGATGCGCCCAAACGTACTGAGGGTGCTGTCGATTGCTTTTTTGCAGTCGTCGGGGTGGGTTAGTTCGGCCACAATCTGGTGGGCTTGGCCGCCCATTTCTACGATTGCCGCCACCGCGTCGCGGTTGTCAGGTTCGCTGCGGCCCACAATCACGGCCGTAGCTCCCTCGGCTGCCAACGTTTGCGCAATGGCCGCACCAATGCCCTTGGCACCACCCGTGACGACGATTATTTTATTTGCCAAATTTAAGTGCATGCTATCAACGGTTTTAAGGGTGGTTTGCTTTATTCTAATCCGTAAAAATCGGTGGCATTTTGGGCAAAAACACGGCGTTTTTCGGTTTCAGATAGCCCAGAGCAGTAGCCCTGCACCAGTTCTAAGGTCTCTTCGTACTCGCCCGCCAGCGTGCAAACGGGCCAATCGGAGCCAAACATGAGCCTGTTTGTACCGAAAGCATCAAAAACCACGTCTAAGTAGGGCTTTATTTGCTCAAAAGTCCACGTGTTCCAGTCGGCCTCCGTCACAATGCCCGACAACTTGCACCACACGTTGTCGGCGCGGGCGAGTTCGTTTATTTGGGTTCGCCAAAAATCAATTTGTCCCGTTCTGACGGGCGGCTTACCGATGTGATCCAACACAAACTTCTGCTCGCCGAAGGCATTTACCAACTCAATGGCAGCGGGCAACTGGCGGGGGTACACCAGCAAATCGTAGGTAAAATCGAAGGCTTGCAGCTGTCTAATTCCCCGTTTAAAATCGTTTTGGAGCATAAAGGCATCGTCGGTTTCGGCCTGCACCACGTGCCTGAAACCTTTGCAACGTTCGAACTGCGAAAAATAATCGAGTCGGGCGGGGAGGTTCTGGGCGCGCAAATCTACCCACCCTACCACTCCTTTTATAAAATCGTTGGCATCGGCCAATGTAAGCAGAAAATCGGTTTCGGCCTCCGACTGATCCGCCTGTACCGCCACGCAACCCGCTATTTGATTGGCCAAAAAAATACCTTTCAAATCGTTGGGCAAAAAATTACCCCGAATACGCGCCATCGTCTCGTCGATCCAAGCGTCGCGGGTGGGGTCGTAGAGCCAAAAATGTTGGTGCGCGTCGATAATCATTTTTGGTAGGCATGGGCCGTTTGGCATTGCGTTCCGAGGTGTTCAATGCCTAGTTCTACCACATCGCCGGGGGTCAGGTAGCGCGGTGGTTTCAGGCCCAAGCCCACGCCAGCGGGCGTACCCGTCGAGACCACGTCGCCAGGCAACAAAGTCATAAATTGGCTCAAATAAGTAATGATATGGCCAATGTCAAAAATCATGTCGCTGGTGTTGGAGTCTTGCAACCGCTGGCCGTTCACGGAGAGCCACAATTGTAGGTTTTGGGGGTCGGGGAGCTCGTCGGGCGTAGCCAAAAAAGGGCCCAGGGGCGCAAAAGTATCGGCACTCTTGCCCTTGACCCACTGGCCGCCGCGTTCGAGCTGAAACGCCCGCTCTGAGTAGTCGTTGTGCAGGCAGTAGCCCGCAATGTAACTGAGCGCGTTTGCCTCGTCGATGTAGCTGGCGCGTTTGCCCACCACGAAGGCCAGCTCTACCTCCCAGTCGGTTTTGGTGGCGTTTTTCGGAATCACCACGTCGTCGTTGGGCCCGCACAATGCCGTGCTGGATTTGAAAAAAACAACTGGCTCGGCGGGTGCTGCCACCCCCGACTCGGCGGCGTGTTTGGCGTAGTTGAGGCCAATACAAATGATTTTTGATGGCCGCGCCACGCACGCCCCCAGCCGCACGTCCTGCCCAACGAGCGGACAATTATCCTCGTTTTGGGCCAGCCAAGCCGCCAGACGCACCAAACCATCGGTGGCAAAAAAGGCCTCATTATAATCCTCCCCAAAAGCCGAAACGTCGATCATCCTGCCGTCGAGCAGCAGCAAGCCTGGTTTTTCGGCCTCAAAAGTGCCAAATCTAATTAGTTTCATGGAATGCAGAGATTGGTTAAATGATTTTATACAGTATAATACGGCTTGGCAAAGTTGGCGATTTTCACCACAAAACTTGATTTGAAAAACTAAATTTCCATTTACCACAAAACTGTCTTTGGAACACGAAACCCTGTCTTTTGGGTAGGTGCTGTTAGGTGCTGGGCTTTTTTCATTCGTGGTATGTAAGTTCTAATTGTCCAACCGTAATTTGCTTGTTTTCTTGTCTGTCGCTAATATACTCGTTGATACAGTTTGCAACATATTCGCCCAACTTTACAGGAACAGCATTCCCAATTATTTGTTCAAGGTCTGTTTTTGTTCCGTTGAAAATAAAGTCTTCGGGAAAAGTTTGTATTAAACTTCTTTCTTTGGTTGTTAGTGGTCTTACTTTATCCGAAATCTCAACAGGGTCACCTTCGTGTCTTGGATAGCCTTTTGGAATTGGTCGGTTTACTCCACGAATTGTAGGACTTGGTTCATAAATACTGAAAATCCCACGTCTTGCATAACTTCTTGGGTGTCGATAGTAATAATCAACTCCTAATGATTTACCGAAATAGTCAAACAAGGTCGTTTGTTTACTGGATAAATTTTTGTTGAAATATGGATTTAGAAAATTATCTGTTGAGTGCTTATGTCCGACTAAGAAAAACCGTTTTCTTGATTGTGGCACTCCACAAAAACTGGCATCTAAAACTTGATATGAAATTCCATATCCTGCTTTCTTAAAAATTTGCAATGCTTCTTTAAGAATGTGGCTTTTTGTAATCCGCTCAACATTTTCCATTACAAACCATTCGGGCTTTACAGTCGATACAATATTTGCGTAAGAAATTGTCAGGTCTGCACGCCCCAATGTTTCATCTCTTTTTCCTGCACTTGAAAAATCTTGGCAAGGCGGACCGCCAATAATTATTTGTGGTTTAAGGCTCTTTACAAATTCAAGACCTTCTTCGCTTCCTAAGTCAGTATCGTATATTGGGTGATTGAAATTATCTCTATATACTTTTACTGCTGGTTCCCATTTGTCAAATGCCGCCAAAATTTCAAAACCTGCATTTTGAAAACCAAGCGATAAACCGCCACAACCTGAAAATAAATCTACTGTTTCCATTATGTGAATAGTTCTGGTGAATTGTAAATAATTGCGTCAAATCTTCTTTCTGGACTTAATAAATTCTGTCCACCGCCAAGAATGATTTTTCTGATTTCTTTCTTTTCAATTCTCGGTTTTGTCAATTCAGCACAAGTCATATACCTGTGTGTAATCCTGCCACTTACTGCAAAAGCCTTATCGTTTTTAGTATTGTAAGAGAGCTCATCAATGATTTTGTGGTGATTGATTTGACCTTGTTTTGCAAAGTCATAGAGCATTTTGAAAAGCCAAATGATAGTTCTTACCTGTCGGGTAATTCTGTTTGCTCCTTCGGACAACTCGCCCCTTGCAACATCAACAAAGAGTTGGGTAAATGCAAAATTTGACCAAATAAAAACGTCTAAACAGTTGTCGGAAAGTTTGGGTGATTTTCCATTTGTTTTCCAAATGGGCTGCATTAGCAAAGGCTCTTGCTTGTCCAAGTATGAAAGGATTATACGGTCAATAGCCGCAATCATTTCAGTAATGTATGACCAAACCGAAACACCATCAGTCCAATCACTGATTTTATCAAACTTACTGCCGATAAGTTTAGAAAGTTCTTTCTTATTGTCTTTGAAATTTGAAGCAATACTGCAAGCCAAATAAACGATTGTGTCAGGTCGAATAACAATTTCACAACCGTAATATTCTTCGCTCAGATTGCAAGTTGAGTTGTCAGGAAGGGCTGTTAATTTAACTTCAATTGGTCGTAAGCATTGTCCACTACTTCTTAGTTGCGTAACTAAGTCAACTCTTGGTAAACTACCAATAACTAATTGTTGATATGGGGTATAAGGGCTTTCAAATGAGAAAAATAAGTCGTCTGAGTTTGGTTCAATTCCGTAAAGTTCTTTTGCTGATATTTTCTTGTGTTTAACTTTCAATTCTTTGTCAAGATAGAGATAAACGTTTTCCAAATCTTTTGAAGCAAGAAAATTTGTCAAACCCGCAGGGAATGAAGAGTTAAACTGGTTCTTACCCCAAGTGTCATTTTGGCTAAAGTCCCTATTTGAATATTTTACCCCGAAAAGTCCGGATTTTTGCTTTGTCATTCTGTTATTTATATAATTTTCAAATTCACTAAAATTGTTCGTTGAGGCGTCCGAAAATCGGTCAAGGTTGGCAACGAGTTACTGTCGATCGTGTCGGTTTTTTAGCCTTGCACCTAACATGATGCAGGGCGACCGCATTAACAAATAATCTTTGGTAGATAATATTGACAAGTAGCCATTTTATCGTACCCCCCCCCACGAATATTAAAGGAGTATCGCCAAATATTTTTTTGCAAAATAACCAAAAAGTTATTGAAAATTTCGACAATGCGGTTGCCCTGTAACATGATGTCTCGGTGGCTCGCGTAAAAACAGACCTAATTCTTTTGAAAATAGCCCCGTTCCACGTTGTTATAGACCAAACCATTTTTTGTTGAAAAATACTGGTTTTCAAAACAAAAAAGCCAGCGCGTGTGCACTGGCTTTTTTGTTTTGGGTTGCCGAAATCGCTACGCGGATACGTTGTTCATCACCTCGGTTTGTTTGCGAATAGACTCCATGTGGATGAGTTTAAACATTTCGTCCACCAAGTTGTCGTACAGGTTCAGGCTCTTGCCCCAGCCCGAACGGGTTTCTAATACCTGCCTAAAACGATCTACTTGGTAAGCAGCCACGTTGTTGTCGCGCTTGTACTCGGCCAATTTTTCGACCAGCGACATCCGCGCGGCCAGCGTTTCGAGCATCTCGCGGTCTAAGTTATCAATTTTGGCGCGGATGTTCTCCAACTGGTTTTGGTAATCGTCGCCGTAAGACCGTTTTCTGATCTGCAATTCGTGGAGCATATCGCCCAGGGCGGCGGGGGTGAGCTGCTGCGAGGCATCCGACCAGGCTTTGTCTGGGTCGCGGTGAGACTCTATAATGAGGCCATCGTAGTTCAAATCTAAGGCGCGTTGGGCTATTTCGTACAAATAGGCGCGTTTGCCAGCCATGTGGCTGGGGTCGCCGATCATGGGCAGGTCTGGAAACTGCGTTTTGAGTTCGATGGCAATTTGCCACATGGGCGAGTTGCGAAACTTGTTTTCTTGGGCGTTAGAAAAACCCCGGTGAATGGCTCCCAGTTTTTTGATACCCGCCCGGTTCATGCGCTCCAAGGCGCCGATCCAAAGTTGAAGGTCGGGATTGACGGGGTTTTTAATGAGTACTGGCACATCTACGCCCACCAGCGAGTCGGCCAGATCTTGCACATTGAAGGGGTTCACGGTGGTTCGTGCACCGATCCAGAGAATATCAATGCCGTATTTGAGTGCCAGTTCGACGTGCTGCGGCGTGGCCACTTCGATGGCTATGGGCAAGCCTGTTTCTTTTTTTACGGCCTGCAGCCACGGCAAGGCGGCCTCGCCCATGCCCTCAAAGCTACCTGGCCGCGTGCGGGGCTTCCAAACACCCGCCCTGATAACGTGGGCGTAGCCACCAGCCTTAATTTGGGTGGCGGTCTCCCACACTTGCTCCTCGGTTTCGGCACTGCACGGCCCCGCTATTATCAAAGGTTTGCCGTCGGTGTCGATCCAACTACTCATCGGCAAAATATCTAATGCTGCACTACTCATATTAATTATGTATGATTAAATCAAAAATTTCTTTCCTAACTATTTTGTACAACTTGATGTTATGTATTCGTAACTTTGCGATTCGTTCATCCTATTAGCATTTGTTTTAAGTAAACTTAACCAATCCTGCAAATAAAGATAATGCCCAGAACAGCTTTAGATTCGCGCACTCGGGTCAGTTTCGACGATACGTCGGTTTCTTTTTCTTCAAAATCGAACGCTCAACTCCGAAAAACCTACCTACTCTTTGCGCTCATGCACATTGAATGGGCAACAAATTTAGGTACTTTTTTCATAAAAGTGGCTTTAAAATTGAATTTGCCCGTAAAAAGCCTTATCAAGTATACCATCTTTGAGCAGTTCTGCGGTGGCGAAAACATCAAAGAGTGCGAAAAGACAATACAAAGTTTGGCCAAAGCAAAAATAGGAACCATATTAGACTATTCGATCGAGGGCGAGGATAACGAGAAGAGCTTCGAGCAAACGACCGCCGAAACCCTAAGAACGATCGTGAAGGCACACAGCGTTGCGTCCATTCCGTTCACAGTTTTTAAGGTAACGGGCATTGCATCGAGCGAGTTATTGGAAAAAGTTCAGAACAAAACGCCACTCACCGACGACCAAGAGAAGGCTTACCAGCGTGTTTGCCAACGCATGAACCAACTTTGCGGCGCGGCCCACGAGCACAACGTAAAAATATTTATCGACGCCGAGGAGAGCTGGATTCAGGACGCAATAGACGAGCTCACCTACGGAATGATGGTGAAATACAACACCCAACAGCCCATCGTTTACAACACCTACCAGTTTTATCGCTGGGAGATGCTCAGTAATTTAGAAAAAGCCACCAAGTGCGCCCGACACAAAGGGTATTTTCTGGGGGCAAAGTTGGTGCGCGGAGCTTACTTTGAGAAAGAACGCCAGCGCGCCCACGAGTTCGAGTACCAGGATCCGATCCACGCCACCAAAGCCGACACCGACGCTGATTTTGACAAAGCCATTGAGTTTGCGCTCTCCAACCGCGACGTACTTTCGATCTGTTTGGGAACCCACAACGAAGAAAGTTGCCAGCTTTGCGCCGAGCTCATGGACGAGAAACTGATCGACCACAACGACCCGCACGTGTGGTTTGCCCAGCTGCTGGGTATGAGCGACAATATTTCGTACAATCTCTCCCAAAAGGGCTACAACGTGGCCAAATACGTACCCTACGGCCCCGTAGAGTCAGTAATGCCGTACCTTTTTAGGCGCGCCGACGAAAACAAGTCGATTGCGGGGCAGAGCAGTCGGGAGTTTTTGCTGGTAAAAAACGAACTCGACCGTAGAAAAAAAGAAAGAATTTCTGCCTAAACTAACAGCCACTTTTACATTGCCCCGCAAAGTTTTATGAAAAAAGCAGCCCCTTTTTTCGTGGTTAGTCTGGTGCTGATCGCCATCGATCAGGCCATCAAACTGACCATGCACCACTACGTCCAAAACCACCTCAGCGACGAATACTACATCTTTGGCGACTGGTTCAAGCTGCACTACGTTCTCAACCCAGGCATGGCCTTCGGCATGGAAATTGGCCACGAGTACGGTAAATTGGCCCTTAGTTTGTTTCGATTGGTGGCCATGTTTTTTATTGGCTCGTACATTTATCGGCTGGCCCTCCGTGGCGCGTCCAACGGGCTGCTCTGGGCCATATCTATGATCTTGGCGGGTGCGGTTGGCAATGTTATCGACAGTACTTTTTACGGCGTTTGGTTGGGCAACGCTCCCTACGGTTCGCCCACGCCGTGGTTTCACGGCCAGGTAATTGATATGTTCTTTTTCGACCCCTGGCAGGGGTTCGTGCCCGACTGGGTGCCGATTTGGGGCGGAAAGTTCTACTCTACCCCCATCTTTAATTTCGCCGATGCGTGTATATTCACGGGGGTGTGCGTGATCTTGGTATTTCAAAAACAGTTTTTTGCCCACCAAAACCACGAAGAAGCCGACGAAAACGACGCAGAAGAGGTGGAGATGAAACAGGTTTAAGTGGATCGGCTGCTGCTGCGAGCCCATTGGCTCAGTCTCGACGTGGTAGCAGGAGCCTGCCTCACCTACTGCGCGGCGGCTCGCCTGCCAGCGGGCGCTAAAACCCACCACTGGCCTACCCTGGTGGTGCTTGGTGCGGTGGTTTTTATTGTATACACCGCCGATCGGCTCCTCGACAACGCCAAAACACCCCGCCCCAACACGCCCCGGCACCAGTTTCAGTTCATAAACCGCAGGCTTTTGGCCCAAATTTCGCTCGGGCTGGCGGTGGCATCGGTTGTTGTATTGATCTGGATTCCACCAAAAATCATTCTTATGGGCTTTGTTCTGGCCGTTCTCACGGGCTGTTACCTTTATTTGGTGTTCAAAATTAAGCAAGAAATACTCTTCAAAGAACTCTTCATTGCGGTTGTGTATACGCTCGGCGTTTGGGGCGCGGCGCAATGGGCGCAAGACGAAATTAGTTGGGAGGTGTACGTACTGGCGGGCGTTTATTGGCTCATGGCCCTGCAAAACCTGCTTCTGCTGGCTTGGTTCGAGGCTTTTGAGAACGACGGCAGCTCGTTGGCGCAGCACTTGGGGCAAGACGTGGCCCAAAAGTGCCTAAAAGGTTTGTTTTGGCTGGTGGCCATCGGCTGCCTCTACGTGGCGGTTGCGAGCCCGCACCGCTACTGCCAGCGGTTTGCGGTAATCAGTTTTTTTATGGCGTGCTGGCTGGCCTACCTCAAAACAAACCCACCAGTTTTTTTAAGCCAAGAACGCTACCGCTGGCTGGCAGATGCGGTCTTTCTGGTGCCGCTGTTGTTGCTTTAAAGCAAAGAATTCACTATGTTTTTAAACGCGCAATTTTGTGTAAACGAAGCGCTGCAACCAAAAGTTGTCTCAAAAGTCATTAAGTTTTACCCGACGCTTTATTATTGCATACATTAAAACTAAACCGAAGGAAGTTTCGTTTGACATTCGAGCAAAATACAAAGCCTTATGACACAATCTGATATACTCCATGCCTTTCAAACATTGCCGTCGAAGCAACGCTTGGCTTTGGCAAAAAAAATACACCAGCAAATGGCCGATGAATTATTTGAGGATTTAGACAAATCGCTGCCCGATATTGAAATTTCTGAAAAGGAAATTATGAAAGAGGTGAAAGCTGTAAGAAATGGCAAATAGAAAAATTAGTCTAATCATTGACACCAATTGGTTCATTAGTGCGGCTATTAATCGTAAATCAAGCCGTACTTTGTACCAAACTATTATTGCCGATGCCCACTTTAAAATATTCTATTCCGATGAACTTTTAGCCGGGTACAATACGGTTATTATTCGCAAAAAGTTCTATAAATACATTTCCCCCGCACAAGCAAACCGTCTGATGGTGTTCCTGCTACCGCGCCTCTCCAAAACGCAATCCATGCCTCACACGGGCGTAAGAGATGTGAAAGACAATTACTTGATTGGAATGTGTAAATCTTGTAAACCAGATTTCTTGGTTACAGGCGGTGTCGATTTACTATTATTAAGGACGTTCCAAAAAACGACAATACTTACAATGGGGCAATTTCTACAACTAATGCCATTACTTAAAAAATAACCTTCGCAGACATCACATCTAATGCTCTTTCATTGAGAGAGTCGAACAACTACCAAACTACGCTGCGCAAAAACGGATTTATTGTGGGTAAAACCCCACTTTTGGCACTCAATTTCCTCCTTTCTAAATTAATGGCCATTTCGGCTTAGGTTAAACCTTGACCAGTTACAGCAGCAAACTCCCCCTACAAAACCTGCACGCCTTGTGCCGAATAAGCAGCGAGTGTTGGGGCGTTGGGTTCTAATTCCGTAACCAGATAGTCTATTTCGCCGAGCGCGGCTATTTTGAAGCGCATGGTGGCGTTGAGTTTTTCGGAAATGGTCAAAATCGCCACTTTTGCCGCCGACTTCATCATGGTTCGTTTCACCTGCACGGTTTCCCAGTCGGAGTCCGTAAAGCCCCCTTCGGCATCGAGGGCGTTGTTGCCCAATAAACACAAATCGGCGTTGATTTCCGAAAGGCGCTGCTGCACCTCGCCGCCAATGGTGAGTTGGCTGTATTTGGAAATGGGGCCACCAATCAAAATGATTTCGATGTTGGGTTTGTCCAACAACTCCACCGCCGTGAGCGGGTTGAGCGTAACGAAGGTAAGCTGCATGGAATCGGGCAGATTTTTGACCAATTCACGAATCGTTGTGCCGCCGCCCGTCAAAATCAACATGCCATTTTTGATGAGCGACAGGGCTTTTTGGGCAATAACTTGTTTGGCCTCGCGGGCATAAACGGGGGCCGATTGAGAGTCGTAGTGGTTGGCACGCGACATGGCCCCGCCCCTGATTTTGGTCAAAAGTCCTTCTTCGGCCAGTTCGTTGAGGTCGCGGCGAATGGTGTCTTCCGAAACGTTGAGCAGGTTGCTTAAATCGGCAAATGAGGCGCGGGTGTGCACGTTGATGTGCTTAAAAATCAACTCTTTTCGCTCCTTTTTGAGTAATGCACTGCCTGTGTCCATATCTTATTTTGCAATTTTTGCACAAATTAAATGAATAAAGGCATTTTTTTTAGAAAAATAATTGTAAAAATTGAAATTATTTTGCAAAATTTGCAAGACATTGTACTATTATGTTCAACTAACTAACCATTTACTTATGAGCAATTTTTTCTCAAAGCATCCATTGAAGCGCCATAACTTCCGTTTGGGAAGCCTACTGGTACTTTGGTTGGGTCTTTCGGGGGCAGTAATGGCCCAAACCACCTTGAAAGGTAAAATTACCGATGCCACAGGCAGCGGTGTGCCAGGCGTGAGTGTACGCCT
>JAAFKE010000037.1 GCA_013298215.1 Cytophagales bacterium | reverse complement strand
TAGTTTTAGTGACCTATTTTATATGTTTTAGCTATATTTCAATAGTTCTTTCAATGATTTCTATTTCAGTAATTGCACACACTTCTCGTGTAGTTTGGTATCTGACTAAAAAAGCTGTCAGCTAACGTCGGGGTATTGGCGAGGGGCGGGGCTTCAAGGCTCGAATGTTGAGCCTTTGCAATGATGCTCAAAAGAGCAAAACTGCTAAATTTATTCCGTCCGCCCGCCTCTTGCCAATACCATGTTAGGTGCTGTTTCTATTTTTGTCTGATATTGTCTATGAGTTACGTTTTATTGTGCATATTCTTGGTTGTTTCTTCCTCGTGTTTTCGATAATTATCTTCAATTTCTTTTTTTGTCAAGTAAGTGCCTGCTACGTGTAAGTGCGTTGGCAATGCTGGCATTTTCAAAACGACATCTCTAAACTCATTGTAGCCTGATTCAGCAAAAAAGCTAATATTATACATTCTGTCATCGGGTGGAAGTGTCCCATAACACATGACAAATCCCAATGGCGGAAAAGCAATTTCAGAGAATAAACTCATATTTTGTCCACCTGCCGAAAAAGAGCTGTACCTCAAATTTCCCTCAAAATTATAGTAGGCATAAATCTGAATCGGATTTGGTAAATACTTTTCGTGTTTGTTAAGTATAAATTTTACCAATTCGGGGTGTTGTTCTGACAAATGCCCATTAACCGAAAAAAACATTGTAACTACTTGTTTTATAATTCTCAAAGGAAACCCAAGATGTAAATGCAATAATGTTGGATTAAAATTCGAGGCTTGTCCCACACGATAAGCCTCATAAGTCCAAGCCACGTAATCGTTTCCATACCAACTACCAGTATTGTTGTTGCACCGTTGGCAAATTGAGTAATAATGTACTCCGCCTTGCATTGGTTTCGCTCTTGGCTTTTGGTCGTATCTCAGATTTTCGGCTGATTTATGAGGTACAGATATAAAACTACGGTCATTAAAAGCCTTTTGTGGTGGTACATGTTCTTTCGACAAAGGACCATTAGTTCCACAAATTGCACATTTGCCATTGTGTTTTTCTTTCATTAAATTTGTGTAAAAAAAGGTTTAATGAATCAGACTAGTGCCCAAAAGTTAAGTTTTCATGTCAAAGATTTAGTCAGTTTCTACTACCAAGATTTAGGTAATTTGGCTGGCGGAAACTTGCATCTTGTCTTAGACGATGGCAATGTTGATAACGATTGTATAGACATTTGCGAATCTGCTTGTAAAGAAGAGAACGACACAATCGGTATAGCTCTCTGTCTGTTGTTAAGGTCGTTGCCTGTCAAAAGTCGTCAATTTGTTGTTGCTTAATGAAATAGCACCTAACGGAAAGGGCTTGTGGTCAGGTGGGGCATTTGAAACTCGACTGCCCGAACGTCCGCCGATATAAATTACTGATGTTCAATTACTGACAAATGTTCAAAAGGTTTCCATCAGCCGAAACAAAAGTACAATAAAATTACTAATGTTCAATTACTTCCGTTAGCCCCACTTGCCACAAACCCATGTTGGCAGCCGTTTTATTTTACGGATTGTCCTATTTTACGGGTTGTCCTGTCGCAAATTTCTTGTCTTCCTTGTTATAAAATTCAAGTTCGCCACTTTTTGAAATGATGTAATATTCTCCGTTCGTATCCTCTGGGTCGCTTAGTTTTAGTCCTGAACTAACTTTCTTTTTGTTGATTTTACTTTCCATCATGCTACCGTCTTTAAAAGTAGTTTTCATAAAGAATTTGTTATTTTTCTCGTAAAGTAAATAACTTGCAGAACTCGCTTGTTGCTCAAACCACTTTCCAATTTGTTTGCCGTCAATTTTGTCAGCACTTTTATTTAAATTATTTTCTTCTTCCGCAGTTGCTCCCAAAATTTGTACTTCTAATTCAGGTGTAAAGTGAGATGTCGCCCAAGCACCAGAACCAACTTTCATATTGTCTAATGTGTAGCCAATCCAAAGATGATTATAGCTTTGTCTTGTTTCTCTAAGTTTGAGTGCAAGGGTTGTCAATTCTTCTTTCGTTATTTTTCTACTTAGTTTAATGTCCAAGTTACATTTGCTAATTGATTCATTTTTTGTTTCCTCCAATATTTCGTAAACCAAGTCTGATGGAATAGAAGTTTCAATAGTCGCACTATTTTCTGTTGTTTTGTCTTGGGTTTGTGTAGAGTTTCCGCATGAAGTCAGCATGAAAAGTCCGAGTGAAAAAGTCAATAAAGTTCTCATATTAATTTAGTTAGTTTGTATTTTCTGGTTCTGTTTTAAAATGGCTGCCAACGTCGGGGTATTTATGAAGGACTGGCATTTGAAACTCAAAAGTTCAGCCCTTGCACAAAGTTAAATAGAATTACTGATGTTCAATTACTTACGTCAGCCAGTCTTTCATAAATACCATGTTGTATGCCGTTTTTTTAGTCCAGAATTTGGTAAGAGTTCAAAAGTTCTGCGAAAGTCTTTGCCATAGGTAAAGCCAAAATTTCTTCTAACCAATACCATTCCCCTTCGGGATTGCATTCTAAAAAAACAAAATCCCCCTGTTTGTCTATTATTAAGTCAATGCCAGAATAGTCTAAACCATAAAACTGATTAAATAGTATTAATTTTTCTTCTATTTCTTTTGGCAATGTAAACTCGCTATGTTCTATTTTAGACGGGTCAATAATTCGCCAATCGTTTTTTGAAATATCATTTGTCTGCGAATTTATTGCAACGGCAAAAACTTTGTCTCCAATTATTGTTACCCTTAGTTCAATGTCTTTTTCAATATACTCTTGTAACATTGTTGGTGCAAGAGCAATATTATTTTTGAATTTATGAAATTCTGTTTCATTTATTTTATTCGCAAAAGCATAATAAAGATTATTTCTATTTTCAAATTCTATAAATTTGAATGGCTTAACGATAACATTCCAATTATTTTCTGAGCAAAATTTTTCTGCTTCATCTGAATTATTTGTGATTATTGTTTTTGGGGTTCTCAACCCTAAGTCAGAAGCCAATACGAGATTTGGCATTTTTTGATTAGCACTAATAACATTTTGATACCCATTAACCCATCTCTTATTTCTATTTAAAATGTAAAAAGAAAGTAAAAATTGTCTATACTCCTCTTTGATGAACCTTTTACTGAATTCTATATCAATAACATTATTCATTTTTTTCTCAAACATTGTAAAAAGTTCGATTGTTCCAATTTGCCAAACGACATTAAATGTGTCATTTTGAATAGTATTTCCACTTATTTTAAAAAAATACTCCCAAATTTTATCATTTTTTTTGAAACTAAAATTTGAACCAAATATAATTTCGTCAATATTTAATCTAAAATATTTTGACCCCAACTTGTCAAGTTCTTTACAAACCTCATTTACGGAAATATCAACCGATGAAGTAATTATAAGAATATTATTCATTTGATAAATAATTAGTATTCATTATTTTTGCAATTACAGAATCGGTTTCTGCATCCTTTTTAAACAAAGGCATCATCGTTTGCGTACCTGTTAATTCATCCTCTTTTATATCCTCCATAGGTGGGATAATAGCAAAAAATAAGGTAAAAGGTATTAAAATTGCTTGGTTACAAGAATCTCCAAATTTTTCAAGTTCCATATTTCTATTATTTGATTGCTTTATTAATGTGGTATCCTTAATAGTAACGGCTCGGAATAAGTTAATAGTTTGTCTAAATCGGGAAATTTCAAATCAGACTTTTCTTTATTTAACCTAATTCTGTTTGCAAATGAATGATATAATAAATATCGCCTCGAATAAGCCCAATCTAAATTCCAATCACTATTTGAGATAATATCGTTAATGGTTCTAAATTCCAAGTACCACGTATATCTTGGTAGATTAGATTTGTTTTTTTCAGAATAATGAATAGTTAAATTATTATGGATAACTAAATCCCCTGCCTTCGCTGTCATTGGTACAAACAATTCTTTATTTTTTGATGCAATTTCTTGTGCTTTATCTTTTGTTAATGCACCTAAAAGGTGGCTTTGTGGTAACATATAGACTGGATTATGAGAAGTATCTGTCAAACAAATACCAAAAGCATAAATATTGCCGCTATGATTTCTTATTTCGGGCGGTAAGTCTTGATGTACACTTATATCATTCCCTAATGGTTGTTTGATAATAATATCTTCCCATGTTGGTAGTATTAATTCATTTTCTCCATATACTTCATTTAAAAGTTTTACTAATTTAGGGTCGGATAAAATATGTAAAAAAATATCATTTTTATCAAAAACATATTTAAGCCCAGATATTAACCCATTTTCAATATAAATGTCTTTATTGTCAATGGTGTGTAAATTAGTTATGTAATTAACAATTTCTTGGACGGTTTTTATGTCCAAGAAATTGTTAATTATACAATAACCCTGTGATTTTAATTTAGTTATTTGATTTGACATAATGAAAAGTAAATTTAATAAAACAGAGGAATACCCAAGTATTCCTCTGTCATTTTAACAGTTGTTAGATTAACTACAAGAGTTTTGGCGATGACCTTTTTTTGCAGGTTCAATCGCTTTTAGTCTTTTAACTGTTTCCACTTGTTTTGTAGCACTTGCTACAACATTTTTTTCGTTTGTCATAAAACAACTTTTAAATTGTGAAAAAATAATTAAAATAAACCTATGATTGTGAAGCATAAATTTCTAACATTTTAGTAGTTGCATACCTATAAAAATCGCACATTTTTTCAATGTTATCATAATTTTTATCTTTTGATGCCACTTCCCTTGTAATATGGCATTGTCCACCACAATGCCCTTCAATAATACAACCAAAACAATGACTATCACGCCCAGGTTGTCTTTCATTAACTAATTTTTGATAATCTGATGAATGTTGAAAAATGTTATCAACATTATTTACATTACCAATGTGTGTACTCATAAATGAACAAAGTGTAATAGCACCTTTTGGGGTTATTGTCATATTAACGCCTCTTATTGCTCCACAAAATGCAACTACCTCATTTCGTACATCTTTATTAACAATATTTAGAAAAGGATTTAACCAAGTTCCCGCACAGTCTAAACCAATATTTCTACAAGCCCAATATATACTAACTAATTTATCTGCTGCTTGTATTGGGTTGATATTTGGTGAACCTACCAAATCAATATCTAATCCCATTTGAGTAATACCTTTTTCACTTACCCATTCCACAAATGTGTTATCAAAATATTCAAAATTCTTCTCTGTAAGTGTAACGGCAAGATTTGATATATATAAACCGTTACTGTAAAGCAAGTCAATCTTATCGCAAATTTTCTTGTATGTACCTCGTCCTGCAATGTCCGTTCTTATTAAGTCGTTGGCAAATTCATTGCCGTCAAGTGAGGTATGAATTTCTATTTCAAATTTTTTCAAGTAGGTTATCGTTTCATTATTAACAAGCGATAAGTTGGTATTAATTGACCATAATATTTTTTCGTCTTTTTGTAAGTCTGACGGGAATGAATTTAATATTTGTTTTATTAAACTCCAATTAGTCAATGGTTCTGCACCTCCAAAATGTACATCTAAGTCTTTTTTGCCATTTTTTCGCATCAAACTTAAATATTCCGACCACGCTTTTTGTGCAATATCAAAAGTCATTAAAGTGTCGGGGTGGTTACTTCTTTCATTACCAGCAAAATAAATACAATGACTACAACCAAAATTACATCTTTGACTTACAATTAAATCAAGAGAATACATGTTTTCTCCACTTAAAATAGGCTTAGCATTAGTATTAACAGCATTTCTAAATGTTTCTATTTCATATTCTTCACTCTCAAAGAGGAAACCACTTGAAACAAAATCACTAAGTAATTCTTCATTTTGAAGAACCGAATTATCTCCTGCTAACAAATTTTCATAAGTATTACTGTCCACTATCATTGGGTTTCCAAACCAACGATGGTAGATAAGTTTATTACTATTGTCTAAATTTACAGAAACTATATTTTTACTTGGTGTCATTTTGTGGTTTTTTAAAATGGCATACAACGTTTTGCAGCTTGGCGAAGTGGCGGATTTAGAAGCACAAATGTTCAATTTATCACAAAAGTTTATTAGAATTCCGAATGTTCAATGTAGCACTGAACCCGCCATTTTGCCAAACTGCTGTTAGCGGCTGGGCTTTGTCATTTGATGTCTTTAGGTGCTGTACTTTTTCTGAAAAATAGAATTGCGTCATACTGTTGGTCAAATATGGTTACTCTTTCATTTCGTCCGAGTACGTTAGGTTGATAAGATGCCCCAATGCTTCTTATGGCTACTGTGTCTGTTAAAACACTTTTTAATAAATTATTTTCTTTACTAGTTTTTACGTTTAAAAGAAAGTTCTCATAACCAAACCTGTTAAAGTAATTTTCTGCACAAATAGTTTTAACTTGTGGCAGTTTAATATCTTCTAACTTTCCGTTATATTCCGCTCTTACTTCTCCTTCATAAAAAACAGACCCTATTGAAAAATAGTCATCTTTTTTGTTTTTACTGAAAAAAGCACCTGTTGGCGTAAAGTCTTTATACAAAATATCTTTACGCTGTATATGAGCATTATGGGCTAAAAGTATAATTGGGAATTTATTTTGCGTATTTGAAAGCCATAAAATATTTTCATAGGCAAATTCGTCTCTTTTATAAAATGCTTTCATTGCAGAAGATGAATAGAAAAGCGACCACGTTTTACTCATTTGCTCAACAACTCTTTTGTGAAAGTCAAAATCTTGCTGTGAAGATTTTGAAATCATCATTTTTTGATTTGAATTGAAAAATGCAATCATCTTTTCAGTTTGTTTTTCGTATTCGAACCAAACCGAAAATGGATTTAATCCTTGCATACTTCTACCATCTTTTGCTAATTTTTCAAAACTAACTTTTATATCCTCATCGGGATTACTTTGGCAAGTATTCAAATAATTCAAAATCAATTTCGCAGAGTTTTGAGGTGTCTGAACATCATAACCAAAAATCATTACTTTCTCATTTTCGGGTAGATTTTCGTTGTGTTTTTTTAAATAGTCTAACAAATCAATATATTCCTTGTAACGCATTGTAAATATTGCAATGTCAATGAGTAGTTGTTTGGGGTCGCCAATTCCCTTAGTTACATATTGATTTAGTTTATAGCAATCGCCAATACCTGCTTCTAACACAATTGCCTTTGCACCTTTGTTTTCTACAAGGTATTCTACCAACTTATTTTTTAATAAGAAATTTTCTTTTGAACCGTGAGTTACCTCGCCCAATCCGATGAATTTTGCGTTACCAATCCAATTCCCAAGTTGTTTTAGGTCATTTTTCGTTATGCTTTCAACTGAATTGTTTAAAGAAATAAATTGAGAAGTATCTTTTGTAAAAGTTTTTACGGCAATACTGTCAATCTTTTTAGCTTGCCAATTAAATGTCGGAAGTGGCACTTCACTGTTTTCAACAGCCATCCAATTATTTAAGAAAAGTCCAAGTCCAACAACTACAACGATAATTGTTGTGATTGTGATTAAAAGTATTTTCTTCCATTTTTTCATTGGTTTTTTCTCCGTTTTATTTGATGTCTGCATAATATGATTTTTAGTTAGATTGTTGGTTTTAATGGTGTTGGTTTAGCCTTGCCGCTAACTCTTAAATATACGAAAGTTTTGTCGCACTTTTTGTATTGTTTGGCACTATTACTGTATTATGTTGTACTATCCTTGTCGTATTTATACGATTACTGACCCTGATTAGCATACCCAAAAATGTGCGTTTTGTCGCTATTATCCAAAATTTTCCTGTTATTTTATTTTAAGTTGGTCAAAGGGGCTTTCTATTTTTCCAATCGTGAGGGTGCTCACGTGGGTGTAGCGCAGCGTTGTTTTGATGTCGTTGTGGCCCAGCAGTTCTTGTATGAGCTTTATGTCCGTTCCGCGCTCGTGCAAATGCGTCGCATAGCTGTGCCGCAGGCTATGAAAGGTAACGTCTTGCAGGATTCGAGCCGAATGTTTGGCGCGGTGAAAAATCTGTTGCAGGCTGCGCGTGCTGTAGGGCTCGTTGGCATATTGCCCCTCAAAAAGCCAATCTTTGGGTTTATACGCCAAATAATACTTTCGGAGCAACTCCAAAATACCTGGCGATAGCGCCACGATACGGTCTTTTTTGCCTTTTGCACCTTTTATGTTAATCATCATCCGCTCGGTGTGAATATCTTTGATTTTGAGGGCCACGACCTCACTCACGCGCAAACCCGCCGAATAGGCCAGGTAAATCATGGTTTTGTGTTTGAGGTTTTCTAATTGGGCAAACAACTTCTCTACCTGACTAATGGCCAGCACGTTGGGCAAAATAAACCTTTTTTTGGGGCGCGGTATCTCAAAAAAGAATTTTGCGCGGTGCAGCACCTGTTCAAAATAAAATTTAGTGGCGTTTATGCGGCTGTGGAGTGTGTTTTCGGAAAGTTTGAGGGTGTTGGTACAGTACAAAAAATAGTCGCGCAGGCGTTCGGACGTTAGCGCATCCACGGGATTGTCTTTTAGAATGTAAAGCAACTGGGCAAACTCATTTCGATACGTCTGAATGGTGCTGGGGCTGTAGGCTTTCAGTTCGAGGGTTTCGACGAGGCGCAGCAGTGCGGGCCGATTGACCGCGTCGATCTGTGCAATCACCTCTTTTCCAACGGGTTGTATCGAAATTTTAAAAAGGCTCCGGTAGTGGGGCGTGTCCAACACATACCACGCCTTTTGCGACTTGCTCCAGCGCACGCCCGTTAGCTTTTTAACGCGCTCAATGAGGTCGGGGGCGTACCCAAACCGTATAAATATCACCGATTTGTCGCGGTGCTGGGCTATCTCGTATTTTATCGCCGTGGGCGGTTGGTCGTTCATCAGACTTCGTCGTTTCGTTCGGTTTTTTTGTCCAACAAAAGTAACTGTTCGGCAATAATTTCGGTCACATACCGCTTGCTTCCTTGCTTGTCGTCGTAGTTGCGGGTTTTGAGCTTGCCTTCTACAAACACCAAACTACCCTTTCGGAGGTATTTGTGGGCCATTTCGGCCAGCCCACGCCACAGCACAACGCTGTGCCACTCGGTTTCGGAGTGGTTTTGCCCATTTTTGTCTTTGTAAATTTCGGTGGTAGCCACCGATAGTTTAGCTACGGCTACGTTGCCTTCCAGATACTGGATTTCGGGGTCGTGGCCTACGTTTCCTATGAGCGATACTTTGTTGAGTCCTTTCATTTGTTTGGGTTGTCGGGTTGTGGGCCAAAATCCTTTTTGGGTCGTTGGCCAGTAGCATTTCAAAAAGATGGGGGGGGCCAAGGAGCGGAATACGAAGCGCACAAATCGCCCAAACCTAAAAACCGTTCGCTTTTAAAAATACAGTCCAGTCGTCGATCATTTTTTTCTTCAACACGCGCGGAAATTTATTCTGGCCGCCCATTTTTCCTTTGGCTTGCATCCACTCGTAAAACAACCGCGACGGCAACACCCGCACGGTGCTGTTTTTTAGGGCGTGGCGCCGCTCAACGGCATAATCGTCGTTCATGTCGCACAGTTTTTGGTCGATAAACGTTTGCAGGTCGGTTTCCGAGACCGCATCGTCGGTGCCGATGTACCAATTGTGGGCAAAAAGCGCGCCGTCGGGCACGCCCGCCACGGCAAATTCTCGGATCGAGATGCCAAAATGTTCGGCCGATAGTTCAATTGCCTTGTTCATATTCTCTACCGACAGGTGTTCGCCGCACAGGCTCAAATAGTGCTTTGTTCGCCCCGTAATGACGATCTCGGACGTGGTTTTATCGACAAACTTCACGGTATCTCCGATCAAATACCGCCACGCACCCGAACAAGTCGATAGGAGCAGGGCGTACTCCGTTCCTTCCACCACGGCGTCGATCATCAGCGTTGTGGGATTAGCCACAATTTCGCCATCGGTATCAAAATTTTCGTCGTTGAAGGGTACAAATTCAAAGAAAATCCCGTTGTTCAAAATCAACTGCATTCCCTCAGCGTCTGGCCTGGTTTGGTAGGCAATGTAGCCCTCGGAGGCCAGGTAGGTATCGATGTAGATCATTGGCACGGCAGGATCGAGGAGTTTCTCGAAGCCAGCGCGGTAGGGTTCAAAAGACACGCCGCCGTGGGCAAAAACCCGCAGGTTTGGCCAGATGTCGTGAATTGTTTTGAGCTGGTGGTAAGCAATCGTTTTCTCGATCACAATTTGCAGCCACGCGGGCACGCCCACAATAAACCCAATGTCCCAGTTGGGGGCTTCCCGCACAATCTCGTCGAGTTTGGCCGCCCAGTCTCTTTGCTGCGCAATTGCCTTGCCGGGCTTGTAGTAGGGCTGAAACCAAAACGGAATCTTGCCCGCGTTTATTCCGCTCACGTCGCCCTCAAAGTGCGTGCCCTTGGCCTGCAAATCGGTGCTGCCGCCGAGCATCAAAAAGCCTTTTTCGTAGGTGTCGGGAGGGAGGTTTTTGAAATGGCCGAGCGACAAAATTTGCTTGATGCCCGCCCGCTGAAACGCCCTCGACATGGCCTTGGTAACGGGTATGTGCTTGGAGGCCGCCTCCGACGTACCCGAACTCAGCGCAAAATACTTGGTGCGGCCAGGCCAAACCACGTTCTTTTCGCCCGCCAGCGACCGATGCCACCAGTTGTTGAACATCTTGTTGTAGTCGTGAATGGGGACTGATTTCTGAAAGTTTTTGTAAAAATTTTCGTCCCGCTTGAACAAAAACTGGCGCAAGATCATACTAAAATTATACTTCACCCCAAACTCTGTACCCTCTGCCTTGTTGAGCAGTTTGTAGAGTGTTCGGCGCTGGAGTTTGGCGGGGTTCGTTTTTTTCTTTTGCAGAAAAACGGAGAGCTTAAGCCCCCTTTTAATAACACTTCCGAGAATAGCCACCTAAGTAATAATGTTGAATGTTGAATTTTGAATGAGTGACGGGGCCGCCCGCGCGGTTATTGAATAAATATCTGATAATTAAAACAGTTGTAAAATAAAAAATGTCGATTATTTAGTTGCAACTACCTACAAGTTCCAGTTTTGAAGTTGCTCAATTACGCCGTAGGCCGTCAAGTCATATTGGCACGGCACAATCGACACGTAGTTGTTTTCCAGCGCCCACAGGTCGGAGTCCTCGCCCAGGTCGCGGTTCACAAACCCGCCGTCTAACCAAAAATAGTTGCGCCCGTGCGGGTCTTTTCGTACATCAAAATGTTCTTTCCAGTAGCCGTCTCCCTGTCGGCAAATCTTCACGCCCCGCAGTGGTGCTTTGGACTTGGCGGGAAAGTTCACGTTGAGGGCCGTGCCTTTGGGAATACCGTTTTCGAGGACGTTTTTGGCAATTTGTAAAATGTATTCGGTCGTGTGCGAAAAGTCGGGGGTGCGCCCAAAATCGCCGAGCGAAAAGCCCACGGCGGGCAGGCCTTCAATGGCCGCTTCGATGGCCGCCGACATGGTGCCCGAGTACAACACACTGATCGAACTGTTTGCGCCGTGGTTTATGCCGCTCACCACCAGGTCGGGGGTGCGGTCTTTGAGTACGTGGTGCTTGGCCAGTTTCACGCAGTCGGACGGTGTTCCCGAACATTCGTAGGCCACAACGTCGCCAAATATGTCAGACCGCCGCAGCCGCAACAAATGATCGACCGTAATGGCGTGGCCCTGCCCCGACTGGGGGCTGTCTGGCGCAACTACCACAACCTCACCGAGCTGGGTCATTATTTCTACCAATGTGCGGATGCCTTGCGACGTTATTCCGTCGTCGTTTGAAACTAAAATGAGCGGTCTGGGCATTTATTTTTGTTGGTTTATGGTTGGGTTGTTTCGTTTTTTTTGGTGCGCCTGATGCTCTTAAACCCCTGCCGTGGGTTGTAATGATTACTTCGTTTTGGATACACGCCGCTGCCGTCATAAAGGCGTTTGCTGGGGCTTTGGGTGCAGGCTTCGGTGCAGCAGCCTTGCATTTGGTGCCCGCATTTTTCGCACATTGGCACGTGGTTGTTGCAGTCGGCACTGGCGCAATTTATCAATCTCTCGCTGGGTGTTCCGCATATAAAACAAACAGAAACCACCACGGGGTTCACCGTGTTTACGTCCACGGCCAGTCGGTTATCGAACACGTAGCACTTGCCGTCGAAGTCTTCGCCACCCGTTTCGAGGGCGTATTTTATGATGCCGCCGTGGAGTTGATAGACGTTCTCGAAGCCCTGATCGAGCAGGTAGGCACTCGCTTTTTCGCATTTTATGCCGCCAGTGCAGTAGGTTATGATCTTTCTGTTTTTCAAATGGGCAATCGAATCTACCATTTCAGGTAGTTCACGCAGGTTGTCCATCTCAAAAGTAACCGCATTTTTGAAGCGGCCAATTTCGTGTTCGTATCGGGAGCGCATATCTACCAAAACAACGTCGGGGTCGTTTTTTAGGGCCTTAAATTCGGTCGGGTTCAGGTGCGTTCCCGTGCGCTGGCGCGGATCTACGGGCAGGTCAGAATTTACAATTTCGTTTTTTAGCCGCACGTTCAGTTTTTGAAACGTGTGGTGGCTGGTTTGCTCAATTTTAAAATCGGTATTGGCAAAACGCTCGTCGGCACGCAGGTAGGCCATGTAGCGGTCGCAGTCGGCTTCGAGGCCCGAAACTGTGCCATTGAGCCCCTCCGCCGCCACCACCACCCGCCCGAGCAGGTTGTTTTCGATGCAAAATAAATGGTGTTGCTCGCGGTACTGGGCAGGGTCGGAGATGGGTACGTAGTTGTAATAAAGAAGAACGCGGTATGGCTTGCTCATTTCCAGTGTTTTTTCAGTGTGCAAAGATACGACAGTCGCCCAATTTTTTGAAGACAAAGAAAAAAACGTTTATTTGCACCAAACTTCATAAACATAGTCGCAACACCTTTACTTTTATCAAAATGCACATTGCTATTACTGGAAACATCGGGGCGGGCAAAACCACCCTGGCCAAAATGCTGGCCGATCATTACGGGTGGGAAGTACTTTTTGAGGCCGTGGAGGGCAATCCGTACCTAAAAAGTTTCTACGAAGATATGCCGCGTTGGTCGTTCAACCTCCAGATTTATTTTTTGAATAGCAGGTTCGAGCAGGTGCAAAAAATCAGAAAAATGCACTACAAAACGGTTGTTCAAGATCGGACTATTTACGAAGACGCTTTTATTTTTGCCCGAAACTTGCACGACTCGGGCCTGATGTCAGACCAAGACTACGACAGTTATTTTTTGTTGTTTCAGACCATCACAAACGCCGTGCCACCGCCCGACCTGACCATTTACTTGCAAGCCGATGTGCCCAAGTTGGTGAGTCAAATCAAAAAAAGGGGACGCGATTTTGAGATGAACATGAACCAAAGCTACCTCGAGAACCTCAATGTTCTCTACGAAGACTTTGCCCAACACTACGACCACGGCAAGATCGTGACCATCAACGTGAACGACTTAGACTACGCCGCCAACGAAGCCGATTTTCAGAAAATAATCTCCATCCTTAACCCCGAGTTTGGGTATAAGTAACAGGGTTGAAGTTTGATGATTCCGCTTTTTTTGGGGTATCGTTAGAGGGTCATTACGTAACACAACGACACCACGCTCACCACCACCCACAGCACCACCGCTTGCACCAGCACACCAATGCCCGTTTGGCGCACGGCCGCCAGCGACACGCCCGAGCCGATCAGAAACAGACTGGCCACCATGGCTTGTTTGGCCAGTACGAACGCGGTTTTGTAGAGCGCCCCGCCCGCTGGCACGAAACTAAACAGGCACGAAGCGGCCACAAAGCCCACAATAAAGGTAGGTATTTTGAAAGATTCGCGGTTTTCGGAAAAGCGCAGGACTAAAAACAACGAGACTGGGATTATCCACAAAATACGGAGCATCTTGGTGATGGAGGCCACCCGCAGTGCCTCGTCGCCGTATTTGGCGGCCGCGCCCACCACCGAGCTGGTGTCGTGAATGGCAATGGCGGCCCAAGTGCCAAATTGTGCTTGCGACAACCCCGCCCAGTGGCCGATGGTCGGAAAAGCCAACAGCCCAATTGCGTTGAGCAGAAAAACCACGCCCGTTGCCATAGACAGTTGGTTGGCGTTGGCCTTGGTCACGGCTCCCACGGCCGCAATGGCACTGCCCCCGCAAATGGCAGTGCCCACCGAAATGAGCAAACTCACCACGCTGTCCACGCGCGTGAGCCTCCCGAGCAGGTAGCCGCCCCCCAAAACGCCAACCACAAAAAGCGTGGTCGCCCAAAAATTGGCCTGCCCAGCTTTTAGCAACACGCTTATATTTATCCCGAAACCAAGGCCAATTACCGCCGCTTTTAGCAGGTAGCCACCCCAAACGGTTGCCCGCCCGCCGAAGGGCGTGGTCCAAAGCAGGCCAAACGCCAAGCCTGCCAGCAATGCCGCAGACGCGTTGGCGTAGGTGGTGCAGCAGGCAGCGAAGAGCAGTACGTAAACAACAACGCTGATTTTCGCCAGGTTTTTTGAGCAATCAATCAAATATTTCACTCTTCGTTTTTTAATTCTTATTCATTTACTTGCACCCATTGAGCAAATATGGAATAATTTTGTGGTTATCGAAAAACGCACCGTTGGGTTTATGAAAAAAACAAAGTACAGCCTCACCACCGCCGTGGCCATTGTGGTGGCCGCCATGATTGGCACGGGCGTTTTTACGTCGCTCTATTTTCAGATCGACAGCGTGCCGTCGGGCAGTGGGCTGCTGCTGCTTTGGCTGGCGGGTGGGGTAGTGGCGCTGTGTGGGGGGCTGTGCTACGCCGAACTGGTAGGGTATTTTCCGCGTTCGGGCGGCGAGTACCAGTACCTAACCCACATCTACCACCCTGCGTTGGGGTTTTCGGCGGGTGTTTGCACGTTGGTGGTTGGTTTTGCCGCGCCAATGGCGGGCATCGCACTCAACTTAGGAAACTACCTTTGCCCCATCCTGAACGTGCCGCCAGACTCGGTCGTTAGCAGAACCGTGGCCATAGTCAGCGTCGTTTTCATTACGGTCGTTCACTACATCAGTCCCGATGCTGGCAGTCGATTTCAAAATATTTCTACGTTTTTTAAGTTGCTGCTCATCGTTGTTTTTGTGGCCTTGCCCTGGGTAGTTACCGACGTAAAACCGTCGGGGGTTTCGTTCGATCTGAACGCCCAGACTTTCGATTTGGTGGCATCTGGCTCGTTTTTTTCGTGCTTGGCCCTGCTCTACTACACCTACACGGGCTGGAACACGTCTATTTACATGGCCTCCGACATTGAGAACCCCGAAAGAAACCTTCCTTTTTCGATTCTCTTTGGCGTTGCGCTGGTAACGCTCGTTTACTTGCTCCTCAATTTTGTTTTTTTGTACGTTTGCAGTTTCGCCGAGCTCAAAGCGGGCGGTACCAGCGTAGGAAACACCTTTATAACCAAGTTGTTTGGCAACGCCACCTGGGCGGGTGTGCGGGTGCTGGATGTTTTTTCGGCCCTGCTCAGTTTCGCGCTCCTGGCCACCCTCAACGCCTACACCATTGCGTCGTATCGGGTGGCGGAGGTTTTCGGGAGCGACTATCCTGCGCTGGGCTTTTTGGCCAAAAAAAACGGGGGGCAAGTGCCCCACCTCGCTATTTTGGGCACTGGCAGTATCACGTTGCTTTTTGTGGTTGTTTCAGACATCAAGTCTCTGCTCGACTACATTGGCTTCGCCCTGTCGGCGTTCGGCTCGCTGGCGGTGTTTGGCCTCATGCTCACCCGCTGGCGCAACCCCCGCGCCAATCGACCGTTCAAAACGTGGGGGTATCCACTTACGCCGCTCATATTTTTGGGCATCAACGCCGCAATGGTGTATTTTAGCGTAAAAACCCTGTACGGTGGCCATTTCTTTTACAGCACAAATACCGCTGGCAACATCGAACTCAGCCCGTTGAGCGCGTCGTTTCTCACGATTTTTCTCGGAATGGTGCTGTATTTCGTACTGCCCCAACAACAAAAACGGGTGCGCTAAATGGTTATCAAATATTTACGCCAAATTGTGTTGTAAACATTTGCAAGTTATTTTCGTCCCAGCATTTACTTATCAAAAATAAAGGGCAACTAAAACCAAGTTTTAGTTGCCCCTGCGTATTTCGGAATCAAAGTCTATTCTACTATTTCTTTATCGCTCACCACCCGTATTGTCAGCTCTTCGCCTTCGCCTGGGTAGTCGGCCACTATTACGTCGCCCTCAACCATTTCGCCTTTCAGTATTTCCTCGGCAACTGGATCTTCCAGGTATTTCTGGATGGCGCGGTTCAGCGGGCGAGCACCGTACTGGGGGTCGTACCCCTTTTCGGATAAAAAGTCTTTGGCCTTTTCGGTAAGTTCTACTTTGTATCCTAAATTGGCCACCCTACCCATGAGCTTACCCAACATCAGGTCAATAATCTGATGCAGGTCTTCGCGTTGCAGCGAGTTGAACACGATTACATCGTCCAAACGGTTCAAAAACTCGGGCGAAAACGCTTTTTTAAGTGCACTTTGAATGGTAGCTCGCATGATCTCGTCCTGGCTTTCGGACTTGGCTTTGGTAGCAAAACCAATGCCCACACCGAAATCTTTTAGGTCGCGCGCGCCAATGTTAGAGGTCATAATGATGATCGTGTTTCTAAAATCGACTCTGCGTCCCAGTCCGTCCGTCAAAATACCATCGTCGAGCACCTGCAACAATATATTAAATACATCGGGGTGAGCCTTCTCTATTTCGTCCAAAAGTACCACACTGTATGGCTTGCGGCGAATTTTTTCGGTCAATTGCCCCCCTTCTTCGTAGCCCACGTACCCAGGAGGCGCACCAACGAGCCGCGAAACACTAAATTTTTCCATGTATTCGCTCATGTCAATGCGAACCAGCGCATCGTCTTTGTCGAATAAATACGTTGCCAACACCTTGGCCAATTCCGTTTTACCTACGCCCGTTGGCCCCAAAAATATAAACGAGCCGATGGGCTTTTTGGGGTCTTTCAAACCTACCCGCGTGCGCTGAATGGCTTTTACGAGCTTTTCAATCGACTTGTCCTGGCCAATTACGCGGCCTTTCAGGTCGTCGCCCATGGTGAGCAATTTCTTGCTCTCGTCCGACGACACGCTCGTAACGGGAATGCCCGTCATCATGGCCACTACCTCCGACACGTTGTGTTCCGTAACAATGTAGCGGCGTTTCTTGGTATCTTCTTCCCACACTTGCTTGGCGCGGTCGAGTTGTTCCAAGAGTCGCTTTTCTTTGTCCCGAAGCTGCGCGGCTTCTTCGTACTTCTGGCTTTTTACAACCTGATTTTTATTTTTCTTCACGTCCTCAATGGCCTCCTCCAGCCGAACTATATCTTCGGGGACGGTTATATTAGAAATGTGTACGCGTGCACCCACCTCATCCATCACATCAATGGCCTTGTCTGGCAAAAAGCGATCGGTAATATACCGTTCCGATAGCTTCACTGCGGCATCGATTGCCTCTTTGGTATAGTTTACGTGGTGGTGGCTTTCGTACTTATCCTTTATGTTGTTGAGAATCTCGATTGTCTCTTCGATCGACGTTGCATCGACCATTACCTGCTGAAACCGCCGTGCCAGAGCACCGTCCTTTTCGATGTATTGTCGGTATTCGTCGAGTGTGGTTGCGCCAATACATTGAATGTCGCCGCGTGCCAACGCTGGTTTAAACATATTCGAGGCATCGAGCGACCCCGACGCACCACCCGCGCCAACAATGGTATGCAGCTCGTCGATGAACAAAATCACCTCGGGCGACTTCTCTAATTCGTTCATTACCGCTTTCATGCGCTCCTCAAACTGGCCACGGTATTTTGTGCCAGCCACCAACGATGCCAGGTCGAGCGTAACGACGCGCTTGCCAAAGAGCACCCTCGACACCTTTTTCTGGACAATCCGCAGTGCCAATCCTTCGGCAATGGCCGTTTTGCCCACGCCAGGCTCGCCGATGAGCACGGGGTTATTTTTCTTGCGGCGGCTAAGTATCTGGGCAACGCGTTCTATTTCTTTTTCGCGTCCTACTATCTGATCCAACTTGCCCGCCTCGGCCATGCGGGTTAGGTCGCGGCCAAAGTTGTCGAGAACTGGTGTCCGCGACTTCTCGGGGTTTTTAGGGTCTCGGCCGCCCTGCGCTCCTTGGTTGCCAAACATTCCGCGCTCGTTGTCATCGTCGTCCGTTTCGGGTCCCATTCTTGGAGTGGCCATATTGGTTGATTGATATTCTAACATTTCTTTTACGATTTCGTAGTTTACGTTAAACTTTTTCAAAATTTGAGAGGCTAAATTATCGGGATCCCTCAAAATAGACAGCAGCAGATGTTCTGTTCCAATGAGCGCACTTTTAAAGACTTTTGCCTCCAAGTGGGTGATTTTCAGGGTTTTTTCCGACTGGCGGGTGAGCGGAATATTGGCCAAGTTCTTTATGTTGTTGGTGGCCGTTCCTTTTGTTGCAACCTCAATGGAGGTTCGGAGTTCATCGAGCGACACCCCCAACTTTTTCAGCAGCACCAGGGCCACACCCTCTCCTTCTCGGATCATACCCAGAACGAGGTGTTCGCACCCAATGTAATCGTGCCCCAACCGCAGCGCCTCCTCTCGGCTCAGTGATATGACCTCTTTTACTCGATTCGAAAATTTTGCTTCCATGCGGTGTATTGAAAATGCCTTTGTTTTTGCAATTAACGCTATTTTAAGTGAGTTTGTTCACGCAAAGCAAACTCACTTTGGTGGTTTTGTTCATTTATAATTTCAATATTTTCATCAAGTACTACAATTTGATGTTTTCGACCAAAACTTGCTTGGCCTGTGGCCCTTGGCAAAACAGCAAGTCTATGATAGAAAGGTTCTCAACAAATTCAACGCCAAAGTTTTGTTGGTAGCTTTTTGGCAGGCAAAAACTGAAATCATTGCCACTTCGGGGAAACTTAATGGCCGACCTGGCATCTAACACCTGAGAATGAGGGGCTTTGTCGTACCATTCTGTCAGTTCGATACGGGGAGATACCCCCAATAATTTCAGACATATTGTCAGTAATTCCCAATTAAAATCAAACAGGTGCGTGTACTTGTTGTGATACGCGGGTTGAAAAAAATCGCAATAATACTCAAAAAAAGGAGCTTTGGCGTATGCCAAGCTGATTGCACCCCAGTGCTGGCGCTGCCACTGCTGGCTATTATCAATTCGCATGTCGCGGATCGGCACTTTGCTGTTGGCCCGCAAAACTGGCACAACCAGCGTTTCAACCCGATTGGCCGTCAGCACGCGGCAACGGTTTCGATACGTCTGCTTCTGGTAGTTTTCGTGTTGTTCGATCAAAACCTCGTTGGCGGCCATTATTTCGCAAAAATATTCGAGACATGGCAAATAGTGCAGCTCTATTAATAGCATCCCACCAAATACGTTTTTTTTGGGTGTAAAGTCAAGTTTTCGTCTGATTTATTTTTTTGTTCAACGTACCAGTTCAAAATCCCGTACCCCTGGTTTTTGTTTTAATACGGCACAAATACATGTCAGAGGTCAGGTACAAGTACGAGCCATCGCCCCCAAACGCACAATTGGACGTTGCTTGACCCGTGTCAATTCTGCCCAACAACTTGCCATCGGGCGCTATAATTAGCACTCCACCTGGCCCAGTGGCAAAGACCAGGCCGTTTACGTCCACGCGCAGGCCATCAGGTAGCCCCCGCAATCCTTTTTGTACCATTGGTGTGGCATCAAAAAAAACCTTGCCCTTTCCAACTGTTCCGTCGGTATGGAGCGGGTAGGCCATTACGTAGGCTTGGCTGGGGTCGGACTGGGCAACGTACAATATTTTTTCATCGGGCGAAAACGCGATGCCATTTGGCCGCGTCAGATCGGCCACCACCAACGTGGTTTTGCCTTGGCTGTCAGCTCTATAAACGCCAAAAACGGTGGTCTCGCGCATTGGGTCTTTTTCTTGTTGGGGCAAGCCGTAGGGCGGATCAGTAAAAAAAAATGACCCGTCGGAGTGCGCCACCACGTCGTTGGGGCTGTTGAAACGCTTTCCAGCGTGTCGGTCGGCTATTGTGATTTTGCCGCCCCCATTCAAGGGCATAGCTGATACTCGCCTGTCGCCGTGCTCGCAAGCAATGAGCCTGCCGCGTGCGTCCAACGTTAGTCCGTTGCTACCAGGTTCGTTGCTATACGAACCCACGCCAGTGTAGCCCGAGGGCTTCAAAAAAACGCTCAATCCTTCGCTTTCTTTCCACTTATAAATCGTATTTTTGGGTACATCCGAAAACAACAGATAACCGCCATCTTTGACCCAAACTGGCCCCTCAGACCACTCAAAACCAGACGCGAGCACCTCAATTTGGGCATTTGGCGCAATGATGGCATCTATTCGCGGATCAGTGCGAATTATTTGCCCGATTACGGGGTATGGTGTCTGGGTTTGAGCTGTTTCGACAACACACAACAGAAACAATAAAGCAACGTAAAGGGTGTTCATAAATAGATCGGTTATTTGGCGGCCAAAGATAGGCAGACATACTGGTAAAAGTTTGATCTATGAACGCTACGCAACTTGAAAAAAATATTGTGTGCGACAATAAATATGATTTTTTGTTCTTTTTCGTCCATTGGTAACATAAGCCGCGAAGTACCCGAGTGTTTTATGGACATATTGGTACGAACAAAATCATAAATAAGCGTTTTGGGAATCCAAACAAATTCTCCCTTTTGTCGAGCCAAAACGCCGTTGGTCTAAAAAAGTTTGTGTCTGAACTGCCTAAGTTTACATTTGTCCGTTCACTACAAATTAACAGCCATGAAAACATTTTTTATCGTACTCCTTTTATCGTTTGCTTGTGTCCAAACTTTTGCCCAAAAAGGCATCATCAAAGGCCGCGCCATTGACGGCAACACCCAAAAACCCGTTGAGTTTGCCAGCGTGGCATTGCTTTCGGCGGCAGATTCTTCCATCGTAAAAGGGGCAATCACCGACACCCTCGGCGTTTTTGAGCTTGTCAATCTGGCCGAGGGTAGCTACATCATCACCATTTCGCAAAAGGTTTTTAAAGGGCCTTTGGTCATTAATCTCACTCAAAACGAACTGAATCTGGGCAATTTGGCACTCATTACCGACCAAAAACTACTGGCCGAGGTGGTGGTACGGGGTAGCCGTCCCGTTTTTGAGCAAAAGTTGGGAAACATCATCGTAAACGTGGACAGTAAGATGTTCAAAACGTCGGTCAATGCCCTCGAAATCATGCGGCGGTCGCCTGGGTTGCTGGTGGACGTGAGCGGAAACGTTACATTTCGGGGAACTTCGCCCAAGATTTTGATTGATGGTAAAGATTTGAGAATGTCGGCAGAGCAAGAAAAAAACTACCTGCGGTCGCTCGCACCCGAGCAAATTGAAAGCATCGAACTCATGCCCAATCCGCCCGCCAAATACGAATCGGCTTTTGCGACGGTTATCAATATCAAGCTCAAACGTGACCAAAATCTGGGCCTCAAAGGCAGTGTTTACGGTTCTTTTCAGCAGCATCGTTTTTCTAACGGCGATGTGGGCGGAAACATTACTTACAAAACGCCAAAGATTGCCTATTCGCTCAACTTAGGGCTGAGTAATTCGAGGTCGTACCAAGAACTGACCGACAAAAGAATCATGGGCAGAGAGAGCGTAAAAGACGTTTTTGAGTCGTTTTCTTACATTCAAAACCCGTACAAAAGCCTCAATTTCTTGGCGGGTGCCGAATATACCATCAATCCAAAACACAGCTTTGATTTTAAATTGACGGGCGATTTTTCTTCTTCGCCAAGCGCGACTTTTGCCGAAAACAAATCAACGATTGGCGGCGTTGAGCGGCCTTTTTTACGCAGTACCAACGCCATGACCGACGTTGGCCAAACGCTCACGGGACTTTTTGGCTACCGTTTCAAGAATGACAAAGGCCGTGAGTTTATTGCCGAGTTTGCCGCCGCTGATAACCAAAAACCTGGTTCGCAAGATTTGATTGGTGATTACCTACGCAACGGCCAACCCGTGCGGGGAATCACCCGCCAACGCAACGTGCAGCAGGCCAATTCAAACTTTAAAACGCTGAATGTCAGCTATTCTGATGTAGTTTTTAAGAAATGGCAATTTGAAACGGGCTTTAAAATCAACGTGGTGAAAAACTTGGCAAAGATTGATTTTGATACCCTTACCCGCCCAAACGCCACCCCCGAAACCGTGGTGTCGAACGCTGATTTTGCGAAAGATTTGAGCCGCACCAACGAATTTACGTTCGACGAAAATATCAATATGTTTTTTGTGCAGATGAGTCGGCAGTTCAAAAAGCTGGGTTTTGTGGCGGGCGTTCGGGCCGAAAACACCATCACGCAGGGTCAGTCTATCACGGTGCAGTCGCTCGTCAGTCGGAATTATTGGAACATTTTGCCCACCCTCACGCTGCAATATAAAATCAACGACAACAGCAATTTGGTTTGGGCATCGTCCCGCAAATTGAGCCGTCCAACGGTGTGGCAACTCAACCCGTTTCCTTTTTTCTTGGACCCGCTCACCCGCGCGTTGGGCAATCCGTTTTTGTTTCCCCAAATCAGAAATGCCACCGAACTGACCTACACCTACAAAACGCTGATGCTGATTACGGGCTACAATCTGAACCAAAATTCGGTTACGCAGTTGCCGCTTTACAACTCAACTACGCGCCTAACTACCTGGCAGCAAGCCAATATCGAAACGCAGCGGGTGTTTTTTGACGTGAGCCATTCGGCGGCATTGATGCCCAAATGGAACTACCAAATCTACGTTAGCACGGCCTACGGTGGCGAGAAAATTACGCTCAACAATCAGCTCAATACAAGCAACGGGGTGGCGGCTTCTGCCTATCTTACCAATATTTTTACGCTGCCCAAAGGATACAGCCTCGAAGTTTCGGGTTGGTACAACATTCCGAGCCGAGCCAGTTTGTACGTTTCCCAAAGCATGGGGGCAGTCAATTTGGGTTTGCAGAAGAGTTTCAAAAACAACCGCTGGAACGCCCAGCTGAACATCAACGATATTTTTTGGACGAGTATTTTTAGGGCTAATATCCAAGTGGATGACACCAATTTGACGTTTACCAATCGGCAGCCCAACCGCAACGCCTCACTGCGGCTGACTTACAATTTTGGCAAATCAAAGTTCCAATCGCAAGGCCGAAAATCGGGCGTGAGCGAAGATGCGGCGCGGTTGAGAAAGTAGCTGTGAGTGATTTGAACAAACATAGGATAGCAAACAAGGGGCAGCTGTACTTAATTGAACATTTGAAATTCTTTTTTACATTTGTGCTCGGGCTAAATTTTTGTATTCCCAATACCAGTCCTTCATCAATACCTCGTCGTAAATCTATCAATACTTTAAAGATCAAAAAATGAAAAGACAAATTCTAACGCTCGTACTCTCGGCCCTGTCGGTGGGAGTTTCGGCTCAGTTCTCACAGGCGCCGCTTCCGTATGCGGTCGATGCCCTCGAACCCTCGATCGACAAGATGACGATGGAGATTCACTACGGGCGGCACCACAAAGCCTACGTCGATAACCTCAACAAAGCACTCGCTGGCAAGCCCGAGGAAAAACTCACGCCCGACGCGCTCATGGCAACAATTACCAAAGAAACCCCGCCCGCCGTGCGCAACAACGGTGGTGGCCACTGGAACCACACGTTTTTTTGGGCGGCCATGGCCCCAGCCAAGGGCGGCGCACCCAAAGGTGCGCTGGCCGATGCCATCAACAGCACTTTCGGGAGTTTTGCCAATTTTAAGGAAGAGTTCAAAAAAGCCGCTACCACGCGCTTTGGCTCGGGCTGGGCGTGGCTGCTGGTGAAAGACAAAAAACTGATGGTGACATCGACCCCCAACCAAGATAACCCATTGATGCCCATCGTGGAGGTGCAGGGTGCGCCCGTGCTGGCCTTGGATGTGTGGGAACACGCCTACTACCTAAAATACCAAAACAAACGCCCCGACTACGTAGAGGGTTTTTGGAACGTTGTAAACTGGGATCGCGCGTCGGACTTGTACAACGCCGCCGTGAAATAATTATTTTCGGCTGGTTTATAACAAATCGGGGGTGTCAGAAATTACTTTCTGACACCCCCGATTTGTTTTTGGGCAACCCCCAAAGTTCTTACGCTTCTATCTCAAAGCTGTGGGTAATGTGGGTGGTGGGTCTAAACTGTGCCGTTGCCGAGCAGTATTTTTCCATTGATAGCTCGATGGCGCGTTTTACTTTGGCGGCATCTAAGTTGCCCTTAAAATGGTACGTAACGTGGATCTTGCGGAACGGCGACTGCTGCGTGCCCTCGATCGCCTCGCGCTCGCCCTCTACGCTCAGGCGGAGGTCGTCTATTACTTGGCGTTGTTTGTTGAGGATCAAAATCACGTCGATGGCCGAGCACCCCGCCAGGCCCATCAGCAGCATTTCCATGGGGCGCGCGCCGAGGTTGTTGCCGCCAATATCCGTCGAGCCGTCGATGTCTATTTTTACATTGGCCGCGCCAGTGGCCTCAAAATGGAAGGCATTGTTTACGCGAACTAATTCTACTTTCATGCAAAGTAATATTGAAGGATTATCTAAAACGCAATTTTGCTGAGGTAAAAAACACTCCGCCGCCCGTCTTCGCCCGCAATGCGCTGGTAGCCCCAGGCCAGGTAGTGGTTGTTGTACCAAAACTCCACGTCGTCGGTGTTTGTGCTTCTTACCTTGTCGGCAGCGTCCAGTGTCCCGATACTCATGTTGCTGAGGCCCTCCACCACTTCGTTGCCCTTCACTATTTTCGATTTAATGCTGCCGTTGCTGCTATAAAACAAAGACATTGTGCTGTCGGTATTGACTTTTACCTTTATTTTTTCTTTCAGTTCGGCGGTTCGCACGTTTTCAAACGGCAAGCTGTTGTCCCAGATTAGTTCGCCTTTTTGATCAAACCCAGCCACCACCGCGTGGGTGTAGGTGTAGCCGTCGAAAACCTGGTTGTTGTTATTAAACCGCCCCGTGCCAAACCACGGGTTGCCAAAATAAGGGTTTCGCAGCCCCCACGGCGAATAAAAGGGATTGTACCCACCAAATCCGCCGAATCCAAAGGGCGACATCGGCCCGCCAAAACCATTGTTAAAACCAAAGGGGCTGTTGTTGTTGTAGCGAAACTCGGGGTTGTATATCTCGCCCACCAGAATAAAACTACCATCTTTCTGAATCACGTCGTGTACCAGTACGCTGCAATTTAGCTTGAGGTCGTCGCCGCGCTCTTTTTTGCGTTTTATGCGGTCTTCCATGCGCGCTTGCTGCTTGGGATCCATGTACTTAAAAAAATTCTGAAAGTCGGTAAAACTATGGTACTGGGTAAAATCCACCTCGCCGTCGGTTATTTTACTAATAAAAATACCTTGAGCGGTAGGGTTTCCGTTGTTTTGCATTCCCCTAAACCCGTATGTACCAATCATCAGCTTGGTGGAGTCGCTCAACAAAAAAAGCCGCCCGTTGAGCAGCGAGTAGTCTTCGTCGGGATCTACCACCACCTGCGCCAGTTGGGTACCCTCTTCGTTGTAGGTGCGGGCCACCAACCGCACGTCTTTGCCACGGCGCAGCGCGTAGGCCACGTTCACCAGTCGGTTGGTGGTATCTATTTCGATTGCCTGAATAACCGAGCCCGACTTGGCCACCGACGGCAACATTTTGGTTTGTTTGTTTGCCAGGTTGGTATAGACAAAAACGGGTTCGTCGCGCACCATACCCGATAGGAATACCGAGTAGCCGAGGGTTTTAAACTCCGTAATTTGGAATTTATCCAACACCTGCAAAAAGAAATTTTCTACGAAACCAGGCCCCACGTTCACCTTTACCACCTGGTAGTACTCGTTTTTGCCGCCCCCAAAGAGCAAGAAAACCGACTGCCCTTCGTAGTCGGTGGCCATCAGTTCAAAACCACTTTCTAATTGCACCTCAACGCCCCAGTCGCGCTCAAAGTCGCCGTTTAGTTTTGTGAGAACATACGTACTTCGTTGTCCACGGTTGGCCACCAGCACGCCCTTAGAACCGAGCGGAATGACGCGGTAGGGCGTGTCGTTGTTCAAAACTGGGAACTCGATCCGTTTTACGTCCTGGGCCTTAGCGGGAGCGCTTTCGAGTACTGTCGCGAAAAGAAACAGCAGCAGCGTGCGCAGATAAAGGTTTATTGGTGAGGGTTTACGCATGGCTCAGTTCGATTAAAACATCAAATTCTTCGACCCGAAGTGGTATAACCGACAGCCGAGACTGACGAATTAACGCACAGTTTTGCAATCTATTGTCTGCCTTGATTTGTGCCAACGTAACTGCTCGCGTCAATTTTTGAACGGGTTCAAAATCAACTACCACCCAGCGCACATCGTCGGTAGTAGGGTCGGGGTAGTGTTCGTGTATGACTTTTGCCAAACCCACAATTTCTTTGCCCTCGTTGGAGTGGTAAAACAGGGCGAGGTCGCCCTGTTTCATGGCCATCAAATTGTTTCGGGCTTCGTAGCTTCGCACGCCGTCCCACATTCCGCGCCCCTGCGCCACAAAATCGTCCCAAGAATACTTAAATGGTTCAGACTTGACGAGCCAATACTGCATGGCTACGGAAATTTTGGGAACTTAGAAAAATCGGGTTTTCGTTTTTCGACGAAGGCGTTGCGGCCCTCCTTAGCCTCGTCGGCCAGGTAATACAGCAGTGTAGCGTTGCCCGCCAGCTCCTGAATCCCCGCTTGGCCGTCGAGTTCGGCATTGAAAGCCGACTTGAGCAGACGCAGCGAGAGGGGGCTTTTTTCGAGCATTTTTTGGCACCACCCAATGGTTGTTTCTTCGAGTTTATCCAACGGCACAACCTTGTTCACCAGCCCCATGTCTAAGGCTTCTTGGGCATCGTATTGGTCGCACAAGAACCAGATTTCGCGGGCTTTTTTCTGGCCCACCACCCGCGCCAAATAACTTGCCCCGAAGCCACCGTCGAAACTCCCGACCTTTGGCCCCGTTTGCCCAAAGCGGGCGTTGTCGGCGGCAATGCTCAGGTCGCAAACCACGTGCAGCACGTGGCCGCCCCCAATTGCCCAGCCCGCCACCATGGCCACGACTGGTTTAGGAATGGAGCGAATCATTTTTTGCAGGTCGAGCACGTTCAGCCTCGGAACGGTGTCGGCACCCACGTATCCGCCGTGGCCGCGCACCGACTGGTCGCCGCCCGAGCAGAACGCCTTGCCGCCCTCGCCCGTCAAAATCACCACTCCCACGCGCTCGTCGTCGCGAACGTGGTTCATGGCATCAATCATTTCTTTGACCGTCAGGGGCGTAAAAGCGTTGTGTACCTCGGGGCGGTTTATGCTAATTTTTGCTATTCCGTCGTAGTATTGAAACAGTATTTCTTGGTATTCTTTGATGGTCTCCCACGGATATTTACTTTGCATTTGACTAGTATTTTGGGTTTTGTACTTCGCAATTGGTTTTTAGACCACCACCTCGGCGGGGGTCTCGCTCATTTCGTCCACGTTCCAGGTGTGGTCGGCGAGCATAGTTACTTTGGCAATGTACCGATTGAAAGGAAATTTGCGCCCCCACTCGTGGGGTGCCACCAACGATAAAATATCGACACCATCTTTTCGTTCAAAGAGGTAGTAGGTTTTTCCTATCAGCGGCTCAAAGTTAATGGTGGCTTGGTAAATGCGTTCCGACACCTCCACGCGGTTTTTGAGGGCGTTGGCCTGATCGACCAACGTTTGCATTTGTTGGTACAACTGGGCATATTGCGTGTCGGTTTGCTGGTGCATGGCCTCCACGGCGCGTCCCATGACCTTGCCCATGTCTTCGGGTTTTACCAGTGCACCGCCCGCCGAGTGGGCGTAGGGGAGAAGCCCAGGGTTTTGAGCAATTTTTTCGTCGTTAATCGAATTTTGATTTTCTTGCATGATGTCGTTACTTTTCAAACACAACCGTTTGAAATACAGTTTTTAGAGAAACAGTGCGAATTTACGGATTGTTTCCAAAAAAATATTTAAAAATAGTTTTTCAATCATTCTTTAAACTACAATTACGTGGATACTATTCAAAACACCTCCGCTGGTATTTCAAGACAAGAGTTTTTTAAACGCGTTGGAACGGGCTTCGGAGCCATCCTCCTGACGCAGTGCCTAAGCAGCTGCGGCGAGTCGGATGCGCCAGTGGACCCGAACGCGCCCAAAGTCGATTTTACGATCAATATCAACGACGCGGCTTTTAGTGCGCTCAAAAATAAGGGTGGTTTCGCCTACAACCAAGGCATTATTATTGCCCGAACGCTCGACGATACCTTTCTGGCCGTCTCGCAGGCGTGCCCACACCAAGGCACGCGGGTAAACTTCGTGGCTGCCGATGCTTCGTTTTTCTGCCCAAACCACGGCTCAACTTTCAACAGCGCGGGCGTTGTCACCAAGGCGCCAGCAGCTTCGTCGCTCACCCGCTACAACCAGTCGTTTACCTCCATGACGGGCGATCTGCGCGTTTTTAGTTAGTCATTTTGGTTGCCACTACTTCAAATTTTGTAACCAACTGGCGAGCGGGGGCGGACTATTTCACAGTCCAAACCTCGGGCAGCACTGGCCCGCCAACGCCACACAGGCTGTCGCGGGCACAAATGCGGGCATCGGCAGTGGCCACGGCGCGGGCGTTTGGGCTTCAAAAAGGCCAAGTGGCCCTGTGTTGCCTCAACGTGGCCTACATTGCGGGCATGATGATGGTGGTGCGGGCCGACGAAATTGGCATGAAACTCGTCACCGTCGAACCCGCATCAAACCCACTGGCAACCTTCGAGGGCCACGTCGATTTTGCCGCCTTCGTGCCGCTGCAACTCCAAACAATGCTCAACGCTGGGCTGGCGCACCGCCTCAACGCCATGAAGACCATCATTGTGGGGGGCGCATCCGTGGGAGATTCGCTGCTGGGATTGATCCAGCAACACCTGGCCGTACCCGTTTACGCCACGTATGGCATGACCGAGACGGTGTCGCACGTGGCCATTAGGCGGTTGAATGGGCCCGATGCATCGGACTCTTTTCGGTTTTTGGCCGACATTGATTTTGGCCAGGACGCGCGCGGGTGCTTGTGGGTGCGCGGCGCAGTGACGGACGACGTGCTGGTGCAAACCAACGACGTGGTGGCGTTTACGGGCCAGGCGGAGTTTAAAATCTTGGGCCGGGCAGACAACATAATTAACAGTGGCGGCCTAAAAATTCAGTTAGAAAAAGTAGAGGCTGGATTAGAAAAAACGCTGGGAGAGATTGCGCCGCAGCACCGTTTTTTTGCCTGGTGGATGCCCGACGAAACGCTCGGACAAAAACTTGTTTTGGTGCTCGAAGGCAACCTGGCGGCAGCTACCACGGACGATTTTAGGCGTAAACTACAACAAAATAGCCCCGAACTAAGCCAGTACGCGTTTCCAAAGCGTATCTTTGCGGTTGATAAATTTATTGAAACTCCCACGGGCAAAATCAACAAGCACGCCACCTTTGCGGCGGTTGCGTTGCCTTAACAGACACCTATGTTTTCCTCAATTACTATAAAGTTCCAGACTGCGCCCGCCACTCCGCCACCGTTTTCGCATTTTTATACCATTGGTTTGCAGGCAAGTGCCAACAACACCCTCAAAGTGAGTTTTGAACTCGTTTATACCGACCGCGTGGGGTTTGACCCCGACGAGATTGAGGCGGAGGGTTTTTCCCAAAACGACGACTACGCGTGGGCGGGGCAACTCAGCAACGTGTGGGCGGCCGAGCTGGAGCGACTGCTGGGCGTAACCAAGTCTTTTGCGCCCGTCGAAGAAAAAGATGCCGAAGATTATTTAGAGGTGGAGGTTGTGGCGCCCAACACTGCCCAAGCTGGCTTGCCCAACAACGCCGCCGCGTGGCAGTATGTGGGGCAAGAACTGGTGCAGGCCATCTACGAAACGGCTGGCCGCGAGCGGCCCTTTGAAATAGCACTGCTCAGGATTTCTGACGGGCGCAGGGTATCTACCAAATACGTGGCTGCTTTTGCCAGCCGTCAGTTTACCAAAATAACGACCGCCAACGCCAAAACACTGCCCGAAAAACAACCCTGGGAAGCCCTCGAAAGCGCGATGAAAACGATTTATACCCCCGACTACATCACGGAGGAGGCCATCGAAAAACCGCCCGTTCGAGACGGCCTGTACGTGCAGCAGCCCGACGGTCTTTGGTACGAACTACGCGTGGCCGTTGTTGAACCCCCGGGTGGGTCGAATACCCTGGGGGCGTTGCAGAAAATGTTTGCGTAGGTATTTGATGCGGATATTATTCAAAGCAAAAACACCTAAGCCACTCGACGCTCAGGTGTTTTTGCTTTGATAGAAAAAGTGTATTCCTAATTACAGCCCTTAATTTCAGCCTTAAATACGCTCCATTTCTCGGCCACAAAACCTGGCAGCAACGTAATCGAACTCCCCGCCTCGTAAATCACATTCGCTCCTGGAGTGAAGGTAGATACACCCACTTTCTTGTCGGAGGTTAGCGTCGTAACTGCCTTGAATCGCTCCTTGCCCGTCGATACGTTGCTCGGTACGGCCAAGGTGTTGGCGGCTACTACCAGTATGAAGCTGCCAGAGCCGCCCGTGCTGCACTGCACCAAGTAGGTGGTGGTGGCGGCTGGACTCAAACTTACCGATGCTCCCGTCAGTGGGGTTGCTCCACCCGTCCACGTTAGCGTACCCGCACAGCCCGTGGCCGTCATGGTGATGGATGCCCCTGGGCAAATGGCGGGACGCTCGGGCGTGATGGTAATAAAATTTTGATTACCGCAATCGGTGCTTTGGGTGATGGTGATGCTCACCTCTTCGCTCAAACAGCCCTTATCCGACTCGCAAAGCCCCTTGTAAATGCCAGGCTCGGTGATGTTGCGATTGTTGATAGCTGGAAGAGCTGCTATCTGGTTGCCGCTGTTGAAGGGCGGCGTTGTCCAACGGAAAGAAGCGTTTGCCGTTGAACAAGTTCCCGTCAAT
Organism: Cytophagales bacterium; assembly: GCA_013298215.1. Taxonomy (GTDB): domain Bacteria; phylum Bacteroidota; class Bacteroidia; order Cytophagales; family Spirosomataceae; genus JAAFKE01. Next base: position 9,174 of record JAAFKE010000037.1, on the reverse strand, counting down.
AACACGCTGCCGCCTTTGCAGATGGTCAGGTTGTCGGCCGTGATGCTTGGTTTGGCGGGCTTGGGATTGACCGTCAGCGTAAAGACCAACGACGAGTCGCTGCTGCAACCATCGGCCACTGCCGCCACGCGGTAGGTGCGGGTGGTGAGTGGCGAAACCAAAATGTTGCTGCCCATCAGGCCGCCCGACCATTGGTAGGTGATAACAGGTGATTGTTGGCTTGGTGAGAAAGGAGAACTGGCCAACAAGGTAGTGCCCAAGCCTTCGCAGATTTCGTTGTTGCCGCTGATGGTGGGTACTGCGAGGACGTTTTTGGCGGTAAAGCTACTGCTGCTCACCGCTACGCCGTTGGGCGTAGTGATGGAGATAGTACCCGTGTTGCCCGTGGCAATGATAGCCGTGATTTGCGTAGCCGAATTGACCACAAAGCTACCTACGGCTATACCGCCAATGCTCACCGCCGTTGCACCCGTAAGGTTTGTACCCATGATAACGAGCGAACTACCCACGCAAGCCGTTGCGGGGAAGCTGGTGATGGTGGGGGGCATTTTATAAACAAACGGCACAACCACAGCTTCTGTACAGTTATTTTGAGTAATCTTAGCATACAAAGTGACGGTAGCAGCCGTTGTTAAACCTGATGCGGGCACAAAGGTATTAGGTGCTGTAAAATTACCAGCCGAAGTTGTTGCGGTTGCATTTGTAAAAATACCATTAACCGTACCATCATAAGTACCGCCATAGGTGAAAATAGGAGTTGCGTCATTGACAATGACTGACGGGGCAGTGGCACTTGTAACCGAGCCTGTGAGTGCAGCATATTTTAGTACGCTATTGTTGGTAAAAGTGCCGTCATTCCGTAAATTTTGATCTACCTGCACATAACCTGTGTTCGTGATGGTTCTAGATGTGTTATTTCTAATACCACCATCTTTGACGATGAGTTTGCCACAGGCGTTGTTGTTGAAGGTGGCTAAATTATGAAGTCCTTGAGTGCCTACGCTTGCTATACCTCCAATGGTTATAGTAGCATCATTGGTAAAAGTACCATTATTGTTTCGAAGCCCTGTGCTTGTACTGCGGTCTATGTTGATAATTCCTGTATTGTTAAAGGTAGCATCGTTTGAAAGGCCATTAAAACCTACGCTGGCTATGCCTCCAATGGTGATAGTGCCGGCATTGGCAAATGTACCCGCAACGTGGGAAAGCCCTTTGCTTGTACTGCGGTCTATGTTGATATTAGCCCCTGTATTGTTGTTGAAAGTACCTGAATTATCAATACCATATCGTCCTATGCTGGCGGTATTGCCAAGGGTTAGTAGGCCATCGTTTTGTACAGTGCCTTGGTTATAAAAAGCTATGGTTTCAAAAGGAGTGCTAACGACAAAATTCCTTGAATCATTAATCGTCAAACTACCATTGGTGGAGATAGTGAGCGTTGCACCGCTTTTTACCCATACACTTTTGGCAAGTGCTGCTGCTGCAATGGTGGGGTAGTTGGTAATGCCCGTTGGTAGTTCTACATCGTTGGTGGTGGTGGGTACGCTGGCTGGTGTCCAGTTGCAGGGTTTTGACCAGTCGGTATCCACCGAGCCATTCCAAACGAGGGTGCCTGTGGGCGTGGGGGTGGGGGTGCAAGCTGCTGTTATTGTTACGGCGGGGCTCGTTGCGGGACAGCCTGTACTTGTTTGGGTAAAAGTAAACGTTGCTGAACCCACAGAAACCCCTGTAACAACGCCACCATTGGTAACCGTTGCGGCGGCATTGTTACTGACCCATGCACCACCTGACGTTGGTGATAAGTTTGTTGATGCACCGACAGCTATTGACGTTGCACCTGTAATGCTTACGGTTGGCAAAGCATTAACCGTAACAGCTCGATTGGCCGTTGTGTTTGAACCACAAGTACCCGATGCCGTTGCCACTACTGTAAAACTGCCAGTTACGGTACTTACTGCACCAGTTGAACTACTGATGCTTGCACCCGTGCCATTCAAAATGCTATAAACAATTGAAGATGAATTGCTTGCAGTTGCCGTATAAGTGCTTGTACCGCCCGCACATAAAGACGTTGCTCCTGCTGTGAAAACAGGTGTAGCTACATTTTGTGTTACCGTAACCGCTCGATTTACCGTTGTATTTGAACCACAAGTACCCGAAGCCGTTGCCACAACCGTAAAGTTACCCGTTACGGCACTTACTACACCCGTTGAACTATTGATGCTTGCACCCGTGCCATTCAAAATGCTATAAACGATTGAAGATGAATTACTTGCACTTGCCGTATAAGTATCTGTACCACCTACACAAAGCGAAGTTGCACCTGCACTAAAACTCGGTGTGCCTACATTTGGAGTTACCGTAACCACTCGATTTACCGTTGTATTTGAACCACAAGTACCCGAAGCCGTTGCCACAACCGTAAAGTTTCCTGTTACGGCACTTACCGCACCCGTGGAACTATTGATGCTTGCCCCCGTGCCATTCAAAATGCTATAAACAATTGAAGATGAATTACTTGCACTTGCGGTATAAGTGCTTGTACCGCCTGCACAAAGCGAAGTTGCACCTGCACTAAAACTCGGTGTGCCAACATTTGGAGTTACCGTAACCACTCGATTTACCGTTGTATTTGTACCACAAGTACCCGAAGCCGTTGCCACAACCGTAAAGTTTCCTGTTACGGCACTTACTACACCCGTGGAACTATTGATGCTTGCCCCCGTGCCATTCAAAATGCTATAAACAATTGACGTTGAATTGCTTGCACTTGCGGTATAGGTATCTGTACCACCTACACAAAGCGTAATTGCACCTGCACTAAAACTCGGTGTGCCTACATTTGGTGTTACCGTAACCACTCGATTGGCTGTTGTATTTGTACCACAAGTACCCGAAGCCGTTGCTACAACCGTAAAATTACCTGTTACGGCACTTACTGCACCCGTTGAACTATTGATACTTGCACCCGTGCCATTCAAAATGCTATAAACAATTGACGTTGAATTGCTTGCACTTGCGGTATAAGTGCTTGTACCGCCTGCACAAAGCGAAGTTGCACCTGCACTAAAACTCGGTGTGCCTACATTTGGAGTTACCATAACCACTCTATCAGCAGTTGTATTAGGTCCCGTAGCACCTGTTGCGGTGGCACGTACCGTAAAGTTTCCTATTACATTACTCACTACGCCTGTGCTTGAATTAATCGTTGCACCCGTTCCGCCAACAATGCTGTACGTAATTGATGTTGAATTGCTTGCAGTAGCAGTATAAGTGTCTGTAGCACTTACACATATAGACGTTGCACCTGCCGTGAATACAGGTGTACCAACGTTAAAATAGCCTACGCCCGCTATCGCAAAATCATACACCGCTTCATCGCTGTCATTGTTATTAATTGTAATTGTGGCATTGTCCGTACCTGATGCCGTAGGCGTGTAGGTAACTGTAAAAGTAGCCAATGCACCCGCCGAAACAATCTTAGGTGTAACACCTATTTTGAATTTCGTATTACTTGACATAATACTGCCACTCATCGTCAAAGTAGCCCCCCCTAAATTTTGAATGGTAAAAGTTCGTACCAAAGTACTACCGATAGCCACACTACCAAAATCAGTATGATTCGTCGTAGAAGGCGTTGTACTACCGTCTGTGATGTTATTGCTGTTACCTTGTACATTAATTTCGGGAGACAGACAAGTTCCAGTAGAAACGCCATCATCATAAATATTCCAGAATTTGGTCGTCGTCAGTATATTACGTGCTGTTGTTGCATCTGTGCCGTACTTTATGCCATATGCGCCAAGCTGTATGAATTCTGGCAAGCTCGGTTGTGCAGCCCAACCCACTAAGGTAGCGGAATAATTGGCGCAGTCCATACTGGAACCAGCGAGCATAGTGTTTATAATTACGTTGCTGTTAAGTGTCCATTTGCCAAGATTTTGATTGAAGGCTTGGGCGTTATAAAACATATTGCTCATATCCGTTACCGCCGATGTCGTCCAAGTCCCGATAGGTTGATTGAAGGCATAGGCGTTATCAAACATATTGCTCATATTCGTTACCGCCGATGTCGTCCAAGTCCCGATAGGCCGATTGAAGTTAAAGGCATCATTAAACATATAACTCATATCCGTTACCGCCGATGTCGTCCAAGTCCCGATAGGTTGATTGAAGGCAGAGGCTCGTTTAAACATATTGCTCATATTCGTTACCGCCGATGTCGTCCAAGTGCCGATAGGTTGATTGAAGGCATAGGCTTGATAAAACATATAACTCATATCCGTTACCGCCGATGTCGTCCAAGTGCCAATAGGTTGATTGAAGGCACGGGCATCATTAAACATACCTGCCATATTCGTTACCGCCGCCGTATTCCAAATGCTGATATCTTGATTGAAAGGCGTACTTGCAAACATACCTTGCATATTCGTTACCGCTGATGTCGTCCAAGTACCGATATCTTGATTGAAAGGCGTACTTCTAAACATATTATTCATATTCGTTACCGCCGCCGTCTTCCAAATGCTGATATCTTGATTGAAGGCACTGTATTGAAACATACTTTCCATATTCGTTACCGCCGCCGTATTCCAAGTCCCGATAGGTTGATTGAATTTCCCGCAACTACTAAACATATTACTCATATTCGTTACCGCCGCCGTATTCCAAATGCTGATATTAGCATTAAATTTCCCGCAACTACCAAACATATTACTCATATTCGTTACCGTCGCCGTATTCCAACCCGTAATGTTACCGTTAAAATTCGTGCAATCATAAAACATAAAACTCATATCCGTTACTCCTGTAAGAACAGGGTTACCTGTTGCAGTCGTTAGGTTATTACAGCCATAAAAAGCATTTCGCATACTCGTCCAAGCAATAGTACCCCACTGTTCGATGGTACGAATTTTAGTTGTTTCGTTACTAAACCAAAAATAGATGCGAGGAAAAGTACCCGTGACAAATACCCTGTAAGTACTCGCAGAAGTGAGTCCTGAAAACGTCGCATCGCCTGTTTGTGCCGTCAAAGCAGTAGCGGCAGTTGTGCTTGTGGTCATGTTTTGGCAAGTAGCGGCATAGTTATACCCTGTGCCTGTGGTGGGTATGGTCAATGACGTAGCTGTGCCGCCTGGTATCCAAGTTGTTACAAAGGCACCTGTATTGGCAACGACTTTCACATTGTCAAAAAACGCCGTTTGGTTAGCAGCCGTGCCGCCTTGCCAATACGCACCCATAAACGAGAGCGTTGTGCCAGTGTAGGTGCTATTGGCAACAGGAGTGCCTTGTGAAGTCAGTGTGCCAGTGCTTGGGTCGGCAAAAGCCGTTGCCCCGTCATTGCGCAACAACAACTCCCAAGTGTTGGTCGCAGCGGTATAAACCACTCTAATACTCAAATAATCTGCCCCAAAATCGGTCAATCCTGTGGTGTTGGAAGTAACAATATCGGTCAGCGTCCCTTGCAGACCATTATTGTAACTTACCAAACGGACAGGGTCAGTTGTTCCCGATTGCCCCAAGACAACAGCATAACCTTGTCCTGCCGTTGCTGCGGTGGCACTACTACCTGCCAACAAAAACGCTACACCAGCACTACCTGCCGCAAAACCGCCTGGGTCGCTTGTGATTTGGCGCATATTGAAGCTCCACGTTACGTCCGTATTGAGGTTGAGCGTAGGGTGATGTTGGGTTACGGTTTGGGCAAATACCCAGCCATTCGCATTTGTCGTCGCCCCTACATCATTGGTGAGTTCCAACTGAGAAGTCGTGTTACTGCGTATTGCACCCCAATCTGCACCCGAACGGGTTACAAACCAGTTGTTAGTGCCACTCGTCCCCATCAAACCCGATGTAACTTGGGTTGCGCTGGTGTTGGCACTAAAATCATCGGTATAGGTCAATTGGGCATTGGCAGTGTGCCATCCGCAAAACAGGAGCAGTGCGAAGCAGGCTTTTGATAGCTGTTGCAATTTGGTTTGGCGGGGTGTTGCTTCAAGATTAAAGAGGGAACGCAAAACCTCGGTGGGGGAAAAATTTTTCATTTGAAAAAGATAAAAAGTTAAGTTTTGAGGTACGAGTGATGAATGATATGGGGTAATGGTTTTTTTTTCGTGGCAACCCTACCGAAGATTTCAAACCTCGGTAGGGTTAAATTATTGGTAATAATCGTTGTTTGCCAATACCTCCCTCTTCAACTCCCCCCACCGCCTTCGTGCGACGGGGTGCGTAAAGCCGTCGGTCAAGATAATGCGCTTGGTAGTTTCACAAACCTGCTCAATACTGGCTTGGTGCACAATGCAACCCTTGTGAATACGCACAAACTCGGGTGGCAAAAACGCCTCGTAGCTGCCGAGGGTCTTGGTCGAGATGTACTTTTTGCCGTTTTGCAACACAAACAGCGTGTAGTTGCTTTGGCCTTCCAGCCGAATCACTTCCTGCCACGCAAAGGGCAGGAAGTGATTGTAGCCGTAACTGGTAGGAATTTGAATATGGTTCATAACGTTTTGCGATTATTCCTAATTACAGCCCTTAATTTCAGCCTTAAATACGCTCCATTTCTCGGCCACAAAACCTGGCAGCAACGTAATCGAACTCCCCGCCTCGTAAATCACATTCGCTCCTGGCGTGAAGGTAGATACACCCACTTTTTTGTCGGAAGTCAGCGTCGTAACGGCCTTGAATCGCTCTTTGCCCGTCGATACGTTGCTCGGCACGGCCAAGGTATTGGAGGCCACTACCAGCGTGAATTCTCCCGAGCCGCCCGTGCTGCACTGCACCAAGTAGGTGGTGGTGGCGGCTGGACTCAAACTTACCGATGCTCCAGTAAGTGGGCTTGCTCCGCCCGTCCACGTTAGCGTACCCGTACAGCCCGTGGCCGTCATGGTGATGGATGCCCCTGGGCAAATGGCAGGACGCTCGGGCGTGATGGTAATAAAATTTTGATTACCGCAATCGGTGCTTTGGGTGATGGTGATGCTCACCTCTTCGCTCAAACAGCCCTTATCCGACTCGCAAAGCCCCTTGTAAATGCCAGGCTCGGTGATGTTGCGATTGTTGATAGCTGGAAGAGCTGCTATCTGGTTGCCGCTGTTGAAGGGCGGCGTTGTCCAACGGAAAGAAGCGTTTGCCGTTGAACAAGTTCCCGTCAATAACACGCTGCCGCCTTTGCAGATGGTCAGGTTGTCGGCCGTGATGCTTGGTTTGGCGGGCTTGGGATTGACCGTCAGCGTAAAGACCAACGACGAGTCGCTGCTGCAACCATCGGCCACTGCCGCCACGCGGTAGGTGCGGGTGGTGAGTGGCGAAACCAAAATGTTGCTGCCCGTCAAGCCGCCCGTCCATTGGTAGGTGATAACAGGTGACAGTTGGCTTGGTGAGAAAGGAGAACTGGCCAACAAGGTAGTGCCCAAGCCTTCGCAGATTTCGTTGTTGCCGCTGATGGTGGGTACTGCGAGGACGTTTTTGGCGGTAAAGCTACTGCTGCTGACCGCTACGCCGTTGGGCGTAGTGATGGAGATAGTCCCCGTATTGCCAGTGGCAAGGGTAGCCGTGATTTGCGTAGCCGAATTGACCACAAAGCTACCTACGGCTATACCGCCAATGCTCACCGCCGTTGCACCCGTAAGGTTTGTACCCATGATAACGAGCGGACTACCCACGCAAGCCGTTGCGGGGAAGCTGCTGATGGTGGGGCTAGTGGCCACCGCCGTATAAGCAAACGGCACTACATAAAAGCAAGTAGGACCACCACCAGATGGCGTTATCTTGGCATAGAAGGTTTGAGAAGAATTGAGCGTAACCGTTGGCACAAAGGTATTAGGTGCTGTAAAATTACCAGCTGGAGTATTAGCTGTCGCATCAGTATAAATACCATCAATCGTACCGTTATAAGTACCGCCATACGTGAAAATAGTAGTATTGGTAGGGTTGTCTTTAACAATGACTGATGGAGCAGTAGCATTTGTTGGGGCAGTTGTACCAGATTTTGTACCATATTTCAGTACACCATTGTTGGTAAAGGTACCATCATTTGATAAATCTCCATCTACCTGCACATAGCCTTCGTTGGTAATGGTTTGAGATGCATAATTTTTAATACTACCACTTTTGACGATAACTTTGCCACAGGCATTATTGTTGAAGGTATTAGAGTTGGCAAAACCAATAGTGAGGTATTTGATGGCTGTGCCTCCAATCGTGATAGTACCCACATTGGTAAATTTAGCAACATTTCCTATCCCTACGTCTCTATAGCGGTTTATCGTGATATTGCCGCCTGCGTTGTTGTTGAAGCTAACACCGGTGTTATCAATGCCAAAGACTAAGCTGATTGGGTATTCTTCGCTGGCTGTGCCTCCCATGTTAATAGCAGCCGCATTGGTAAATATACCTTTACCCTTGTTATCAAGCCCTGTGGCTGTGTAGTCTATCTTGATATCACCCCCTATGTCGTTATTGAAAGTACCCTGGTTGAGAATGCCACCTCTGCTTAATTTGGTAATGCCTACAATGGTGATAGTACTCGCATTAGTAAAAGTACCCGTACCGCTAAAAGTCCCAGTATAAATCCCATTTTCATTAAAATTAGCTATCTTGATATCTCCATTTGTTTTGTTGTTGAAAGTTCCCTCGTTGAAAATGCCATAACTTCCTATACTGGCAGTACTGCCGAAGATTAGTTGGCCACTGTTTTCTACGGTTCCATAATTGATAAAAGGAGAGATAATGCTACCAATAACCTTTGAACTATTAATCGTCAAACTACCCGTGGCGGAGATAGAGAGCGTTGCACCGCTTTTTACCCAAACACTTTTGGCAAGTGCCGCTGTGTTTATGCCAATGCTGGGTTGGTTGGTAATACCCGTAGGTATTTCTACATCATTAGTGGCGGTGGGTACGCTGGCGGGTGTCCAGTTGCAGGGTTTTGACCAGTCGGTATCCACCGAGCCATTCCAAACGAGGGTGCCTGTGGGCGTGGGGGTGGGTGTGCAAGCTGTTGTTATTGTTACGGCGGGGCTCGTTGCGGAACAGCCAGTACTTGTTTGGGTAAAAGTAAACGTTGCTGAACCCGCAGAAACCCCTGTAACTACGCCACCATTGGTAACCGTTGCGGCGGCATTGTTACTGACCCATGCACCACCTGACGTTGGTGATAAGTTTGTTGATGCACCG
>JAAFKE010000036.1 GCA_013298215.1 Cytophagales bacterium | reverse complement strand
CTGCTACGCCTGCTGCCCCAACCGCCAGTGCTGTTCAACCAACTTGTTTGGTCGCTACTGGAACAATTACGGTTTCGGTACCAGCAACGGGGGTGACTTATAGCTTTGACAATGGCGTTACCTTCGGTGCGTCTGCGACCAGCGCCGCGCTGGCAGCTGGCACCTACCAGGTGAAAGTGAAGAGTGCCATCGGTTGTGAATCTGCCGCAACGGTAATCACAATCAACCCACAACCAGCTACGCCAACAATGGCAGTGGTGAGTGCTGTTTGTAGCCCTAATTTATTAACCTATACCATTACTTTTACAAGCAATGGTACGGTTACGAGTACGGCTGGAACGGTGGACAACACAGCAAAAACGGTATCTGGTATTACAGTAGGAACAAACGTGACACTAACAGCCACTTTGGGTGTGTGTAGTAGAGAAATACCAGTAACAGCACCAAATTGCGCTTGTCCAACAATAACAGCTCCACTAAGTGGTGGTGACAAAACGATTTGCGCGGGAAATACCATACCAGATTTAACGGTCACGGTTGGTGCGGGCGAGTCAGCGAATTGGTACAACGGTACTACGTTGGTAAAAAGCAACAGCCTTACATTTACGCCAACGACCGCTGGAACATACTCAGCCGAAGCATACAACCTGATAACAAATTGTAAATCGGCAGGTAAGACTGATGTGAAACTGATTGTTAATCCAAAGCCAAGTATCGTAACTGTTACACTGACCCAACCAACTTGTTTGGTGGCAACCGGAACAATTACGGTTTCGATGCTAACAACGGGTGTGACTTACAGCTTTGACAACGGCGTTACTTTCGGTGCGTCTGCGACCAGCACTGCATTGGCAGCTGGCACTTACCAAGTGAAAGTAAAAGACGCCGTCGGTTGCGAGTCGGTCGCAACAACAACCACACTCAATCCACAACCTGCTACGCCCGCTGCCCCAACCGCAAGTGCCGTTCAACCAACTTGTTTGGTGGCAACTGGAACAATCACGGTTTCGGTGCCAGCAACGGGCGTGACTTACAGCTTTGACAACGGCGTTACTTTTGGCGCGTCTGCGACCAGCACTGCCCTGGCAGCTGGTACCTACTTGTTGAGAGTGAGGAGTGCCGCTGGTTGCGAGTCGGCCCCAACGCCAATCACAATCAACGCACAACCTGCTACGCCTGCTGCCCCAACCGCCAGTGCTGTTCAACCAACTTGTTTGGTCGCTACTGGAACAATTACGGTTTCGGTACCAGCAACGGGGGTGACTTATAGCTTTGACAATGGCGTTACCTTCGGCGCGTCTGCGACCAGCACGGCGCTGGCAGCTGGTAGCTACCAAGTAAAAGTGAAGAGTGCCGTAGGTTGTGAATCTGCCGCAACGGTAATCACAATCAACCCACAACCCGCTACGCCCGCTGCACCAACCGCCAGTGCCGTTCAACCAACTTGTTTGGTCGCAACGGGAACAATTACGGTTTCGACACCAGCAACGGGGGTGACATACAGCTTTGACAATGGCGTTACTTTTGGTGCGTCGGCGACCAGCGCCGCGCTGGCAGCTGGTAACTACCAAGTAAAAGTGAAGAGTGCCATCGGTTGTGAATCTGCCGCAACAGCAATCACAATTAACCCGCAACCCGCTACGCCAACAATGGCAGTGGTGAGTGCAGTTTGTAGCCCTAATTTATTAACCTATACCATTAACTTTACGAGCAATGGTACGGTTACGAGTACGGCTGGAACGGTGGACAACACAGCAAAAACAGTATCTGGTATTGCAGCAGGAACAAACGTAACACTGACAGCCACTTTGGGTGTGTGTAGCAGAGAAATACCAGTAACAGCACCAAATTGCGCTTGTCCAACAATAACAGCTCCACTAAGTGGTGGTGACAAAACGATTTGCGCGGGAAATACCATACCAGACCTAACGGTCACGGTTGGTGCGGGCGAGTCAGCGAATTGGTACAATGGCACTACGTTGGTAAAAAGCAACAGCCTTACATTTACGCCAACAACCGCTGGAACATACTCAGCCGAAGCATACAACCTGATAACAAATTGTAAATCAGCGGGTAAAACTGATGTGAAGCTGATTGTTAATCCAAAGCCAAGCATCGTAGCAGCCACACCGAAATGTTCGGTAACTGGTTTGACTTACAATGTGAAATTTACGGCAAGTACAGGATCAGTTGTAACAGCAAGTGCAGGCACGATTCAAGGCGATAGTGTGATAAACGTTGCAGCAGGAACAAACGTAAAATTGATAGTAACCGCGAACGGCTGTAAGGATTCGGTAACTGTTACTTCGCCAACTTGCAGAATTCCGCTCGGTAGTATCGGTTCTTTTGTATGGCGTGACAATGGCGACAACGTTCAAGGAGCAGGAGATAGTCCAGTAAAAGACCTGAAAGTGTATTTATTGAACTCGGTAGGCACGAAAATAGACAGTATGATGACCGACTCCACAGGTAAATACTTGTTTAGCAACCTGCCGTTTGGAACCTACTCAATACAGTTTGTGGCCCCAGCGGGTGAGAGTTTTGTGGCACTAAACGCAGGTACAAACCCAGCGATAGACTCGGATGCAGGCCTGTTAGGCAAAACAGTACAGGTTACTTTGACAACGACCGCACCAAATGTATTGACCTTGGGGGCAGGATTGAGAAGTAGACCAGACGTGAATTGCCCTACTGCACCACCAACTTTGGCTATTGGACAAAATTTAGACATTTGCAAAGGCAGTCCTTATCCGAATATCAGAGCAGTCGTAGCTGGAGCAGGTACAGTAGATTGGTACAAAAAAGCCACTGGCGGTACAGCATTAGCATCAGGCACCTTGAACTACACCCCAACAGGAATTGTAGCAGCAACTGACACTTTCTATATGGCTGTTAGAAGTACGCTCCCAATATCAGCAAACTGTCCAATAATAGCCGAACGCACGCCAGTAATCATAACGGCCAAAGTTTGTATTGATACAGTAAATTTGGCTTTAAAGAAAATGATTTCTAAGAGGTTAGCCAAGGTTGGCGATGAGATTACGTACACTGTTAAAGTATGGAATCAGAGCAACAAAGCAGCAACGGGCGTAGCGGTTGCCGATAGTTTAAATGTTGGTGTGCAATACGTAAGTAGCGTGGCAACAAGAGGAGGCTATGACATTGGCACGAAAACCTGGACAATCGGAAACATGGCAGCCAGTGGCGATACAGTAACGCTGACGATGAAAGTGAGAGTATTAGAGGAAGGTATCTGGTTCAACACGGCACAAATCACTAAGATAGACCAGATTGAAAGAAACAGACTTGATAATGTGGATAACCAGTGTTTCTCCGTTCCTTTCCAGTTGTGCACAGGTAAAAGTGTATCAACAAGAATACCAACGAGCTACACGGGCGTGATCTGGAAAGATGCGCAAGGCAACGTTATACCGAGCAGTAATGGAGTCGTAACCTTCAATAAAGCAGGGACATACACGTTCACGGCGACGAATGGCATTTGCCCAACGGGAGGCTGCTGTCCTGCAATCGTTGAGGAAATCAACTGTTGTTCACCAGCCGGAACCTGTGTTCCAGTTTCAGTAATTAAAATAAGGTAGAATAAAACAAAATGAAAGTACAAAAACCCCCGTCAGTTTTGCTGGTGGGGGTTTTTGTTGTTAAAATTGAAGGTAAATGGCAGAAATTTGGGTAAAATATTTTGACAAAAGAAAAATTATTGGGGTGAAATAATTTCAATTTTGTTTGTAGCACCAATACCAATACGATACTTTTGTATTTAACTAAGCGTTTTAGATAAAAATTATAAATCTCGGTGGTTATTGCTAAAAAATATTTAATCCTACTTCTATCTAATCACTAAATAATTTTAGACCATGAAATCTAAATTTTTAATCTACCTTTTTTCTGGTTTCACTTTAATATCATATGCTTCCACTAAGCTTAATGGTAACGCAACCCTAAAATCATATTTTAAAAAAATTGAATCCATCGTCTTGCCGCAACCTGCTGAAGTGGCTTCCAAAAGTTATGGCAGTATAACTACCTGCGGCGTTAGCGTTGGTCCCAGAATGATGACCGCAGTTTCAGAAAACTGGTCTAACCCTGCCTCTTGGCCAAGTGGCGTCGTGCCAGCCGCTGGTGCGTCGGTCATCATACCTGCCAATAAGCACATCATATTAGACGTTGCGACAGTCGATCTAACTAATTTAACAATTGATGGCACATTAGAATTTGCCCGCCAGGATATTAGTTTAACAGCGCAATACATCGTTGTAATGGGAAGTTTGAATATTGGAACGGCGGCAATGCCTTTTGCTCAAAAAGCCACCATTACACTTAACGGAACTAATATGACCCAGAATATTATGGGAATGGGAACGAGAGGCATCATGGTGATGGGCGGAAAATTAGAATTGCATGGCACACCACCAAATAAAACTTTTACCAAATTGAGTAACCACGCTGCAGCAAATACGACGAGCTTAAGTTTGGTAGATCCTGTATCTTGGAAAGTAAATGATCAAATTGTGGCGGCTACAACTGATTTCTATGAAGCTGCCAACGGCACTGCACAACGCAGTCAAATTACTGCCATAAACAGTACCTCTTTAACCATACAAGACGGTTTAAATGCGCAACGTTGGGGTAAATTACAATATTTGACTTCAACAGGAATGAGCTTAACTTCTGGAACCCTGCCTGTAAACTTATCGCCAGGTACCCCAACCGTACTGGATGAAAGAGCAGAAATTGCAAACCTAACTAGAAATATTGTCATTCAGTCGCCAGATGATGCCCTATGGCAAAATAACGGTTTTGGATGCCACGTGATGATTATGAAAAGTGCAAACACCCCTCAAGGTATTCAAGGTGTTGCTCGCCTCAATGGTGTCGAAATAAAACGTGGTGGCCAAGCCGGCAAATTGGGCCGCTATCCTTTTCATTGGCACATGCTCAGCTATGAAGGAAGTACTACGTTACCTGACGTTACTGGACAGTATATTAGAAATTCTACAATTAATCAATCGGCACACAGAGGTATTGTTATTCACGGAACAAATGGTGCAGAGGTAAGTAATAATGTCGTATTTGATGTAAGAGGGCATGGTATATTTACAGAAGATGCATCTGAACGTCGAAATACAATTGACGGAAATTTAGTTCTAAAGGTAAGAAATCCAACTGGTAATAATGCGCTAAAAGTTCATGAAACAGAGCTTGGTTTTGGTTCTTCTGGATTTTGGATTAGTAATCCCGATAACAAAATTTTGAATAATGTGGCTTCGGATTGTGAGAGTTTTGGTTTTTGGTTGGCTTTTCCTGAAAGAACTTTTGGCGCCAGTGCTGGCATTATTCTAAAACCAAATTTGATGCGATTTGGGATTTTCAATAACAATAGTGCACATTCAAATCAAGGAGGTGGAATACACTTAGACGATTTCGAAAAAGACGAATTAGGAAATCTTGGCGGAGGTCGTTACACCTCAACGACTAATATGCAAACACCTCAATGGCCATACAGTGAAGTAGAAACATATGAATTGTCAGATTATAAACTTTGGAAAAATAATACTAGCGGAATTTGGAACAGATCCAACTCTCCCCGGAATCGCCGCGTTACTTCTGCAGATAACATTAATAAGTTTTTTTCTGGTGCTTCAGATAATGTGATGACGGGTGAGATCGACAAGTCGCTTGTGGTAGGCGTTAGTTTAAATTATAATATGAATGGTGTCATTACTCCAACTACCTACGGCGGCGATGTGCCTCCTGTTGCTTTTGCAAGTTACCACAGTACTTTTGATATCAAAGACAACGTAATTGTAGGTTTTCCAGCAGTTGAAGGCAAAGCTAGCGGCGCTTTTGCATTAGACGATTATTACCTTATTCCAGTAGATAAAGGCAGCGTTCGTAACCCAAACAACATTATTATAAATTCTCATCCAGGGGTTCGATCTGTACCAGGTCAAACGCAGCATGTTTATGGAGTAGTGTGGGATCCTCATAATTATTGGGGAGCACCTGCTTCGCAAGATAACTATTATGTGTTTAACAATCCATTTTTCACTTACGGATTATCACAACACTTGCCTCAAAATAATCCAGCCTCTGGTGGTGTAGTTGTACCTGGACCGTTTTACGGATTTGATAATTATTATGTAAATAATCAGGCAAGAACTTACGATAAAGTTCAAGCTGTGAGAACCGACATAAACGGAAATTCGGTTGGTACATGGACTGTTGAGGCAGGCCAATTCGGAGATATTTTAGGAAACATGCGCCATTTTGCTACCCATCCAACGGGTTTTTATTATTTAGACTTTCCAACTATTGATAACGTAAACAATTTCAATATTCAGGTTTCTAACATGTTAACAGCAAACGATTATCAGGTATTATCAGTAAAGTATTCTGGTAACTACCAAATAACGCAACTTTTCGCATCTACAGCTTATAATATGAATGAATTTGGGAATGCAATACCTTTTCCGTCTAATGAACCAAATACTCGCCCATACGCAGCAGTAGCAAATTTCCAAGCCGTTGTTAACGCACCAACTGGTGAAGTTTTCTGGCATGATAGAGCCAATAATAAAGTTTGGTTTAAGGTAAGAGGTGGACTAAATTCTGGAGACCCTAACATAGCTGCTACTAATGATTTTAATTTGTATAAAGAGTTTAAAATCAGAGCTTATGGAAGTCCCATCTCAGGACAAGACACGCAAGCTCCCACAGCACCAACTAACTTATCATCAGCAAATATTACTCAAACCAACTTTGTTTTAAATTGGACAGCTTCAACCGATAATATTGGCGTTACTGGTTACGATGTGTACCGAGGAACTACATTAGTTGGTTCGACCACTACTGCAACAACCATAAACGTAACTGGCTTAGTTGCAAGTACAGCTTATAGCATGACCGTTAGGGCTAAAGACGCAGCTGGGAACACCGCCACCAGTTCTGCTTTGAGCGTAACCACCATTGCCCCAACGAGTTTTCCAATAATTACCAGCCGGGGCGAAAATTTACCCAATGAAGCCAAAGAAAGAGCTTTTGATTTAGATAATGTTTCTAAATGGTTAGATTTTAGTGCAACCAGTTTCTTACAAATTCAGTACGAAAATGCGATTACCTATAATCAATATGTGTTAGTTTCGGGTAACGATGCCCCAGAAAGAGATCCTGTAACCTGGACTATTCAGGGCTCTAACAACGGAACAACTTGGACTACGCTTGATAGTAGAACGGGCCAAGCTTGGGCAAGCCGAAATTTGGCAAGAACATTTACTTTTGCAAACACTACAGCCTATAGTTATTATAAGATGGATATTACTTCCAATACTAACGGAAGTATCATTCAACTTTCTGAACTAACGTATGGTAACGGTACGCCACCTGCCGATACGCAAGCGCCAACTGTGCCCACTAACTTATCGTCGGCAAATATTGCCCAAACCAGTTTTACTTTAAACTGGGCAGCATCAACCGATAATGTGGCCGTAACTGGTTATGAGGTGTTTAGAGATGGGGTAAGCGTGGGAATATCTGCTACTACAAGTATGACAGTAAACGCTTTGACCTGCAATACCAGTAGTATTTTTACGGTAAGAGCCCGAGATGGCTCGGGCAATACGAGCGCAGCAAGTGCGGGTTTGAGTGTTATCACAGCTCCTTGTAGCAACCCCTGCCCTACTTTACTGACTTTAAGCAGCACGGCCAACGATTATGCAAGTGGCACAATTGTAAAACAAGCCAGCGCCAGCACGGGGGCAATCGTAGCCACCAACAAAGTGA
This sequence comes from Cytophagales bacterium, assembly GCA_013298215.1. Lineage (GTDB taxonomy): Bacteria > Bacteroidota > Bacteroidia > Cytophagales > Spirosomataceae > JAAFKE01. The sequence goes on along the minus strand of JAAFKE010000036.1, from coordinate 32,911 downwards.
CCAATACCGCCAACGTAACCTACCAAGCAGGCAAAAGCATAACGCTCAACCCAGGTTTTAGGGCCGACGCTGGAGCAGTCTTCATAGCCCAGTTGGGGGGGTGTAACTAAAAATTAGTAATTGCGCGTTTGCACGACAACCAATATTTCACGGCATTAGATAGTTGTTTTAAAATAACTGATTTCATTGACCATTTTTAAGATATTTTGGCTAAAAAGCACAGTTATTGATTTAAGTTATTTTGGTAACTTCTGAGAATTGCGTATTAAATTTATAAGGAACGTGAAATAAATAAGTAGTTGAATTTTCAATTATAAATAGCTGATTGTCAAGCACCACTCAATAATTCAATCGCAGCGGCGAACCGCCTCATTCCTAATCAGTAATTGGGAAGAAGGATTATACGTCATAATAGTACAAACAGGTACACAAATTTTGCTTCAATTGTTGGTTTTTGCTGAGTAAATTTAAACTGACAAAATAAAAAATGAGAAAGAAACTCTTACTCTTATTAATGCTGTTTGTTTATGCATTTAGCGCATTTTCAGCCAATTATTATGTTTCTCCCTCAGGCAACAACAATAATACTGGTACTTTAGCCAGTCCATTTCAAACCATCCAGAAAGCATCGAGTGTTGCATTATCGGGTGATTTTGTGTACGTAAGGGCAGGTGTTTACCGCGAACAAGTCGAAATATTTTCAAACGGAGTGGTTTACCAACCCTACAACGGCGAAGTGGTTACTATAAACGGCACCGATATAATGTTATCTTGGTCACTTTTATCAGGCTCAACCTATCAAAGTGCCATGAACTGGGACGTGAACACTTTTGGTACAAACCAAATTTTCTCGGACGGTAAAATGATTGAGCTTGCTCGTTGGCCCGACCAAACTTCAACCGATATTATTATGCCCACTAATGCTATTGCCGAATCGGTAACTGCCTCAGGAACTAATTTTATTATTAACGATTTGCAATTCAATGAACCTAGTTCACGATGGGTTGGTGCAAAAATTTGGGTAAATTTAGCTCGAGCAGGGTACGATGGGCAAGGCTGGACTGGAAGAGTGTTGTCAATAAGTGGTAATAACATTACCGTTAACTTTCAAAACGAAGCACCTCGTTTGGGCAACGAACCTTGGAGTGTAGGGGTAGGAACAGAATATTTTTTATTCGACCCTACGTTATCTGGAGTAAATGCTAGTGGCGGCGTAAACGCACTATTAAGTAATGGAGAATGGTGGAAAACTGGCACAACGTTGTATGTCAAAACTCCAAATGGTGTAGCCCCAAATTCTACTGGTAGTGGCGCAAATATTATAGAAGCCAAACGTAGGCACTTCGCTTTTTTTCCTTTTGTTTCCAACAAATCTAATTACACTATCAAGGGTTTTAATTTATTTGGATGCTCAATTACAACAGACATAAATGCGCTGACAAACAGAAGTATCGCAGAAGATGCACAAAATATTACTATTGATGGAATTAATGCAATATACCCATCACACCAAACAGATTGCTCTGGTAATTGGCAAGACCAAAACTATGGTTGGTCTGGCATTGTACTAAGCGGAAGAAATAATACCATTAAAAATAGTACCCTACAATACGCCGCAAGTTCTGCACTAAGCATACAAGGAGCAAATAATAAGGTACTTAACAACACTATCAGAGATGCAAATTACATATGTTCTAATTCAGGTGCTTTTAACACTGGCTTTATTTGTTTAGATGCCGAAATAGCAAATAATACCATCTTTAATACTACTTTGATGGGCATTAACTTTAGATATGCCCAAAACAGTAACATTAACGCAAGAGATGTATGCCGCATACACCATAATACGATATATGATTTTATGCGACGCAGTGGCGACAGCGGTGCAATAGACATGTTTGGACAAGATGGACAGTGGATTAGGATTGACCATAACACTATTTACACCACCAAACCAGTGGTGGGTAGCATGGTACATGGCATTTATTTAGATTACGGAGGCGGCCCAAATAACGATGAAGGCAAATACACTGTTGACCATAACGTAATATACAACTTACCAGCACCAATTTTATTAAACAACTTAAAAGATGTAAACATTTACAACAATGTTTTATTAGCTATGGGTGGTGCACCCCGACCTATTGAAGGTGCTGCAATAGGTACTAATGTTAAAATTTATAATAACATTATGAGTCAGAATTTGAATATAAGAGCAGATAATTTGATAAATGCAGATTTTAAATCAAATATTTTTAATGCTTTTGGACCTAACTTAAACAATATTTTTGTGAACGCTGGTGCTGGAAACTACAATCTTAAATCTACCGCAGTTAACGCTATAAATGCGGGAGTGAGTGTAGGGGTATATAACGACCCACTTAATGGTTTGCCAGATATTGGTGCTTTTGAATCTGCTTTTACCAGTACACCACCAGTACCTCCCACTATTTTAAGAGTAACCTCAAGTGGCGTATCTGATTGGGGTGAGCCAGCCGCAAACGCCGCTGATGGTAACAGTTTTACCAAATGGTCTCAGCCTGGCACAACAGGTTGGTGGAAAATACAATATGGAAGCAGCATAGCAATGAATACTTACAGCATTATTTCTACCAATGATGAAAACGGCCTAAGAGATTTAAAATCGTGGACAATACAAGGTTCTAATAATGGTACCGATTGGACTACGCTAGATACCCAAACTAACCAAACATGGACGGGTATTACTACAATGAAAGAATATACATTTACAAATACTACACCATACAGTTATTATCAACTGGTATTTACAGCTAATAATGGAAGTGGGTATACTCAAGTTGCAGAAATTACTTTTTCCGTAAATACACCTGCTGATACGCAAGCGCCAACTGTGCCAACTAACTTATCATCGGCAAATATTACGCAAAATAGTTTTACCCTAAACTGGGCAGCATCAACCGATAATGTGGCCGTAACTGGTTATGAGGTGTTTAGAGATGGGGTAAGCGTGGGAATATCTGCTACTACAAGTATGACAGTAAACGCTTTGACCTGCAATACCAGTAGTATTTTTACGGTAAGAGCCCGAGATGGCTCGGGCAATGTGAGCGCGGCAAGTGCTGGTTTGAGTGTTATCACAGCTTCTTGTAGCAACCCCTGCGCTACCTTACTGCCTTTAAGTAGCACGGCCGACGATTATGCAAGTGGCACAATTGTAAAACAAGCCAACGCCAGCACGGGGGCAATCGTAGCCACCAACAAAGTGACCAATACCGCCAACGTAACCTACCAAGCAGGCAAAAGCATAACGCTCAACCCAGGTTTTAGGGCCGACGCTGGAACGGTGTTCAAAGTCCAGTTGGGTGGGTGTAACTAAAAATTAGTCATTGCGCGTTTGCACGACAACCAAATTCCAACGGTAAAGTTTTCTAAATTCGCCATCTGTTATCCAATTTTAATGCAATTAGCGATTCAATCAACCTAAAAAAGCAACGATGAGAAAAGTAATTTTATTAAATTTAGCATTCATATTTGTTTTTGAAGTAAAAGCGGCCACATTCAATATTTCTAACGGAAATGTTGTCGCCTTAATTGCTGCCATTAACACCGCCAATTCGAATAGCGAGGCTGATGTGATTAATTTGGCAACCAATGGCACCTATACTTTAACCGCAGTCAATTATATCTCCGTAGATCCTGGCACGAGTGGCCGAGAAGGCGAACGTGGCTTGCCAGATATTTCAAACAATGTAACAGGTTTAGACCTCACCATTAACGGCAACGGAGCTACTATTCAACGAAATACGACCGGTGCGGGTTTTGGGTTATTCTCTTGTTCGGGCTACACTATTTTTAATGACCTCACATTGCGTGATGCGTGGGTAAATGCACAAGGGGCAGCCATTTTTGTTCAATTCAAAGGCAATATCGAACTCACTAATTGTAAATTTTATAACAACATTTCTTTCATAGACGTAGAAGGTGGCGGCGGTGCTATTTACACCAAAAGTTTGAGTGTATTAAAAGTTACCAATTGCTATTTTGAATTCAACACGGCAGTCAATCAAGGGGGTGCTATTAGCAATTTGCTCTCTGATATGACTGTTATCAACAGCACTTTTAAAAATAACAGAACGACCGACTTAGTTGGAGGAGACCCTGCTGGTGGGGCAATTTATTCTGATGGGGCAAGAGGAAATAATGGTACATTGGTTCTACGAAATAATTTGTACGAAAGCAATACTTCAAATGGTGGAGGGCAAGGTGGCGCCATGTTTTTGTTTCCCTACAATAGCCAATCAGTAGAAGTTACGGGTTGTACGTTTAAAAGTAATTCTGCCAATCAAGCTGGCGCATTTTGGCACAGGGGAGGCGAAAGTGCGGGAATCCCCGACTCCGAATATCCTTTGAGCCCTTCTGCTGAAAATACAACATTGCTGTTCAATACTTGTGTTTTTGATGGCAACACAGCCACAACCCAAGCAGGTGCTTTGTGGCTTTCGTACTGTAAAATCAATGAAATCCACAGTTGTACTTTCAAAAATAATACGGCATCACTTGGTGGCTCAATTTTCTTGCTTACCAATCGTGCTTTTACCCTAAGAAACTCTACTTTTAATAACAACACTGCGAATAATGCAGGGGCAATGGATACAGGTGGAGCAGGAGCAACTTTAAACATCATCAACTGTACTTTTGCCAACAATATTGCCAATCAGTATGGTGGTGCTATTTCTGTACCTCAAAATACCACACCCATTAATATTACCAATTGTACTTTTGCCAACAACCAAGCCAATAACCCAGGCAACGGGCAAAGTGGGGCTATTCATTCGGGGAATGATATGGCAAATAATACCGTAACCATCAAAAACAATATTTTCTTTAACAATACGGTTACCAATCCTTGGAGCGTTTGGAAACATTGTAATGCCAATTTAAACGATGGCGGAAACAATATTTTCTTCCCCGAAAATGCGGGGGGGCGTTGCGTGGCTACTGCCAATCCGCTAATTGTTGATCCTTTATTAAGTCCTTTGGCCAATAATGGTGGCCTTACCCAGACAATGGCACTGCAAGCAGGCAGCCCCGCCATTAACGCAGGGACGGGTTGCCCAACCCTCGACCAACGTGGTGCAGCCAGAGTGGGCAATTGTGATATTGGTGCTTTTGAATTTGGGGGTACCATTGTTATGCCCTGTCCGAGCATTTCTGTATTGAGCGGTGCTGGCCTAAATGGCACTACTTACAAAGCATCTGTTGGTATCGAATCGACGCAAGTCATCAATGTAAGTACAACTGTGATATACCAAACGGGGGCTTACACGCTCTTAAAGCCTGGCTTTGAAACTAAATCTGGTGCCGTTTTTAAAACCCAATATGGGGGTTGTTTGTAAACGTATTTACCACAATACTTTTACAAAATCTTTATTGTTGAACCTCCATCCGATACGTAAAATCACAGATATGGTTAGAAAGGTAACGTGCCTAAAAGAAAGAAATACCCCGTTTAAATGTCACTGGCACTGCTAAATCAGAAAGGTATTCTGGGTTAAACATAAACAAAGAAAGTACCAATGTAAATGGTTTTGGTGGTAACTTAGAGACCTAATCTACTCAAAAAGGCAAATTGGTAATTAAAAAATTAACCAAAAAACTACATCCACAAAATAGCTGCACAATGAAAAAACTAATCTTTGTTCTGAGCATTTTATATGCTTACTCGGTTCAGTCGGCCACTTTGACTGTGACGAACACCAGCAATACGGGTACTGGGAGTTTACGAGCCGCCATTGCCGCCGCCGCTACAAATGATATAATTGTTTTTTCTTCCGCATTGGCAAACCAAACCATTACGCTTGCCGCTACGTTGGAGATTCCTGTCGGCAAAAACCTAACGATTGATGGGTTGGCCGCCGCAAATTTAACCATTAGCGGAAATAATGCGGTGCGAATTTTTTTGCTCAAATCTACCTCAGTTCAACCCACAACCTTGAATCTGAAAAACCTAAAAATCATCAACGGAAGAACCATTGAATATGGCGGTGGCATAAAGTCCGAACACCAGGGCATTATGAATTTCGAAAACTGTATTTTCAATAATAACGTCGCAGATGATGGCGGAAGCGCTATTTTTAGTTCTTTTGAAGGCAGAACTACGGTTAAAAACTGCAAATTTGACGGCAACGTTTCTGTTGCAGACAACACCGAAAGAGGCTCAACAGTCATGCTTTGGGGGCCTTTTGCCCAAGTTATTCAAAATTCGGATTTTACCAACAACCGAGGAATCAACGGTGCCGCCATCAACGGTTTGAATGCCGCTTTGCTGATCGAAGACTGTAATTTTTTGAACAACAGCACCACTGATGCCTTTTTTGATACAGGCCAACCAAATGACTTTTTGCGTGGTTTTGGTGGGGCCATTTACGCAGACCGCGCAACACCCGCAACACCTACCTCTTTATTGGGAAGTATCATTATTCGCAGGTCGAAATTTGACGGAAATAGAGGCGAAGGCGAAGGCGGGGCTTGTTACCTTTATACGGACGAAACAGACGATGTATTGATAGAAAATTGCAGCTTCAACGACAATACCTCCATGGCACTCACAGGTGGTGGTGCAGAAGGAGGCGGTGGGGCCATCCAGCACATGAATAATGCAAAAAATAGGGGTTTCATTGTTAGAAACACTACCTTTTCCAACAATAGAGCGGGCGTTTTGGGAGGTGCTATCCGAGCAGATTGGGCAGATACAGAGATTACAAATTGCACTTTTTTCAACAACAGAGGAGAGCTCACCAATGGCACAGGCTACGCTGCCAACGGTGGGGCAGTTACTTTTTTTTCGATGTCAAATTCAACCGTAAATATTACCAACTCTACCTTTGCCAATAATTATGCGGGCTGGGTGGGTGGCGCTATTTCTACTTCGGACCCCGCAAACACCCGAATCAAAAACAATATCTTCCTCAACAATACCGCAGGAAATGGCGGAAATAATTGGAATATTCAGCAACATTCTTCGGCAGAACTCACCGATTTGGGAAATAACTTGCAGTTTCCAAACAAATTTACTGGAAACGGGAACGATTACAATGTGTCGGCAACGGTTACTATTGCCAATCCATTGCTTAGTTCTTTGGCAAATAACGGTGGCCCTACCCAAACGATGGCCTTGCAAACAGGCAGCCCAGCCATTAATACGGGTTCTGGTTGCCCCACATTTGACCAACGCGGTGCAGCCCGAGTGGGCAATTGCGATATTGGCGCTTTTGAATTTGGGGGTATCATCGTCACTCCCTGTCCGAGCATTTCTGTGTTGAGCGGTGCTGGCCTAAATGGCACTACATACAAGGCATCTGTTGGTATTGAATCAACCCAAGTTATTAATGTAAGCACAACTGTGACATACCAAACAGGAGTCTACACGCTCTTAAAGCCTGGCTTTGAAACTAAATCTGGTGCCGTTTTTAAAACCCAATATGGAGGTTGTTTGTAAACGCACTTACCGAAATTGTTACAATCTGATTATCAATCCATTAGCCGACTTGTATGAATATAACGAATCACCCACGAGATGCCATTGGGGTTGGTCTAAAGAGATAACCTTGCGCTTCTGATTGTCGATTGGTATTCGGCCAGGGCGAGGCATCTGTTGGTGAACATCTTGGCTTTTTGGGGTTCGTTTTTTCGGGAGGCAATCCGCGCCAAACCCGCAAAAGCCAGGGCGTGGTACTCGCGCGTGAGGGACTCGACGACGGGGTATTTTAGCACCATATTATAATTTTCGGCGGCGCGAGCGTCGTTTTTATCCATTTTTTCGTTGATTAACCCCTCAAACAAATGCCAGCCCGAGGCGTAGAAACCCGTGGCGTTTTTTGTAAACTTGGCTTGCAGCGGCACGGCCTCACCAAAACGCCCATCGAGCACCAACGATTCGATGTACTGCATCAGATAAACGGGGTTGTCGGGAAATTTATCAGCCAGCAGTTTGGCGTAGTACTGCGCTTTATCAAACCGCGTTTCGTGCTTTACGTAGATGTGTCTCAGAAAGGAGCAAGCCTCCCACTGGGTGTACGTGGCTTTTTTGAGTGCAGCATCCAATTGCCTAAGTCCCAGCGCCTTGTCTCCATTTTTAAAAAAAAGCATCAACGGGCGCACCATCGGATGGTCTTCGGGATACTGCTCAATGTAATAATTATACATCCCAGTGGTAAACAGAAACTCGTCGTTTTGGTCTAAAAAATCAAAACTGTCCGACAAAAAACCGTAGGCTTTTCGGCTTTCGCCAGCGGCTTTTAGGGTTTCGCTGTTGTAATTATAAGCCAGGGCAATGTAGCCGTGGGCCGCCAGCAAAAAGAAAGTACCCTCGGGCTTGGTGTTGGGGTTTGCGAGCAGCTTTTTGGCGTTGTTTATGCACGCATTCAGTGTTTGTTGGTACTGAACTACCACGGGGGTTTTGGCGGCCATGGGCAAAAACTGCCACTTCAAACGCATAGCGTGCAGCAGCGGCACAACGGGATGCTGGCCGTATTTGGGTTTTAGTTTGGCAGTGAGTTGCTCGGCGGCATCGAACTCAAAATTATATATTTTTTCGATGGCCTGCTGCACCGTGCTTTGAGCTTCGGCATCTTTGCCGACTTGGCCAAAAAGTGGCGACAGGATCAGCAAAAAAAATAGCAAGTGGGTGACTTTCATGGCTCGGTCTTTTTACGCGTTCACTAAAATACGCTCAAAAATAGCAATGTCCTCCGCGTCATTCCAAACATTTATCGACAACCGAATGGCATCGCCCCGGTACGAAACAAACACATTTTGGTCGATCAGTTTTTGTTGTAGAAGCGGCAAATCGATGCCTTTGGGCGGCCTAATTCCGAACAAATGGTGGGCGCGGTGCTGGTCGGCTTCGATCCAGTAGCCCGCTTGGCGCAGGCTTTGTACCATCGGGTGGCTCAATTGCTGGGCATAATCCTGAATACCCTCGGGCCGCCACTCCAGCAAATGGTCAAGAGCCGCCACAATCATGGGCAGGTTTATAAAATTGCTAAACTCGCCCATGTTGTAACGAAACGCTTGGGGCCGCATTTCGGTCTGGTAATTGACGAGGTTTTTGAAATTTTGGCTGCCCACGCGCCCCGCCCAGGTTTGTTCGAGGGCAAAACCGTCGTCGAAAAAACGACCGCAGTACGCGATTGCATTGGAATACGGGCCCAGCAGCCATTTATAAACGCCGCAGACCATAAAATCGGGCTGCACCGCTTCAACATCAAAGCCGTGTGCACCCACGTGTTGCGTACCATCAACAACCAACAAAACTCCGTGCGCGGTGCACCGCTGGCGAATGGCCACGAGATCGAACAGCGTGCCGTCGGCCCAGTGGGTGGGCGACACGCAGACCACCAGCGTATGTTGGTCGATGGCCGCCAATACTTTTTGGTTCCAAAGTTGGCCACGGTCTTGCAGCTCGGTGGGAGCCAACACAATTTCTAAGCGCACGTTGTGGTCAGAAACCAGCTCGTCCCAGGCGTATACACCGCTGGGGAACTCCTCTCCCACAACAATGATTTTTTTATTGGGTTGAACCACCGATTTTTTGAGCAGGTTTTTCACAACGGTGGCCATGCCGTAAGAAACCGACGGCATAATGGCAATGCGGCTGGGGTCGGGGCAATTTATAAGTTCGGCAAACCGCTGCTTAACTGTTTCGGCGGTGTCGAAAAAATGGTCTTGGCCAATGCCGTAGGGCTGAGACTTGCGGCGTAGCCCCTCCACGCCCGCCGCCTCTACGCGCTTAGACAGCGGCGACATGGTAGCGCAATTTAGGTAGTGAACTTGCTCGGGAAGCGAAAAAAGGTGTTTTTGACAGGACAGCATGGGCAAATAGTACATTTCTTGGTGCGTGAAGGTAAGGGATTGCGCACAAAAAATCGAATATCTGCTTAACTTTGTTGCATGATCTCATACGAACACTTTACGCTCTCGAACGGCCTGCGGGTTTATGTACACCAAGACCACACCACGCCGATGGCGGTTGTCAATATTCTGTACAATGTTGGCGCGCGCGACGAGCCCGAACACAAAACGGGTTTTGCCCATTTGTTTGAACACCTCATGTTTGGCGGCTCCAAAAATATTCCCGTTTTCGACGAGCCCCTCCAGCGGGTGGGCGCCGAAAACAACGCTTTTACATCGAACGACATCACCAATTATTACGTAACGCTACCCGCCAAAAACTTGGAGACGGCTTTTTGGGCGGAGTCCGACCGAATGATGAGCCTTTCTTTCGACCCCAAAGTGCTTGATATTCAACGCAATGTGGTTATTGAGGAGTTTAAGCAGCGGTACCTCAACCAACCCTACGGAGACGTGTGGCTAAAACTGCGCCCGCTGGCTTATCAAAAACACCCCTACCGCTGGGCCACCATTGGCAAAGAGATTAGCCACATCGAAAACGCTACCATGGACGATGTGCGCGCCTTTTTTTATAAGTTTTACCTGCCCAACAACGCCATCATGGTGGTGGCTGGCAACGTAACGCTGGCGCGGGTGCGCGAGCTGTCCCAAAAATGGTTCGAGCCCATTCCAGCGGGGGCAGCCTACCAACGCAACTTGCCGCAAGAGGCCACCCAAACCGAAGCGCGCTTCATGGAGACATCGGCCAAAGTACCCCTCAATGCCATTTACAAAACCTACGCCATGCCTGGGCGTTTTGCCCCCGACTTTGCCCCCGCCGACCTGTTGAATGATGTGTTGGGGCGCGGAAAATCGGCGCGGCTCTACCAAAAATTGATTAAACAACGGCAGCTTTTCAACAACATTAATTCGTACATGACCTCGTCGCTCGACCCTGGTTTGTTCGTTATTTCTGGCACGGTGCGCCCCAACGTGTCGGTAGAAACCGCCAACGAAGCCATCGACGAGGTGGTGCAAGGCATGATTGACACCCAAATTACCGACCAAGAACTGAGCAGGGCAAAAAACCAATCCGAGAGTACGCTCGTTTTTTCGGAGGTCGAACTCCTAAACCGCGCCATGAACCTGGCCTTTGCCGCCAACGCTGGCAACGCCGACTGGGTAAACCAAGAGAGCGACAAATTGGCGGCTGTTTCGGCAGACGACATTGGGCTGGCGGCGAAGCGTATATTGCGCAAAACCAACAGCAGCACGTTCTTCTACCGCGCCCAGCAATAACATTGATTTGGCAAATTTTACAAAATGCCTACCTTTGCACCTTAGAAACCTACTATGGCCGAGCAAATACTGATTCTTGATTTTGGTTCGCAGTTCACCCAACTCATAGCCCGCCGCGTGCGCGAGCTGAACGTCTATTGCGAGATTCATCCCTACAATAAAATACCAGCTATTACCGATGCCGTAAAGGGGGTGATTCTCTCGGGGAGCCCCTGTTCGGTGCGCGACCCGAACGCGCCCAGCATCGACATGACCCCGTTTAGGGGCAAAGTGCCCGTTTTGGGCGTTTGCTACGGCGCACAACTGCTGGCCCACGCGGGCGGCGGCAGCGTGCAGGCTTCGGCCCACCGCGAATACGGCCGCGCTACGCTCCAAGTCGGCGACAGCGCCTCAACTTTGTTCAAATCGGTGGCCGAGACTTCGCAGGTTTGGATGTCGCACGGCGACACGATCGTGTCGTTGCCAGCTAATTTTAAGACGATCGGCTCAACCGAAACTGTGCAGGTGGCAGCCTTTAAAATTGACGAAGAAGAAACCTACGGAATCCAGTTTCACCCCGAAGTAACGCACTCGCTGGAGGGAAAACAACTGGTTCACAATTTTGTGGTCGATATTTGTGGATGCGCCCAAAACTGGACTCCCGACTCGTTCGTGGACGCGACAATCGAGGAACTCAAAGCAAAACTGGGCAACGACCGCGTGGTCATGGCACTGTCGGGCGGGGTCGATTCTTCGGTGGCGGCCATATTGGTGCACCGCGCCATTGGCAAAAATCTGTACTGTATTTTTGTGGACAACGGCTTGCTGCGCAAAGATGAGTACCAAAACGTACTCGATTCCTACCACCATATTGGGCTGAATATCAAGGGAGTAGATGCCAAAGACAAGTTCTACGACTCGCTCAGTGGTTTGACCGACCCCGAAGCCAAACGCAAGGCCATTGGGCGGGCGTTTATTGAGGTGTTCGACGACGAAGCCCACCAGATCGAAGACGTGAAGTGGCTCGGGCAAGGCACAATCTATCCCGACGTGATCGAGTCGGTGTCGGTCAATGGGCCTTCGGCAACGATCAAGTCGCACCACAACGTAGGTGGCCTGCCCGCCTACATGAAACTGCAAATTGTAGAACCCCTGCGGTTGCTCTTCAAAGACGAAGTGCGGGCGGTGGGGCGCAGCCTGGGCATTTCGGACTCTATTTTGCAGCGGCATCCGTTCCCTGGGCCTGGGCTTGGCATTCGTATTTTGGGCGATGTCACGGCCGAAAAAGTCCGTATTTTACAAGAAGTAGATGCAATTTTTATCGACGGCCTCAAAAAGCACGACCTCTACGCCAAGGTTTGGCAGGCTGGATCCATGCTTTTGCCCGTGCAAAGCGTTGGCGTAATGGGCGACGAACGCACCTACGAGCGCGTGGTGGCACTACGCGCCGTGACGAGCATCGACGGCATGACGGCCGATTGGGCGCACCTACCCTACCCGTTTTTGGCCGAGGTTTCCAACGAAATCATCAACCGCGTCAAGGGTGTAAACCGCGTTGTGTACGATATTTCATCAAAACCCCCCGCCACCATCGAGTGGGAGTAGCGCAGTGGTCATTTTCCCTGAATCCAATTCTTGATTCTTTTTATAATATCCACTTTTCTGGGTTTTTGAAGCCCGTCGTGGGTTAGCTCATTGCGGAAGTTATGCTCCAATTGAAGGCCGTATTTTTGAGCCTCTTGGTCTGCTTCGTTCAGCAAATCTTGGATGTAGGGTAGCACGTTGCCGTCCAACGTACTATTTACCGAGACGCTGCTGTAGCCACTTCTCACGGCGGCTGGCAGGTTGTTGTTGATCGCAATTTGTCCATTTTCGGCAAAATAGTCGATGTGCTGAATTTCGGGGTTCAATCGTTTTAAACGCTTGGTTGCTTTTCTTTCGTTTCGCCAAGGATGCTCATTCTTAGCGAGTTGCGATATTAAAAACTGTTTGTTCCAGAGCGTGATCTGATGGGACATTAAATACCCCGAGGCATTGTTGTCGAGCACGGCAACGTTAAAACCATCAATAAACAATTCAGTTGGCTTGGTAACGTACACGTTGGAGCTGTGGAGTTTTACTTGCTTCCAGTCATTTTTACGGGCCAGTTCAAAAAGTTTTTTGAAGAAATCGGCATCAACCTTTGCGTTGAGCCACATATCTTCTTGAAAGTAGAGCACATAGTTTTCTGAGATTTTTGCTGTCAATAGATACCTCAGCCTGTCCGACCACTCGCCTTTTCCAGACTGAATATTCTCGAACAGGTCGGTCTTACATTCCTTCTCTTCCGTAGCAAAATAATAGTTGCACGGCACAGTAAAGTCCCAGTATTTGTTGAAAAAAAACTTAAATCCTGGGTACAAAAATTCGTATCTGTCGCAACTATGAACTAAAAGTGCGACATCATTTGCTTTATTTTCCATTTTGTCGAATATATCGTCTATAATTGCTGGCAAGATAGTCATATTTTTTGAGGGTAAGTCGGCGGCGAGCGACGTGGTTTTTGTGCCAGTTGAAGGTGCTGTTGCTTTATCCTCGGGAAACTAAACGCAACAATTTATGTTCAGATACTTAGCACTTTGGGCCTTCTGTATGATGGGTTTTGCCCCAGCTCACGCCAAAATTCAGCCCGCCAAACTCACCTGCGAGTACCTCGAAAATCCGCTGGGGATTGACGTACCAAAACCCCGTTTGAGTTGGAATTTTGTTTCAAATGAACGCAACCAAACGCAAACGGCTTACGAAATTTTGGTGAGCGATGACCTAAAAACCGTTCAAAAAGGAACCATCTGGCGAACGGGTAAAGTTGCTTCCAACCAAAACCTGCACGTTGAGTACCAAGGGTTGCCGCTCCAACCTTTTACCAAATATTACTGGTGCGTGAAGGTGTACGACCAAAACAACGAAGCCTCGGCGTTTAGCCAAATTGCGACCTTTGAAACCGCCATGCTCCATCCAAGCGACTGGAAAGGGCAATGGATTGGCGACGGCAGCAAGCAGTTTGAAAAAGACGAAGATTTTTATCAAAACGACCGAATGCCCTTGTTTAAAAAGCAACTAAATCTTGGTAAAAAAATAACCTCTGCTCGGCTATATATTTCAGGGTTAGGCTATTACGAGGCTTTTTTGAACGACGTTAAAATAGGAAACAACGTACTTGACCCAGGTTTTACGGCTTATAAAAAACAGATTCAATACAGTGTTTACGACGTAACGACTTTGCTAAAAACGGGCAAAAACACCTTGGGCATCATGCTGGGCAACGGCTGGTACAATGCCCTACCCTTGCGGTTGTTTGGGCAGTTTAACATCAGAGATTTTCAAGAAACGGGTCGCCCGTGCTTGATGGGTCAAATATTGGTGCGCTACGCCGACGGCACGCAAGAAACCATCGCCACCGACGAAAGTTGGCAAACAGCCAAAGGCCCGATTTTTAAAAACTCGGTTTATTTGGGGGAACAATACGACGCGCGATTGGAGAAAAACTTTGACGACACCGAAGGCTGGACAAATGCCACACTTGCCCCCAAACCATCGGGAACGTTGGTTGCCCAAATGCCGCCGCCCATTCGAGTTACAAAAATCATTAAGCCGTTGCGCATCAAAGAAGTTGGCAAAGATACCTTCGTGGTGGACATGGGACAAAATTTTGCGGGCGTGGCTCGCATCAAAACACAAGGCAAAGCGGGCAGCACGGTAGGTTTGCGGTACGGCGAGGATGTTTTCAAAGACGGGCGGCTCAATTATTTGACTACGGTGGCGGGGCATATCAAAGAAATTTGGAATTTGAAAGGCGGACCAGGTGCGCCCAAAACGGCTTGGCAACGCGACGAATACACGCTCAAAGGCAACGGCGTAGAAACTTGGAATCCGCGCTTTACTTTTCACGGGTTTCGGTACGTTGAGATAACGGGGTGGCCTGGCAAACCCACTTTGGACGACATCGAAGGGCTGCGCATGAACAGCGATTTAACCCAAAACGGCACCTTTGCTTGTTCCAACGAAATGTTTAACAAGCTGCACGACGTAATACAATGGACGTTTTTGAGCAATGTTTTTAGTGTGCAATCTGACTGCCCCGCCCGCGAAAAAATGGGCTACGGCGGCGACATGGTGGCCACTGCCGATGCCTTTTCGTACAACTACGACATGGCTCATTTTTACGCAAAAACCGTCCGAGATTTTGCCAACGACCAGCAACTCGACGGCGGCATTACCGAAATTGCGCCCTACACGGGCATCGCCGACCGTGGCTACGGCGGGCAGTCGGGGCCGCTGGGTTGGCAGTTGGCTTTTTCGTTTTTGCAAAAGAAACTGTACGATTTTTACGGCGACAAGCGCATCATTGAGACGCAGTATCCTAATTTCAAAAAGCAAATGGATTTCTTGCAATCGAAGGCAATCAACGGGATTTTCCACTGGGACATCAGCGACCACGAAGCCCTCGACCCGCGTCCAGAGGCATTTTCTGCTGCTTGTTTTTACTATCATCATGCGCTCTTGGCCACCGAATTTGCGGAAATTTTGGGCAAAAAAGAAGACCAAGAAAAGTACGGTAAATTGGCAGCAAATATCAAAAATAGCATCGTCGTAAAATACCACGTTCCCAACACGGGTCGCTTCGACAACGCCACGCAATCGGCTCAGGTACTGGCACTTTACTACCAACTTTTGCCCAACGACGCCGCCGTTTTGCAAACCCTTTTGGACGAATACAGTCGCCACAAAATGCACGTTTCTACGGGTATTTTTACCACCAAAATGATGTTTGATGTGCTGCGCGAACACGACCGCAACGATGTTGCCTACACCGTTGCGAACCAGCGAGATTTCCCGAGCTGGGGCAATATGCTGGCGGGCGGCGCAACAACCCTGTGGGAAACGTGGGCGTATCCAGCGTCTGCGCCTTCGCAAAACCACCCCATGTTTGGCTCAATAGACGAGTGGTTTTATCGGTCGTTGTTGGGCATTAATGCGGCCGCGCCTGGGTTCAAGAAAATTGTCATTAAGCCGAGTATTACAGATTTAACTTCGGCAAAAGGTAACTATCAGTCAGTAATGGGCTTAATATCAAGCGATTGGAAGGTAGAAAGCGGAAGGTTTAGGATTTCTGTAAGTATTCCGCCCAACACCACCGCCGAGGTTTGGATACCTTCCAAAGAAACGGATACGATATTAGAAAGTGGAAAAGCAGATTTGAAAAGAGCCCGATTTGAAAAAGGGTATTCGGTGTTTGAAGTAGGATCGGGCGCGTATTGGTTTGGGGTAGAATAGCTGCCATAAAAATATTGAACAGACGCATAATAATTCAAGCTAAAATATTAGAAAATAATATGTCATTCTCCAAAGTTTCCGTTTTCGTTGTTCTGTGTCAAATTTTTGTTTCCTGCTCACAAAAAACTTTGAGAGTAGTTTGCATTGGCGACTCTATAACCCAAGGTAAAGCCAAAAACGACTCCATTACTGAGTTAAGTTACCGATACTACTTGTGGGAAAAACTGGACTCGCTGGGCTTGGACGTAGATATGGTGGGGAGTAATGTTTATTGGTTCAATGAAAACAAAACAAAAAGGATAAAACTACCTGTTTCGAGACACACGGCGCATGTTTTCGACCCAGACCACGAGTCGTGGTATGGCATAAAAAGTGGGGAAGTACTGAACGGAGGCTTTACGCACGACGATATTTTGTACGCTAAAACTTTTGAAGAACGTTTAAAAAACTACAAAAAGCCAGACATCGCACTGATAGATATAGGCGGCAATGACGGCGAAAAAGATTCACTTAATGCCAATGAAAACATCAAACGAATGGTGGAGTACCTTTTTGAAAGAAACCCCAAAATGGATATTCTACTGTCGAAATCAAATGTGCCTTGGGACAGGTATATCAACCACTCCGTCGAAAAAAATATAGCCATTGTGAAACAAAAACACCCGAAAATGAAAATAAAATATGTCGATTTGGCATCGGGCTGGGTAAACTGTGTCGATGCACCTGGCACCCATACTTTTGACTGGGTGCATCCAAACCCTGCGGGACAAAAAGTGATGGCTGATAAATGGTTCAAAGCCTATTTGAGTATCCAAGATACCGAAAAGCCGATATTCAAATCTGAAATTTCGGTATCAAATATGAGTGACTCGACGGCTACTTTGGATTGGTTGCCAGCAACCGACAATCAGTTTGTGGCGGGCTATAATCTATACGTAGACAATGAGCCAGCCAATTATAGGTATAATGACTGCGTCAAAAGCATCAAGCAATGCTTGGCGTTGATTCCCCAAAATAGCTATGTGCTCAATGATTTGAAAAGAGATAAAATATACAAAGTGGTAGTAGAAGCAGTTGATTATGCGAATAACAAGAGTTTACCCGTTGCGTTTAGTCTTCGTTTGAAGTGAAGACACCGTAAATATTACGGATTATTTGCGCGTAGATTTTTTTAGTAGGTAAAAACACAAAAAAAACAAACTTGTTTTAGGGGGAGCGAGAACGCAAAAGATTGCATAATATTTATATTTTTTTGCATAAATTTAAACAACATGGTAAACAATTTGATACTTTTGTAGAAATCAACGTTCCCAATGGAGGCTGCTCAATTCGATAATCCTTTCAAATTCTCAGAAAACACTGGGAATGAGGCGGCTGTGATTCGCCTCGACGACGAGCGTCTCATTAAAACCACCATTTCAGAAAGTCCAGAAAAAGGGTTTGAGTTACTTTTTAAACGCTATTACTCCGTACTCTGCAACCACGCTGCCCGCTACGTTTGGTCGAAAGACGTATCCAAAGACATTGTTTCGGACGTATTTTTCAGCCTTTGGAAAAACCAAGACTACCTCAGCATCAACAGTTCCTACCGAGCCTATTTGTTTCAGGCGGTCAGAAATGGTTGTCATAATTACCTCACCCGCGAACTCAGCCGCAAGGCATCGCTCGACGAGGTAGAAAACTACGACTCCCAGTCGCTCCGACCCGACCAAATTGTTCATTTTGATGAGCTTCAGCACAAAATCGAATCCGTCATCAGCAACTTGCCTCCACAATGCAAGCGGGTTTTCTTGCTCAATCGCTTAGAAGGCAAGAAATACGCCGAGATCGCTACCGAACTTGGCATATCCATAAAAACCGTGGAAATGCACATCAGCAAAGCAATCACCATTTTGAAAACAGCCCTCAGAAGCGAGTGGTTGATGTTGTGTGCGTTGTTTTTTTCCTCGATGTAATGACACAGAATGGGGTTTTCACCCTGTTTTCATTTTATTTTCTTTTTTTACGCCAACCCACATAGGGTAAACCTCCGCTTTTGTTTCTATCTATTAAAATACATGGGAAAAGTGAAAAAAAATCTCTCCAAAGAACAACTCTTTGAGCATTTTGCTGGAAAATCGTCACTACTATCAAAGCGAGAAATCGAGGTTTGGTTGCAAGACCCAATTAATGAGGATCGATATTATGTGTGGTTAGAGGACTGGGAGCGGCTACACGCGTTCTGGAAACCCGATACCGAAGCGGAGTACGAAACAGTCAAAAATAGGATAGCAAACTATGAACCCGAGGTGGTCGAAATAAATAGCCAGGTGTGGTGGCGCAGTGGATGGACCATTGGGGCAGCCGCTGCCGTGGTGGTGCTTTTGTTGGCTTCTTACGTTTTGAAAGACAATATTATCTACAAAAGCTACAAAACCGAATTTGGAGCAATGCAGCAACTAAAATTGGACGACGGAACGGCCGTAACGCTCAATTCAAACTCAACTTTGCGGGTGCCGCGTTTTGGTTTTGGTACAGACACCCGCGAAGTACAACTGGAAGGCGAGGCCTATTTTTCGGTAACGCACACGCCCACCGACCAAAAATTTGTGGTGAAAACCAACCGTGATTTTAGCATTGAGGTACTGGGAACCGAGTTTGCCGTGCGAAAGCGACAACAAGGAATGCAAGTAGTGCTCGACAAAGGCAAAGTAAAAGTGCACTACGGCCAAGCAAACTCCGATATTACGATGAAACCAGGCGACTTGGTAACGCTCGACCAACAAGGCCAAGCCAAAATTGAGCAAACCACGCAGCCCCAAAAATATTCGGCGTGGCGGTCGCACAAATTTATTTTTGACAAAACCCCGCTGCGCGAAATTACCAATTTGTTGCAAGAAAACTTTGGATTGACCACCGTAATCAATAGCAACGAACTGGCCCAACGCAGCATTAGCGGCGAAATTGAAGCCAAAACCGCCGACGAACTACTTGAAGCATTGTCTGAAATTTTAAACCTCAAAATTGACCGAAAAGACCAACAGATTATTTTCCGAGAACTCAACAATTAAGCTATCCAAACAATTTAAAATTAATTAAATTTATGCAAAACGTATCTTTACTTTCAAAAAAACGAGCGAGAAATATGCGCCAGTTTAGTAGTATTGTGATGGTTCTTATCGGAATTGCCAATGTACTTCAGGCGCAAACCTTGGCTTATGTACCGCGTGTTGTTCAAGCGGTAGAACCTGCCGAAGCAACGGCCAAAACGCGGCAGCTGACCGAAGTTTTCAGCGATCTCAAAAATCGCTACGGCGTTACGTTCATGTACGAAGACCGCGTGATGGCGGGCAAAACGGTCAGCAAAACCGTTCAGTACGAGACCAAAATTGAGAAAACACTCGATAACTTGCTCAAAACTACTGGTTTGAAGTACAAAAAAGTAAAAGCGGGTACTTACGTAATTACCGACGAGCAGAGCAAAAAGTCGCCGAAGTTACTTTTTCTCGAGGGCGCGACCCCAAAAGGAATTGAATCAAAAGCACCAAATGAAACAGCCGAAACACCCAATATTTCGGCACTGGTGTCTAAGAGTATTTCAACCATCGCGCCCGCCGATGTTCCTGTGCGGGGCAAAGTAACCGACCAAAACGGCAATGGCCTCCCTGGCGCAAACGTCACCATAAAAGGCACTCAGAAAGGCACTTCAACGGCGGCCGACGGTAGTTTTTCGATTGACGTTCCGGGCCAAAACTCCGTTTTGGTTGTTTCGTACATTGGTTATCTGCTGCAAGAGCTGCGGGTGGGCAACCAAAGTGTGTTTAACATCAAGTTGAGTACCGACGACAAATCGCTCGAAGAAGTGGTGGTGATTGGCTACGGCTCGCGCGACAAGAAAGACATCACGGGGTCGGTGTCGAGCATGAAAGCCGAAGAAATTGCCAAAAGCAACTACGTGGCCCCCGAAATGGCCATGCAAGGCCGCATGACGGGTGTGCAGGTGACCCAAGGAAGTGGCGAACCCAACGCCCGCCCGCAGGTGCGGATTAGGGGCGTAGGTACGTTTGGCAATACCGAACCGCTCTACGTGGTGGACGGCGTGCCAATTTCGGAACAATACAACGGCGTTACGGAAGGGGCCGAGGGCGATATTCGGGGCAACGTTAATATTTTAGCGATGATTAACCCAGGCGACATTGAGTCTATTTCGGTGCTCAAAGACGCGGCAGCTTCGGCCGTTTACGGCGTTCGGGCGGCGCACGGGGTAGTTTTGATTACGACCAAAAAAGGCAAACTGGGCAAGCCAAGAATAGAATTTAACGCAGCCCGTGGCGTGCAAAATATCCGTAAAACCTACGATATGATGAACGTGCAACAAAACGTGGGCCTCATTCGGGAGGCATATGCAAATAATAAAGACGAAGCCAAAAATCTCCCCGCCGAGTTTAACCCAACCAGCCCCCGATTTTTGGGCAATCGCCCAACGGTAGACTGGGTAACGCCCGCTTTGAACAAAAACGCAATTGTAGAAGACTACTCGGCACGGATTTCGGGCGGTACGGAGGCTACCAAATACTACGTTTCGGGGGGCTACTCGCGCACCGAAAGCCCAATGGTAGAAAATTTCTTGGAACGCTTCTCGTTGGCAGCCAACGTAGAAACCCGCGTTTCGAAATACCTGACGGTGGGCCTGAATTACCGCAATAGTCTCACCAAAGCGTTGGACAACACCCGAACCGACATTGGCTATTTGTCGGGAACTACGCCTTGGCAGCCTATCTTTGACCCCAACGGAGTGGGAGGCTTTGCCCCCTCTTACAACGTTACGTTTAAGCCCAACGACAAGTTTGTTCCCACCGATTTAACTTCGGGGTCGGCCTTTGACTTAGATAAAACCGAGCCGCTTTGGGGGCCAGAAACCAACTCCAATCCGTTCGCCTCTCAGGCACTAAATCGGACTGATTATTCGATTATTAGCAACATGGCCAACGGATTTATCCAGATTGAGCCACTCAACGGACTGAAAATCAAGGGGTCAATTGGTTTAAACTGGTTTTATAACCGCCGAAACGACTGGAATGATTTCAATAATTACCTGTTTTCTCAAACACCAGGCAACCCCTACGCGGGCCACGATGGTACTTCAAAAGGTGGGTACAGCGAGCGGCACACCCGCAACCTCAACTTAATGAAAGAGTTGAGCATCAATTACAACAAAACCTTCAACAACCACTCGTTAGACGTGCTTTTGGTGGCCAACCAGCAACAAAACAGCTACGAGTATTTGAGCGGTAGCACAGGCCAAGTGGTGTCGAACGACCCGCTGTTTAGAACCAACATTGGTGGCCCCATTCAATATACGAACTCGGCAGCATTCCGCGATCGCAGCGCACTCATTGGCTACATGGCGCGGGGTAGCTACAACTACAATCATAAGTATTATTTAGATGCCACCATTCGCCGAGATGGTTCGAGCAACTTTGCGCCAGGCTTCAAATGGGGCATTTTTCCTGGGGTGTCTGCCGCTTGGCGCATCAGTGCCGAAAATTTTATGAAGCAAGTCACGTTTGTTTCTGACCTCAAACTCCGCGCGGGTTTTGGCCAATTGGGCAACGACAAAACGGCAGCGTTTGCGTTTCTTTCTACCGTTTCTACGTCGCCCGACTACGCCCTTGGCTCAAGCGCGGGCAATGGTGTAGGCACGGTGCGGTTCGGGGCGAGCCTACCCGATTTTCCTAACCGCAACCTATCTTGGGAGACCGCCCAGACCACCAACATCGGTCTCGACGGTTCGTTGCTCAACAACCGCATTACGTTTACCATTGAGTATTTTGACAAACTCACCAAAGGTATTTTGCAATCTACGGCCCTTCCTGCCAGCGTAGGAAACCAAAACCAACCGATTATTAATATTGCCTCGGTCAGAAACAGTGGTTTTGAACTACAATTGGGTTATAACCAACGTTTTGGTGAAATTGAGTTCAATGCTTCGGCCAACTTGACGACCATCAAAAACAACGTGGTGAGCGTCTTTAAAGACCAAGCCTTTGGTGGTGATGGTGGTCGTATCGAGGTTGGGTTTCCGCTCAATTACCTGCGCGGCTACCAAGTGGAGGGGATTTTCCAGAATCAAGGTGAGATAGACGCGTGGAAAGCCAAGTTTAAAGACGGCAACAACAATAGTAATTTTGAGCCGGGCGATATGTACTTTAAGGACGTGAAGGGCAATGCCGCAGGCTCTGCCCCCGACGGCACCGTCAATGCCGACGACCGCAGCTTTATTGGCAAGACCATTCCTGGCTATTTTTACGGTTTCAACTTCGGGGCCAACTGGAAGGGCTTTGATGCCAGTGTGTTTTTTCAAGGCGTTGGCGACGTGGTGCGCTATAACGGCGAGCGGCAAGGCGGAGAGGGCATGAACGGCCCAGGAAACAACTACTGGACCTCGACCCTCAACCGCTGGACACCCCAAAACCCATCGACCACCATGCCGCGCGCGGTGATCTCTGACCCCGCCCAAAACAACCGATTCTCGAACCGTTTTGTGGAAAGTGCCGCTTTTTTGCGCCTCAAAAACTTGCAGATTGGCTACACACTTCCCAAGGCTTTTGCCAACAAATTGGGCGGTATGGAAAATTGCCGCCTGTATTTTAGCGGCACCAACTTGCTTACTTTTACCAACTGGACGGGACTCGACCCCGAAAGTTTTGGCACTATTCCGCCCACTCGCTCCATTCAAGTTGGGATTAACTTAGGCTTTTAATTTTTTCATCACAGACCATTTTTAAATTTCACAACAATGAAATACGTATCAAAAAAAGCAATTGCCGCGCTTGTCAGCTTGATGCTTGTCGGCTACGCCTGCAACGAAAAAAACATTGACTTAGACCCGCTAAATGTAACCGAGGCCTCTTTTTTCAAAGAAGAAGTTGACTTCGACCGCTCGGTGCTGGCCATTTATGCCAAGCTCACTGATTTCTATTGGTTTAATGGCAACAACCCCAGACACGGAGTTTGGCAACTGCCTGGCGATGATATTACCACTATTAGAACATCAGGTTACGAGATTTTTGGAACACTGCAACCCGAAGACAACCCCGATCAAAATGCTGTTGCTGGTTATTACCGTGCCGCTTACCAACTCATAAATCGGGCTAACACAACGCTTCAAAAAATTGATGAGGAAACAGGGGTTTACAAAACACCAAACCTCAAAAACTCGCACAAGGGCGAGGCACTTTTTCTGCGGGGTATGATATTTTTCAATTTGGCCAATTTTTTTGGCACCTCACCACTCATTACCAAGCGCATTCAAAGCACCGATGAGATTACACAGCCCAATGCACCCGAGGGTGCATTGATGGACCAAGCCATCAAAGACTTCCAGGAGGCCGCCGGGCTGCTGCCCGCTACCTGGGCCACCGCCAACAGAGGCCGCGCAACGGCCAATGCTGCCAATGGATTTTTGGGCAAGGCATTGGTTTTTAGGGGTTCTATCAAAAAACAAGATGCCGATTACACGGCGGCTTTGGCCGCTTTTGCGAAGATTTCGGGGGTATCGTTGGTGTCTGATTTTGGCAGCAATTTTGATACAAAAGACGAAAACAACACCGAGTCGCTGTTTGAATTTCAAGCCTCGCAGCCAGGTGGCGGCGACAACGTTTGGCTTTCTAACGACTTCGACAACAACATCGGTTCAATATCGGCCTACTGGGGTTTGTACGAAAACCATTGGAGCTTGTTCGGTGGCGCACCGTTTGTGGGCACTAAAAAATTGCTGGCCGCCTTCGACCCCAAAGATCCGCGCTTGCCACTCACGATGGATGCCCAAACCCGTGCTATTACCAAATATGTGTTGAAAGACCAAAAATCGCAGTCGGGGCCAGGGTCATTGAACAACCCGCGTTTGATGCGCTTTGCCGACATACTTTTGTTGCGCGCCGAAGCGCTGGTTATGTCGGGTGGCTCAACCGCCGATGCCATCGGGCTCATTAATCAGGTACGGACGCGCGCCAGAAACATGGTAGCGGGCGGCACGATTCCTGCCAATTATGCCACCACCCAAACCGACCGGGCAATCGTCATGAACTGGATTGCCAACGAGCGGTTTGTGGAGTTGGCGGGCGAAGAAGGCGCGCGTTGGCTCGACCTGCGCCGCTGGCACCTCAGCGGTCGCATCAATTTGGCCACGTGGGATTTTAGCTCCGACCGCTCCGATTTTTCCATCACACTTCCCAAGCATTTGTACTACCCTATCCCATTGACTGAAATAGATTTGAACCCAAGCATCAAGCAAAATGCTGGTTACTAAGGTATTATAATTTTTTTCATAGAAAAGTAGTAGTCCATATCATTCCCCGCAAAATTGCGGGGAATGATATTTGTATAAACCCACATTCTTCCGAAGATATTGGTGAGAGCGCAAGTTTTTTTACTATTCTGTATGTTGGCAATGGAGGCTTGCCATACCGAAGACCCGCTTTTTCGGCAGCTCAAAACGGCGGAAACACAAATAGCCTTCAACAACCGCATCACCGATACCGAGCAACTCAACGCCTTAAGTTTCGAGTATATCTACAATGGTGGCGGCGTGGGTGTGGGTGATTTTAACAATGATGGTTTTCAGGATTTATATTTTACGGGCAACCAAGTCTCATCAAAACTTTATCTAAACAGGGGCGAAAAAATATCTTTTGATGACATCACCGAAAGCTCCCACACAACTACGAAGGCGTGGTGCACGGGCGTAGCGGTGGTTGATATTAACCAAGACGGCTGGCAGGATATTTACGTTTGCGTGGCTGGATTAGTCCAAGATTCTACCCAACGCGCCAATCTGCTCTTTGAAAATCAGGGACCTGACAAGAATGGAATTCCAGTTTTTAAAGAAAAAGCCGCCCAGTATGGCCTCAACGACATGGGGTACAGCACCCAAGCAGCCTTTTTCGATTACGACCGCGATGGTGACTTGGATTGCTATGTACTGACCAACGCCCTCGAAAAAAACAACCGAAACGCCCTCCGCCCCAAACGACTCAACGGCGAAGCCCCCAGCAATGACCGGTTGTATCGGAACGACGGCGAGCGGTTTGTCGATGTGAGCCGCCAAGCTGGTATTTTGACCGAAGGCTACGGTTTAGGATTGGCTATCAGCGACTTGAATGGCGACGGTTGGGAGGATGTTTATTGCTCGAATGATTTTTTATCGAACGATTTGGTTTGGATAAACAACCAAAAAGGTGGCTTTACGAACCAAGCCGCTCGTTATCTTAAACACCAAACCCACAACGGGATGGGGGTTGATATAGCCGATATTAACAACGATGCTCGGCCAGATATTATGGTGGTGGATATGCTACCAGAAACCAACGAACGTCAAAAAATGATGCTAAGTGGCTCTAATCACGACCGAATGCAACTTGATTTAAAACTGGGGTACCAGCCCCAATTTATGCGAAATACGCTCCAACTTAATCGGGGTGAAATGCAAACAGATTCGGGCAAATCGTTTTTGTTTTCGGACATTAGCCAGTTTTCGGGGGTCGAAAAAACCGACTGGTCGTGGGCACCGTTGTTTGCCGACTACGACAACGACGGCCAGCGCGATTTGATGATTACCAATGGCTACCGCCGCGACGTGACCAACATGGATTTTACCGCCTATTTGGCTTCGCAACACGAAACAGACATGTTTAGCGGTGGCGCTCAGGAATCGTCTACCGAGGTTTTTAAGAAGCTGAAAACACTGCCCAACATCAAACTTTCTAATTACGCCTACCGCAGCCGTGGTGATCTAACGTTTGAAGACGTAACCAAAACATGGGGACTAAACCAACCCAGCTACTCAAACGGGGCTGTTTATGCCGATTTGGACAACGACGGCGACTTGGACTACGTCGTAAACAACATAGACGATGCCGCATTTTGTTTTGAAAACACCGCCAATAACCTGCCCAAAAACAACAATTGGCTGCGCGTTAAATTGTCGGGGCTGCCAAGAAACAGAGATGCCGCTGGCGCAAAGATCAAGTTATATACCAAAGGCCAAATACAATACCGCGAGTGTAACCCAACTCGTGGGTATGTTTCGTCGGTTGAGCTTGTGCAGCATTTTGGATTGGGGGCAAACACAACAATCGACAGCATGGTTGTTTTTTGGCCCAACGGCACGAAGCAAACCGAAAAAATAAGCAAGGTCAATGACCTTTTATCTGTCAGCTACAAGGCCGATAAAACAAAACCATTCAGTGAGATTTTTGAAACAAACGCGGCCACCCCCGAATTTGAACCCGCAGTGGCCAAGGCGGTTGGGCTGGGTTTTCGGCACATCGAAAACGAGTACAATGACTTTAATCAAACGCCTATATTGCCCCACAAATTTTCGCGGGTGAGCCCGAGTATGGCCGTGGGAGACGTGAACAACGATGGCCTCGACGATCTCTTTGTGGCGGGAGACGTGGGGCAAATAGCCCGCATTTTTATTCAAAACACAAAAGGTACTTTTACCAATGTGGCCCTGGCAGGTAGTGAAAAGTACGAGGCCGCCGCCGCAGTTTTTTTTGATGCCGACCGCGACGACGATCTTGATTTGTACGTGGTAAGTGGCGGCAGCAGCCAAGAAGGAACGACGGATTTGTACCAAGACCAGCTGTACGTAAACAACGGAAAGGGGAAATTTGAGCTCCTCAAAAACGCCATTCCACCCACTGATTTTAGTGGAAGCTCGGTTTCGGTTGGTGATTTTGACCACGATGGCGACTTAGATATTTTGCGCGGTAGCCGCTTGATTGCAGGACAGTATCCGCTACCGCCCCAAAGCTATTTATTTGTAAATGAGTCTGTTAAAGCTATTTCTTTTCAGAACAAAACCGCTGCGCTTGCACCCGCCTTGGCGAAGGCAGGTTTGGTTACGTCGCTGGCTTGGGTTGATATTGACCAAGACCAAAGGCTGGATATTGTCTGGGTGGGCGAATGGATGGCGCCGTCGGTGGTTTACCAAAAAAAGGGAAAGTTTGGTAGTGCAGAGATACTGGTGGCAGACACCGAGGGTTGGTGGCAAAGTTTGTTAATAAAAGACATGGATGCCGATGGCGACAGCGATATAGTGTTGGGAAACGCGGGGCTCAATACCAAATACAAACCATCGATTGAACAGCCCGTTCGGATGTATGCCAAAGATTTTGACGGCAACGGACGCGTGGATCCTGTGATGAGTTTTTACCTACAAAACCAAGAAGTACCCGTTGTGAACCGCGATTTGCTGTTGCTGCAAATTCCAGGGCTTAAAAAATATTTCCAAAGCTATGAATTGTACGCACAAGCCAAAATGAAGGATGTTTTCAACAAAAAAGACCTCGAAAGCGCGTACCAATTACAAGCAAAGGAGTTTCGTTCGGGTTGGATAGAAAACAAAGGCAAACGTCAATATGCGTTCCACCCGTTTGGGGGGCAGGCCCAGTTTTCGGTCATAAACACCCTACTTAGTTTTGATAATAATCTGTTGCTACTGGGCAACTCTCACGCGCCCGAAACGGTGAGCGGCTGGTACGATGCGGGCATTGGAACACTGCTCCAAAACCAAGGAAAAGGCAAATGGCAAACCAGTACCAATAGTGGTTTGTGCGTAGATAAAGAAGCGCGTTGTGCCGTTGAAGTGAGGCGAAAAAAAGACGTTTTATTGGTTATTGGCAACATAAACAATGATTTACAAGTGTATACGAGAAAGGTAAAAACCGAGTAAAATAAACTCCATAACTAATCACTAAATTCGACAACTACATGAAAGCCAAAATCTTAGTTCTCGCCCTTTTGTTTTTTGGTTGCAAACCCAAAGATGAAGCCAAGCCCAACACCTCGCCGTTGGCGAAAGTAGCGGCAAAACTCGTGAAGGTCAGCCCATTTACGTTTGAATTTACGGCCACGGCCTCCGACCAGGAATTTGACCCCCTCTCCTACGCCTGGGATTTTGGCAACGGCCAAAAAAAGACGGGCAAAGAAACAGAAACGGCCACTTTCGAGGCAGGCAAAAAATTCACAATAACCGTAACGGTGTCGGACGGAAAGGCAGCGCCAACCGATGCCAAAATAGAAATCAGTACGGAGTTTCAGACCGCTACCATTGATGCCAGCAAAACTTTCCAAACCATCGAAGGTTTTGGCGGGTTTGGTTCGCAAAACGTCTATTGGTCGAACGGGCCTTTTACCTCCGAACGCTTTGTGAATGACCTTGTTACGGACATGGGCGTAACGATTGTGCGCGAGGATATTCCGACCAGTTTTGAAATTGAAAACGACAACAACGACCCCAACGTAACCGACTTGTCGAAGTATAATTTAGACAAACAAATTGACGGACACCACGCACCTTTTGCCCGAAGAATCCCGCATTTGAAAGCCTTGTACGCGGCGGGCGTTCGCAAGTTTATTGCCTCCGTTTGGAGCCCCGCGCCGTGGATGAAGCACAACAACCGCATTGACAATGGCACACCCAACAACTCGGCACCAGCCTATAATCGCAACCCAAATAGTTCGTCAAATCAGCTCAAAGTAGAAAATTACGAAGAGTTTGCAGAGATGTGCGTGGCTTATTGTCGGATTTTCAAAAGGGAAATAGGCACTGATTTATTTGCCCTGAGCGTGCAGAACGAACCCCGTTTTTCGCAATCCTACCAGTCGTGCGTGTATGACGGCGAAGCCCTGCGCGATTTGATAAAAGTGGTCGGCAGGCGATTAAAGAAAGAAGGACTGGCCACCAAATTGTTTTTGCCCGAAGACGTGGGGGGGCTGGACGGTGTGCGCGGCATGACGCTTCCCGCGCTCAATGATGCCGAGGCGCGGCAATACGTGGACATTGTGGCCACGCACGGCTACGCTTTCGACGGCATTGCGCCCAGTTCGACCGATGCCAGAACCTGGGAAACCATGTACGGTTGGGGTGGGCAATACGGCAAACAACACTGGATGACCGAAACGTCGGGCTTTAAAAATACGCTCGAAGGGGCCAATGACCTCGCCAAAGCCATGTACACGGCTTTTCGGTTTGGCAACGTGTCGGCGTGGGTGTTTTGGACGTTCAGCACCGATCGAGTAGATGAATACAGCTTGATGAGTGCCAGCGGCGAAAAATCGAAACGCTATTATGTGAGCAAGCAGTTTTATAAATACGTGCGGCCTGGGGCGGTACGCGTCGAGGCCAACAGTGCTGCCAGCGACGTGCTGACGTTGGCATTTACCAACAATGGTGTTTCTACGGTGGTACTCATCAACCTCAGCAGCAGCGACAAAGCCATGAAAGTTTCGGGCGGTGCGGCCAGTTATCGGGTCATTAAAACGGGGGCAAACGACGATGCCAAAGAAGCAGAAGCCATCGAAAAAGATGGTATTTTTATCGTGCCATCCAAGGGCGTAACTACCTTGTATTCAGGAAATTGAAGCATCAAAACGAACATTCTCAACGAAAAAACTTGTGAAACACTTAGAACACCTACTTGTGGCTTGTTTGGTAAGCCTAAACATCCACGCCCAGCAACTTTCTACCCCCGTTCAATCGGCTAAACCTTTGGACAAACTGCTCATTGCCAATGAGTTTGGCAAAACTATTTCGGTGAGCGATGCTGCGGGGCGGGTTTATTTCAGTAGTTCAAAGAAGCCACTTGTTGGCTTTACGGTGGGCGGAACATTGGGCAAACATACCGTAAATAGTACGGATGCCAAAGGCAAAAAAACGCTGGTAGCAAGTTTTGATGTTGCGACCAAAACTGATATTGACGACGGCGGAGGCCTCTACAAACAGCTTTTTGATATGTGTTACAAAGGCATGAACAGCCGAGAGGCCGAAAACGGCACGGCCACTTGGAACGAGAAAAAATACCGTTATTTCGTACCCTGGATACTCGACCACGGCCACACCATGAAAGGCCAAAAATACTTCTTTGGCTACGGGCATGAGTTCTTGAACCTACTCAAAGAAACCCAACGCCCCGACGGCATGATTTACAGTTTTTATCAATACATGTCCAACCCCGACTATTTCTTGACCCGCGACAAGTTTTCGGGCTATTCTAAAAAAATTGGCGGGAAGGTTTTTGTGCGCCAACCCACCGAAAATCACCCCGAATACATGTACGTCAATTCGATTCATCAGGCGTGGAAGTCGGGCGGCGATGTGGTTTGGATGAAAACCATGCTTACCTCGGCGGCCAAAGCCCTCGACTATGCCCCCAACGACCCCGCCCGCTGGTCAAAACGTTTTCAACTCTTGAAACGGGTTTATACCATTGATTCGTGGGACTTTGCCGTAGAAGACGAATACCTGCCTAATATTGGGCTAACCAACGGCATGATTATTGACCCCGAAAAGTCGAAGTTTGGCGTATTTTTTGGCGATAATACGGGCTACATTGATGCCTGCTTTCAGCTTGCCGAAATGAATGAATACACTGGTAATCAGATAGATGCAGATAAATTTAGAAGACGAGGAGACGGAATAAAAGCACGGTTGGACAAACTGGCTTGGAGCGGCAAATTTTACCGCCATTTCATTGACGAAGACTCCACGGTTATTAGAAAATTGGGCGTTGATGAAAAAACACAAATTGCCCAATCCAATACCTATTCGCTCAACAGGCCGATAGACAAGTTGCAAGCCAAAGCCATTATCGAAACCTATCAAAACCTAAAAAACAACCTGCCCGTGGGCTCGCCTGGTGAGTTTTATGCCATTTATCCGCCTTTTGAGAACGGTTTTGGCGGCCATGGCGACAAATGGCAATACATGAACGGAGGCGTGGGTGGCCACGTAGCGGGCGAGTTGGCACGGGGCGCATTTGAGTTTGGGTACGAAAAATATGGCACGGATATTTTGAACCGAATGTACGATTTAGGCAAAAAACACGGCGATAAAATCTACTTTGCCTACACGGGTTCCATACCACCGCCACCCGCCAAACCCAATTATAAGCCACTGAATTTGAATGGATTAGCCAACATGGATTTTTGGGTAAACGAAAACCAAATTGAAGAAACGTGGATGCGAAGCAAGCGCAAAGGCGATGATTTGCGCGACTTACCCACGGGCGAACAGACCTTCGCCAACGTAAAATTTAACGTCATTGACCCCACAACAAACAACCGAAAAGCCGTCGTGGCGGTGTCTCGGCAAGCGGGCCTACCCGCAAGTGTGGAAGTCCCGATAAACGACACGGCTGGCAGTGTGTATTTGCTGCATACCTCATCTAAACCTGCCTCCGAAAACGTGGTGGGTGCGGTGAAGTTTGTCTATGCAGACGGCAGTTCTAAAATTCAATATTTGATGAATGACAAACACCTGACCTATTGGTGGTTTTCGGAACTCAAAACCGATTATTCGGGCGTGGCATGGTACGGCAAAAACTTGGTTTCGGAAGGTGTGGGCCTGAGTTGGTGCGCCATTGACAACCCCGAACCGAAGAAAAGAATCAATAAACTGATATTTCAAGCTCCTGAAAATGAGGGCATTTATGCACTTTTTGGCATTACACTTTCCGAGAAACCGCATCATGTTCCCGTCAAAGAGCCATCGTTTGGTGGGCCTGATAATTGGTCGGCGGCGTTGGTGATGGCGGCATTGGTAGAAGGCTTGGCGGGGGTGAAAGATGCCCCAAAAACGCAGGCGTTCAACAAGCCCGTGGTGTCGCCCCGGTGGGTAGAAAGCAAGTCGGACTCGGTAATGGTAACGATCAAATATCCTGCCTCCAATGGCTATGTTTCGTACCAATTTAAGCACCAAAAAGCCCAAAAACAAATTCAAATAGAAGCAACGGGCAGCGGGCAGGGGGTTTTGTATCACGTATTGATGCCCCAAGATACCCAAATAAAGCGCATCATGGTGAATGGTAAAAACAAGGTTTTTACTACTTTGAAAATAGAAAACTCCGTTTATGCCAATTTTGAAATGGAGAACAATAGCGTCCAAAATGTGCTAATCCAATACTGAAAAATGAATCAAGGATATGAAATATTACGTCTATTTGCTCATTCTTTTAACACTTTTCGGAGGGCGGGGGCTTCGCGCCCAAACCCAAAATTGGTTTCCGCTTCAATCTAAACACGATTTTCGAGCGGGCGAAATTGGCTTGGCCGATTGGCTCGACGCGCCCGCTGGCAAGCACGGTTTTGTAACGATGAAGGCCGACAAGCTGGTTTTTGAGGACGGTACACCCGTCAAATTTTGGGGCGTAAACATTGGGAACGAAGGCTGCTATCCCGAAAAAGAAAAAGCCGATGATTTGGTCAATTATTGGTCAAAGTACGGTATCAACGCCGTGCGACTGCACAAGTTTACGTGGGACGAACACAAGGGCGACAGCTCGACGGTGATGAACGAGATTTTCTGGCAACGTTTCGATTATTTTCAGCAACAATTGCGCGAAAAAGGCATTTATTCGGGTTGGTCGCACATCTACGGGCATCGGGTGCGTGAGGCCGACCG
>JAAFKE010000035.1 GCA_013298215.1 Cytophagales bacterium | reverse complement strand
TATGGTGGAACTCCTATAACTTTGACAGACCCCATTCGGCTCTCAAAGGTAAGACCCCACAAATGGTCTATAAGAATCAAGAGTATCTCCAGTCAATAGTGGTTGCGGCATAAGGGGGGAGGACAAATTTATTAAGATAAAATGAGCAAGAAATTAATACGATTTGACTGGGCAATTAAAAGACTTTTGAGAAACAAAGCCAATTTTGTTGTTTTAGAAGGTTTTTTGAGCGAGCTTTTATTTGACAATATTAAAATTGAGCAAATTCTTGAAAGCGAAAGTAATCAAGAAACAGATGCTGATAAATTTAATAGAGTTGATATTTTAACTCAAAACTCAAAGAATGAGCTCATTATCATTGAAATACAAAGCACTTATGAAATTGACTATTTTCACAGAATGACCTATGGAGTTTCTAAAAGTATTTCTGAAAACTTAAAACTTGGACAGAAATATTCTGAAATCAAAAAAGTAATTTCTATAAATATCGTTTACTTTGACCTTGGACAAGGACAAGATTATATTTACAAAGGCAAAACTGATTTTATTGGACTTCATCAAAAAGACTTATTAGGACTTTCGGACAAACAGAAAACGACATTTGTAAAGGAACAAGTTTCAGACATATTTCCAGAATATTATTTATTGAAAGTCAATCAGTTCAACGACAATGCAAAGGATACTTTGGACGAATGGGTTTACTTCTTAAAAAACAGTGAAGTAAAAGACGAATTTAAAGCAAAAGGATTAAAAGAAGCAGGCGAAGTTTTAGACATTATGCGACTTGAAAAAGAAGATCAATATGGCTACAATCGTTATTTGGACAGTTTGCATTTAAAGGCAAGTGAAATATTTACATTACAGACGGAGGCTGAATTTAAAGTTGAAGAAAGAAAAACAATTGAAATTGCTAAAAATGGGATTTTAAAAGGGTATGAAAATTCAATTATTGCCGACCTGACGAAACTAACTTCTGACCAAATTGACGAATTAAGAAACGAATTGAAAAAGTAAGCCTTCGCCTAACAAGCGTTTGGCGAAAAAGAGGCAGAATCGAACCGCCGAAGTGGTGCTGAATTGAGCCGCACGGGCGGCCCCGACTTGGGCATTGGATCAAAACAACTTTGGGCGTACTGTTGAGGTCGAGATTTTGATAAATGGGCAATTGGTGGCCACAATACCAGCCAATCAGAGCCGCCCTGACTTGGTGGCTGGTTTCGGCACACCGCAGGCAGAGTTTCATGGCTGGACCTACAACGTACCGGCCAATGCGCCGTGGCGCAACGGTACGGTAGCCGTTGTGGCGCGGCCGTGTGGTGGGTCAAACAACCTTATCAACTCGCCAGCCAACGTCAATTTCTCGAATTGCAGGGTGGGAGCAATCGAAGACTTGGCCGAAAGGAGCGTAGAGCCGCCAATGCTTGATTTGGTGCTTTCTCCCAATCCCACCGACGGCCAAGTGCGGGTAGAAACGTGGCTTGCCGAGGCGGGGGCGGTGCAGATAGCGGTGCAAGACCTGACGGGACGCACGGCCAAGGGCTTTGATTTCAAGGCTAAATCGGGGAATTTTAGCCAGTTGCTCAACCTAACCGACCTGCCCGTGGGCGTTTACCTGCTGCAACTGCAAACGACCCAAAAACGATTTGTCAAAAAATTGATACTGGTGCGGTAGCGTTAAAACACAAAAAAGGGGAGCATCAATGTTCCCCTTTTTTTGTGTAAAAAATGGTATGTCCTAATTACTTGTATCTCGCTGGCCCCGATTCCCAATCGGGGTTCGTAAGGCATTGCGTTTGTAATTATCCCCCACAATAATCTACCCACTTTGTCGCCCTGCAAGGGCCTAAGATAATATACTGCAGGCCCCAATTAGAAATTGAAACCAGCAATCTATGCGTTAGAAACTACCCAAACTTATTTTAAAACAAATGCTCAATAAAATAATACAAACGTATTAACCTGCATTGTATATTTAACGCATCATTTCACTCTCTGACCCCGCACGCCTATGAAACACCCACCTCATTTTTTCTGCTTTTTACATTTTTAAACCAAAAAACAACAAAAAACATGAAAAAACAATTGAAACCTTGGCTCTACTTGGCCGTTGTGCTGTGTATGAGCGTGAGTTGTAAGACCCAAGACCCCTGCCCCGACGGCTCTTGTTGCGGTGCATCTACACAAAAACTATCCTATTTTACAACCGTGGAGAACGCACGGGCTGACACATGGGGCGGGGGGCTTGTTGTAGAGAACATTAAAGATGCCCCTTCTTTTTGCCTTAAACAACGAGATTTATATGAGTCTGAGTTAGAAACTACGTATATAGACGGGAAGCCCCAACCTTTTAAGTACCGAGTATGGGGAAAGATTTATAATTGCGACAATTGCCCCGTACTTACTGTAAATGGAGTTTTGCAGTACATACATATAGAAAAAATTGAAAAAATTAACCAAACAACTAAACATCATGAAGAAGTTTCTAATATTCTTACTAATTTGTTTAGTCCATGGGGGAATGGGACTATTCGCACAAAAATACCAGCCCAAGTACCTGCGCGAGGACAACAAGGCGTTCAAAGACCTTCAAACTCCATTCACTCACATTCAAGCGAGCGGGGGCGGGGAATAGCAACGATTCTTTCTAATTTTTTTGCGCAGAAATAATTTTACAAAGTTTTCGATTGTGCGTAAATTTGTCTAAAACTCAAATAAGTATGACAGGTTCAGCAAACACTCCCGAAACACTCACCCAATTGATACGCGGATTGGGCTATTTAAGTGTAATTGATTTCGCACGCGAGCAAGCCAAAAGTATCATTCAGCAAAAGATAGCTTATTATAAAAGTCGCACTGATTTTTTTGAACAAAAGTACGGGATAAGTTTTGATGTTTTCTGCCAAGATTTTGAACAAATAAAACAGCATACTATTCTTGAAAAAGAAGATGATAGCATTGCCTGGGAAAGTTCGATTGACGTAGTGATTGCTTATCAAAAAGATCTTTTAGCCCTAAATCAATGATAGGTGCAACATTTCCGCATCATAAGCACGTAGGTAGCGAGGATAAAATAGAAGAATCAGAAAATATGACCTTGGAAATGGTGTTAATTTTTATCAGCGATTCTTTCTAATTTTTAAAGAGAGACACAAATACCTTTGGTTTTGAAAATTACCAAAGCAGTTGCAACTAAATATTTGATATTCTTTATTTTGCAACTATTTAACTGCCAAGTATTTATTCAATAACCGCGAGGGCGGCTTCGTCAAATTCAACCTGATTACTTAGTACCAAACCGTAAAATGCTGCTTGGTTTGGGTCTCCCTAAAAAAGACAATTCCCACGAAAAACAGATCGATCGTCACCCGCACCCGTGGATTGTCTTTGATCGTTTGCCAGGCCAGTTCCATGTCGTCGGACCAGTGAATATCGTCAAAAATAAAAATTGAGTTTTGGTGCGCTTTGCCGAGGCAGTTTTCAAAATACCGCACGGTGGGCTCGAAGCGGTGGTTGGCATCGAAAAACGCGAGGTCAATTTTCTCGATGCTTTCGAGCCGTTCGGGGAGCGTTTGGTCTAAGTTGCCCACTACAACCTCTACGTTGTGTGCGTGG
Source organism: Cytophagales bacterium (assembly GCA_013298215.1). Lineage (GTDB taxonomy): Bacteria > Bacteroidota > Bacteroidia > Cytophagales > Spirosomataceae > JAAFKE01. The sequence goes on along the minus strand of JAAFKE010000035.1, from coordinate 37,321 downwards.
CATTGGTCGAAATTTTGTTTGGCAATTTGCGCCGTTTGCGGGCAACCCTCAAACGTGATGACCGTCGCTTGCGGGCGCGCTTGGGCCAGGTATAGGGTGGTGATGCCCAGCGACGTACCCAGATCTACGATGGTGTCTGATCCAAATTTTTGAATTAAGCGGTAGAACAGCCGCCCAAATTTAGCGGGCTTTTTAGAGTTCTTGGCAATGTCGCGGATTTTGCGGTGGTTCGAAGCGTTCACTTTTGAGCCCGCGCCCAGGTCGGTAATAGAAATGGTGGTGGAGTTGCGAAGCATTTTTTTTCTGATGTTCTCGATGCGGGCGTAGTCGGGAACGTCGGTAGGGTCATGCCGCAGCACCGAACAGTACAGCTCGAACACAAAAGGGGAGTGGATGCCGTGCGCGTTTGTGGCCGATAGCAGGTAGCGAAGGTATTTTTTAATCAATTCAAAAAACGGTCTGTTGTTTATGTTCTTTTGAAAACTGCGCGGCTCCGTCAAGATTCAACATGATTACTTACGCCGCCGCAAATATACAAATATTTTGATTCGTGTAAATGGTAGCGTTGTAGCTGTGCTTGTGGGCACTATCTTTCCAGTAAACCTTCGTCTATCCATCTATTAAGCAAATCCATCTCTTCTTTGGTGAGCTTACTACCATTTTTGGGCATAAAGAGCGGGTCATCGGGTTCTTTTCTAACCCGCCCCATCACGCCCGTAATCTGCGTTTTTAAGTTGGTATAATTGTCCCACTTGTTGTTGCGGTTGCCGCCTTGGGTGTGGCACGGTGCGCATTTGGTTGTTATTAACGCCTTTATATTTCGCTCGAAAGTAACGGGGGCATTGGGGTCAATCGGCTGTGGCTCAATGTATTGTTGCGCGGGAGTGCTCGAGCAAGAGATCGCACCAAATGCAAGGGCAGCAATGGCTAAAAGTAAAGTGCATCTTTTCATACTGTCATTAACAACCTACGCGCCGCTTTGTTCAAACACCACCACACCGACACTTACTTTCCGTTCAATTCCCAGTTGTAGGTCTTGTACGAAATAGACCCCTCTCTGCTCATTTTTTTGTTGGCGTACTTGTTTATCCAGTCCACGATGGGCATGGTGCCCGTAAAATCGCCGCCGTACCACGAAAGTAATTTTGAAATTTCGGCCGATTTTTCGCTGACTTCGTTCTTGGTAGGATCGTTCAAAAAGTCACGCCCTTGGGCATCTAATTGCGCATTCAGGCGGTTGGGTACGTAGGCTTCGTTGCGCAAGGGTGGGCAAGACTTGGCCGCGCAAACGAGGGCAAAGTGGATACGCGGCTCGCTAAATTTTTTACGAATAATCCCGTGCTCGATGTTGTTTAAATCCATTTTTTTGCCACCAATTGTAATAAACTTAATGTCCCAGGGTGTGTTTATGAACGGTATTTTTAGTTTCGCTCCAATGTCTTTGATGCTGGCCAGCGGGTAGTTGTCTAAGATTAATTGCACCGTAAAGGCGTTGTATGCGTTTATCCAGTAGGCCAGTTGCTCGTCTTGGCTCCACGATTTTTCGTCGGGGGCGTTGGCACTGAGTATATCTAAGTATTTTTTGAGGGCGTCGCTGTCTTTCTTAAAACCTGCATAATTTACGAATCCTTTTGCGTCCACGTATTTTTTAAGAAGACTGTTCCAGGGAGCGTGATCTACGGGTTTGGTGGTTTCTGAGAAAGGCGCGGCGGCGCGGCAGCCCACAAAAATGAGTAAACTGGCTGCGATCAATAATTTTTGAATGCTTTTCATTTTTGGGACGAGTGTTTAAAAATTAAGTAGGTACGATTGGAGACGTGATATAGTCAAGATACGAAAAAAAATGGGTTTTAGTTTTCGTGTGCTTTGTTTCGTACCTGAAACTGTGCGGCGACAAAACCAGTATTTGGAAACCACACGCTGCGCCCGTCGGCTATTTACGCTAAAAATAGACCACTTTCAGCTGCCAAAGGGAGAAGTTTTGTTTTTTGTCCTATCTTTGTTTTGCATGGAAAAAAAAACAACTTGGTCTAAACTCCCCGCGCTGCTCACTGCCTTGGTATGGACCACGACCACCTTTGCGGTGGCGCAAACCCAACAACCCAACGACAGCCAATTGCAGTGGCCGGTGGTGCGCCACACCATCAAAAACGGCTTGCCGGGTATGCAGTGTATGTCGGTTTTTAAAGACAACCGTGGGGTTGTTTGGATCGGCACAAAGGCGGGTTTGAGTAGGTTTAACGGCGAAAAATTTGAAAACTTTGGTATAAAAGACGGGCTACTTGGGGAGTATATTACTGTGGTTGGCCAAGACCCGCAGGGCTATGTGTGGTTCAATTGCGCGGTTAGGGGCTTGATGCGTTTCGACGGACAGCATTTTAAACAATACCTCAACCCCTCGCCCGATCTGGATACTCAGGCGCACATGGAGCAAGACGGCACCATCAATGTCTCGTGGGCCACTCCAAACGGCCGTAAAGTTCATAAATTAAAAAACAACGTTCTGCGTCCTTTCGACTGGACTGGCGTGCCAGCAGACATCCAGCGTAAAATCAGAGATATATCATTGACCAAAAACAAAGGCCAGTATCTCTTCACCGCCGACGACGGCCTTTGGCTTTATAAAAACAAGCAACTGCGGGCACTGGCCAAAGGTACTTTTGGTTTTTGTGAGGCGGGAAAACTCGTTTATGGCGATGTGTTTGTGGAACTTCGGCGGGCCGACGGAGGCAAAGACATATTGGTTTGGGACGGCCAAAGCCTGCGGCTCGTGATGACAACAAGGGCCCAAGCCGTAGACGGTAAAATGGCGCGTACCATCAAAGTAGTTAGGCAGTTGCCCTACGACTATGTCTTTGATTTTGCTGGCTCGATTTACCTGCTCGAAAAAAACAGCTATAACTGCTCGGTTATTTATGCCGACAACCCAGCCAACGAGGTGGCATACCAAGACACCCCGGGCAAGCCCGATGCCATACGCTACATAGCCACTGAAAAAGGTTTGCTGGGCTTGGTCAAAAACGGTTTTAAGAGTTTTACGGAACAAGCCGTGCCCTACACCTGGAGCGTTGTGGAGGACAAAGTGGGGCACTACTGGTTTTTGAATTATGAAAAGTCACTCCAAAAATACGACGGCCGCACCATTACCGAGGTTACCGACCACCCCAAAGAAGTACAAAGCAACGAGTGGTACTACCACGCCCTGAAAGACAAATTTGGCCACCTGTGGCTACCCAACGTGCATGGTGTTGTTCGCTACGATGGCCAGCGCTATACCAACTTGTTGAAAGCCGAAAAGGTGCGCTTGGCGTTTGCCCTTGCCGAGAACAAAGCCCAAAATACGGTGGCTGCTTGCACGTTCAACGGCGTTTTTATGATAGACACCCGCCCGCCGCATAGTTACCGAAAGCAGCGCGACACGACCACGATATTCAAAAATTTGGTGGGCTGCGCGGTGGTATCGCCTGGGGGGGCATATTGGTTTGGTGGCTACGGCGTGGCCCGCTACGATTCGTTGAAACACCAGACTGTGTACTACAACCGCGACAACAAGAAATTGAACGCGGGCGGCATTATGTCGCTCTTTTTCGACAGCAGCGGCACGCTTTGGGCGGGGTCTTCTCGCAAGGGCTTGTTTCGGTTCAATGCAAAAAAAGACGTTTTTGAGCAGGTTTTTGGGCGGTGGCTCAACGGAATGGTGCCCTTTGTGGAACAGTTAGACCCCGACCATCTGCTCATTGCCGACCAAACCAACCTCTACGCCGTGTCGCTCAAAGATACCAATCAGGTGCGGTGCTTCAACCAAAACAATGGTTTTGTGGGCATCGAACTTGGGCAGTTGGGTAGCTTCAAAGACTCAAAAGGACAAATCTGGATTACCTCTGGCTCGGTGTTGTCGGTCTTAGACCCCGCCCAACTCGACCTCACTCCAGCCTCACTCCGAGTAAGTATTGTGCAGGTGAGCCGAACAGACGCGCCGCCGCTCAGGCTGCCGTTTGTGGGCAAAGCGACGGTCGTCCAATTGCCCTTTGGCCAAAACAACGTGTCGTTTACCGTCGAAGCCCTCGGCGAAGACAAGCCTTTCAGAACCCAGTACAGCTACCGCATCAGGGAGGTCTTAGACAAGTGGTCGGAGTGGCAAACGCAAGATTTGATTTCGCTCACCAACTTGCCAGCGGGCACTTTTACGCTCGAAGTCAAAGCGCGGCGCGGGGTGCTGGCCGACGAGTCGGCGGTGGCCAAGGTAGATTTTGAGGTTTCGATGTACTTCTGGCGTTCGCCGTTTTTTTATGTGTACGCCGCTTTGGCTGGTTTGTTTTTGCTGGGTTGCATGGTATTTTTGTGGCGGCGGCAAGATAGGCAGGCCAGAAAAATAGAAGAACGTGAGCGCCAAGTTCGGTTTTTACAGGTGCAAACCATTCAGGCGCAGATGAACCCACACTTTATTTTTAACGCGCTGGCGACCGTTCAAAACTCGATCGTCAATAACCAACAGCAAAAAGCCGTTGAGAACCTCATGAACCTTTCGATCCTGATTCGGAATTTTTTGGAGGCATCAATCATCACCGATAACAACGAAAGTTCGATTTTTAAAAGCGAAATTTTGCTCTCCACCGAAATCGAACTCATCAAACTTTACGTGGAGTTTGAGCAATTGCAGTACGAAGACCGCTTCGAGTTTTCGTTTTTGATCGATCCTAAGCTCAACCCCGACAACAACCGCATTCCGCCGCTGCTCATTCAGCCGTTCGTCGAAAATGCCATTAAGCACGGGCTATTGCCCAAAGTTAGTGGAGGCAAACTCTGGATCGAACTACGCGCCTTAGACGAAGACACCCTGCTATGCACCGTAGAAGACAACGGGGTGGGGCGGGAGCAAGCCCGCCTACGCCGCCAAAACTCCCTTGCAAGCTACAAGTCGCGGGGGACGGAACTGGTCGAAAATCGAAAAAAAATACTCAACGAAATAGGATACGACATCAGAATAAATACCAGCGACCGACCCGACGGCGGCACCGTTGTAACGATCGAAATCGGATTCAAGTAATCTAACTCAACCCATTATGAAAACAATTATTATCGAAGATGTTCCCAGCGACTTGCTGATAACCAAGCATTATTTGGCCGAGTATTTTCCCCAGGTCAAGGTTGTGGCCGAAGCTGGTCTGATCTCCGAAGCAATTCCGATTATTATAAGAGAGAAACCTCAATTGCTCATCATGGACATTGAGATTATCGACGGTACGAGCTACGACCTTTTAGATCAGCTCCAGAAGGCAGGCGTGGTGATTGATTTCGAGGTTATTTTTATGACTGGCCACCATAAATTTGAGTACGCCACGCGCGGTTTTTCGTATTCGGCCATCGATTTTTTGGCCAAACCAATCGATCTGAAACTGTTCATAAAAGCCGTTCAAAAGGCTATAGACCACCACCGCCCGCTCGAAAACGCCAAGCAAATTCAGTTGTTGTTAAATATATTGCGGTCGGAGGGCCCCGCCACCCAGCTGGCCGTGTCGTTGATCGGCGGCAGTGGCACCATTCAATTTGTCAATATCAACGAGATTTTGTACTTGAAGGCCGACGACACGATGACAATTTTTCATTTAGAAAACAAAGTTACACTGCGCTCCAACAAACCACTGGGGCATTTTGTGCAATTTCTCCAAAACGATCCCCGCTTCAGTTCTGTTAGCAACAGCCTGTTTGTTAATGCCGAACAAGTGCTCCGCTTCAGCTCCCAAGAGCAGGTCCTAACCATGCGCAACGGCGACCTACTAAAAATGTCGCGGCGAGTTGGCCAAGATTTCAAGAAAAACATAATTCAGTCGCCCAAAAACGCCGAAAAAGAAGGCACGCTGCTGCGGTTTTTGAAGAATTTTTTCACAAAAGGTAGCGCTTAGGCGTAAAAAAAGGGTTGTTGTTTTCAAAAACCATACCTGCTTTTTGAAAACAACAACCCTTTTAATCATCTTTCATTGTGGGAGAGTAAAATCTTTGTTGGGTGCGGCCAGCTATTGGCCCTGCCCCAGCGAGAACCCCGCTTTGCCGTCGAAGGTATAGAGGTTCTCGGTTTTTATGGTATCTATGTTGTTGTCCATGGCCTCCATCAGCAGCTGAACAATGTGTTGTTTCTGGATTGTATGGCCCTCGGTTGGTTTGAAGCGACAGCGCCAGTGGTCGGTGCAAAAGGTCTCAGAAAAACCTTCTGGCCACACCTTTATGCCGCGATTGGTAATCATGGTGAGGGCCGCCTCGGGCATATCTAAAAGTTTAATTTGTTCGGCCAGCTCGTCGGGGTTTGTTCCAGTCCAGTGCACAAACACGTCCACGCCCACGAGTTGTTTTTGGGCGGCGGGTTTCTTCTGGTATTTGGGCAGGTTAAGGGCAGCACCCTTGGCGTAAGAAACTGGCTTGAAAGTGGCTGGTTTGTGGCCTAAGTTGGCAATTACGGCATCGGCAAATTCTTTTGTCCCAACCTTTTGCTTGCTCACTCCGTCCTTAAAAATATCGTAGGTGTGCACGCCATCTTCAATGGTTTTGAGCCACGCGTTTTGTATTTTTTCGGCAACTTCGGTTTGGCCAATGTGGTTGAGCATCATAACCGCCCCCTGCAAAAGTCCCGACGGATTGGCCAGATTTTGGCCCGCCCGGCGCGGTGCCGACCCGTGGATGGCCTCAAACATGGCGCATTCTTCGCCAATATTTGCCGACCCCGCCAAGCCCACCGACCCCGCAATTTGCGCTGCCACGTCCGACAGCACGTCGCCGTACAGGTTGGGCATCACGATCACGTCGAAAATCTCGGGCGTATCGGCCATTTTTGCCGCGCCAATGTCAATAATCCAGTGCTCGTTTTCAATGTCAGGATACTGCGCTGCTATCTCGTCGAACACCGCATGAAACAGCCCGTCGGTTTGTTTCATGATGTTGTCTTTGGTAAAGCACGTCACTTTTTTGCGTCCGTATTGTTTGGCGTACTCGAAAGCATAGCGCACAATTTTTTCGCAGCCTGGGCGGCTGATTAACTTTAAGCACTGCACCACCTCGTCGGTTTGCTGGTGTTCGATGCCCGCGTAGAGGTCTTCCTCGTTTTCGCGCACAATCACCACGTCCATAACGGGGTGTTTGGTTTTAACAAACGGGTGGAAACTCGTGCAGGGGCGCACGTTTGAGTACAGGCCCAGAAACTTGCGGGTCGTCACGTTGAGGCTTTTGTAGCCACCGCCCTGCGGCGTGGTAATGGGGGCTTTCAAAAATATTTTGTTTCTCCTAATTACCTCCCACGACTCCTTGGCAATGCCCGCCGTGTTGCCAGCCAGATAGACCTTTTCGCCCACCTCGATTTCTTCGATGGCGATGTCGGCCCCGGCGGCCAGTATAATTTTGAGCGTAGCGTCCATAATTTCGGGGCCGATACCGTCTCCTTTTGCAACTGTTATAGTAGTCATTTGGTGGTTTTATTTTTTTCTAACGCTGCAAAAGTGCGGACAATTAAACATATATTTCTATTTATATTTGTGATCTTAATCATTAATTATTTTTATGAATTACACCCTCCACCAATTGCAGATATTTTTGAAGATCACCCAGGTGCAGAGCGTCACCAAGGCCGCCGAGGCGCTCAACCTCACGCAGCCTGCCGTGTCGATCCAGCTCAAAAACCTGCAAGACCAGTTTGATATTCCCCTCACTGAAATAGTAGGCCGAAAACTCTTCGTAACCGATTTTGGGCGGGAGATCGCCACCGCCGCCGAAGCCATTATAGACCAGGTGTACGCCATAAACCACAAAACGATGTCTTACAAAGGTCAGCTCACGGGTCGGTTAAAAATTTCGGTGGTTTCGACGGGTAAGTACGTGATGCCGTATTTTTTGGCCGATTTTTTGAAACAGCACCAAGCCATAGAACTACAACTCGACGTGACCAACAAGGCGCGGGTGGTGGAGAGTTTAGAAAAAAATGAGGTAGATTTTTCGCTGGTGTCGGTGCTACCCAACGAGCTAATGATCCAGAAAATCGAACTCATGCAAAACAAATTGTATTTGGTGAGCGGTACTTCGCACCCGCACGAAGACAAACTACACGGCAAAAGCATTTTTGAGAACCTGCCGCTGATTTACCGCGAGGCGGGCTCGGGTACGCGGCAAATGATGGAAAAGTTTATTGAGCAAAACGACCTACAAGTCCGCAAAAAGATGGAGCTTACCTCGAACGAAGCCGTAAAACAGGCCGTTTTGGCGGGGCTGGGCTGCTCTGTTATGCCGCTAATTGGCATCAAAAATGAGCTCATCAACGGCCAATTGCAGATTATCCCCGTCGAAGGATTTCCCATTAAATCGACGTGGAGCATGATTTGGTTGAAGAATAAAAAATTCTCGCCCGCTGCCCAATCTTTTATGCTACACTTGGAGCAAGAAAAAGACAGAATCGTAGCCGAAAAATTCAGCTGGTTCGAGCAATATAGCTAATCAAGGAAGTGACATGTAGATGAAAAATATCGTCTCCTGACCAAATCAGATTAAACCTTTTTGTTTTTTAACCCTCCAAGTGGGCGTAAACGATTTATAACAACTTTTAAAAGCCTACACAATGAAAACAATCAAAGTATTGACGGTGGTGCTGATGGCCGCTCTGGCTGCTAATGTCGCCCCGCGCAGGGAGTTGCCGACACCACCAAACCCAGCCGCTACGAGCGCATTGAGCGGCGCATTGGCAAATTAACTCCCGAACAAAAGGAGAAGTTTGATGCCAATATGGCCAAGGGCAAAGAAAAATGGGACAGCATGACCCCCGAGCAGCGCGAAGCCGCCAAAGCAAAAATGCAGGAGCGCCGCGAAAAATTTAGGAACATGACCCCCGAACAGCGCGAAGAAGCCAAGCAGAAAATGAAGGAAAACCGCCGCCGGCGCAACGATTAGTGCGTTTGAACTTCCAGCAAGTAAACCCTAAAAACAGCCTGGGGGCGGGTTTGGGGGTTCAGAAAATCGAGCCGAAGCAGCGTGGCTGGGTATTTGTCTAAACTCAAAATTACCCTACATTTTAGCCCCGCCCGTTGCAAGTCGGCGTAGCCGCCCACGTCGGTATAAACCCAGACAGTTGCCCGTTTGAAATAATTTATTTCGGACGGGCTTTTTATTTCTGGCACCACGCGGTGGCTGTAAAAGTCGGTCGAATTTGGGAAAATGCCCGCGTTGCCCTCCGATTTAGTGAAGTAGTAAAAATGGTCGGTGTGGCCGCGCTCGCGCACGTATTGCCCCACCACCGACCCCGTCTGAAAACGCAGCACCTCGGGGTAGAACTGGGTATTGACCAACGTACCAAAAACGACCATCGCCAGGGCCCCGCCCGCCACCATACCTACCAAAGACCAGGCGTGGGTGCGCACGATCCATCCCAAAACTAACGCGCCCAACCCAACGATCAGCAGGGCCCAAGCCGTGTTTTCTGGAAACGCCCAAAGTACCAAAAACAAACCAACCAAAATTAGTAGTACGTTGATAATGAGCTGAATAACAAAAACGGTTGAGCGGGTTTTGAACAAAATGCTTTGCTTGGAAACCAACCACTGCGCCGTAATGAGAGCCGCAAAGGGCAACAGCACGTTGAGGTAGTGCGGCAGCTTGTAGCCCGACTGCGACAACGCCAGCAGCGGTAGCACCAAACCGCCCGCGAAGAGAGCTTGGCGGGCTTTGCGCTGGTACATATTTTTTACGTCGCTCCCCAACGCGGGAAAAATCCACAGACTCCACGGCAAAGCAGCCCACAGATAGGTGTGCACAAAAAACAGTGGATCGGTGTCGTTTCGCCATACGTTTTGGCCCGTGATGCGGCCAAAACTCTGTTCCCAAAAAAAGAACCATAAACCCGACACGCCAGTGCGCCCCAGCACCGTTTTTTCGGGGTGCAGGTCAAACTGTTGGTATAGCCCCCAGAGCATTGGCAGCAGCACTACGGCCACTATAAGCAGGCCAAGTAGCCACTCCCAGCGCAACAAAATTTTGAAATTACGCTGGTATAAAATTTGTGCACCAATGGCGCAGGCTGGCACCACGGCTCCAATTGGCCCCTTGGCCAACATGGCCAGCCCAACGCTCAAAAAACCCACGCAGAGGGCAGGTAGGGAGCGGGTTTCGTAAAAAATGGCCAAGAACGCGGTGGCCGTAATGGCAAAAGCAGTGAGCATGGTGTCCGTCCGAACGTCGTGGTTCATCAAAACGACGGCGTACATCGACAAAAAAAGGAGAGCCGCCACCTGCCCCGTGGCGGTAGAATGGTACAGTTTGCCCAACCTAAAAACCGAATATGCTGCCAGCAAAGTAGCTAAAATGGGCACAACGCGGAACGCCACGTTGCCAAACCCGACCGCCTTAAACACCAACGCCGAGACCCAAAATAGCAGCGGTGGTTTGTCTAAATAATCTTGCCCACGTTCAAAAACCTGTAGAAAAGATCCCGTCTGCGCCATTTCCATCGACATGGCGGCGTACTGTGCCGAGTCGATGTCCATGACGTTTAAAAAAGCCCCCGCCGCAAAAAGCACCCCAAAGCCAAGCGTAATAATATACCAAAGTTGTTTTTCGATCATTTTTCTAACGCAAAAGCCACGTAGCTGTCGCCTTTTTTAGTGCCCATTTTGCCGCCGCCCGCCGCCACCACCACATACTGCCGCCCGTTGGCCTGGTAAGTGGCTGGGGTGGCGTAGCCGCCCGCTGGTAGTTGGGTTTGCCACAGAATTTTTCCCGTTTTTTTATCAAAAGCCCTAAACATCTCATCTTTGGTGGCGGCAATAAAAAGCAGTCCGCCCGCCGTTACGATGGGTCCGCCGTAGTTTTCGGCCCCCGTGGGGGGTATTCCTTTGGCGGTCAGCTCTTTAAACTCTCCCAGCTCGCGCTTCCACAAGTACTCGCCCGTGTTTAGGTTCACCGCGTTGAGCGTTCCCCAGGGTGGGCGCACGGCCGCGTGGCCATTTATGTCCGTAAATTTATTGTAGCCCGTTATGTTGTAAGGAACGTCGGGGTATTTGTCGGTTGGCTCGGTGTTGGTTATTTCTTTTTGTTCTTCTTGGTCGGTCAAGAAATTAACGATCGATTTTCGCTCCTCGCCAGTCAAGTGCCCGAAGCCGGGCATCATGCCTTTGCCGTTTTTAACCAGCAAAGAGACATACGATTTATTGCGCCGTTTTTTTATGTTTACCAACGATGGAAACCCACTTGCCGTGTTGCCTTCGCGGGTTGGCCCGTGGCAGTTGGCGCAATTGAGGGCATACAGTTTGCCACCAGCGGTGAGGTTTTTGAGGGCCTCGTTTTTGGGTTTGTCGATCATCGTGAGTATCCAGGGCATTTCGTTGGCGTTCACGTACATCACCCCATTTTCTTGGTCCCAGGCGGCTCCTCCCCATTCGGCACCGCCGTCAAAACCTGGAAAAACAACGCTCCCCTGCCGCGAAGGCGGCACAAACTGCCCCCCCGAACGTAGTTTTCTGAACCGTGCCACCAACTCAGTAAAATTTTCGGCGGCGGGGTTTAAGTCGGCTTCCGTGAGCAGTTGCCGCGCGAAGGGCGCGGGTTTGGTGGGCAACGGCTGGGTAGGAGCGGTCTGCTCGCCCTCAATGTCGGACTGGGGGTAGGGTTTTTCTTCGATCGGAAAGACGGGTTTGCCCGTTTGGCGGTCGAACACAAAAATATAACCTTGTTTGGTAATTTGCGCCACCGCGTCGATTTTCTGGCCGTCCACTGTCAGCGTCACCAGGTTTGGGGCTGCTGGCAGATCTCGGTCCCAAATATCGTGGTGCACAAATTGGTAATGCCAGCGGCGCGTGCCCGTGTTGGCATCGAGCGCCACGAGGCAGTTGGCAAACAGGTTGTCGCCTTTGCGGTTGCCGCCGTAGAAATCGAACGCCGCCGACCCCGTTGGCACAAACACCAAGCCGCGTGCGGCATCCAGGGCCATACCTGCCCAGTTGTTGGCTCCACCCACGCCGGTATTTTTATGGTTATTTTTTTGCCAAGTTTCGTAGCCGACCTCCCCAGGTGCTGGAATGGTCTTAAACACCCAAGCAATTTTCCCCGTCCGAACGTCGAACGCCTGAATATATCCTGGTGCGGCGTCCGAGCCCTCCGACAACCGCAGTGGCATAATAATAAGGTTTTTGTAAATTGTTCCAGGGGTGTTCGAGATCACAAATTTGTCTTGCGCACCCTCGCCCAAGCCTGCTTTGAGGCTGGTGCGCCCCGCGATTCCGAAATCTGCAATTGGTTTGCCAGTGGTGGCATCGAGGGCATAGAGCCACGGCCCCACGGTGGTCAAGATGCGTTTATCGTTGCCGTCGGCCCAGTAGGCCATGCCCCGGCTGGTGGTGTACCAGGCTTTTTCGCCCACCTCAAACCGCCAAATTTCCTTGCCCGTGGCGGCATCCAGTGCAAAAGTTCGGGCGGAGGCCGTTGCGCCAAACAGCACGCCGTCTATCACCAACGGGTTGCACTGCACCTGCCCCGAGTCGCCAGAATGGTACTGCCAGGCTACTTTGAGTTGCGCCACGTTTTGGGTATTTATTTGGTCCAAGACCGAGTAGTGGCTCCGCGCGTCGTCGCCCAGGTACGACCGCCACTCGCGTTTGGCCTTCGCGTTGTCGTCGTCCGTTAAGCCAACGGAGGCAACGGCTACTGAAAGGATAATTGCCGAAAAAATCGCCTTTGTTTTCATGTCATAGTGCGTATGAGGGCAATTTACTTCATTTTTAGACTTTTTTGGTAATTTTAGGGTTGGGTATTTTTTATGCCGAGGGATTGGGGCTTGGCGGTGGTGGGGCATTTGAATTAACCATACTACCCACCAACCCCCTCTGCGTTCGATAAAATTGACTTCGCCCCCCCCTTTTTTATTGTTTTTTCACGAACAGCGATTTACCTTTGTGTACACTTACAGAAAAATAAAAAAAACTCCAATATGACACTCGTTGCAACGTCAATAGCGCGTGATACCGAAATTTTTGACCTCATCGGCCAAGAATACGACCGCCAAAACCACGGTATAGAACTCATTGCCTCCGAAAACTTTACGTCTCAGCAGGTCATGGAAGCGCAGGGCAGCGTGCTGACCAACAAATATGCCGAAGGCTTGCCTGGCAAACGCTACTACGGCGGCTGCGAAGTGGTGGATCAGGTCGAGCAAATAGCGATCGACCGCCTCAAAGAACTCTTCGGAGCCACGTGGGCAAACGTGCAGCCACACTCGGGCGCACAGGCGAACACAGCGGTGTTTTTAGCCTGCCTAAACCCTGGCGATAAGATTTTGGGCTTCAACTTGGCCCACGGCGGACACCTGTCGCACGGGTCGCCAGTTAATATTTCGGGGAGGTATTTTCAGCCGTTTTTCTACGGAGTGGAGCAAGAAACGGGACTCATAGACTGGGACAAGGTGGAGGAAACTGCCCTGCGCGAACGCCCAAAAATGATGATCTGTGGGGCCTCGGCCTACAGCCGCGACTGGGACTACGCCCGCCTGCGCACCATTGCCGACCAAATTGGGGCGGTGCTGCTGGCCGATATTTCGCACCCGTCGGGACTTATTGCAAAAGGACTCTTGAACGACCCTTTCGACCACTGCCACATCGTGACAACGACAACCCACAAAACCCTGCGTGGCCCGCGCGGTGGGGTTATTATGATGCGCAACGATTTTGAGAATCCGTTTGGCATAAAAACCCAAAAAGGAGACGTTAGAATGATGTCGTCGCTGCTCGACTCGGGCGTGTTTCCAGGTACGCAAGGCGGGCCGTTAGAGCACGTCATTGCGGCCAAAGCCATTGCCTTTGGCGAGGCACTGACCGATGATTTTTACGACTACGCGCTGCAAGTCAAGAAAAATGCGCAGGTTATGGCGCAGGCATTCGTGGACAAAGGCTACAAAATAATTTCGGGCGGAACGGACAACCACCTGATGCTCATTGATTTGAGCCCCAAAAACCTCACTGGCCGAATCGCAGAAAACACCCTCATCAAGGCCGACATCACCGTAAACAAAAACATGGTTCCCTTCGATGCGAAATCGCCGATGGTGACTTCGGGGATGCGCATCGGAACGCCCGCCATGACGACCCGTGGGCTGGTAGAGGCCGACATGGAGCGGATCGTTGATCTGATAGATGACGTGCTGATGAACCACGACAACGATGCCAAAATTGCCGCCGTGCGCACCGAAGTAAACAACTGGATGAAGGATTATCCGCTGTATTAGTCTTATAATTTTGAACCAAAGACCAAAAAAGGGCGAGTGGGGATTAAATCCCCGCTCGCCTTTTTTTGGTTAAGTACCCGTACCGCTTTGTTCACTCCAACTTGGCGACCTCGCTTTTGTTGAGCATATTGTAAATGTTGGCAACAATCAACACAAATAACCCCGCCGAAACGCTCAGAATTACGTTGTAGTATTTGGGTGCCGACAGCGACAACCTGATGATGACCGTGGCCAGTGCAAAAGACGAATACCTAAACAAGTGAATGTAGCGGTTGCTGTAGCGGAGCGAAATAATGAGAATGAGAATATCAACAAAAATCAAGATCGTGTAATAAACGTTAAACGTGCTATGGTAGTGGCCAGTTTTGAGAAAAACGAATAGGTCGTTGAGTACCAACACCACAAAGCCAGCCAACAATACAGTGGCAACTATTTTTTTGAGCATAATAAACCGCAGCTGCTCCTGCGGGTTGTTGGTAATGCTGACGTGCTTTTGAGCTTTGTAAAACAGGCCAATAATCAAAAAAACGATCACTGCGCCCAGTGCGTCGACCAGTACGGGTAGTAGTTCGAGGAGTGTGGTGGCGTTCCAGACGGTTTCGAAGGGCAGGTGCCCCATTTCTTTGAAAGAGTCGCGGAGCAAAATTAAAGATACGATCTCGAATTGCTTACCCACCGAGTCGGCCACGGAGTGGGTAAGTATAAAAACCAAGCCCAAAATTTCGCTGATGAGCAGAACGCTGAATGCTAGCTCTATGGCAAAAAACTTACCCACCTCAACCGCAATGAGGTGGTAGTGCGACAGCAAACTAACGACGATGCCAACCAAAAAAAACACCACCACCAGGTTGCTGGTCATTTTAGAAGCTTGCATCGAGTGCCACTTTCGTTCAGCGGTGTCGTAGAGCGAAATCCAGTTTTGAAGGTATTGATCCACAATTATTGATAAATTAGGTTGGGTAATACACCAATAACTACGCGCGAGCAACAAAGTTCAAAGTAGGCGCGTGTAAATATTTTTTGGCAAAAAATTTTACAACTTATCTTTATTAATGCCACATTTGTAATAGTTGCGCCGAGGCAGTCTTTATCACTCACTCATCCCAACATTATTACTTACCAACTCCTACTTATTCAACTTTTAACAAGATCCCAATGAAAAAACAGATTTACTGCACATTGTTGCTTTCGGTTTTGACGCTCGCAGCCTGGGCGCAAAGCAAAGTAAGTGGCCGCATAACCGACGGCGACACCCCACTGCCAGGCGTGAGCATCCTCGTGAAAGGCACCACCAGCGGAGCCAACACCGACGGCGACGGACGCTTTTCGATCAATGTAGCCAGCAATGCCACGCTCGTGGTGTCGTACATTGGGTACGTTACCCAAGAAATCAACGTTGGCAACCGCACCAACCTTGACATTTCGCTGCAAGTAGATACCAAGACGCTCTCGGAGGTTGTTGTAACGGGCTACGGCGTGCAGTCGAAGAAAGACATCACGGGAGCCGTGGCAAGTATCGATTCCAAAACGCTCTTGGCGGTGCCGATTACCAATTTAGCGCAGGGTATTCAGGGACGCGTGGCGGGCGTAAGTGTGTCCAACGACAACTCGCCAGGTGGTGGTATCATGGTGCGGATTCGCGGTTTTGGTACAATCAACGACAACTCGCCGCTCTACGTAATTGACGGAACTCCTACAAAGGGGAATCTCAACACGCTCAATCCCAACGACATTGAGAGTATGCAGATTTTGAAAGACGCTTCGGCGGCTTCGATTTATGGCTCGCGGGCGGGCAACGGCGTGGTGATTATTACCACTAAGCAAGGAAAAGTAGGCAAGCCCAAATTTACCTACGATACTTACTATGGTTCGCAGAGTGCTTGGCGGTTTTTGGACTTGTTGAACACCCAAGACTACGCCAATCTTTTGTGGGAGTCGCGCATCAATGCCCTCAACCCTTTGCGCAATGGTGTGCCACAACCTGGTACCAACGGTCAGCTGACTTTCCCGACCAACGCCCAGTTTGGCAACGGAGCAACGCCCGTGATTCCGTTCTGGATTCTGCCCGCTGGCTCGCGCGACCCCAACGACCCCCGCGCCGCCGATGCGCTTTACAGTGCCAACCCAACGTCTCGAAACCTAATTACCCGCGCCAACCAGCAGGGAACCGACTGGCAGCGCGAAATTTTTAGCGCTGCTCCCATTCAGAACCACCAGTTGAGCGTATCGGGAGCCACCGAGGCTGCCCGCTACTCAATGTCGTTGAACTACTTCAACCAG
Organism: Cytophagales bacterium; assembly: GCA_013298215.1. Taxonomy (GTDB): domain Bacteria; phylum Bacteroidota; class Bacteroidia; order Cytophagales; family Spirosomataceae; genus JAAFKE01. The sequence goes on along the minus strand of JAAFKE010000035.1, from coordinate 20,802 downwards.
CAGGGCATTATGAAATACACCAGCTACCAGCGCTATTCGCTCCGTGCCAACACCGAGTTCAACGTGTCGAAGCGCGTGCGAGTAGGAGAAAACTTCCAGTTGGCCTACGGTGAGCGCGTTGGCCAGCCAAACGGCAACCAAAGCGAGTCAAACCCCATTTCGTTTGCCTACCGCATTCAGCCGTTGATTCCCGTTTATGATATTCGAGGCTATTTTGCGGGTACGTCTGGTGCCGATTTGGACAACAGCCGCAACCCACTGGCCGAACTTTGGCGCAACAAAGACAACACAGACCGTGAGGTGCGGGCCTTCGGAAATGCCTACATAGAAGTGGATATATTGAAAAACCTGACAGCCAAAAGTAGCATTGGTATTGACTACAACATGGGCAATACGCGGCGCTTTCGGGCCAACGACGTGGAGTCTTCGGAGCAGTTGGGCGTAAATAGCCTCAACCAAAGCAACGCCTGGGATGCCACCTGGACGTGGTACAACACCTTGAATTACAACACCACTTTTGCCGACAAACACCGCTTGAATCTGATGATTGGTGCAGAGTCTATCAAGGGTTTTGGCGAGGCTTTCAACGCCGAACGCCAAGGATTTGCCTCCGACGATCTGAGCAACCGGTACCTCTTTGCGGGGCGGAGCATTACGCAGGCCTCGGGCCGTCCGTTCTTAGATTATCGTTTGGCATCGGAGTTTGCCCGCGCCAACTACTCGTTGGCCGACAAATACTTGGTGGATTTAACCGTTCGCCGCGACCGCTCGTCGCGTTTTGCCCCTACGTTCCGCACGGCTATTTTTACGGCGGGTAGCTTCGGCTGGCGTTTGTCGAACGAGGAGTTCATTCGAAAGATCGGTTGGATTAGCGACTTGAAACTGCGCGTGGGCGTGGGGCAAACGGGCAACCAAGAAATTGGCGACTACAACGCTTTTACGCAATACGCCTCATCGCCCGAGTCGTCGTTTTACGATTTGGGTGGTTCGCGTTCGTCGTCGCTGCAAGGCTACGAGCTTGCGCAGTTTGGCAATGCCAATGCCAAATGGGAAACCACCAGCAGCACAAACATTGGCTTTGATGGTAGTTTTTTTAAAGGTAAACTGGACGTAAACTTCGACTGGTTTAGCCGCCAAACCAGCGACATGTTGTTTCCCGTGCAAGTGCAGCTCACGCAAGGAGTGGCCGTAAATCCGTTTCAGAACGTGGGTTCTATGAGCAACAAGGGCGTTGAACTGAACCTCAACTACGGCGACAAAGCCCTGAACGGCGCCTTAACGTACAGCATTGGGTTCAATGTTTCTACCTATCGCAACAAAGTAACCCGTACCACCGGCGACCCCAACTCGCAGCTGTTTGGGTTCACCAACTTACGCCTGCCAGGTGGTACTGTAAACGTAACCCAGGAGGGCTTTCCAGTTGGGTCGTTTTTTGGCTACCAACTCGATGGTATTTTCCAGTCGGACGAAGAGGCCAGGGCATACGTGCCACAGTTTGGCGGTGCTACCAACTTTGCGGGGCAGTTTAGGTTTAGAGACGTGAACAACGACGGAAAAGTAGATGCCCTCGACCGCACCATTATCGGCAATCCGCACCCTGACTTTTCTTACGGTGTCAATGTAAGTTTGGGTTATAAAATGTTCCGTCTGGACGTGTTTGGCCAAGGTGTGCAGGGCAACCAGATTTTCAACTACACCCGCTACTGGACCGACTTCCCAACTTTTGCGGGCAACCGTAGCCAGCGTATGTTAGACCAAAGCTGGCGCCCAGGCCGCACCGATGCCGTGCTGCCGCTGCCGCGCTCAAACGACAACGTGAGCTCAAACTCTTCTACTTATTACTTAGAAAATGGCTCGTTCTTCCGTTTGCGCAACATCCAACTTACCTGCACCTTGCCCCAAACACTCCTCAAAAAAGTGGGTATTAGCAGTGCCAGTGTTTACGTACAAGCCCAAAACTGGGTCACTTTTACTAAATATACGGGTTTAGACCCCGAAATCAACCTGCGTAGTTCGAGCGGAGTTGGTCAAGACCGTCAGATTGGCGTGGACGAAGGAGCCTATCCCGCTTCGCGCTCATTATTGGTAGGCTTAAATTTTAGTTTCTAATCCAGTCAGCACAAAAAATCATATACAACAATGAAAAAAATACTTTCAACCACCTTAATTGCTGCTTTATTGATGGGCGTAGGCAGTTCGTGCAGAGACGAATTTTTGCAGGTACAACCCACTGCCGTCTTGGGCGATGCCAGCTTGGCCAACCGCGACGGAGTGAACTTTCTGCTCATTGGAGCCTACTCGATGCTCGACGGCGTACAAACCAACGTAGGGTCGCCGAATGCCGACTGGCACGGGTCGGCCGACAACTGGGTTTACGGGTCGGTCATGTCGGACGATGCCTACAAAGGCTCTACCTCGGGCGACCAACCAGAGATTACCTTTATCGAAACCTACAACATTCAGCCCGACAACAGCCACTTTGCGGGCAAATGGCGGGCGGTTTACGACGGAGTGGCGCGCTCGAACGATGTGATATTGATGACCAGCCGCGTAACGGATATGTCGGATGCCGAAAAAACACAGGCGCGGGCGCAAGCACGCTTTCTGCGGGGGCATTACCATTTTGAAGCCAAAAAAATGTGGAACATGGTGCCTTACATCGACGAAACCATTTATAACCCGTTGGATGCCAACAGCACCAAAGTACCGAACGACAAAAATATTTGGCCCAACATCGAAGCCGATTTGAAGTTTGCCTACGACAACCTACCCGAGCGCCAAACCCAACCTGGCCGCGTTACGAAGTGGGCAGCGGGAGCCATGTTGGCCAAGGCACTTTTGTTTCAACAAAAATACCCCGAAGCCAAGGTAATTTTGGAGGCAATTGTAGCCAGCAACCGCTACCGCTTGGTGGACAATTACTTCGACAATTATCGCATCGGAACCAACAACAATGCCGAGTCGATTTTTGAAGTACAGTTTTCAGTAAACGATGGGGCGGCCATTTCTAACAATGGCAACCGTGGTGCCACGCTCAACTACCCCGCTGGAACGGGAACGTTTACGACTTGCTGCGGCTTTTTTCAGCCTTCACAAAACTTGGTGAATGCCTTCAAAACCGATGCCAGTGGCTTGCCGCTCATCCGTACTTTCAACGATTCGGACTTGCCAAACGACCAAAACATTGAAGGCAACCAAGCATTTACACCACCAACGTCAAACGTCGATCCCCGCCTTGACTTTACAGTTGGCCGTCGGGGTATTCCTTACTTAGACTGGGGCGTAAATACGGGCAAGCCTTGGGTACGCGACCAAAACTACTCGGGGCCTTACGTGCCGCGCAAGAACGTGCCGCAGCGTTCGGATGCCGCCGCTGGCTGGACTTGGACGGGCAACCCTCGCCAAAATGCCAACAACTACCGCATGATTAAGTACTCGCACATACTACTGTGGCTGGCTGAAATTGAAATAGAACAGGGCAATTTGACGGGGGCACGCAACTACGTGAACCAAATTCGCCGCCGGGCGGCCAACCCGACTGGCCTCTTGCGCAATGGCACCTCAATGGCGGCCAACTACGTCGTTCAAGAATATCCTGCCGCGAGTACCGCTTTTAGCAGCCAAGCCAACGCCCGCGATGCCGTGCGCATGGAGCAACGCCTGGAGTTTGCCATGGAAGGCCACCGCTTCTTTGACCTGGTGCGCTGGGGCATTGCCGACCAAGTGCTCAACGAGTACGTGCGCGTGGAGCAGAACAAGCGTCAATACTTGCGCGGTTCTACTTTCGTTAAAGGCAAGCACGAATATTTTCCGATTCCCGTTCAGGAGATTTTCAACAGCAAGCTCAATGGCAAAGAAACCTTGAAGCAAAACAATTATTAGTTCGTTTTTTTTTAACAAAAAAGCCCCCGCAGCGTTTGTAGGGGCTTTTTTGTTGGTTTTTTGGTACATTTAAAAATGTTTTTAAACGTGCTACCACCGCTACATTCCACCAACTCACAGTTTTTTCGAGTTTTACTCAGCTTACCAAAAACCACCCGCGTTGCCGCACTAATAATACTGAATCTCGGTTGATTGTAGGCAGATTACAACCAAAAAATAGTAGCTTTACAGTTCATAAGCCATGCCCAAAAGACCCGAGCAATGTATCAATTGACAGACAACCACGGCCGCGCCATCAATTATTTGCGTTTGGCCGTCACCGATCGCTGCAACTTGCGCTGCTTCTATTGTATGCCCGAAGAGGGCATCGACTACCTACCCAAACCTCACCTGCTCAGTTTCGAGGAAATGGAGCGCATTGTTCGGGTATTGGTGGGTATGGGTATAAACAAGGTCAGGATTACTGGTGGAGAGCCGTTTGTGCGGCGCGGCATTATGGAGTTTATCGAGAAAATAAGCCGCATCGAAGGACTCAATCAGATAAATATTACGACCAACGGCGTGCTCACGGCTCCCTTGGTGCCCGACTTAAAGCGGCTTGGCGTAAAGTCCGTTAATTTAAGTTTGGATACGTTAGACCGCCAGCGTTTTTTTGAAGTTACCCGCCGCGACGAGTTCGAGCGGGTGATGCAGACCTTCGACGCGGTTTTGGAGCACGGCCTCGACCTCAAAATAAACGCCGTGGTGATGGCTGGTAAAAACGCCCAAGACATTATTCCATTGGCCGAACTGACCCGCCACCAAAAAGTATCGGTACGCTTCATCGAAGAAATGCCCTTCAACGGCGCGGGCGCAAACCAATACGACGAGCTTTGGAGCTACCCCAAAATATTGGCAGCACTAAAAATTCACTTTCCGACCCTACAAAAACTGCCCGACCCGCCCAACTCCACTGCCTACAACTATTTTGTGCCTGGTTTTAAGGGAACAATCGGTATTATTGCCGCCTACAGCCGTACTTTTTGCGGCACCTGCAACCGCATACGGCTCACACCGCAGGGCGTTTTTAAGACCTGCCTCTACGACGAAGGCGTTTTCAACCTCCGCGACATGGTGCGCACGGGTATGAGCGACGACTCGCTCCGCAGCAACATCGCCAACGTGCTGCGCCTACGCGCCAAAGACGGTTTCGAGGCCGAAGCCCGCCGAACTTCGCACATTACCGAGTCTATGACCACCATTGGCGGTTGAGGTACCACCCTAAAATCTAATTTGTGATTCCCCCATTTTTGACTCACATTTGCCCCCCGCTTGTTTCTGTACCAGATGAAGATTTGGGTAGAACAACAAATAAAAAATATCTTTTGTAATTTTTATTATAAAAAATTTAACAATTTTGTACCATCAAACAAACCAAGTAATCAACCTAACAAAACCAAAATGAAAAAAACCTTACTATTATTGGGGTTCTTTATGTGCAGCCTTGCGGGTGCCATGGCCCAGAACTCAATTAAAGGAAAAGTCTACGACGAACAAAATGCAGTACTCGCGGGTGCGTCGGTCCTTATTAAAGGAACTATAAAAGGTGCCGTAACCGACCGCAACGGAATGTACGAAATACAAAATTTGGCGAACGGCAGCTACGTACTGGTGGCCTCATTCGTGGGGTTTTCGCCAGTAGAAAGAACTATTTCGGTAGACGGCAACAAAACATCGGACTTTAAATTGTCGGAAGATGCCCTCGACATGGAGGCGGTGGTCGTAACGGGAGCTTTCGACCAGCGCACCAAATTAGAGTCGTCGGTGGCCATAACGACCCTCAACGCCAAAAACATTGAACAACGAATGCCGCGCGGAACGGGCGATTTGCTGCAATCGGTGCCTGGCATTTTTGTGGATAACTCGTCGGGCGAGGTCGGCAACCGCGTTGTTGCGCGGGGTGTTGCACCAGCTGGCAACGACCAGATTGGCTTCACATACGTAAGTTTACAGGAAGAAGGACTACCAGTGATGGGCGCACAAATGGGTTTTTCGGTGATTGATATGTACCAACGCGCCGACATTACCACTGGGCGTTTGGAGGCAGTTAGAGGTGGAAGTTCGGTAACAACTGCCCCTAATGCACCAGGGGGTATTTTTAATTTTATTTCTAAAACGGGTGGTTCGGTTTTCGCAGGTTCGGCGCGTTTGCAGGGTGGCCTCTACGGAAACGGCAAGGGCATCGGCCGGGTTGAAGCCGAGTTTGGTGGGCCAATTGCAAAAGGCTGGGCCTACCACATTGGCGGGTTCTACCGCCAAGACGGCGGCGCGCGCACTACGCCTTTTTTGGCCAACGTGGGTGGGCAAGTGAAAGCCAACATTACCAAACAAATTGGCAAAGGCACTTTCAAGCTGTATGGCAAGTATCTAAACGATCAGAACACATTCTTTAAAGAAATTGCCCTCCAAAACGATCTTTCAACCGGCTACGTAGGCGGCACAGACCCCGTGGACATTAACTATTCTACCACATTTATCGATGTAAAATCGACGGTTGTACGCGCCGATCAGTTTAGAAGAGAAAATGGAGCCAACAACCCTACCCGTATTTTTGATGCCAAAAACGGTATTCAAAATAAAACGTGGTCGGTCGGTTTCGACTACCAAACGGAGCTTGGCAAAGGTTGGGCCATGAGCCTAAAAGCCAAACACTCTAATTTTGACCAAGCCTACGTTCAATACCAGGGCAATATTGTAATACCAGTTGTGCCATCGTTGGTGGTGCCAAACAACCAAGGATATTTGCAATTTGGCGCGGGTGCACTGGCCAGTCCTGGTACATACGCCGCCGCTGGCGCGGTAGTGGGAGGCCAAGTAGCCCAGTCGTTTTTGCCGAGCGTGTTGTCTCCGACGTACTTCGATGCCCAAACGGGCGAGGTGCTGGCCAAAGTAAACTTTGCAGTTCAGGGCGGTTTGCCAGTGGGTGTTTTAGACCCGAGCGTACCCAACAAACTGGGTAAGTACCTGTTGGCCACCGCGCCCCTCAATATGTACAATCAAACCAACGATAACATCGTTTCTTTGAATTTTAATAAAGAGGCAGGCAAACACCAACTTACCTTCGGTGGCTATTACTCAAACACCAGCATAGACACCCAGTGGTTTGCCGATGGCGTGCTCAGTACTATTGGCGCAAACCCCCGCGCGGTGCGCGTGGAGTTTCCTGCGCCACGTACCGCTCCTGCAATTGTGCAGGCAGTACCAGCACTTACGGCTGCCTTTGGCGGCCTGTACGGCACGGGCACATACAAGGCCACCGATGCCAGCGGAATGGCGCTCCACAGTGGTTTAGCCTATACAGTTACCAAAAATACATCGACCCTATCGGCCATTTACTTAAACGATGTGTTTAAGGCTACCGAAAAACTAACCTTCGACTTAGGACTTCGCTATGAGTCGGTGCGCCAAAATGGCCAAAAAGAAGGCTGGCAGGGCGGAACTGCCATAGGCGGTTTGGGCGGGCTCGACGGAAACCCCTTCACGACCTACGACTTAGGGTCTAGGGTATACAACGGCCGCGTTTTTGAGTACGACAAGTCTTATGACGCAACGGGTAAGGTTACGAACGAAGACGCATCTGGCGATGGTGCTGGTTTTCAGTTCAATTACCTGTCGTGGTCGTTGGGGGCAAACTACAAACTTAGTGGCAAGTCTGCCGTGTACGGACGGGTGTCGCGCGGCAACAAAGCCCCTGAATTAGACTACTACGCCAACAACTTTGTGAACATTCCGTTGGACAAAAAAGCATCGTTGGAGACCATCACGCAGGGAGAACTTGGCTACAAAGTGGCCTCTAAAAAAGCGTCTTTGTCGCTCACAGGTTTTTATAGTTATTTAGACAACGCACTGCTGCAATTGTTTATCTCGAACGGCGCCGCCAGTTTCTTTACCGATGCAACCTTCAATGCCACCCGCACGCTGGGTTTAGAAATTGAAACAGTTCTGAACCCAACCAGCAAGTTTAGTGTTCGGGCCCACGCCACCGTGCAGAGCGCAGTTTACGCGCGTCTGAAATACCAAAACACGGGCGGATCGGTGAACCCTGCCGCATTTTTTATGGAGGATTTTTCTAACAACAAGGTTAAAGACATCCCTGCCATTATTTTGGACGTGACACCAAGCTACCGCCTGGGCAAGTTTACACCCTACATTAACTACCGCTGGATGAGCGAGCGCCAAGGCAACCGCCGCAACAGCGTTACTTTGCCCGCCTACGGAGTGCTTGGCTTGGGCATAACCGGCGACTTGACCTCTAAACTGTCGATTGCCATTCAGGCCAGCAACGTCTTAAACAACGCAGGCATTTTGCTCTTTGGTGGCTACGGCTTGCAGGGTACAACCGCCGAGGACATTGCCGTGGGTGGTGTGAAACGCCCCGACGGAACGGTTCTGCCTAATACTGACATAACTGTTTTGAACCAGTTGAACTCGCCAGTCTATGCGCGGCCAGTGTTGCCACGCATGGTTACGGCCGCAATTACATTCAGATTCTAAACTGACCGAATAAACGAACGATCGGGTGATTGAATAACTACTATTCAATCACCCGATCGTTTTTTTGTGCCCTCCATCCTCCATACCAGCACCCCACCCAGTATGCTCACCAGAATAGTACGAATGACCTTTAAACTTGATAAAACAGCGGCTTTCTTGGCAGTATTCGATGCCTCAAAAAACAAAATTAGGGCCATGCCTGGCTGCCGCAAACTCCACCTCCTGGCCGACTTACACAACCCTGCCGTTTTTACGACCATCAGCGTGTGGGATTCCGAAACAGATCTGAATGCTTACCGAAACTCCCCATTTTTTGAGAACGTGTGGGCGCAAACCAAAGTACTCTTTGCCGACAAACCACTGGCGTTTTCAAACCAAACCGTCTGCGAGGTAGAATAACTTAGTCGTTGGGTGCGGGCCGCGCCTTAATTAGCCAGTCGAAGGTATTTTTAGGCACGGGCAGGCCGTCGGGTTGTATCTGCAAATACATCAGATGCAGGTGTGTATGCGACCGCTTTCTGCGGGCGTTGAACCCCGTTCGGCCAACCTCTCCCAGTTTGTCGCCCGCCCTAACCAGTTCGCCCTGTTGAACGCTCACTACTTGGTTGTGGGCAAAATAGAACAAGCCTTGGCGGCACGGGTCGTAGAGCCACACGTAGTTGCCACCCCTGAAAACGCTGAGGGTATCCCAATTGGTTTCGGTGGCCACCACCACGCCGTTGGTTATGGCCAACACATCAACTGGCTTTTGGGTGTAGTCGTCGCGGCTGTCGTCGTTCATGTCGTGGATAAAAAGGTCGTGGGCTGGGTGGCTCCCACGCACCGAATTATCGAACAGATTGAATCCCTTCGGGCGAAACCCAACCGCCGACCCGTTGCCGCCGATGGCACGTTTTGAAAAACCACGCAACGGAAAAACCATGACCGTGTCGGCCTGGCACTGGGCCGAATCAGCGGGAAAATTACTTTTGAGCAACCCACTAATAACGACAAACTGCCGCTGGGCTGAGTCGGGCGTGATGCGTTGCTCGCGAACGTCGCTCAACATTTGCTTAAAACTGCGGCTGATTGGCACAATCTTGTCCATGATCTCGCCCGTAGTGCTGCTCGAACTCAACAAAAAAGGGACTGCCAACACAGTAACGATACGCCCAATTGAAAACATAAACGCTGAAAACGAGATACTGGTGAGATTTTTTCTTTTCACTTTGGACGAGAACGGATTTAATTGGTTACTTTTCTGTGCGGGGTATATTCTTTGATAGAAAATAACGTACTTTAACCCCAAAAGTAATCACAAGTTCTTAAACCTTACCTAAAAAATATGGGACCCATCAATTTATACGTCATGGCGGCGATCTATACCTACGCTGGTATATCACATTTTACATCCGAACGGTTCTTTCTAAAAATAGTTCCGCCGTTTATTTCTGATCCTAAACTGGCGGTAGTGGTGAGCGGCATTGTAGAAATAGTGTGCGGGGTCGGACTGTTGTTTCCTCAAACCCGCGTTTGGGCCGCGTGGGGCATTATTGCGTTGCTTATTGCGGTGTTTCCTGCCAATATTTACATGGCGGTGTCGGATAAATTCAGCAAAATATCTCCCATTTTACTCTGGCTGCGCCTGCCCTTGCAGTTTGTACTCATCTGGTGGGCGTATCAGCATACGATCGTGAAGTAGGTTTTTATAGAATCCAATACGGGTTTAAAACCAAACAATCCTCGCCCAGCATGGCCAGACGAGGATTGTAAAAATGGGAATTGATTGAAACGGGTAAGAGATTATAGTTTGTAGCAATAAAAATTGTTGTCATCTACAATCACATACATTACTCCATCAACGTCATCTTGAATATAGATTGGGGTGAGGTCTTTCAATATTATTTTGCCAAGCTCTACACCACTGTCTTTGTTTACCTTTACCATACCACTTCTTTTTGGTGAGCCATCTACCTCAATGGCCGTAAGCGTGCAGAAAACGTCTTTTGTACTAATCGTTGCCTTGTATCTCTTTGAAGCCATATTACTGAAAGCCCCAGCTGCAGCATCCGCGGCTATTGCACCTGTAATTTGATTATCAGCCTTGTTGAAGTCACGAACTGCCGCCTCCGAGTTGCCCATCGCTGCGCTACCAAAACCAGTCAGTGCATTTACACCTCCTGCTCCTAACAGATAGGTCATACCTGCCACCGATGCCACCGAGCCAAGTAGTCCCAAAGCACGTTTGGCCGTACCTGCCTCACGATAAAAATGGTTATAAACTGGTTTTCCGTCAAAATCAACTTTCCAGATATTTTGATTTGAGCTCAATACGTAACCCTCCGCACGAGTTTCAATGTTTTGGACATCTTCGTTATCTCCCCTAAAATTAATATCTTCTGCGAGCAGTTTGTAACTAACATCATTCAAATCAATGGCATATAGTTTCTCATTGGTATAAAGCAACATTCTATTGTTTGTGTTGTCAAGTCCAACTACTGGTCTTCTCCTAACTTTGATTCGTTTTTTCCAAACATCATTGTCTCCGCTTTCGAGATTTATTACATCAGACTCTTCGGCATTGGTGTATAAAATCCCTTTGGTGGTCAATTGAAAATCGATCACGGCCTTATCGGCTTTGTATGGACGTCTCCAAAGGTCTTTACCGTTATAATCAATCAAATCAAACTGCGACCTGTCTGGTGAACTTGATAAGATCAACATTCCTTGCTTCACAAATCTGATTTCTTGCAAAGGTAAATCTACGTAATTTGGCTTTTTCCAGACTGACTTTCCTGCGGCCTCATCAATACGAGTTACGCCGGCCTCGGTAACAACCAACAGCGTGTTGCCTTTCATCGGTATAAAATACTTAAATTTGCCAGGTACTTTAAATGGGTCTTTCCAAATGTCTTTCCCATCTGACAAATTTACGGCATTGATTTTTTTGCCTCCTCCATAATACACCACATCGCCATTTTCAGATACTTCCAATTTGCCAATTTTGTCACCATTTTCAATTTTCCAGAGCGTTGCACCTGTTTTTGTGTCAATACTGTAAAGGAATTGCTCGTCTGGGAACAGCAAATTATTGTTTTTATCCAACATCGGGTTTGGGTTTACGGCTGTAGGTGAACTCATAGATGCTTTCATCAACGACTTCAAGCTATAAGACCGCTTACCCAACTGAACGTTCCAAAGCTCCTTTTTTTGCGCTAAATCCAACAGGCCAACGTAGCCCATTTTATCTTTGCGATACTCTAAAAGCATTGCACCCAATTTAGAAAGCGGCGTTTGGTTATCAATTTTAATGCCTTCTGATTTATAAACATTTTCGCCTGTGAGGTAATCTACAACTTCAATGGCCTCACTATTAATACCAATTGGTCTTGACACGACCATGTAAGGCGAATTTGGCACGAACTGCACATCTTCGGGCTTCATTTCTATCAAGGCAGTAGATTTTGGCAAGTCATACGTCCAAACTATTTTACGGGTTGCAGGGTCAATGCCTACTAATTGGTTGGCCGTTCCCAATGCTTTTTTGCTGCCGTAGGTTACGATTGTACCCGTTTCGGCTTGTTTCATCCAATCTACCTTTCCAGCAACATCCAGAGACCATTCAGGGGTTTGAATTTGTGGAACACCATCTTGTGCCTCTACGCACAAAGCACTCATTGTCAGGCCAATAGCCAGTACTATTTTTTTCATTAGGTTATTTGTTTTTACTTAGTTGTTTATTTTAATGGTAAATTGTGTGTTGATGATACTTTAGCTGATTCGAAAAGCGATTGTAGTTTCTGGGCACTTTCAATTATTTTTTCACCGTCTCTCTCGTCATAACCGTTGGCTATTAATCCTTCGGCTTCTTTGATAGATTTTTCGGGTTGGTCGAGATAAAAATAAATTTTAGCAAGATTATAATAGGCCGAATACCTCATTTTTTTATCAGGTTTATTGTCGCCCGCATATTTTGTTTTGAGACTATCAAAGTAGTCAATGAGGGGCTGCAAATTTGCAGATAGCTTGTCTAATGGTTCATCAGCCTTCATGGTCTGAAAAAGTGCTTTTACTGCCTGTATTGCCTCCTGCTGCACTTGATATTCGGGGTGGTCTCTTGAGTTTAAAATCCATAAAAACTCAGCGTCATTGACAGTACTATAACCATACATATTGTTCAAGCCACTATTCACACTTTTAATACACAAGTCAATATATGCCCGTAGTTGGTCTGCCTTAATGGCCTCTTTATTGTCCCTAAAATACTCCGAAGGATCACCGTCAGTAGTTTCGTCTGAGCGGTAAGTCATTGAACGGTAAAGACCTATTGTTCTTTCAGTGTTGTTTTCTGGGTTTGTCTTTGATGCTTTTGTGTCGAGCGTCGCATTTGCCAAAAACCTATTATTTGCCTTTTGTTCTTCTTTTTGTTTGATCTCCGCCAACTCACTTTCTGACGGCTGTTTTGGGTTAGAAGGACCAATATATTTGCAAACACCTGCCCCCGAATAATAGGCTTCCACATAATAATAAGTGGTTCTGGTAACAATACCATTACGGTCTTTCGATTCTTGCGTTCTGCTTTTTCTTTCAAGCCCTTTAAACTCAAAACTTTCTAATTTCATATCAATCCCAACTGTTGGATAGGCCGAAACCCGCTTCCAACCATCGATGTTAATGCTCTCGTTTACAATATTTTCTGAGGCTTCGCTATCCAAAGTCGGGCCATAGATCACGCGAGTGCCGAAAGTGCGCTCATGGAGCGGAACGGACTGAGTAGGTAGTCGTTGGTAACTGACACCAAAACGAAATCTATCCAAATCTACTTTTTGTGCTTGCAAACAGCATACAGTAGTTATCATCAGGCCAGCGGCCAATACTACTTTTTTCATTTAGTGGTTTAATTAAAATTGAAGTATAAATAAAAATAGGTAATGATTTTAAACTACGGACACTCACATCACTTTGAACCGCACCAGAAACGATGACGGCGCTAACACCTGTCGGGCGCAGAGTAGTGAGTGTGAGCATTCGTGCTGCATTAACATTATCGGATACAAAGAAATACAAAAAAGAGTAGTTTTTATCCATTCTTTTGAATATTTTCTATTTTTCCCTGGCTCCAACCTACCGTTGAGGCGAAAACAGAATGGCGTCTGCAACGCCGTGTTAAGAAATGTAGCAGCAAATAAACGTAACCTACCAAGCAGGAAAAAGCATCACGCTCAACCCTGGCTTCAAAGCCGATGGTGGCACTGTGTTTAAGACGCAGTTTGGCGGGTGTAATTGAGGTGAGATTAGGGGAATAATGTTTCTAATGCCGTATTAAAAGTGTGCCAAAAAGCGTTAGAAATGCCACAATTTACAAAACCCGATGACAAATCGGGGGCGGCAGATGTAGGTAATTCTTCAACGCCACTCAATGTAAGCGTAACGGTGCGGGGGAATAATTAGGAATGGATAGCGAGGAATGTTGAGAGCGTGATGATTTGGGTTTTATGAAAACTTTTGAGGTCGAGTAGGTCAATTTTATCGCCAGTCAATAAATAATCTGCTTCACCGTCAAGGCAAAGCACTAACAGAAAATCGTCTTTGGGGTCGGGGCTAAATTTTACCTCAGAAATAGTTTCTATGAATGTAGCCCTCTCCATCATCAGCTGAATAAAAATTTCGGTTTGAAGGACAGTAACATATTTTCTGAATCTGGAACGATTGGCTACTCCGATTAGCTATTGCAATAGGGCATCGCTTACCAATATATCAAAGGATTTGTTGGCCAAAACAATATCAAGTCGTTTACGAGAATTGTCATTGATTAAAGCACTGATATAGAGGTTTGTATCAATAACGATTCTCATTGGATGGTATCATTTTTTTTATTTCTGTAAGCCTGAATTTCCTCTAAAATATCGTTGTCTGATATTTCGGAAACGTCAGGTAGTGAAGCAGATAGTTTTTGCCAACGCTCCATCCAAGAAGAAGTTTTTAGAATTGAAATCAAATCTAAATCTGCCAAATCTTCAAGGAGTTTTTTAGCATTGGGGTTTTTTAGTTCAATCGTGAGCGTTTCCATTATTTCAGTTTTTACAAATATAACGAATTATCAAAATGAAAAAAATATTTACCTTCTGTGTCTTTGCCACTTTGTGCCTTGTTGCATCGGTAAATGCCCAAAACATCAATAAAATCGAATACTTTATTGATGCCGACCCTGGCTATGGTGCGGGTACGGATGTTCCTATCACCACGAGTACGCCCGTAACCGTTAGTTTCAGTGTGGAATTAGATACATACTTAACATTGGCAGATTCAGATGGATTGACCGTAATTTCGGAAAACGATAATAGCAATCCCAATGGATTTTCAAAAATTATATTTACCGCCTGCGCAAATAGTTTGATTCTGACAAGTATAAATTCGCCATCAGATGACATTAACTCTGGTACAGTTACGAAACAGGTAAACGCCACCACAGGCACAATCACAGCCACCAACAAAATCACGGGTACGGCCATTATAGAGCAGGGAAAAGTGTAACACTTGATGCAGGCTTCAAGGCCGATGGTGGTACTGTATTTAAGACGCAGTTTGGAGGGGGTAATTGAGGTGTTTTTTTTGCTTATTGCTCGTTATGACCGAGCAGAACTATGAAGTAAATTGCGCCAACAACGCCTTGAAATCAGCATCATCTCTCAAAGACACCCAGTCATTGTCTTCTTGGACATATTGCAGAGATGACCATCCTTTCTCCAGTGCATCCTTCAACCAATGCAGTGCTTCTTCTTTTTGGTTAAGTAGGGCATAGATACAAGCCAAGTTATATAATGCATCACAGTAATCAGGTTTTATGACGATGGCCTTGTGGTAGGCAGCAATTGACAAGTCATATTTTTGTTGAGAAGCGTAGGCATTGCCTAAACTATACCATGCATCGTGGTAATCAGGTTCTATCTCAATGGCCTTCTGGTAAGCGGAAATGGCTGAGGCGTAATTTAGTTGAGAATAGTATATATTGCCCAAATTAGAATGCCACGAAGCTTCGTCAGGATCAAGTTCAATCGCTTTTTTAATATCACTCAATGCGGCTCTGTCTTGATTAGATTTACGCAGTTGCACAAAACGATAGTTGAACAAAAAGGCATCATAGTTACAATGGCCAATGGCTTTATTCATTAACTCAATTCTTGCTTGTGTTTCTGTGGTATCAAATCTTGCTTGGTAATACAGTTCGTAGGCTCGGCGTTTGTTTTCAAACAAAGCCCATTGGTCAGCCCTAAAATAGTCTTTGGTTACTTGGGTAAATACATCCCAGTAATCTTTGCGGGTTTGTACTTTGGGTTGAGATTCTACGTAAAATCCTTCTTGGAGTTTTTCACCAAAGGCCAGTTCATCGTCGGCGTGGACAATGGAGAAACGTTTGGCGAGGTCGTCGGGCGCAGCAAAGTCTTTGAAGCGTTCCAAGAACTCCGCACTTATTTTTTTTTCGCGAGGGTCTTTTGTATTTCTTACAAGGCCCTGCTGCATCGGTACGCGGTTGAGTACCAGGTGGTAGGGCAACTCGCGGCTATTGGGGTCGGCGTACAGATTGCGCAATACCCAATATAGTCCGTCCTTATTTTCGGGGTTGTTGATGCCCATCAATATCACCTTATCGGCCAAAAGTTTGAGCGTAATGGTGGCTATTTCGGTCAAGCCCGTGCGGGAGTCAATCAGCAGAAAATCGGGGGCTAATTCATTTTCTATGCGCCCTTTGAGGTCTTCGAGCAGCAAAAACCCGTTGCTGTAACCTGTGGCAGGGTCGTATTCAAACAATTGCTGCCAATTGATGTCAAACAACTTGCGCCAATAATCGGCTTTTTGCAGATTTCCCGCAGGGATAAGGCTGATGGGATTGCCTTTTTTGGTTTTGAAGGGCAGATAAAAACGCTTAAAATCGGCTGGTGGTCGGCCCGTTTGTTTGAACTCGTCTATGTACTCTACAATGCCATCTGTGCTGGCCAAACGCGCTTGGTCGGCGGGGTTTTGTAGGTCTTCAAATTTGTGGTGCAAACCTGGGGCTTCTAAATCAAAGTCAATCACGCATACTTTGGCTTTCATTTCATCGGCCAGCCAAAGTGCCATGTTTGAGAGCATCAGCGAGCGTCCTACGCCACCTTTAAAAGAGTAAAACGTAATGGTTTTCATTGGATGTCAAGAGTAAACTGGCGTTTTTTGTCCGCATTTTCGGGCTTGAGGTTACTGAAACGAGAAGAAATTAATTCCTGCCGTTTATCCTTTGCTTTTTCAATCGCCGCTTTTACCTGAGCGTAAAGAATTTCTTTTTTAATTAGATTTTTATTTTCTAACAACGCTTCTCCCATCAAAACAACGCTGTAAAAATCTCCCTTAGTTAGGTAACTTTCTAATTTTTCGACCGTTCCTACCAAAAAACCAGCGGGTATGCTCCGAAAAAACGCTTTTTTGTCCTCGTCAGAAATGGTGGTATTTGTGTCGCCTACTTCGCGGCGGGCTTGCCACGCTATTTGTCGCAATCGTTCAAAAACGGCATCCCAAGAAGGGTATGTCTCGCCCAATCTCGTAAATCCAAATTGGGCAATGGTTGGTTCGATTTGTTCGTAAGACAAATGGTATTTGCCATAAAAACCAAAGGGCGGTTTCACCAAATACACTTCGCCGTGGTTGTCGGCTACAATGCCGTACCCGTCGGTCATGGTAGCTGCAATGAGTTCAAAATTCATGTTCTAAATCAGTTCGGTGGCCAGTAGTTCGTCGTTTTCGTAGCGATTTATCAATGTTAGCAATTCGGTTATATTTTTCACTTCCGCGCCCAGTTTAACTCTTGGATTGGTAATTTCGTCAATCAATGCCTCAAAACGTTCTTTTTCGCTCCGCAAACGTACCCCATTTTTGATGTTTATCGGTTGCCAAACAATTGCCTCCACGTAGTCGCGGTGTTTGGAGCCGTTTGCAAAAGGTCTCAATACTAACAAATTGTGGTCAATATCTGTGCCACTTCCTAAATCTTCTTTTTGTTTCAAAACAATCAACTTCCTACACTCTGCCAACGTACTCAAATCTTTTTCGAGCGTTTCGAGCAACACCGATTCGTTGTTTTCGGTAAAATAAAGGCACTGCGTACTGCCTGTTTCTTTTCTAATCAGGCTGTTGTACTTTACGAAAACAAGCTTATCTGCTTGAAAATGAGACAACGGAAACGCCAGCGTAAAATCGCCAAAGGCGGGAATACCCAGTTGGCCATTGTTAAAATTGAGGTATTTGAATTTTTGCCCTTCGGTAAAAGTGCCGTCAAAAACGGTTCGTTCGTTTTTGAATTTACTAAAATGAACTTCTCTTTGCGCGGCATCGGCAAACTGCTCATAGGCATTGAGATACGCACCTACTTTCAAAATCTTAGACAACACCAAATCGTGCTGGTCTCGTCCCGAATAATACATTTTTGCATCTAACGAGCTTTTAACGGCAAAACCTGTAAAGACAGCCACGGTGAGTTCGCCTTTTTCGGCAAGGTGGTTTTCAAAATCTTGCAGACGACTGCTATCAATGCAATTGCAACATTCGCCATAACAGGTTTGGATATATGCGGTGTTTTAATTGGATAAAGAATAGATGTCGTGCATAGAATACCTTTATGGAAGTATGTTTTCGAAATTTACGTCAAAATATCCACTTTTCCTGCTGGCCTCGAATTGCGGTTGAGCTATATACGAAATATAAAATGGCGTTTCCAACGCTTTGCTAAAAATGTAGCAAAAAACGTTAGAAACGTCAAACATTACGTCGCAACTCCCCCTTAAAACTCCAAAATAAAACCCAAAGTGGGTAGCACGTTGCCGCTGCCTTCGGTGAGCAAAAACGGAATGGCGTTGCTGCCGTCGGTACGCACGGGCTGGCTGTCGGTACTTAAAAAGCCGCTCGCGGTTTCGTTTTGCTTGAAGGTGTAGCGTGGCACGGCGGGGTTTTTGAAGCCCAGCATATTTTGCAAATCCAAGAAAACATCGAGCGTGGCGCGGCGGTAGTTGTATTTTTTGTCAATCCTGAAATCCAGTTGGTTGAACGACCCCAACCGCTGGCTGTTGAGCTGCGAGAAATCTAAAATGCCCGTGCCGAGCGACAAATAGTTGCGCTGCGAAGCCGCCAAGTCAAAGGGCGTAAAGGGCGCACCGCCCGCAAAACGGTAGCGCAAACCCAACTCCCAGTTGCGCTTGAGTTTTTGGCCAAACAGGCCCGAAATCAAGTGCCGATTGTCCCAAGCCGAGGGAATAAGTAGGCCCGAATTGCCTGAAAATTCGCTGCGAACGAAGGTGTAAGATAAAACGGCAAAGGTGTTTTTAACCAATTTTTGTTGGAACAACGCCTCAAACCCAAAGGCGCGACCTTTGCCCGTGCTCAAAGTGCGCTCATTGCCAATGGCCCCAAAATCGCCGCCCTGATTGGCCAACGAAATGCCGTCGCGGGCCGACACGGCGTAGTCGTTGTAACGTTTATAAAAGCCTTCGAGCGTGAAGCGCGTGGTGGTTTTGGGCAAAAACTCCAGTCCCAGCACGTAGTGGTTCGAGTTGATGTATTTGTTGTCTTTGTTGAGCAACGCGCCCGCTTCGTTGCGGAAGCCCAGCACGGTATAAATCGGCGTTTTGAAATACCGACCCACCGAGGCGTTAATCGTCCATTTTTCGCTCAAAGAATAGGCCAGCGCCAGCCGTGGCGAAAGCGTGTTGAGGGGGTTTATGCCGTTGTTGATGAAGGTGTTCATATCCGTGCGAATGCCCGCCGAAAGGTTGAGTTTGTTGTCCAAAAAGCCCTTGGAAACCTGCCCAAACGCGCCAAACCGAAAGAAATCAATGGCCGTGTTGAAATTGACCCGCACCGCTGGCTGAACCACTGCCCCACTGGTATCTCTTATTTCATTGCGAATCCGCGCCCTAAAATTGTTGTTGTACTTGACGTACTGCGCCACGCCCCCGAACGCAAATTTCCAGCCGTTTACAAACTTGTTTACGTCCACGCGCAGTTTGTTTTCAATTTCCTGCGAATTTGACCCCAAAATGCGCGTGGCTTCGCTGGGTTTGCTCTGGTCTTCAAACCGATTTAGCTCGTTATCAAACATATTTCGGCTCAACGCAATGTTGATGTAGCCCTTGTCAATGAGGCGTTTAAGGGCAAAACCAACCGTGTAGTTCCACTGCTCAATGCTCGGTACGGAGCGCAAAGTATAGGTATTTTCGGGGGTTGATTTGCGGGGAATCCCGAACCGAAAATCGTCAATTGCGCCCACACCGAGGGCCGTGAGGGTGGTTTTTGCGTTGAGTTTGTGGGTAACTTTATACTGAAAATCCCAGTAATTGGGACGAATTGGCAAGTCAATGAGTTTGAAAAGCAACTGCAAATACGACCGCCGCGCCGAGGCCAAAAAAGTGGTTTTGGGGCCAAGCGGGCCTTCCACGGTAGCCGCCAACTCCGACGCGCTCAGGCGCACGTTGCCCTGAAAACGCTCGCGGTTGCCCTCGCGTTGTTTAAATTGAAACACCGAAGCCAGTGCGTTGTCGTAGCGGGCATCAAAACTACTCGACGACAGCGTAACGTCTTCAATAAACGACACGTTCAAGATGCCCACTGGCCCGCCCGCCGAACCCTGCGTCGAAAAATGGTTGATGACGGGAATCTCCACGCCGTCCAGATAATACACGTTTTCGTTGGGCGCACCGCCGCGAATGATGATGTCGTTGCGAAAACCGCCGCCAGTCGTGGTGCCACCCACGCCTGGCAGTGACTGAATAACTTTTGAAATGTCGAAATTGCCGCCTGGATTGGAGCGAATTTCTTCGGTGCTGAGGCGTTGAATGGAGTTGGGCGTTTCAAAGGTCGTTACGGCGGCCGTGGCGCGGTTGGTTTTTACCACCACCTCGTCCAGGGTCTTTTTTTCTTCTTCCAACTCAAAAGTGAGCGTGTTGGCGTTGCCCGAAGTTACTACGACGTTGTATTTGGTCAATGACAAGTAACCCACAATGCTCGCCTTCACGTTTACGCTGCCCACTGGCACGGTGAGTTTGAAAACGCCTTCAACGTCGCTCGAAACGCCGTTGGTTGTACCTTCGATTTGTACGGCTGCCCCAATTAGCACCTCTTGGGTATTTTTATCCACTATTTTTCCCGAAATTACACCCGTTTTCGGGGTTTGAGCCTGTGCCAAAGCCGCACAGAAAAGAATAACAAGGAACATAAATGATTTCATAAGCGTTTTTTTGAAAAGGTTTATTGATGAATTTAAAACAATATGAGTGCCACTTATGCAGCGTTAATTAAGTCTTGTGGTATAAATTGTTGGCAAAACTGTTCATTAAAAATAGTATTGGGTTCATTTCGTACCAATTTTAATATGTTTTTAGCTGTAAA
>JAAFKE010000034.1 GCA_013298215.1 Cytophagales bacterium | reverse complement strand
AGTGATTATTACTCTCCCGATATATTTTTCCCAACTCTTTAACACCTGCCTCTTGTATCTGAGGAATTCGTTTCTTACCCATTTTTTTAGCAAAGCTAACAAATTAAAATATTATTATAAATAATTTCGTCCAAGCACTTATAATGTCAATTCTGCCATTATTCCCCAGACTCCTAACGTTCCCCTTCAAAGGAAACTCACTTGTGATAAATGTCAAACTTGGAAATAAATTCTTCCAATTTTCACAAATAAATTTACTTAATTCTCTTTCGGGTTTATCTATTTGTGCTAAAAATTTCTTGTTGTTATTTGAAAATAGTTTTGGCATATCATTTTTCTGATAACACATTATTTAAAATATCTACGATTTCTACTGCAATATTTCTTTGGTCGTCTAAATCTTGAAGACTCCATTCTGTTTCGTCTTCATAATAAGATTGAAAGTTAAAAATCAGTATTTTTAATTGTTCAAGTTCTGTGCTTGAAAACTCAATTTTTATATTTCCCATTATACTTCATATATATAGGACTCGTCAGATTTTAAGGTATTTTCAATTGATTTATCAAACTCAACCTTATCCAATTCTACTCCATAAACATATTTTTCTAATCGTTCAATAATTTGGTTAGTCTCGATTTGCTGTTTTAGGCAAACGTCAATGTACCGACTAACGATTTCGGTCAAGAAAACGCCGTCGCCGCTTGAAGGCTCTAAGATATATTTGTCTAAAATATTGTCATTGTTATAGCCAACTAAGTCTAATATTTCGTTTACAATCCAAGTCAGTGTAAAAACTTGTCCAAGGGTCTTATGTTTTACCATTTTTAAAATACTGTTCGTTTAAAACAAAGATACGTTTTATTTTTGTCTTTTCTTGCAAGTGTATCGTTTCAAGATAACATCCTAAGCGCACTAAAAAATCTGCCGTTTTAGGTATTAATGGCATTAAAAACCAAAAACGCTATTGTTTGGGCGCAGGCCGTTATGCAATGTATTTGTTTTGGTTGATCTTTGCACCAGCAAAAAACTTAGTTTTACAATCGACATGACACAGTCTCAACAAACAGCCCCCAACACTCTTTTTGACAAAGTCTGGGACGCGCACGTGGTTCGTAGCGTGGCCGGCGGGCCCGACGTTTTTTTTATCGACCGCCATTTTATCCACGAAGTAACCAGCCCCGTGGCATTTTTGGGGTTGGAAACCAGGGGCGTGGGGGTGCTGTTTCCTGAGCGCACCTTTGCCACCGCCGACCACAACACACCAACCATAAACCAGCATTTGCCAGTTAGCGATGCGCTGTCTGCCAATCAGTTGGACGCACTGGAGCGCAATTCTAAGAAACACAGTATTTCGCACTGGGGGTTGGGCCACCACAAAAACGGGATTGTTCACGTGGTTGGCCCCGAAAATGGTATAACTCAGCCTGGTATGACGATCGTCTGCGGCGACTCGCACACCTCGACCCACGGTGCTTTTGGCGCCATTGCGTTTGGAATTGGCACATCGGAAGTCGAAATGGTGCTGGCCTCGCAGTGCATTATGCAACCCAAGCCCAAAAAAATGCGCATCACCATCGACGGCACGCTGCAAAAAGGAGTACTGGCAAAAGACGCTATTCTGTACGTCATTGCCCAAATATCGGCCAGCGGCGCAACGGGCTATTTTGTGGAGTACGCGGGCGAAGTTTTTGAAAACATGAGCATGGAAGGCCGCATGACGGTCTGCAACATGAGCATTGAAATGGGCGCGCGCGGCGGGATGATTGCCCCCGACGAAACGACTTTTGCCTACTTAGAAGGCCGCGAATACAGCCCCAAAGGCCAAGCCTGGGACAAAGCCTTGCAATACTGGAAAACCCTAAAAACCGACCAAGGGGCGGTCTTCGACCTTGAATACCACTACCACGCCGCCGACATAGAACCACAGATAACCTACGGCACCAACCCTGGCATGGGAACCGGCATATCGAAGCACATTCCAAACGCCAGCGACGTTTTAGACGGCGGAGCTTCGTATGCTAAGTCGTTGAATTACATGGGTTTTGCCGAAAACGACCAGATTATTGGCAAGGCCGTTGATTTTGTATTTTTGGGCAGCTGCACCAACGGGCGCATCGAAGATTTCAGGGCGTTTGCGTCCATTGTAAAGGGCCGCAAAAAAGCCGCGCACGTCACGGCTTGGTTGGTGCCGGGGTCTCATATTGTAGAAGAGCAGATCAAAGCGGAGGGTATTTTAGACGTGCTGACCGAGTCGGGCTTTGCACTTCGGCAGCCAGGATGTTCGGCTTGCTTGGCCATGAACGACGATAAAGTTCCAGCGGGCAAGTACGCCGTAAGTACCTCGAACCGAAACTTTGAAGGCCGCCAGGGCCCAGGCGCACGCACCTTGCTTGCCAGCCCGCTGGTGGCCGCCGCCGCCGCCGTAATGGGCGTGGTGACCGACCCGCGCGAGTTGATGTAACGAATGATTTACTGACAATCGAAATTTGAAATCTTAATTGTGCACAAGCACCCAAAAAATGGCCTACGATAAATTTAATATCCTCACCAGCGCGGCAGTGCCCCTCCCACTCGAAAACGTGGACACCGACCAGATTATTCCAGCGCGGTTTTTGAAAGCAACCGAACGCAAGAATTTCGGAGATAACTTGTTTCGGGATTGGCGCTACCACCCCGATGGCACGCCAAAAACAGATTTTGTACTCAACAACCCGCTCTACACAGCCCAAACCCCACCGCGTAAAATACTGGTAGGCGGGCGCAACTTTGGCAGTGGTTCGAGCCGCGAGCACGCCGCCTGGGCGGTTTACGACTACGGGTTCAGGTGCGTGGTTTCCAGTTTTTTTGCCGATATTTTCAAAAACAATTCCATTAACGTGGGCATCTTGCCCGTGCAGGTGAGCGCGGGTTTTTTAGACCAAATATTCGAGGCCATTCATGCCGACCCCGATGCGGCGTTGGAGGTGAGCCTACCCGACCAGACAATTACTATTTTGGCCACGGGCGCACAAGAAAAATTTGACATCAATGTCTATAAAAAAGACAACCTCACCAATGGCTACGACGACATTGACTACCTCCGAGCCATGAAAGCCGAGATCGGAGCGTTTGCCGAACGCAGCTTGTATTAAGTGCCAAAAATGAGATACATAGAAATAATGGACACCACCCTCCGCGACGGCGAGCAGACGAGCGGCGTGTCTTTTTCGGCCTCCGAAAAACTGGCCCTGGCGCAGTTGCTGCTCAACGATGTGCGGGTAGATCGCATCGAAATAGCGTCGGCGCGGGTGTCGGAAGGAGAACTGCTGGCGGTTAAGAAAATTACGGATTGGGCAAAAAACAACGGGTGTTTAGCTAAAATAGAGGTGCTTACGTTCGTGGACGGCCAAGAGTCGGTCAATTGGATGGTGCAGGCGGGCGCAAAAGTAATGAACCTGCTCACGAAGGGGTCGCTCAACCACCTCACGCACCAGCTCAAAAAAACACCCGCCGAACACTTCGAGGACATCAAAAATGTGATCGCATTGGCGCAAACGAACGGCATTTTTTGCAACGTGTACCTCGAAGATTGGAGCAACGGAATGCGGGAGTCGCCAGGGTACGTTTTTAAATTTTTGGATTTTTTGGCCACCCAACCCGTTCGCCGCATCTTGCTGCCCGACACGCTGGGGGTGCTCACGCCCAGCGAAGCGTACAGTTTTGTGAAACAGGCCGTTGAGCGCTACCCAAAGCAGCATTTTGATTTTCACGCCCACAACGACTACGACCTGGCAACCGCCAACGTGGCCGAAGCCCTCAGAGCGGGCGCGCACGGCCTGCACCTGACGGTGAACGGCATGGGCGAGCGCGCTGGCAACGCACCGCTGGCAAGTGCCATTGCCGTCATAAAAGACTTCATGCCCCATTTGCAAACGGGGGTGGCCGAAGACTCGCTCTACGTGGTTAGCAAAATTGTTGAAACGTTTTCGGGGTTGCGAATCCCCGCCAACAAGCCCATTGTGGGCGACAATGTTTTTACGCAAACAGCTGGTATTCACGCCGACGGCGACAAAAAAAACAACCTGTATTTTAGTAAGCTCATGCCCGAGCGTTTTGGGCGCAAGCGCGTGTATGCCCTCGGCAAAACATCGGGCAAGGCCAATATAGAAAACAACCTGCGCGACTTGGGCATTAAACTGTCGGACGAAGACCTCCGAAAAGTAACGCAACGCGTCATCGAACTGGGCGACAAAAAAGAGGTAGTAACGCCCGAAGACCTGCCCTACATTATTTCGGATGTGCTGGACACCAACGCAATTGAGGCAAAAATAGAAATTCTCAATTACGTACTAACGCACTCCAAAGACCTCAAACCCTCGGCAACGCTCAAAGTACGGATCGAAGAAAACACCTACGAAGAAAGTGCCCAGGGCGACGGTCAGTACGATGCCTTCATGAACGCCCTCAAAAAAATATACGTGGCCAACCGCAAAAACTTGCCGCTGCTGACCGACTACGCCGTCCGAATACCAACGGGCGGGCGCACCGATGCCCTCTGCGAAACCATCATAACCTGGCACTGGAACGGCCGCGACCTCAAAACGCGCGGCTTAGACTCCGACCAAACGGTGTCGGCTATTAAGGCCACCCAAAAAATGCTAAATTTACTGTAAAACGCACGACCAATACCCGAAAAATAAAACTGCGACCAGTCCCTCTGGCACGCGTCATCCAAGATTATGAAAAAAAACATCCTTATTGTCCCTGGCGACGGAATTGGCCAAGAAGTTACGGTAGTTGGCCAGAAAGTATTAGAAAAAATTGCGGCACGGTTTGGCCACGAATTTATTTTCGACCACGCCCTCATGGGCCACGCCGCCATTGAAGCCACTGGCAATCCGCTTCCCGACGAAACCCTCGCCAAAATGCGCGCCACCGATGCCATTCTGTTTGGCGCGGTGGGGCATCCCAAATACGACAACGATCCGCACGCCAAAGTTAGGCCCGAGCAAGGGCTGCTGCGGATGCGCAAAGAACTGGGACTGTACGCCAACCTGCGCCCAATTAAGCTCTTCGATGAGCTGTTGGGCGCGTCGAGTATTAAGCCCGAAATATTAAAAGGAGCTGATATTCTTTTTTTTAGGGAACTAACGGGAGACGTTTACTTTGGCAAACGCGAACGCCTCGACGACGGCAACACGGCCTACGATACCATGATTTATAGCCGCTACGAGGTTGAGCGCATTGCCCGAAAGGCGTTTGATGCCGCCATGACGCGGGGCAAAAAATTGATGTCGGTCGATAAGGCTAACGTTTTGGAAAGCAGTCGTTTATGGCGCGAAGTAGTCCAAGACATTGCCAAAGAATACCCCGAAGTAACGGTGAGCCACCAGTTTGTGGACTCTGCGGCGATGTTGTTGATAAAAAACCCCAGAGATTTCGACGTAGTGGTGACGGGTAATTTGTTCGGCGATATTTTGACCGACGAAGCCAGCCAAATTGCGGGCTCGATGGGAATGTTGGCATCAGCATCGGTCGGCGACTCGGTGGGCGTGTACGAACCCATTCACGGCTCGGGCCACGATATAACTGGCATGGGCGTGGCCAATCCAATGGCATCGGTGTTGTCGGTGGCGTTGTTGTTGGAGATTTCTTTTGGCCTCAAAACCGAGGCCGAGGCCGTTATTGAGGCCGTGGATAAAGTGCTAAAAGCAGGCTACCGTACCCGCGACATTGCCGATGCCACCACCCCCGCCAACATGATTCTGGGAACGGAGGCGGTGGGCGAGAAAACGCTCGAGTTTTTGTAGATTTGTGGCATGGCTAAACTAAAAACGGCGTATTTCTGCCAAAGCTGCGGCTACAACGCCCCAAAATGGCTCGGCAAATGCCCCACGTGCAACGAATGGAACACCTTCGTTGAAGAATTGATTGAGAAAGAAGACAAAAAAACGGTGTCTTGGAAGTCGGTCAGCATAGCCCCGCGTCCCAAGGCCATTCAAGAAATAAAATACCTAACCCAAGACCGCATCGTGACCTCCGACGGAGAACTGAATCGGGTCTTGGGCGGCGGCATTGTGCCAGGTTCGCTGGTGCTCATCGGCGGCGAGCCTGGCATTGGCAAATCTACGCTCATGCTGCAAATTGGCCTCACGCTATCGCAACACCGCGTTTTGTACGTATCGGGCGAGGAAAGCGAGCAACAGATCAAGATGCGCGCCGAACGCTTGGAGACAAAAAGCGAAAATTGTTTTATTCTCACCGAGACCTCCACCCAAAATATCTTTCGACAAATCGAGGAGTTTCGGCCCGACGTGGTCATCATCGATTCCATTCAAACCATGCAGTCGCCCGTCATTGAGTCGGGGGCTGGGAGCGTCTCGCAAGTGCGCGAATGCACCAACGAGCTCATGAAGTTTGCCAAAGAATCGGGCGTGCCAGTTTTTATGATTGGCCACATAACCAAAGATGGCTCCATTGCGGGCCCCAAGGTTTTGGAGCACATCGTAGATACGGTTTTGACCTTTGAGGGAGACCGCCACACGACCTACCGGATTCTGCGAACGGCCAAGAACAGATTTGGTAGCACCTCAGAGCTGGGTATTTACGAAATGCTGGGGTCGGGGTTGCGGCAGGTGACCAACCCATCAGAGATACTCATCAGCCAGCGCGAAGAACAACTGAGCGGCGTAACGATTGCGTCGATGATGGAGGGCAACCGCCCGCTGATGATCGAGATTCAGTCGCTGGTGAGCGTGGCAAATTATGGCACGCCCCAGCGCAGCAGCACGGGTTTCGACGCCAAACGGCTGCAAATGCTACTGGCGGTTTTAGAAAAACGCGGCGGTTTTAGACTCGGTATTCAAGACGTTTTTCTGAACATTGCGGGCGGCCTCAAAGTAGAAGACCCCGCCATTGACCTGGCCGTGGTTACGTCCATTGTGTCGTCGTTTGAGGATTCTCCCATCCCGTCGTCGGTCTGTTTTGCGGCCGAAGTTGGCCTGGGGGGCGAGGTTCGCGCCGTAAACCGCATCGAAAGCCGCATTTCGGAGGCCGAAAAACTGGGTTTTAAGAAAATATTTATCTCCAAATACAACACCAAAGGGCTCATATTCAAAGATTACGCCATCGAGATCAGGCCGATTGCCAAGTTAGAGGAGGTGTTTTTTGAGTTAATCCGATAAAACACCGACCACAACTGAGCCAGACCCAGCATTTGACCCACGGAACGAAAACAGGATTGGGTGCGTTCTCAAACACAGCAAAATAAAGAAAACAGTATTGCATGAACGAAACCGCAAAAAAACAAGAAACTGCCGTTTTGGTGGCACTCATTTCTCAGAAGCAAACCGCCGAAAAAACCCAAGAGTACTTGGATGAGTTGGCGTTTTTGGCCGAAACCTCTGGAGTTGCCACCGTCGGACGCTTCACCCAGCGGCTCGACCGCGCCGACACCCGCACCTACGTGGGCAAGGGAAAAATGCAGGAAATTCAAACTTTTTTATTGGCCAACCCCGTAGACATGGTCATCTTCGACGACGACCTAACGCCCTCCCAAGTGCGCAACTTAGAGGCCCTCTTCGTGGACGTTAAAGTGGTAGACCGCAGTCTGCTGATCTTAAATATATTTTCGATGCGCGCCCAATCGGCGCAATCCAAACTACAGGTCGAGCTGGCGCAGTACCAGTATATGTACCCCCGCCTAACGCGGCTATGGTCGCACCTAAGCCGCCAAAAGGGAGGCGTTGGAATGCGCGGCCCTGGCGAAAAAGAACTCGAAACCGACCGCCGCATTGTGCAAGAACGGATTGCGTTTTTGAAAGAAAAGTTGGATAAAATAGACCGCCAAAGCATAACGCGCCGCAAAGAGCGCAACCGCCTGGTGCGGGTGGCGCTGGTGGGCTACACCAACGTGGGCAAATCGACCCTCATGCGGCGCATTGCCAAAGCCGATGTTTTTGCCGAAAACAAATTGTTTGCCACCGTCGATTCGACCGTCCGAAAGGTAACGATCGAAAATATTCCGTTCCTGCTCACCGACACCGTTGGGTTCATCCGCAAACTGCCCACGACGCTCATTGAGTCTTTCAAATCGACGCTCGACGAGGTGCGCGAGGCCGATATTTTGTTGCACGTGGTGGACATAACCCACGATCTTTTTGAAGAACAAATCGAGATCGTGAACCAAACGCTTACCGAAATTGGGGCCATCGACAAACCTATTATTCTGGTTTTCAACAAAATAGATGCCTACAAGCCCCGGGTGATCGAAACCGATTTTGAGGAGGAGCATCCCCAAATCGTTGAAGAACTGCCAACCCTCGAACTGCTCAAAAGAAGCTATATTGCCCAAAAAGCAGACCTGGTCGTTTTTATCTCCGCCGAAAAGAAACAGAACATCGACGAGTTTAGAGACATCATGTTTTCGAGGGTGAAAGAACTCCACTACGGAATTTATCCGAACTGGATCAACATGAATCCTTGGGAATTACAATTAGAAGACTAACTTTGCACCTTCAAACATTGACTCCGTAGTTCAACGGATAGAACAAGCGTTTCCTAAACGCTAGATATGGGTTCGATTCCCGTCGGGGTCACTTTTCCTACACGTTAGCTATGGCGGTGCGACGTCTCGATTCGATTCCCGTCGGAATCACTTTTGCTAAACGTTATTACTTTATTACCACCATCGGGGCCACTACTCTATCGGTCCAAAAATCATTAAACCTCCACAACCCGCCGCCGCGCCACTTGCAGGCGCATTCCGTTCAGGAGCAGCACCTCGCGGGCAAGTCCAGGGGTGCAGGTGCTGATGTAGTCGCGGCGCACAATATAACTCTTGCTGATGCGCACATAGCGTTCGCTTTGAAGGCTGCGCTCAAAAAGACCCAGTGTTTTGGAGGCCAGGTGGTAGGAGCCGTCCTCAAAATACAAAAAAGTGTAATTATTTACTCCGCGTAGGTAAACTAAATCGTGTAGGGGCAATTTTTTAGCACTGTAAATTGGGAAATCAGGGTAGCTAAATATATCCATGTTGATGTTTTGAAATCAATAAAATGTGTTCAAAACTACATCGATAAGGAAAACATTGGGACAACTTGGTCGAGAAGCAACCGTAACTGGTCGATAAAGCACGTAAATGGTCAATAATATCTTTGAAGCCACAGTAATCGCTTTTAAACCAACCCTGGCCTTCTAATACCTGTACGTTCGTCCCTTAAAATCGAACAAAATTTGTTGCTGGCCGTTGGCCTTTTTTAGCACCACCTTGTTGGGTTCGCGGCGGTCGATACGCTGAATGAAACGGGCGTTTTTTGGGAGATAAAAATTAGTGAGTTGTGCATCAATCGCGGAAAAACTGGCCGCTGTCACGCCCGTGAGCACGCAAGAGCAATAATATAAGGCTGCTTCTCGAGGGCACCAAATGTACACATGACCATGTAAGGTAATTTTGGAGTTTTTGTACAAAAAACTACCCGCAGGCCGTGCAGCAAAAACAGCCCAATTATTTTCAAAAATTAATCTAAAATACGCAGTTTGGCAAAACTCAAAAGCAGGGTCTTGTCCCCTACTTTGTCGAAACCAATAACCGTTTTGCGGTCTGTCCCCTTAAAATCGGTCGATTTCACCGTCCCGAGGCCGAATTTTGCGTGTTCGACGCGCATTCCTACCTGCAAAGTAGCGGTGTCGGAGGCCACAAAAGTTCCCGAATCGGCCGCCGTTGTGGACGGCACGGCGGCGGGGCGGGTGGGCGGCAGCGAACCACCAGCGGTCGGTGGGGCGGTGGGGCGGCTCATGTTTCTCAAAAAAGCCATCGGGCGCGGTTCGGTTTCGCGTTCGCGCTCAAAACCCAGGGTCTGGGCGGCTCGCCTGCTTTTTGAGGTCGATAAAAACCGCTGATCGACCTCCAGCAAAAAGCGGCTCGGCTCGCAGTTTTTTAACCGCCCGTATTGGTAGCGGCTTTCGGCATACGAAAACGTGAGCTTTTTTTCGGCGCGGGTAATGGCCACGTAAAACAGCCGCCGCTCTTCTTCTAAATCGGCGCGGTTTTGGAGCATCATCTGGCTCGGAAACAAGTCCTCCTCCAAACCCACAATAAAAACGTTTTTAAACTCCAAGCCCTTCGCTCCGTGGATGGTCATCATCGTTACGCGGTCGTTGTCTCCGTCGTCGTCGTTTTGGTCGGCATTGGTGAGCAGCGACACATTTTGCAGAAACGCACTGAGGCTTTTTTCCTCGTTCTCGGGGTTGTCCACAAACTCTTTGACCGCGTTGAGCAGCGCCTGCACGTTTTCGTAGCGGCTCAGTCCCTCCACGGTTTTGTCTTCGTAAAGTTCTTTTACCAAACCCGACGCTTTGGCCACGTGGGCGGCCACTTCGTAGGCATCTTTGCCGCGCTCGGGCATGAGCATAAAACTCTTTATGAGCACCGCAAAGCCCTCGATGGCCGCCCCCGCGCGGCCGCTCACGTATTGCCCAATGTTGGAGACCACGTCCCAAACGGGCACTTGGTTTTCGGCGGCAGTTACCACTATTTTGGCCACGGTGGTGTCGCCGATGCCGCGTTTGGGCAAATTAATGATGCGCTTAAATGCCTCTTCATCGGCCTGATTGACCGTGAAGCGCAGGTACGCAATGAGGTCTTTGATCTCGCGCCGCTGGTAAAACGACAACCCGCCGATGATCCTGTACTTGATATTCAGCTTGCGCAGGGCCTCTTCAAATGAGCGCGACTGGGCGTTGGTGCGGTACAAAATAGCAAAATCGGTGTTGCGTAGGCTGCCATTCATTTTTTCCTCGAAAATGGCCGTAGCCACAAAACGGCCTTCCTCGTTGTCGGACGATGCCTTCACGACCTCGATTAGGTTTCCCTCTTCGTTGGCCGTAAAAACATTCTTTTGGAGCTGCGATTTGTTGCGGGCGATCACCGAGTTGGCGGCCTGGACTATATTTTGGGTCGATCGGTAGTTTTGCTCGAGCTTTACCGTAATTAGTTCTGGGTAGTCTTTCTCGAAATTGAGGATATTTTCGATGTTGGCTCCACGAAAGGCGTAAATACTCTGGGCATCGTCGCCGACGATACAAATATTGCGGTGCACGGCCGATAATTTTCTGGTAATGAGATACTGAGACACGTTGGTGTCTTGAAACTCATCGACCAGCACGTGCCGAAACTTGTGTTGGTATTTATTGAGCACGTCCAAATGATCCCGAAAAAGCACGTTGGTGTTAAAAAGCAGGTCGTCAAAATCCATGGCATTGGCCTGAAAACACCGCAGGGCGTAGGTTTTGTAGATGCGCCCGATCTCGGGCATTTTGGCGGCATCGTCGTCGGCCTTTATAATGGCATTGTTCGCGTAGTCGTCGGCACTGACCAAGCGGTTTTTGGCGCCCGAAATTCGGTTCAAGATAAAATTGACCTTATATACCTTATCGTCCAAATTAAACTCTTTCACGATGCTCCTCAGCAACGATTTAGAGTCGTCGGTGTCGTAGATCGAAAAATTGGGGGTGTAGCCGAGGGCGTGGCCTTCGATGCGCAAAATTTTGGCAAAAACGCTGTGAAAAGTACCCATCCAAATGTTCTTTGCCTCCGTGCCAATCACTTTTTCGATTCGCTCGCGCATTTCGCCAGCGGCCTTGTTGGTAAAAGTAAGCGACAATATCCGAAAGGGATCAACGCCGTTTTCGATCAGGTACGCAATTCGGTACGTAAGCACCCGCGTTTTGCCCGACCCCGCGCCCGCAATAATCATCAGCGGGCCTTCGCCGTGCATCACGGCTTTGCGTTGGGGTTCGTTTAGGCCAGTTATAAAATCTATCATTGTAGCTCGGTAAGTCAGAAAATTTGGCCGACAAAGTTAGCAAAATTTAGCAAAACGAGGGCGTTTGAGAAAGCTACGGCGCGGTATTTTTACCGAATCCGAACGGAGTCCGACCAGTTATTTTTCAGAAAAATAAGCGTATCGTGCTTAATTGCGCTCACTTTATGGTGTTTCTACGTATTTTTACGAACTCCAATCCAAAACCGACTCTGTTACCCAACGACCCCCAAAACGACCATGAAAGCCCTCCTACTGTTTTTCGTTCTGATTATGAACAGCACCTACTGCCAACAAAAAACGGCCTACCAACCGCCCGTATTTGCCGATGCCGACCGACTAAGCAAAATAGCGGCTACCAAAACCACCATCGAAAAATTATACCACCAACACGCCACGGAACGGCACTTTCCGGGCATGGCGTTTGGGGTGGTGGCCGACGGAAAGTTGATCTACTCGGGCAGCGTTGGCTACGCCGATTTGGCCAAAAAAATACCCGCCACGCCCCAGTCTGTTTTCAGAATTGCCTCAATGACCAAGAGTTTTACGGCCATGGCCATTCTAAAACTACGCGATGAAGGCAAGCTCCGTTTAGACGACCCCGCGAGTTTGTACATTCCTGCCCTAAAAAAAATGGCGTTGCTCACCAACGACGCGCCCCCCATTACGGTCAGAAATCTGATGGCGCACGCAACGGGATTGCCCGAAGACAACCCCTGGGGCGACCGCCAACTGGCCGACACCGAGGCCGAGCTCACCCAACTTATTGAGGCGGGTTTTTCTTTTGCAAACGTGCCAGGAGTAGCCTACGAATACAGCAATTTGGCTTTTGCCATGCTGGGCAGAATCATAACGGTGGTGTCGGGGCGGCCATACCAGCGGTACATTAGCCAAGAAATTACCGAGCCGCTGGGCATGGCGCACACCTACTGGGAATACGCCAACGTGCCGCCAAACCTGTTGGCGCACGGCTACCGCCGCCAAAACGAGCAGTTTTTGGAAGAAACGCCCCTGCACGACGGCTCGCACGGGGCCATGGGCGGGTTGCTAACTACCATCGACGACTTTGCCAAATATGCCGCCCTGCACCTGTCGGCGTGGCCCCCGCGCAACGATGCCGACACCACGCCACTCAAACGCAGCTCGCTCCGCGAAATGCACCAGCCCGCCACGTTTAGCAGCTTGAACCCCAGTTTTAAGTTTCCAAACAACAAAACCACCGCACTAACCAGCAGCTACGCCTACGGCCTAAGTTGGAGTACCGACGGCGACGGGCGCACGTACATAGGCCACAGCGGTGGCTTGCCTGGTTTTGGCAGTCAGTGGCGCATGATGCCCCAATACGGCATTTGTCGTGGTGGCGTTTAGCAACCTGTTAGGCACAATTATAAAACTACCATTTGACAGACAACACCAACCAAAATATTTGTATCTTCGCGACAGACAATTTAATTCGACAATGAACAAAAAACTTATTCGATTTGACTGGGCAGTAAAGAAGTTGCTACGAAACAAGGCTAATTTCGTTATTTTAGAAGGTTTTTTAAGTGAACTTCTCTTTGACGACATTCGTATTGAAAAAATATTAGAAAGCGAAGGCAATCAGGAAACTGAGGACGACAAATTTAACCGAGTAGATATTTTGACACAAAATTCTAAAAATGAGTTAATCGTTGTCGAAATTCAAAATACATTTGAAATTGACTTTTTCCATAGAATGGCTTACGGTGCTTCAAAAGCATTGACTGAAAATCTATCATTAGGACAGGCCTATTCTGAAATTAAAAAAGTAATTTCTATCAATATCGTCTATTTTGACCTTGGACAAGGACAAGATTACGTTTATAAAGGTAGCACAAACTTTTATGGACTTCATCAAAAGGATACATTATCTCTTTCGGACAAGCAAAAAACGGCGTTTTCAAAAGATAAAGTTTCGGATATTTTTCCTGAGTTTTATATTATAAAAGTAAACAAGTTTAACAACATTGCCCAAGACAACTTGGATGAATGGGTCTATTTCTTAAAAAATAGTGAAGTAAAAGATGAGTTTAAAGCAAAAGGACTTAAAGAAGCTGGCGAAGTTTTAGACTATATGCGACTTCCTGAGGATGACCAGTTTAGCTATAATCGTTACTTGGACTACTTGCATTACAAAGCAAGTGAAATGCTTTCTTTACAAACAGAAGCAGAGGATAGAGTTCGACAAGACGAAAAGGTAAAACTTGCAGAAAACTTAATTTTAAAAGGTACAGATGACCAATTTATAGCCGATGTAACAGGACTGGCATTAGAACAAATCAAGGATATTAGAGCTAACTTGACGAAAAAATAACTGTGCCTAACATTGTATTTATGAAAAAGGGGCGGGCGTAAGTAATTGAACAATAGTAAATTAATCAACATTTGTACCAGCGAATGGAATACTATGAAGCAGTTGGAAGTTACTCAACTTTGGAACAAAGCCCAGCATCAGTTACAGGCAGACGAGTTCCAAATCCCCCTTCTTCATAAATACTTTTCCGTCCGACCTACGGCGGCTTGGGCGCGGTAAACTGGGCGGCACTGGATAGTATTGTGGCACTGGCCGAGCTAAAGCCCCGCCAACTGCCCACTTCAAAAATCCTCAACGAGCGCAAAGACCAACTACTTAAATTGCTTCCCGATTGGAAAAACGCCAGCAACGCGGGCATATTTGCCGAGAATTTTTTCTTGGACTACTCACAAGCCGACCTCCAACAAAACTTCGAGCAATTGTACGGTAAGATTGGCAATATAAAATACACCACCGAACTGGTTCCCGAAAACCAACTGCGCGGCAGTTTTAAGATTGTGGGCGAAAAAGGAAGTTTAGAAGTCTTTTTCACGCTCACGCCCGAGTCCAAGCCGCTCATTCAGCAGTTGGACGTGGACGAAATAGTAAAAGAATGAGCCGATTTAAGGCACTTTTAGGAAATTCACGTAAAAATTATTGTCCATCACCACCTCATCGGCAAATCCTATTTTCAGGGTTTGCCAGCTGGTGGTGGGGTTTATGAACCGAAACTTGCGCCCGTCTTGCGTACTAATTTTAAGAGGCATGGCAAAGCCCTCCACGCAGTTTGTCCACCGGTAGGTTAGTTTTTTATCGGCTATTTTATACTCAAACACCGGCACGCGCACGTCGCGCAGGTACTGGTCGAAGACCTTGGTGAGGTCGATGCCCGCCTGCTGGCTCATGTAGTCTTCAATTTGGGCCGTTGTGACGGTCTGGTGGTAGAAAGTCTGGTTGAGGCCGCGCAAAATACGCCGCCAGCGCTGGTCGTCATTCACAATTTGCCGAATGGTGTGCAGCATATTGCCGCCTTTGTAGTACATATCGGTCGATCCCGAACGGTTTACGTTGTAAATACCAATAATCGGTTTGTCGTTTCTGATGTTCTTCCGCGTGCCGATCACGTAGGCTGCTCCCGCCTCCTTGCCATAAAAAAACTCGGTGTATAAACATTCCGAGTAGTTCGTAAAGCCCTCGTGCACCCACATATCGGCCGCGTCTTTGTGGGTAATGTTGTTGGCAAACCACTCGTGCCCCGACTCGTGGATGATGATAAAATCCCATTTCAAACCCCAGCCCGTGCCCGACAAGTCAGTTCCCAAATACCCATTTTGATAGCCATTGCCATACGTCACCGAGCTTTGGTGTTCCATGCCGAGGTAGGGTGTTTCTACCAGTTTGTAACTGTCTTCATAAAACGGATAGGGGCCAAACCAGTGTTCAAATGCTTGTAGCATTGTTTTAGACTGCATAAACTGCTGGCGGGCTTTGGCTTCGTTGGCTGGCAGGGCATAAAAACCGAGGTCTAACGGGCCCTTTTCGCCAGCGTAGGAGTCGTTCCAATGCACGTAATTGGCCACGTTCAAATTGACCCCGTAGTTGTTTATTGGGTTCTGCACGTACCAATCAAAAGTACGCGTGCCGTTTTGGTTGTCGGTCACACGGCGTAGCCGTCCGTTCGACACGCCAATGAGCGGCGCGGGCACAGTCACGCTGATGGCCATGCTATCGGGTTCGTCGGCCATGTGGTCTTTGCAGGGCCACCACGCGCTCGCGCCCAAACCCTGGCACGAGGTGGCCACGAACCAGTTGTTTTGGGAGTCTTTTTTCCAAGTCAGGCCGCCGTCCCAGGGTGGGCGGCGAGCCACGCGCGGGCGACCCGCGTAAAAAACGGTAATGGTCTCGACACTCCCTACCTTTTGGGGCTTTTGGAGTTGTACCAAAAAGGCGTTGCCGTCGCGCACAAAGGCGAGTTCCTGGTTGTCTTGGAGTATTTTCACGGCGTTCAGCGGCCGTTGCAGGTCAATCTGAATGGTTTGGTGCGGCAGCAGCACTTTATACCTAATTTCGGTACTGCCAGTTAGCGAACTGTCCTGCGGGTTCACGGCCACGCGAAGGTGGTAAAACTGCAAGTCCCACCAAGCGCGCTCGGC
Source organism: Cytophagales bacterium (assembly GCA_013298215.1). Lineage (GTDB taxonomy): Bacteria > Bacteroidota > Bacteroidia > Cytophagales > Spirosomataceae > JAAFKE01. Next base: position 25,075 of record JAAFKE010000034.1, on the reverse strand, counting down.
CGTGATGCTCCCGCGCAGGGTGTCGTCGTGGGTAAACTCGTATTTTTGGGCTATTGCCGATTGCACGAAAATAAAAAACAGGAAAATAAAAAAGACTATTGGCCTACATTGCTTTGCGTTGCGGGACAGGAAAATGGATTTACACATACTTATTTTTGATTTTGACGGAGGGACGAATCCTGTATTTTTCTAAAATTACCAAACCCAACCACCAAGTAGCAATAAAGTATCGTTTTTACCAAAAATCATCCCGCCAAACGTACTATCAAAACCAGGCTGTGCAAGTGTGATTGAACCGAACTTAGCCACTGAGTAAATCCTACCCCACAATTTTATATATTTGCGTACAAAACTGTTATCAATCAAAAATTCCTAATCAATGACAAACAAACGAACGCTCAACAACCTTTTGGCTACCTGCCTGTTTGTGGCGGCAGTGGGCCAAGCCACCGCGCAAGCACCCAATCCTAACCCCCAAAAAGCCAACGACAAGTTTGAACAGCTCGGCCCGCAGCTGCCCACGCCCAATACCTACCGCACGGCATCGGGCGCGCCTGGCAAAGACTATTTTCAGAACCGCGCCGACTACGACATTAAAGTAGAGCTCGACGACGAAAATCGAAGAATAATTGGCTCAGAAACAATTACCTACTTCAATAATTCGACGGACGAGCTGCGTTTTATCTGGTTGCAGTTGGACCAAAATTTGTTTGCCGCCAACTCGGCCAGTGGCGCCGCGCGCACGGGCACCATCAACGAAAACGGCATGAGTTTTGGCGCGGTGCAGGGGCTTTCGGGCGTGGCATCGGTGCGGAGCGAAACCAAAGCCAGCGATAAGTACGGTTACAAAATAACCAACCTGAAAGACAAACTCGGCAACGCCCTCAAAGCCACCACCAACCAAACCATGATGCGCATAGACCTGCCAACGCCCCTGAAGCCAGGACAGAGTTTTACGTTTAGTTTAGATTGGAACTACTACATTACCGAATACTATGGGCGCAGTGGCTACGAGTTTTTTGCCAAAGACGGCAACTCAAACTACTTCATAGCGCACTGGTTCCCACGGTTGGCCGCCTACGACGACGTGAACGGCTGGCAAACCAAACAATTTTGGGGGCAGGGCGAGTTTACGCTCATTTTTGGTAACTATAAAGTGGCCATCACCGCGCCCAACGACCACGTGGTAGGCGCAACTGGCGAGTGCCAAAACTACGCCCAGGTGCTGTCGCCAGCGCAGATGACGCGCTTCAAGCAGGCCGAAAGCTCAAAAACTCCCGTCATGATTGTGAACCAAGCCGAAGCCGAAGCCGCCGAAAAAGCCAAACCAACGGGCAAAAAAACGTGGGTGTATAAGGCCGACAACGTGCGCGATTTTGCCTTTGCCAGCAGCCGCAAGTTTATTTGGGATGCCATGAAAACCGATGTCTATGGCAACGGGCGCAAGATTTGGAGTATGTCTTTTTATCCCAAAGAAGGCAACCCACTCTGGGAGCAGTATTCGACGCGGGTGGTAGAACACACCTTGAAATCATACGGAAACCGCACCATCGAGTATCCCTATCCCGTGGCTATTTCGTGCCACTCTACGGCGGGTGGTGGCATGGAATACCCCATGATTTCGTTCAACGGTGGCCGCCCCGAAGCCGACGGCACGTACTCAGAACAAACCAAGGCGGGCATGATCGGGGTGATTATCCACGAAGTGGGCCACAACTTTTTTCCGATGATTATAAACTCCGACGAGCGCCAGTGGACGTGGATGGACGAGGGGCTAAACACTTTTTGTCAGTACTTGGCCGAAAAAGAGTGGGATTACAACTTCCCGAGCCGCCGGGGCGAACCCCAGTACATTACCGACTACATGAAGGCCGACAAAGCGGTGCTTTCGCCAATTATGACCTCGTCTGACAACGTCATAAACCTGGGCGCAAATGCCTACGCCAAGCCCGCTGCCGCCCTCAACATTTTGCGCGAGACCATCATGGGGCGCGAACTTTTTGATTATGCCTTCAAAGAGTATGCCCGCCGTTGGGCCTTCAAAACACCAATGCCCGCCGATTTTTTCCGCACCATGGAAGACGCTTCGGGCGTGGACTTAGACTGGTTCTGGAAAAGCTGGTTCTACGGCGTAGAGCCGGTAGATCAGAGCCTGGCCGACGTGGAGTGGTTTCAGGCTAATAGCCAAAACCCCGAGGTAGAAAAACCCCTCGCCAAGGCCGAAGCCGCCCGCAAAAACAAAACCATGAGCAAACTGCGCGATGCCAAAGACAAAGATAAGTCGGTGGTGGAAACCGACCCGACAATGAAGGATTTCTACAACTCCTACGACCCTTTTAAGGCTACCGAGGCCGATAAGAAAAAATACGAGACCTACTTGGCCAGTTTGTCGCCCGAAGACAAGGCGCTGTTAGAGTCGAACACGAATTTTTATGTTCTGACGCTCAAAAACGAAAAAGACAACGTGATGCCCGTCATTGTTCGGATGCAGTTTGAGGACGGCACCGACTCGGTGGCGCGCTACCCCGCCGAAATCTGGCGTTTCAACGATTCGAGCGTTAAAAAAGTGATCTCGACCAAGAAAAAAGTGGTGCAGTGGACACTCGACCCATTCTTTGAGATTGCCGACATAGACACCGAAAACAACAGTTTCCCACGAATGGCTGCCCCTACGCGTTTCCAGTTGTTCAAGCAGCAGGGCTCGCCGTTTGGCAACCGTGGGCCAAACCCCATGCAAACCGAACGCGCCAGCGGCGCAACCAAACCTGCCCAGCAGGGAGGCGGCAAAAATTAAAATCGTAGATTGATTAAAAAGTTTTGTTATGCGGCAGACCGACCTCTGCCGCATAACAACTCCAAACAGCCGTAAGTGCCCAAATCAAACCCAAACATAATGCGGTTATTCCTCTTTTGTGCAGTATTTGTGCTTTCCTGTCCCACATCAGCCCAGTCTCTCACCCCCACCCAAAGCCGCCAAGACTTGGCGTTCCTAAAATCGAAATTAGAAAACATTTACCCTGGTTTGGGGTACTATCTGCCCAAAAAACAGTTCCATAAACTATACGATTCTCTTTATACAAATGCGGGAAACCTCATGCAGTACGAAGAGTTTTTTAGGTACATAAACCCGCTCACAAGCCAGCAAAAAGACGGGCATTTGAGCATAAGCCACCGAAAAAAGTATTTCGGCAAGGCCCCGTTGCTCTTCCCGTTGGTTATTAGGGAGGTGGAAAAAAAGTACTACGTTGTCTATAACGGAAGCACCGACTCAACGCTGGCGGCTGGTACAGAGATATTGAAAGTGAACGGAGAAAAAATCGAGAATGTGCACGAGATATTGGCCAACGCGCACCGAAACGGGTCTGATGGCCCCAACCGCACGGGGCGCTACTATCGGTCTATGTTTAGCTTCGAGGGGTATTACGCCAACTGGTATGGCGTGTCCGATTCGGTGCAAATTGAGTATAAAACAGTTAAAACACATCTGGTACGTACCCAAAAAATTGCCTGCCGAACCAGCGCACAAATTGGAGCGGCCATTAGCAAAAGATACCCAAAAACTACCGATAAATCTCCCAACCTAACGCTCAAAGTAATTGATAGCCTAAAAAGCACGGCCGTACTTAACGTTGCTACGTTTAGTGCTTTCAAAGGTTTCGATGTGTTTAATACGCGGTTTAGACGCAGGCTCAAAAAAGTTTTTACCGAAATAGAAAACAAACGGATCGAAAATTTGGTGGTCGATCTGACGGGCAACGGCGGGGGCGCGGTGAGCAATTCGGGCAAACTGCTGGAATACCTCATGCCGCGCGCTTTCAATCAGATGGACAGCTCGCGCCTGACGGCCAAGGGCAAATGGGCCTACTTTATTATTCCCTTCAACATACTCGAACACATTGATTTTTGGATTAACTACCGACGCGACCCAAAAACGGGGGACTTTGTGAGCAGAAACCGCACCAAGAAAGACCACCAACCGATTGAAGATCTGCGGTTTAGGGGCAATTTATACTTTGTGCAAAACGGGGCATCTTACTCGGCCTCCAGCACTGTGTTGTCGCAGGCATTGAGCCAGGGTGTGGGCACTTTTGTGGGCGAAGCCTGCGGCGGAGCCTACTGGGGCGATTTTGCGGGACGGTTCAGAAACATTAAATTACCCAACTCAAAAATCCGCGTGCGGGTGCCGATCAAAACTTTCTACCACGGTGTAGATCCAAAGAAAGCCAATGGTTTCACGGTCGAACCCGACTTTGCGGTGCAGCGAACGTACCAAAACATTCTGCATCCTTCCAATTTTTATTTAGATTACGCCCTCAAACTTATCAAAGACGGCAAAAAAGCCCGCTAAACCTCCACAAAACCACCAGATGACTGATTTTAAACGTTCGCTCGGCCTGCTCGATGCCACCATGATAGTGGCTGGAGGCATGATTGGCTCGGGTATTTTTATAGTTGGCGCAGACATGGCCCGCCAACTGGGTTCGGCGGGCTGGCTGCTGGCCGCGTGGGTCATTACGGGCTTGGTAACGGTTATGGCGGCACTCAGTTACGGCGAACTGGCCGGCATGATGCCCAAAGCGGGCGGGCAGTATATTTATATTCAGCGGGCGTTTGGAGCATTGCCCAGTTTTGTTTACGGTTGGACTGTTTTTATGGTCATTCAAACGGGTACTATTGCGGCCGTGGCGGCGGCGTTTACCAAGTATTCGGCCATTTTTTTGCCAATTCTCAAGCCCGAAAACGCTTTTTTCAAAATCGGCACGCTCCAGCTCGGCCCCGCCGAGCTGTTTGCCATGGCCAGTATAATTTTACTAACCTACATAAACAGCCGTGGGGTACAAAACGGCAAGTGGATTCAAAACGTTTTCACGTCGGCCAAGCTCATTGCGTTGCTCGGCCTCACGTTGCTGGGCATTTATTACGGTTTAGACAAAGACGTATTTTCGATCAATCTGACCAACGCCTGGGAAGCCAGCCGAACCTCGGCCGACGGTCTCATTAGCACGCCCATTGCGGGCACCGCCCTGCTGATGGCCATGGGCGTGGCCATGATCGGGTCGTTGTTTTCGTCGGATGCTTGGAACAACGTGACTTTTATTGCGGGCGAAATCAAAAACCCCAAGCGAAACATTCCACTCAGTTTGTTTCTGGGTACGCTCATCGTCACGGTCATTTACGTGCTGGCCACGGTTTCGTACCTATACGTTTTGCCGCTCCACGGCACAAGCACCGCCACCGACGTGCTGGGGCGCGGCATTCAGTTTGCCGAATACGACCGCGTTGCCACCGCCGCCACGTCGCTCATTTTTGGCAACGTGGCGGTGGGTCTCATGGCCGCCCTGATTATGATTTCTACCTTTGGTTGCAACAACGGCATTATTCTGTCGGGCGCGCGCTTGTATTATGCCATGGCGCAAGACGGCTTGTTTTTTAAGCAGGCCAAAGAACTTAACCAAAACGCAGTACCCGCCAAAGCCCTGTGGTTTCAGTGTCTTTGGGCCTGTTTGCTGTGTTTGTCGGGTACATACAGCGACCTCCTAAGCTATTGCACCTTCGGGTCGTTGCTGTTTTATGTTGTAACAATCTGCGGGATTTTTGTGCTCAGAAAAACCGAGCCGAACGCCGAACGCCCCTACCGCGCCTTCGGGTATCCGTTCGTTCCGATCCTGTACATGGTCGTCACCATTGGCATTTGTATTATTTTACTGGTCGATCCCCAAACCCGCAACAACACCGGTATTGGCCTGCTCATTGCCGCCGCTGGCATTCCAGTTTATTACCTAACCAAAAAAAACACCCCGTAATGCCCGAGCACCTCCGCCTTCGGAAAACAATAAAATACCCGCATAACCGTTAAAAAAACAACGTTCAATTACTAAAAACAATCAAATGCTTTTTCTACAGACCGATACCACCGCCACTGCCGCCGCCGCATCTGCCCAGGGGATTCAGCTCATCGACCTCGTTTCTAAGGGTGGTTGGGTGATGTTCCCGCTCGCATTCCTGTTTTTTGCCACCATCTTTCTGATCGCAGAGCGCTACTTTAGCATCAGTGCCAACGCTAAAATTGAGGCCAGTTTTATCGACAACATCAAAGATTTTATTCAGCAGGGCAACATCAAATCGGCCGAGTCTTTGTGCCGCAACCAGCGGAGTTCGGCGGGTCGAATTTTCGAAAAGGCCGTCGGTCGCATCGGCTACGCCATCAAAGACATCGAAAGCACCATCGAAAACGCGGGGCAAATTGAAATAGCCCGCATGGAAGGCAACTTGGCCTATTTGGGGGTCATTGCGGGTATTGCACCCATGCTTGGTTTTGTGGGTACGATCTCGGGAATTATCAACATTTTTTACAACATTGCCCAGTCTAACGAGTTCGAGATCAGCACGATAGCGGGCGGGATGTACGAAAAAATGGTTACCTCGGGCGCGGGTCTCGTCGTGGGTTTGATTGCCTACATGGGCTACCACCTGCTCAACATGAAGATCGACCGTTTTGCGCTTAACCTCCAATCGAGTTCGTTCGATTTTTTGGACGTATTACAAAAACCAATGACACCGCGCTAAATGAAACTCCGCCGAAAAAACAAATTTGCGCCCGAGGTTTTCACGTCCTCCCTCAACGACATCATGTTTTTTTTGATGTTATTTTTCCTCATTATCTCCACAATGGTGAACCCCAACGTCATCAAACTGTTGCTTCCCAAGGCCACCGCCGCCCAAAAACAGAAACAACAAAATGAAAGCGTGACGGTGGCCGTAGATGCCCAAAAAGCGTACTACATAAACCGCGAACCCGTGGCAAAAGAGGCATTCGAGGAAGCACTGAAAACAGTCATGGGCGCGCGCGAAGACCGTTCGGTTATTTTGCAGGTCGATAACTCCGTGTCGGTGCAAGACCTGGTAGATGTGTTGCAGGTAGGTGCAAAATTGGACGTAAAGATGGTGATGGCCGTCAAAAAATAACTACGGCCAATTAATCGGAATACCGAGTTGGCGGGCGTAGGGTCGTGGGCAGTAGGTGTGTACCGAAAAAAGCAGCTTATCCACGTCAGCCTGAAAATCAATGCGGTAGTCCTCGTCAAACTTCTCTAATTTTTTCAAAACGCTTTCTGTTCGCTTGGCAATGTACTCGGACACGGTCTCGGAACGGCTATTGAAAACCTCCAAGTGCTTGGGCTGGTGCTCAAAAAAAGCGTTGAGCAAGCAAAGCGTCAGTTCAATGTCACCGTATTTATCTTTCGTAACCTTGACGTGTTGGGTTATCCGAGCATTCAGGTCGCGCATATCCATCATCATCCAACCTGGCGTGGCGTGGTATCGCTGCGCCACCTGCAAAATAGCCGTTTTTATATCCTGGCGGCGTTCGTCGACCGTGCCGCCTTCTTCGAGGAGCTCAAATTGGAGTCTTTCGACCAAGTTATTGTCCCTGCCCACCAACCTGAGCAGGAGTTTATCTTTTTCTTTGGCGTTCATGCCAATAATCGCCCTTTTGAGCTCACTCGAAATAGCCATTCCTCAATTACTGTTTAAAACCCGATAGGCGGTGGCATAATTCTTCATTTGTTTCACCATCGAAGCCAGCCCGTTGGAGCGCGTTTGAGCCAAATGGCTACTCAAACCAATCTTTTCAATGAAATAAAGCTCCGCGCTGGCCACCGCCTCGGGCGTTTGATCGGACAGCACCTTGAGCAGCAAAGACACCAAGCCCTTCACAATAATGGCCTCACTGTCAGCGTCGAAGTGCAACAAGCCATCGCTCATCTTGGCATCTAACCACACCTGCGACTGGCATCCTTTGATGATATTTTCGTCCGTTTTGAGTTCTTTTGGCAACGGTTTTAGTTTTTTCCCGAGGTCGATAATGTACTCATACTTCGTCTCCCAATCGTCGAAGAGTTCAAAATCTTCAATCAACTCGTCTTGTATCTGGTTTATTGTCATCATTTGTGAGTGTATTCGTACCAAGCTATTCCATAAACGATTATTCAGCCAGGAGTGTTTCCAACTTATTGTTGCAAGCCCAAGTATATTGCCCTAAAACTTGTCCAACTCGCCAAACCTCAAAAAAAGTATTGTAGAGCGGAGCGGGCGCAAGGCGGATGCAGTTTGGTTCTCGCCAGTCGCCAACTATGCCATTCGCAACCAAATAATCGAAACACGCTTTGCCGCCATTCTCTACCAATAACGAAAGTTGGCAACCGCGTTCGTTTTTGGGGGTTATTATTTTAATATTCTCTTCAAAATCGGCCAAAATAAAGGCCAAAAAGCCCGTCAAAGCCACGCTTTTTTGGCGTATTTCTATCATCGTCACGGCCTCAAACGGCTCCAAAGCCGCCCGCTGCACGGCCAAACTCAGCACGTTGGGCGTACTAATTTGCCAGCCGTCGGCACCAGGCATCGGCACAAAACCCTTGGTCATTTCGAACCGCGTGGGCTGGTCGTAGCCCCACCAACCCGCCAAACGCGGCAAGTTAGAACCATGGTGTTTTTGGTGAACAAACACCCCAGCCACACCCCCTGGCCCCGAGTTTAGGTATTTATACGAACACCAAACGGCGCAATCGATGCCCCAGTGGTGTAGTTCTAATGGCACATTGCCAACGGCGTGCGCCAGATCAAGTCCAATTCTGACCCCCAGTTCGGCGCATTTTAGCGCAATGGCGGCGATGTCATACAACTGCCCCGTATAATAATGCACCCCACTGAGCCAAACCAACGCCAGCGAATCGGCGTGTTCTAATATTTTTTCGATAATGTCCTCGTTCCGAATGAGCATTTCGCCAGCACGCGGGTGCACTTCTACCAACGCCTGGGCGGGGTCGAACCCGCGCGAAACAAGGTGGGTTTCGAGCGCGTACTGGTCCGAAGGAAAATCGGCGGCAATGGTCAGTATCTTAAACTTCGTTGCGCTGGGCTGGTAGAACGAAGCCAGGAGCAGGTGCATATTTACCGTTAGGCTGTTCATGGGGCAAACCTCCGACGGCAGCGCACCACTAACCGCCGCCAGGCCGTCCTTGCAAAACGCGTGGTGAGCCAGCCAAGGCTCTTCGCCCTCAAACCAGCCCTCCACGCCGAGGTTTTGCCACGCTTGTCGTTCTTTTTCGAGCAATGCGGCAGCCCGTTTGGGTTGCAAACCCAGCGAGTTGCCGCACAAATAAGTCAGCTCAACACCGTCTTTTTGGGGAATAAAAAAAGCCTCTCGCCACGGGCGCAGGAAATCTTTTTGGTCTAAACTCCGCGCAAAGGCAGCCGTATTTTCAAAGCGCAACGTGGCCATTCATTACATTATTTATGCCCATGCCCGTGCCCTTTGCCATCTGCGTGGCCTCCTTTTTGGCAGCAGGTTGGCAGGTTGTCGTGGGCTTTTGGGTCGCAGGTAAGCTCGTCGGCATCGTAGCCAATGCCTCTTATGAGTTCTTTGATCTGCAACTCGTCAATTTTTTTAGGGTTAAATTTCACCGTCACTGTTTTGTCGTCCAGGTTCAGAATAGCCTCTTTAATGCCCTTCGACAGCGTGAGCTTGCGTTCAATGCGTTCCTTGCACTCTTCGCACTGCGCCGAAGTTTTTATTTTAACCGTCTGCTCTTTTGCGCCCGCCCAAACCAATGTTGTGCTGACAAACGCTAACGCGATACTCAAAAGGATATTTTTCATGTTTTTGTTGTTTGTTTTGTTTTTATTTTTGAAGATTCAGTACCCTAACGCTTTTTTGAGGCGCAGCAATATTTTATTTTTTTATTTTGTAACGAACACCCGCGTAGATCATTCTGCCAACCACTGGCCCCCAAGCCCGCGCGCCCGCGTCAAAAGATCGTCCGAAGGGTTCGTTGGCCGCTACGATGGGGTCTAATTGTCTGAAATTTATTAGGTTTTCGCCGCCCAAATATACCTCAAATTTGGGAAATGAACGAGATACCTGCGCGTTTAAGTTCACAAACGCGGGGGCGTTCTCGGTGGGCATATTTTCGTATCCCGTGTGCACGTAGCCCTCCCTTAAATACGGAATACGCCGCTGGCCGTTCCATTGCAGCGTCAAGTCCCACTTCCATTTGTCGTAGGGCAGCGCGTAGCCGATGTTAAACAACACACGGTCGGGGGCAATCATCATCCGTTCCAACAGCCGGCTTTCGCCGAAGGGTGCGCCCATGCTTTGGCGCACGTCCAGTTTTCGGTAGGCCACTTTTATTTCCATGCGCTTAATCGGAATAATGTTTAACTCGGCCTGAAAACTATTGGAGAACGATTGTCCTTTGAGGTTATAAAAATAAATCTCTCCTGGGTGCTCTAAGTCTGCCACCATTTGGTTCTCAAAGTCAGTTCGGTAGTAGTCCAAAATAAGCTCCCAGTGTTTATCAAACCAGTGAAAAGTACGGTTCACGCTTACCCCGTAGTTCCAAGAGGTCTCGGGCCGAAGGGGTTCTGTAAAAAAAACATTTCGGGCGCTCACCAAGTATCCGTAGTTTTCGGCCAGCGGGTTGGGCACTCTAAAACCCCGCCCCGTAGATGCCCGCAGGGTGGTGTGTTCGTCGATCTGATACCGCAAATGCAGGCGCGGCGTGGCAAAAGTGCCGTACAAACTATGAAAATCTACGCGCCCACCCGCTACCACCGTCAGCCGTTCTGGGTAAGTGTAGGTATATTCGCCAAAAACGCCTGGCACGGACTCCGTTCTTTTTCGCGGCACACCCCGATACGTTTCGTCGTAGTCGTCCAACACGTAACTCACCCCCGTTTTGAACTGGTGGTTGGTGTTGTCGATGATCGACTGGTAAATTAAGTTGGCGTACAACGTATTTTGCTTGCCGTCGTAGGGCACAAAGCCAAACTTAGAGCGCGAATCGTGCGTCAATGCGTTGATAATGAGCCCCAAACCTTTGTAGGGCTTGTTTTGGTAAAGTTTGGCCGTTTTGCTAAAAAACTCAACCCGTTGCGTTTGGTTAGAAAAAACGTAGCGTTGGCTGGCGGCAACGTTTGGCATTTGGCCACCTTCGCGGTTTTCGTTCAAAAACTTAACGCCAAATTGCACCATCACCTTATCGGTTTGGTACTTCCAACGGTTTATTGCATTTACCTGGTTGTAGGTGGGCAGATCCATGAACCCATCGCCGTTTTTGTCGAACTTATTTTGGAGTGTGCTGGCGTGGGTGAGCAGACCAACGCTCCATTTTTTGCTGAGTTCGCTATTGAGGTGTAGGTTGGCCTCCACGCGGCCAAAGCTGTTAGCGTAGGTATTGAAATAGACTTTTTCGCGGCTGTCGGGCTTCACCAGTTCTACGTTAATGGCCCCCGTCACCGATTCGTAGCCGTTCACCACCGACCCCACGCCCTTGCCAATGTCAATCGATTGAATCCAAGTACCTGGAATATAATTGAGCCCAAAGGTGCTTCCAAGCCCCCTGATGGCTGGGATATTCTCCACGTTGGTTTGCACGTATTGGCCGCCCAAACCCAAAAACTGGATCTGCTTTGCGCCCGTAACGGCATCGGCAAAAGACACATTGACCGACGCGTTGGTCTCGAAACTTTCCGACAGGTTGCAACAAGCCGCCTTGGCCAACGCCCTGGTGGTGATGATTTCGGTCTGAATCGGATTGAGCCGATCGATCTGGGTGGAACTTCCCTGCACAACTACTTCTTTCAAGACGTTTTCGGAGCGTAGTACCATTACCACCTCGACCTCGTTGGTAATCGTCATGGTGTCTGATTTATAGCCTAAGTAACTAAAAACCAGCCGATTACTCCTCGCCGAAATTGGAATATGAAAATGCCCCGATGCCTCCGTAGTGGCATTGGTGGTGGTGGTGAGCCAATAGACATTCACGCCTACGAGTGGTTCTTTTTTGCCCGCGTCGGTTATTTCAAAAACCGAACCGTGCAGCAGCTGGGCTTTCAGGCAAGCGTAGGGGCTGGCCAAAAAGAGTAGGGTAAGAAATGTGATTTTATGGTGCATACATTTGTAATTATCACTAAAAAATGGGCCTACAAAGTCCGTTACGGACTCAATTAAAGACATTTTCTAATCCTAAATTACAAAAACTTGCTCAAAAACAAGCAGACTCCTGCCGTGAAGGCGAGATGAAAAAGTAAAAATTTGGGGAGAAACAAAGCGAGACCACCACTCTTGGCGGCAAAAATCGGGGGTCGGGTGCTGCCAGTAGGCCACCGGCAGTACTTGGTCTGCTGCCATGGTTTTGGCCGAAATGTGGAGCGAAACGTCAATTTTCTCAAACGTCAGTTTTTCGCTGCAACATTTTTTTTTGCTGAACCAACCGCCTTCGTGTAATTTCTGAGCCGCCCCAGACGGGCAACTGTGGCAGTCGGTCTCGTCGAAAACAAGGTGTTTCGACGTACCCTTAAACGCACACGAATGTTCGACCACACCGAGGCCAGTGCCGCTTACCAGCACAAGAGCAGCCATGAAGAGTGCGAACATTCGGTGGGCTAACGGTCTCATTTTAAGTTCTTTCGGCGGTTGCGTTGGTAGTCTTCAAATACAAAATCCCCCAAACCCTGCAAACTGCTGTAGTAGGCACGGCCGTTGTTCACCTGCGTAAATTCCTGCACAAATTGTTTCAGGTAGGGGTCGCTGGCAATCATAAATGTTGTAATCGGAATATTTACGCGCCGGGCTTGGGCGGCCAGATTTAAGGTTTTGGCAATGATCTTGCGGTCGAGGCCAAAGCTATTTTTGTAGTAATTTATGCCTTCTTTCAAGCAAGTAGGCTTGCCGTCGGTGACCATAAAAATTTGCTTATTTTTGGTCTTTTTGCGCCTCAACAAATCCATGGCCAGCTCCAGACCCGCAACGGTGTTGGTGTGGTAGGGACCCACCTCCAAGTAAGGCACATCTTTTAGTTGTATTTGCCACGCGTCGTTGCCAAATACAATTATCTCTAAATGGTCTTTCGGATATTTGCTCTTAATCATTTCGGCCATGGCCAAGGCCACTTTTTTGGCGGGCGTTATGCGGTCTTCGCCGTATAAGATCATCGAGTGGCTAATGTCAATCATCAAAACGGTGGCCGTACTGGTTTTCTGCTCGCGGTCTTGCACCTCGAGGTCGTTTTCCATGAGCGTAAAGTCACCAATTCCGTGGTTTACCTGGGCGTTTTTGATCGATTCGGTCATCGAAATCTGGTCGAGGGTATCCCCAAACTGAAAACTCCTGATGTCGGAGCTCATCTCGTCGCCCACGCCAGTGTAGGGCGTGTGGTGGTTGCCGCCCGCCTTAGAGCGCTTCAATTTGCCAAAAATCTCTTCCAAAGACTGCCGTCTAATGCTACGCTCGGTCTTTGGGGTCATGGCCAGCTGACCATCCGATTTTTCTTCGGTTAGGTATCCTTTTGTTTTTAAATCCTCAAAAAAATCACCCATTCCATACTTGTCATTGGTGAGGTTGTATTGCCTGTCCAACTGGTTCATCCAGGCCATGGCCTGCGCCACGTCGCCCGATGTCATCAGCAGCAACTGCTGAAAAATATTGAGCAACTCCTCAAATTTGTTGCCCGCTTTTGCTTCTTCGGGCTTGTAATCGGCAAAACGGTGGCCAAGCATGGGTATCTACGGATAAATAGTGTTGAACTCAAAAAAACAAGGGTTGCCCAGTCTAACCCAAGGAACATAAAATAAATAAGTAGCTGGATTTTGACATATAAATAGCTGATTGTCAAGCGTTATTCAACCACTCAATCACCGCGCGGGCGGCCCCGTCAATAATTCAAAACTCATTCTTAGGCGGGTTTCGGGCAAAACTCCTCGAAGCACATCTCTAAATGCTGGGCAATCATTTGGGCGTTGCGGCCCTCAATGTGGTGGCGCTCGATGAAATGCACCAGTTCGTCGTCCCTAAAAATACCAATGGCTGGCGACGATGGCGGGTAAGGCAAAAAATACTCGCGCATTTGGTTGGTGGCCTCAGCGTCCACTCCCGCAAAAACGGTAACGAGGTTGTCGGGCTTCACGCTGCTGTTGGCCAGGGCCGCCAATACGCCAGGGCGTGCCGCGCCAGCCGCACAACCGCAAACAGAATTTACGACTGCCAAAGTAACGCCCTTGGCCGAACCCATGAAGGTATTAACGGTTTCGGCACTGTCTAAACTCTGAAAACCTTGGTCGGTCAATTGCGCCTTCATGGGCGCTACTAAATGTGGAGGGTACATATTGATTGTGGATAATAAATGGATGATTGTAAAAAACTAAAAAGTGTTCAAAAATGACGCGGGCGGTGCTACATGAAACCGAGTTCGAGCTTGGCCTCCTCCGACATCATTTCGGTGGTGTAGGGCGGGTCGAAAGTGAGTTCGACCGATACATCGTTCACGCCTTCAACCTCGCGGATTCGTTGCTCAATTTCGCCAGGAATTGTTCCCGCCGACGGGCAAGAAGGCGATGTGAGCGTCATGAGCACGTACACGTTGTTCACTGGAAAAACTTTTATGTCGTAGATGAGCCCTAATTCGAGTACATCGACTGGTATTTCGGGATCGTAAACCAGTTTGATCGCCTTTTTTATTTCTTCTTTAAATTCGAGTTCTGACATTAGGAAAATGGAAATTGGAATTATGTCTTTTTTTAACATCATTAACAAGCGAGACACCGCTTGGGTTCAAACTTAAAGTGATTTTGTGCGTGGGCGTACTTTGCGCGTGGAACAAGACCTTCAAATTTGTAGTTATTGATTAAAACGCCGTTTTTAAAGGATAATATCGTAATTTTGCGGCTTCATAAAGCAATATAAAGATCAACAATGCTGAAAATTAACAATCTCCAGGCTGCCATTGGCGAAAAGCAAATTTTGAAGGGCATAAACTTAGAGGTGAAAGCGGGCGAAGTTCACGCCATCATGGGGCCCAACGGTTCAGGAAAAAGTACGCTGGCCTCCGTGCTGGCGGGTCGCGAGGACTACGACGTAACGGACGGAAGCGTGGAGTTTATGGGAAGCAACCTGCTCGACCTGAGCCCCGAGGCACGCGCGGCCGAGGGTATTTTCTTGGCGTTTCAGTACCCAATCGAAATTCCAGGCGTGACGACGATCAATTTTCTCAAAACGGCTATTAACCAGATTCGCAAATACCACGGCCAAGACCCGTTGGATGCCGCCCAGTTTTTGAGAATGATGCGCGAGAAAGCAAAATTGGTAAAAATAGACGACGCGCTCCTCAAAAGATCGCTCAATGAAGGGTTTTCGGGCGGAGAAAAAAAGCGCAACGAAATTTTTCAGATGGCCATGATAAACCCAAAATTGGCCATACTCGACGAAACCGACTCGGGGTTAGACATTGATGCCCTCCGAATAGTGGCCGAAGGCGTGAACACCCTGCGGTCGCCCGAAAACGCTACCATTGTAGTGACGCACTACCAGCGACTGTTAGATTATATCGTTCCCGACTACGTGCACGTGCTCTACCAGGGTCGGATCGTGAAATCTGGCCCAAAAGAGCTGGCCTACGAACTCGAAGAAAAAGGCTACGACTGGATCAAAGACGAAGTAGCACAAGCCGTATAATGAATCACCCAGATTTTATTCAATTGCCAATGACACTGAAAGATAAACTCATAAGTGATTTTAAGGACGCTGAACTGCGCCTAAACGGCGAAGCCCAAACACCACTGCACCGCACCCGACAGCAGGCATTGCGGAGCTTTGAAGAGTTGGGTTTCCCGACTATCAGGCACGAAGAATGGAAATACTCCAACGTGAGTACGCTCGCAAAGCAGGCCTTCGATTTTGGCCAGGCTACCGACTTTGGCCAAGCCGAAGTAGCGCAACTGTCGATCCCCAAATTGGATGGCAATATCTTATATTTTGTGAATGGCGTGTACCGAGCCGACCTCTCGAAGGTAGTTTCCAACCCCAGCACGCTCAAAATATCGTCGTTTGCCGACGCTGCCAGAACCAACCCTGGACTGATAGAAAAGCATTTTGCCAAGTACGCCAACTTTGAGGACAACGCCTTCACGGCTTTGAATACCGCCTTTACCCACGACGGCGTAGTGATAGAAGTACCCGACAACCAGGTAGTGGCCGAAGCCACCGTTTTGCGCTTTGTGAACGACGCGCGCACGGCCAACGCGGCCTCGCAACCCCGAAACTTGATTGTGGCGGGAAAAAATGCACAAATCAAAGTGGCCGAGTCTTTCAGAACAGTGGGCGATTTTGCGGGTTTCACCAACGTAGTGACCGAAATTGTGTTGCACGAAAACGCCAACGTGGAGTACTATAAAGTTCAAAACGAATCGAACAGTTCGTACCACATTGGCACAACCCAAGTTTGCCAGCACGACAAGAGCCATTTTTATTCGGCCACCGTTACGCTCAACGGGGGTTTTGTGCGCAACAACCTCAATATTGTTTTGGACGGCCAACACTGCGAAGCGTTTATGTACGGCCTGTATTTTCCGAACGGAAAGCAGCACGTCGATAATCACACGCTGGTAGATCATGCCAAACCTAATTCGTACAGCAACGAAGTCTACAAGGGTATTCTGAAAGATAAATCGACGGGGGTTTTCAACGGAAAAATATTTGTGCGCCAAGATGCCCAAAAAACCAACGCCTACCAAACCTGCCGCAACGTGGTGCTGTCGGACGAGGCATCGATGAACACCAAGCCACAGTTAGAAATCTACGCCGACGACGTGAAGTGCTCGCACGGAACAACAACTGGGAAACTGGACGATGAAGCACTGTTTTATATGCGCTCTCGCGGGATTCCGAAAGACCAGGCCATGACGCTACTCACTTTGGCTTTTTGCGACGACGTGGTCTCCCAAATAAAAATTGATGCCATCAGAGAATACCTTCGGGAACTGATTCAAGAAAAACTGGCCGAATAACCTACATCAGCGCAGCGATGAACAAACCAAAAACAGCCTTAGACATTGAAAAAATAAGGAGCGATTTTCCGATCCTGAACGAAGCCGTGAACGGCAAATCGCTGGTTTATTTCGACAACGCCGCTACCACCCAAAAACCGTCGGTGGTCATAAACGCACTCACCGATTATTACGGGCACTACAACGCCAATATTCACCGTGGTCTGCACGCCCTGGCCGAAAAAGCCACCTTTGCCTTTGAAAACTCGCGCCACTCGCTCCAAAGGTTTCTAAACGCCGCGTTGGTAGAAGAGATCATATTTACTTATGGCACCACCGATGGCATAAATTTGGTGGCTCAAACGTTTGGCAGGAGGTTTCTGGGCCAAGGCGACGAGATCATTATCAGCACCCTCGAACACCATTCTAACATTGTGCCCTGGCAAATGCTTTGCGAAGAGCGCGGGTGCGTTTTGCGGGTCATCCCGATAAACGAACAAGGCGAGTTGCGCATGGATGAGTACGAAAAAATGCTCTCCGAACGCACCAAACTGGTGTCGGTGGTGCACGTTTCTAACTCGCTGGGCACGATAAACCCCGTTAAAACAATCATCGAAAAAGCCCACGCCGTGGGAGCAAAAGTGCTCATTGACGGGGCGCAGGCCACCAGCCACATGGAAGTAGATGTGCAGGCGCTCGACTGCGATTTTTACGTTTTTAGCCTTCATAAACTCTACGGCCCCACTGGTTTGGGGGTTTTGTACGGCAAAAAAGCCATTTTAGATGCCATGCCACCCTACCGAGGCGGCGGCGAGATGATAAAAGAGGTTACTTTTGAAAAGACTACCTACAACGACCTGCCCTACAAGTTTGAGGCAGGCACGCCCAACATTGCCGACGTAGTGGCCGCGCTGACGGCCGTGCAATACGTGGACGAATTGGGCAAAACCAACATGGCCGCCTACGAGAACGAACTGCTCCGATACGCCACCGAGCAGCTTGGTGATATTGACGGGTTGCGCATTGTGGGACAAGCCGCCGAAAAAATTAGCGTCGTCTCGTTTGTTTTGGCGGGAATACATCCCCAAGACATCGGGACAATTTTAGACCAGCAGGGTATTGCAATTCGCACGGGGCACCACTGCACCCAGCCCCTCATGAACCGCCTCGGCCTGCCCAGCGGCACGGCTCGCGCTTCGTTTGCGGTCTATAACACCTTCGCCGAAATCGATAAACTGGTGCAAGGCATCCGGAAAGTGCAAAAAATGATGCTTTAAAATTCATTGAGTTTTAAGCTGCTAATAATCAACAAGTTATGGGTTCATAATTTATCATTCATAATTTCCTGAAAGGACTTGTCTGGTTGAAAATAACGACAAAGAACAAACCCTGCAACCCACCATGACCCCCAATCGCAACCAACGAATATTGAAAATCGTGTTTGTTGTTTTTACCATTATAATAGCTGTCTTTGCCTACGACATGGCGCGGCGAACAACCGCCCCGTGGAAAAAGAAAAAGCAATTGGTGCGTGCGCTGCCCGTAGTAGTTGAGCCAGACACGGCAGTTATTGAAACGGTCAAATAAAAAAAATATTTTTTTATTTGACCGTTTCACACTTTGGCACACTTGTTGCAGTACTTCAATTATAAATCGAATAACAATATTATTCGAGGATTTTTGGGGTAAAATTAGTGGGCAAGCCACCTTTCCGTTGAGAAGGGTGGCTTCTTTGTTTTTGGGATTTTTGTGGTAATTTTGGGTTAAAAATCAAAGAAACAATGCAAGACTTAGCAGCAACACCCCGCGAAGAAGGTTTTCATTTTCCCGCCGAATGGCATCCACACCGCGCCACGTGGTTGAGTTTTCCGCACACTGAGGCTTCTTGGAGCAACGAGCGGCTGCCCCTGATGATGCCCGCCTATTTGGAGTTTATCAGAACGATAGCAGCTGGCGAAAAAGTCTGCATAAATGCCCACAATGAGGTAGTGAAGCAGCAAATACAAATGCGGCTGCTGATGGCGGGCATCGAAATGGACCAAATAGAACTGCCCCTCCACCCTACCAACGACTCTTGGTGCCGCGACCACGGGCCTGCCGTGCTGATTAACCCCAGCAAAAGACAACGCATGATCGTGAACTGGGGCTACAACGCCTGGGGCAATAAGTACCCGCCCTACGACCGCGACGATCTTATTCCAACGGCCATTGCAAACTACCTAAAAATACCGAGCGTATCGCCCGGAATTGTGATGGAGGGTGGCTCGGTGGAGTTTAATGGGCGTGGTACGGTGCTGACATCAAGGGCGTGTTTGCTCAACAAAAATAGGAATCCGCACCTGAGCCAGGCCCAGATTGAGCGGTATCTAATTGATTTCTACGGAGTTGAACAAATTTTGTGGGTCGAGGACGGCATTGTGGGCGACGACACCGACGGCCACATTGACGACACTGTGCGGTTTGTGAACGAAAACACCGTAGTAGCAGTAGTTGAACAAAACAAAGCCGACGACAACTACCCGATTTTGCAAGAAAACCTTCGGCAACTGCGCCAAATGCGGCTGCTCGACGGGCAACCGCTCAACATCATCGAACTGCCCATGCCCACGCCACTCGTGAGCGACGGCCAACGGTTGCCAGCCTCGTATGCCAATTTTTACATTGCCAACGCCGCCGTGATCGTCCCCACTTTTAGGTGCGCCGCCGACCAGCACGCACTCGACATTCTGACGACCTGCTTCCCCGATCGGAAAGTTGTCGGGATCGATTCGACGGAAATTGTTTGGGGATTAGGGAGCTTTCATTGCCTGAGCCAGCAGGAACCGCTGGTTTGAGTTTATTATTGGTGAAGTTTTAACAGCAAAAAAATGAAAATAGTCGATGTTCTGATTGTGGGTAGCGGGCCGTGCGGCCTGGCGGTTGGCATTGAAGCCGCCAAAAGTGGGTTGTCTCACCTGATTTTAGAAAAGGGGAGCATCACCGAGTCGCTGCGAAAATACCCGAAGCGAATGCGTTTTTTTTCGACCGCCGAAAATATCGAAATTGGCGAAATTCCGTTCCCGATTTCGGGCGTAAAAGCCACCCGCGACGAAGCCATGCAGTATTACCGAAAGGTGGCGGGGTATTACAAACTCCAGTTCAAGCTCTTCACGGAGGTGGTTGATATGCAAAAGATAAACGGCATATTTGAGGTTCGCACCCAAACCAACGACGTTTATTTGGCCCACAAAGTGGTGATTTCGACGGGATATTTCGATTTTCCGCGCCAACTTGGTGTGCCAGGCGAAGACCTCCCCAACGTGTCGAACTACTACGACGAACCGTTTAAGTATTCCTACACCAAAGTGGTGATTGTGGGCGGAGCCAACTCGGCAGTGGAAGCCGCCTTGGAACTGTACCGCCACGATGTGGACGTGACGGTGGTGCACAAAGGCGAAGATTTTAGGCAAACAGTCAAGTATTGGTTAATTCCTGACGTGAAAAATCGCGTGCGCGAGGGCAAAATTAAAACCAGGTTCGACAGCGTGGTGCGGGCATTTACGGCCAGCTCGGTGGTGATAGAAAACCTACAAACGGGCCAAGTGGAGACACTGCCCGCCGATTTTGTGTTGTCGCTGGTGGGATACACGCCCGATGCGGCCTTTCTGCAACGCTGCGGCATTGAACTGCAAGCGGGAAGCCTCGTGCCACACTACGACCCCGAGACCTTCGAGACCAACGTGCCAGGCCTGTACGTGTCGGGAACGGTCATTGCGGGGGTTCACACCGAAAAAGTGTTCATAGAAAATGGCCGCGACCACGCCAAAGCAGTCATCGACCACGTCATGAACCGCTCGGTGAGAAAGGTGCAGGAGCTCATTGAGCGCATCTGAGTTTTGTGTACCACAGCGACCTACCACGACAACGCCGCGCGGTTAGAGGCCGATGCTTTTACCAGCCACAAACCCACTCGACCAAGCCGATTGGAAATTGAAACCACCCGTGACACCGTCGATGTCGATGACTTCGCCCGCAAAAAATAAGCCTTTGTTTTGGGTGCTTTCCATGGTTTGCGGGTTTATTGTGGCCAAAGCAACGCCCCCGCAGGTGACGAACTCCTCTTTGAAGGTGGTCTTGCCGACTACCTTAAACTGAGAATTGGTGAGTTGTTCGACGAGTTGGTTGAGCGATTTGTTAGAAATATCAACCCAACGAAGGGTATCAGAAACCGCTGCTTGCTGGCAAAAAGCCAACCAAAGGCGGCTCGGAATACCCAAAAGTGGGTGCGAAGCTACTCGCTTCTTGGGGTTTTCTTGTTTAAATTTTATCAAAAAAGCGTGTACTTGCTCGCCAGTTTGCCCCGCGAGCCAGTTTATTTTCAGCGTAAAATCGTAGTTCGCTTCACTCAGCAGGCGCGCGCCCCAGGCCGAAAGTTTTAGGATAGAAGGCCCGCTAAACCCCCAGTGCGTCACCAAAACGGGGCCGAGCTGCGTTAAGCCGCGCTGCGACAAACCGCCCCGCGTAAGGCCGCCCCGCGCAGGTTCGGATTGAACGGGCAACGAACCAACAATTTTCACTTCGGCATCTTGAACGGAAACGCCTGCCAGGTCTCGCAAAAAATTGGTGGGTGTATTGAAAGTAAACAACGACGGCACGGGCGGCTCAATTTGCTCCGTTAGATTGGTTAAGTTCTCATAACCAGCAAGTTGAGGATTTCCACCAGTGGCCACCAAAATTCGGTCGGCCGTCAGAATGGTATCGTCCAACAACGACACGTGCCATTTTTGGTTCTCAAACCAGTAGTTTTTCACCCCCGCTGAAGTCCGAATCTGTACTTTTGAGCTTCGGGCGGCACGCGTGAGGCAGTCGATGATCGTGGCCGAATCGTCGGTAATCGGAAACATCCGCCCGTCGGGTTCGGTTTTTAGCGTCACGCCTCGCTGCTCAAACCACCGAATGGTGTCGGCTGCATTGAAGTGTTTGAAAAGATTTTTTAAAAATGCCTCCCCGCGCGGGTACTGAGCCGCAAATTTTCGCGGGTCTGCCAGGGCGTTTGTCACGTTGCAGCGCCCCCCTCCCGACACCCGAACTTTGTTCAAAACGGTGCGGTTTTTTTCCAGCAACACCACTTCAATATCCGCGAAAGTCTCGGCGGCGGCAATGGCGCCGAAAAAACCCGCCGCGCCTCCCCCAATAACAATTATTTTTTTTGGTTTCATGCCCACAAATTTAAATGATTTAGGCGTTATGGTCGTAGTTTTGCGGTCAGTTTTCGATACACCACACAATATGATTCATAAAAAAGGGTTTTCGCTTTCGGGCAACGTGTTTTTTTGGTTGTTTGCTTTTCTACTGATTGGTTTATTTTTGAAATACCGAGGAAACACCAAACCCGTTGTGGCGTTGTGGAACGACGTGAAGTCGATCTGGACTCCGAAGCGTGGGCAAAACAGAATGAACCCCTACAAAGCTCCCGAACCAGTTGAGGACGTGGCCACCGACACCCCAAAACGCCGCGACGACGTGGCTACCGACGACGGCTCGCTACTCGATAAAGAAGGAATTGAGATCACGGAGGCCGAAAAACCGAGTCGTGAAAGTCCTAAATCAGCTCCAAACGAGGACGTTGAGGGTAGTTCGGTAGGGGCTGATTTTTATTTGCCCCGCATCAAAACCGACGACCAAATCATTAAGCACCAGCTATTTACGCTCAAATACGCGGAGCAGTACGAGGTGGCCGCATGGGTGGCCTATTTTATAAGGCTCGACGAAATAACCGAACGCTTAGAACGCGACAACGAGTTTATACCCGACCCATTGGTTCGGACTGGCTCGGCGCTGTCGTCCGATTATTCGCGGTCGGGCTTTGACCGAGGGCATCTCTGCCCCGCTGGCGACTTCAACTCTTCGCGGAGCATCAAAAAAGAGACTTTTTACATGAGCAACATATCGCCGCAGGCTCCGTATTTCAATCGGGGTATTTGGAACGACTTAGAGGTGAAATTTAGGGATTGGGTACATCGAGATGGCGACATTTTTATGGTGACGGGACCCGTTTTGCGCGATGGCTTGGAGACCATTGGCCGCAGCAACACCATTGCGGTGCCCGAGTATTTTTATAAAGTTGCGTTTTGCAAACCCAACGGAAAGCCAAAGATGATTGCCTTTCTGATGAAAAACGAGCCCTCGAATAAATCGCTAAAATCGTTTGTGGTGACGGTGGATGAAGTCGAAAAACTGACTGGGATTGACTTTTTCCCTAAACTCCCCGACAACTTAGAAAACCGCTTAGAAGCCCAACTCGGCACCAACGATTGGTTTTCGCAGTTCTCAAGACTCAACAATTAGACGGTTGCGGGCAGTTGAGAAAATACATTACCAACTTCTTGGGCATCAGTCCCGAAAGTTTGAGTGGGATTCGGAATCGGGTTTTCTGTAAAGAAAAGTCTTAACAATAGTCATCGTTTTGCGGGTTTGGGCGGTAGTAATTTTGTCTCATTAATTAAACAAAATAAAAAAATGAGACACAAATTATTCACTTTTATCTTAACAGCCATGACCATTACGAGCGGTGCAAACGCCCAACAATTAGACGGTTCAAAAATGAGAGCCATCGAACATCAATTAGATGATGTGATGGAAATTATTGACACTACTTTTTTAAAGACTAAACTCAAAGAAGTTGAGTTGGCTTATGAACAAAATCCTTCCCAAATTAACAAAGCTCGCAAAGGAATTATTTATCACGAAACGGCTTTGAATTTGGGGTTTTTCTCAAAAACTGAATACAGAGGCTACGCCAAAAAGAGCTATGATATTTTGACCGAAATGACTCAAAATAAACAAGTTACGCGGGAGTTAATACCTTTTGTTTCATCGTATCGAGCCTCTGCCATTGCTCTTGTAGGAGCCGAAACCAAGAAATTCGGTTTATTGGGCAATGCCTTCAAATTGTTTGAAGAAGCCGTAAATAACTACGCCGAGGTATCATATTTGCCCGAATTTTTGAGAGGAAGCGTAGCCGAAAATTTACCGTGGATGTTTTACAAAAAAAGAAGATTTGCCAAATTGGATATGCAGTCCATTATTGACAAACAAGCAAAAAATCAAGCATATGCCAACAATAAAATTATGAGTTTTGTCTATTGGGCTTGGGCAAATCAGCACCAAGAAAAAAAGGATAGGGCATTGACTATCAGTTATTTAAGCAAAGCAATCGCCCTTGACCCTGCGTATGTGGGTGGGCGGAAGCGAGCAGAAGAGTTGAAGGAGAAATTGATGAAATAAGTACAACCGTATCAATTATGACTGGTCCAGATAAAAATACAATATTTCCACTTAAAGATTACAACCGACTTTGTTTTCTGAAAAACATCATTAAAAACCCTAATATCATCGTCGGAGATTTTACTTATTATGACGATTTTGAAAATGTTGAAAACTTTGAGAAGAACATAAAATATCACTTCGAGTTTGTGGGTGATAAACTGATTATCGGCAAATTTTGTATGATTGCTTCCGATGTGAAATTCATTATGAACGGGGCAAATCATTTGACGGATGCCCTCACAACCTACCCGTTTGCCGTTTTTGGCAATGGTTGGGAAAATGCAATGGATGGCAAAACCTACCCCCAAAAAGGTAATATCAATGTCGGCAATGATGTTTGGATAGGATATAATGCAACCATCATGGCGGGCGTAACGATTGGCGACGGGGCAATTATTGCCACCAATTCGACCGTGGTAAAAGACGTTGAACCCTACTCAATTGTGGGTGGAAACCCTGCGGTGGAAATTAAAAAACGATTTTCAGCCGAAAAAATTAGACAGCTTTTAGAACTAAAATGGTGGAACTGGGACATTGAAAAGATAACGAAAAATATCAGAAACTTAACAGGCAACAACATCGGTGATTTAACAGGATAAACGAACGCTCAGTGAAGGGCAGGGCGTCAAGTTTATTGTAGCAATTTCAGAAGACACTAAAATGTATCAGAAACTTAAAAAATATTGCGGTCAAGAAGTTGCACTTTCAGAAACTGAACTTGGTTTGATAGACAAATATTTTGAAGTGAAGAACCTTGAAAAAAAAGAGTTCTTACTGCAAGATAACAAGGTTTGTAATTTTATTGCATTTAAGTGCTTGGACAAAATTATTTATAATAATATTTTAATTTGTTAGCTTTGCTAAAAAAATGGGTAAGAAACGAATTCCTCAGATACAAGAGGCAGGTGTTAAAGAGTTGGGAAAAATATATCGGGAGAGTAATAATCAC
>JAAFKE010000033.1 GCA_013298215.1 Cytophagales bacterium | reverse complement strand
TTATAGAGGTAGAGAATATATTAAACGATAGACCGAGGAAAAGATATGGGTTTCAAACACCCAATGAAATTTTTTCGCAAACCTTCGCTAATAATGGCTTTGCTGCATTTAAAACTTGAATCCACCGTTTAAAGTTTTCCCTATTCTCAGAATTTAGGTGTTCTTCGGGACGATTCCCATCTGCGTTTGATGGGTACAAAGGTCAGGCATAACGCAAAGCGAAAAAAGGGTGTTTTTCCCGTTTTTTTTGCCAAAATTGACTCGTAAGTTTGTCGGGAACTTTTAAACCACCTACAACTATGCCACTACTAAATGTTTCTCTCGAACAAGATGCCCAAGAAGTGTCAATGACCGATGCAGCAAGACGTACCAAATGGGCTTCGTCTAATCTTGATTACAAACTATTAGATACAGACGAGGTTCTCGAACAAACAGCGTCAAATATGACTAAATTCGTAGCAGAATTTATCCAACCCAAATGGTTTGAAAGTAATGCACCAAAGCCTGAACTTGGCCTAATGTTTGCCATTAATAAAAGGATTTTGCAAGAAATTTTAAGTCAAGATGATTGCGAAGGTATTCGCATTTATTTGTCCTCGGACAATGGCACAAAAACAGGTATAGTGATTAAACCTGTTAGTAATACCATAGAAGATTTGGATGAGGTATTTCCAGATAGAACTGTTAAGATTTGTAAAACCCCCACAGAATGCCCCCCCGAAACCCGTTGCCCGAGCAAAATTTATACCAAATTCGGGGCAGATTTAAACACATTTTTTAGTACTAAATCAATACCCGAGTAGGAGACAATGCTATTCTACGATTTTCTAATATTGAGTGGTATGCCTTGGGGGGTAGTGCTTGGAGTATTTTACTACAAGCTACTACCCCTTGACATGAAATACCTAACCTACTTTTTTATTTTGACATTACTATTTGAAATAGGGGCTGATTATAGAATGATTGTAGAACATAAGAATAATCTACCTTTTTATCACACCATGACCCTATTTCAATTTGTATTTTTGTCTCTATATTTAAGGCATAATATACCTAATGAAAAGGTTCAACGGCTCATAATGTACATTATCATATTTGTTCTTTTTTTGGAATTATTATTAATTTTCACCTGGCAGCCCTTACATCAATCGCCATCTTGGATAAGACTTATTACACGTTTGTTGTTGTTATATTGGATTTTACTTTATCTAAAATCTTTATTGAGTAAAAAAGAATTAGAACCACTCATGCAACTCCCCACTTTTTGGGTTTGCTTAGGAGTTATGGTTCATTTTATGAGCTTTCTACAAGTAGGATTAATGCGCTATATGATAAGTTATAATCGTCAAATGGCGCTTTCGTGGTATCATTTTAGTATTTGGTTTGACTTGGCCTTTTACTTAATTTGCACGTATGCTCTGGGTCTGACAATCATTCAAGTTCGACGAAGATTTAATTAGAATGTATCAGGAAATTCCACTTGATGTTACAATTATTTTGGTCGCAGGAACTGCTGCTTTTGTTTTCTTAATTTCTTTTTTGGTGGGGTTTCTCTTTCTGTATCAAAAAAAACAAATCCAAAATATTCAAGAAAAAGCCAGCCTCAAAGCCCAGTTTGAGCAAGAAATTTTGAGTTCGCAAAACGAAATCAAAGAAGAAACCATGAAATACATCTCGCGCGAGCTGCACGACAACGTGGCACAAATGCTCGCGCTGGTCAAAATTCAACTCAACAACGCGGCCGCCGAGTTGCCCGCCAACGCGCAAATTGGGCAGTCGAAAGAACACCTCAACACGGCCATTATGGATTTGCGGGCTTTGTCCAAAACCCTCAACACCGACAATATTCTGCACGAAGGACTAAGCAACACCATTAAATTTGAACTGCAACGCATCGAAAAAGCAAGTGGCATAAGCATTGAGTTTGTAGAAAAAACAACCCAACCATCGCTCAACGTCAAACAAGAAATCATCGTTTTTAGGATATTTCAGGAGTTGATGCAAAACATACTCAAACACGCTCAAGCAAAAAATATTAGGGTTTGTTTGGAGGAACACGAAAAATGTTTTAAGATTGAAGTTGAAGACAATGGTATTGGCTTCGACTTCGATGAAAAACTGAAAAAGAAAGGGTTTGAGAGCGGCACAGGGCTGGCAAATATGGTCTATCGGGCCAATTTGCTGGGAGGTAGTTTTCAGGTTTTGAATGTCAAGTCAGGAGGTTCAATTGCTGTGCTACTTATCCCTCATACTACCTAATGACAACCATTGCTCTTATTGACGACCACGTTTTGATAAGAAACGCCCTCAAAGACCTCATCAACCGTTTCGACGACTTTGAGGTGGCGCTCACGGCCTCCAACGGCCAAGACCTCATTGCCCAACTCCAAACCCAACCCGCCCCCGAAATAGCCCTCATAGACATCAATATGCCAGTGATGGACGGCTTTGACACGGCCAGTTTTTTGACGGCGCATTTCCCCAGCGTCAAAATCATAGCCCTGAGCGTGAACGACGACGACGAGTCTATCATCAAGATGCTGCGCTGCGGGGCCGTGGGCTATTTGCTCAAAGATGCCGAAACGCTCCAATTAAAACAAACGCTGCAAGAGGTACACACCTACGGCTACTACCACAACGACTTAGTAACGAACACGCTGATGAAGTCGCTCCGAAGCCAGCCCAAAAACCCCACAAGAGCACTGGTGCTGCTGCACGGGCGTGAGGCCGAGTTTCTGAAATTGGCCTGCTCCGAACGCACCTACAAAGAAATTGCCGACGAAATGTGCCTCGCCCCGCGCACCGTAGATGGCTACCGCGAGCAGCTTTTTGACAAATTATCGGTCAAATCGCGCGTGGGATTGGTGCTGTTTGCCATCAGAAACGGCCTGATACAAATATAATTGACAATTGAAACGGAGTCCGCAACGGCCAACCTACCTAAACAATTTAGCGCGTCCGTTGGTCTCGCCCATTGCTGTTTAGGTACGCCCCAGGCAGTCGATACGCTAATTTTGCCAAAAAACAGGCTTCGCTTTGAGCGAGCCTGCTTTGGTATTTATGCCAAAGGCTATCTTATTTTAGTTAGAAAAAATTGATTTATATTTGTAAAAAAACGAATACAATTATGTACCCAGTAGTCAAAGGTATTTACGAAAATGGCGTACTAACGCTCCTCGAACCTGCTCCAAATGAAGAAAGAGTAGAAGTTTTGGTTACTTTTATGGCTGATAAGGAGCCAAAAGTAGCTAAAAAACGTGTGCCTGGGGGCTTAAAAAGGCTTGGTGAGCTTGAAGGGAAAATATATAGTATTCCAGATGATTTTAACGACCCGTTAGATGATTTAAAAGATTATATGTAATGCTATATTTGGCAGATACACAAATAGCTATTTGGTTTCAGCTCAATGATAAGCAGTTGGAAGCTAACATTTATGATATTCTAACAAATCCCGGCAACAAAATATTTGTCAGTGATATAAGTCTTTATGAAATTGCAGTTAAAAAGAAAATAAATAAGTTGCCAGATTTTGTAGCCACCATTGATGATATTGTGCTTGTTGCCAAACGAGATAAATTTAAATTTTTACCAATTGCACACAAACATTTTTGGGGTTATGATTTAGTGCCCTTTTTTAATTACCACAAAGACTGGGTGTCCCCGACCCATTCGACAGGCTAATCATTGCAACGGCACTTGCAGAAAATCTCACAATCATATCAGCCGACGAAAAATTCAAATTCTATCTTCCTCATATTCAGTTAATAGAAGCATAAGCTGCCGCTTCATCTACCTCCTTTTACCCGAGCTACTGCCGCCCATGCCCGATTTAACTTTTGCTTTTTAGACCAATATAGGCTTCGCTACAGGCGAACCTTGCTTTGGTATAAAACCATAATTTACGCCTATATTTGCGGGCTGATAAAACACAGCACTCCCGCATTTTGGGACATCAGACGCGCAGCATGGAGCATCCAATTGATATTAACAACAAAGTAATTTTGATAACGGGGGCTTTCGGCCTCATCGGAAAAACCATATCGGTGGCCTTTCTGAAACAGGGTGCCAAGGTGGTGTTGGCCGACATAAACGATGCCCTCGGCCAGCAGCTCCGCAGCGAGTTGGAGGCCGAGTTCTCGGCCGACAGTTTTTTGTTTCAGCACTTAGACATAACCAGCGAGGGCAGTTGCGCCCGCGCCGTGGCCGACACCGTGAACACCTTCGGACGGCTCGACGTGCTCGTGAATAATGCGGCCATCGATGCCAAGTTCGACAAGGGTGGCTCGGAAAAAGTAAACCAGAGCCGGTTCGAGTTTTATCCCGTCGATTTGCTCCGCAAGTCGGTTGAGGTGAACCTGACGGGAACCGTGATAATGACCCAACAAGCCTGCCGCCAAATGCTTGCTCAGGGCGGCGGCAATATTGTGAACGTGGCTTCGACCTACTCGATGGTGGCCCCCAACCAGAGTCTTTACGATTTTGGCGAGGGAGTCAAAAATTTCAAACCAATTGACTACATCGCCTCAAAGTCTTTTATCCCTAATTTTACGCGCTACGTGGCCACTTTCTACGCCAAAGAGGGCATAAGGTGCAACGCCATCGTGCCGCACGCCATTTTTAATAACCACGACGAGGCTTTTACGCAAAACTTCGCCAAGCTGTCGCCGATGGGCCGAATGTGCGACCGCCAAGAACTCGTTGGCCCGTTTTTGTTTTTAGCGTCGGAGGCATCGAGCTACATGACGGGCTCAGTGCTAACTGTTGATGGAGGATGGACGGCATGGTAAAGATCAAACTATTTTTGTCGGACGTGGACGGCGTGATGACCGACGGCAGTATGTACTACACCGAAAACGGTGATGAGTTCAAGCGGTTTCATACCTACGACGGCATGGCGTTTAATTTGCTGGCGCAGGCGGGCATCAAAACGGGCATCATCACCTCCGAAAACACCCAGATGGTGACGCGCCGCGCCGCCAAAATTAAGGCCGACTACCTCTACCAGGGCAAACGAGACGGTGGCAAACTACAAGCCGCCCTCGAAATATGCCAAACCGAGGGAATAACCATGCAGGAAGTGGCCTACATCGGCGACGACGTGAACTGCTTCGAACTGCTCTCTCACGTGGGCTTGGCCGCCTGCCCCGCCAACGCAGTGGCTAAAATCAAGGCCATTCCAAACATTGTGCAGTTGCAAACCGAGGGCGGCCACGGTGCCGTGCGCGAACTGGCAGAAATGATTTTGGCGAGCATGGCACCGTAAGGACTGTTGTCTGCTGCCCTACCCCACCACCGCTTCCAGCATTTGGACGTACTGGGCTATCCCGTCTTCAATTTCTTGCAGGTATATAAATTCGTTGGCCGTGTGCGAACGACCCGAATGGCCTGGCCCGCACTTGAGCGACGGGCAGTTGAGCATGGCCTGGTCGGAGGTGGTGGGCGATCCGTAGGTGGTTTTGCCCAGCGCCACACCCGCCCGCACAATGGCGTGGTCGATCGAAATTTGGGACGGTTTTAGACGAATCGAACGCGCCGAAACGGTAGATTCGACGTTGGCCTCAATCACCCCGATGATCTCTTCCAGGCTGTATTGCTCCGTCACGCGCACATCAACCGTGAAATTACATTTGTCGGGCACAACGTTATGCTGGCTGCCCGCATTGACCACCGTAACCGACATTTTGATGGCACCGAGCGTGGGCGAAACCTTCGGAAAGGTGTAGGTGGTAAGCCAATTGATGTCTTTAATGGCTTTGTAAATGGCATTTTCGCCCTCCTCGCGGGCGGCGTGGCCCGACCGCCCGTGGGCGGTACAGTCTAAAACCAGCAAGCCTTTTTCTGCAATGGCCAGGTTCATGTCGGTGGGTTCGCCCACGATGGCAAAATCGATGGGGGGCAAATCGCCCAGAATCAGCTCGATGCCGTCGCGCCCCGAAATTTCTTCTTCGGCGGTTGCGGCCACTACGATGTTGTAGGTCAGGTCTGTGCGCTCATAAAAATGGGCAAAAGTGGCCATCAGCGACACCAACGCCCCGCCTGCGTCGTTCGATCCTAACCCAAAAAGTTTTCCGTCGTTCACCATCGGCTCAAACGGGTCGAGCGTCCACGAAGGGTTCACGCGCACTGTGTCGTGGTGGGAATTTAACAAAATAGTGGGTTTTTGGGGACTAAAATGGCGGTTGAAAGCCCAAACGTTGTTCAGCTTTCGGTGCGGTTGAATGCCCTGCGCCTCAAAAAAAGAAACAATTAAGACCGCCGTTTGGTCTTCTTGTTTGCTAAAAGACGGAGTGGCAATCAGTTTTTTGAGCAAATTGATGGCCGCCTCCGTCTGGAAACTTACCGAGTTTTGAGTATCTTGCGACGTGGTCATTGGACACGAAAAGAAAAAATATTGAACCCAAAAATAAGCAGAAAGACGACACAAAACTACCGCGTTCTATGTTTCGTTTCAAACAATTTGCGCTTCAACAAGACCGCTGCGCCATGAAAGTGTGCACCGACGCGTGCGTGTTGGGTGCGTGGGCAAACCTAAGCCGTGCGCGGTCGATCCTCGACATTGGCACGGGTACGGGCCTACTTGCGCTCATGGCCGCCCAACGAACCGCCAGCACCAGCGAGATCGAAGCCATTGAAATAGAACGACTTGCGTTTGAACAAGCAACCGAAAACGTGGGGAATAGCCCTTTTGGGGCAAAAATAAAAATCCATAACGCAGCCGTTCAGGACTTTGCACCGCAGCACGCGGGTTTCGACTACGTTGTGTGCAACCCGCCGTTTTACGAAAACCAGTTGCCAACGGCCAACGCGGCGGCCAACCAAGCCCACCACTCGGCGTCGCTCAAGCACCACGAACTTGCCGAGGCCGTGGCACGGTTATTGAACCCCAATGGTACTTTGGGCGTGCTTTTGCCCCCCGCCCAATCCGAGGCGTTTGAGCTCAAAGCCGCACGCGTTGGGCTGCACCCAAAAAGAGCCCTATTTTTGAAACACAATGCCTCCAAACCCGTTTTTCGGGTGCTTTCGGAATATTGTTTCGGAAAAACATTAGAAAAAACCGCAGAAACGTTGGACATTTACAACACCGAACACCCCGATTATACCCCCGCTTTCAGGTTATTACTGAAAGATTTTTACCTGATTTTTTAATGCAGAGAAATGACTAACCCCCAAATTTCGGTAGTAATACCACTCTTCAACGAAGACGAATCGCTGCCTGAACTCGTTGAGTGGATTGAGCGCGTGATGCGCGACAATGGTTTTTTGTACGAAATATACCTCATGGACGACGGCAGTACGGATCGTTCGTGGGAAGTGATTAAAGAATTAGCGGCCCGTAATTCGTGCGTTCGCGGGGTTCGTTTCAACCGAAATTACGGCAAAACTGCTGCCCTCCAAACGGCGTTTCAGGCACTGAGCGGCAACGTGGTCATTACGATGGATGCCGACCTGCAAGACAGTCCCGACGAGATTCCTGAGCTCTACCGAATGATTACGCAGGGCGGCTACGACCTGGTGTCGGGGTGGAAACAAAAACGCTACGACCCGCTCACCAAGACCATTCCTACCAAGCTCTTCAACGCCGTAACGCGCAGTATTTCGGGCATAAACAACCTCCACGACTTCAATTGCGGCCTAAAAGCCTACCGCCACAAAGTAGTCAAAAACATAACTCTCTACGGCGAAATGCACCGCTACGTACCCGTGGTGGCCAAATGGAACGGTTTCGAGAAAATTGGTGAGAAAGTAGTCCAGCACCGCGCCCGCAAGTATGGCACAACAAAATTCGGCTTGGAGCGTTTCATCTTTGGCTTCCTCGATCTTCTGTCAATTACTTTTGTGCATAAGTTTAGCAAGCGACCCATGCACTTTTTTGGGAGCCTGGGTACGCTCGCCTTTTTTGTGGGCACGCTCATTACCCTTTGGCTCATCGGCGAAAAAATATACAATATTTATACCCACCAAAAATTTAGAAACGCCACCGACAACCCCCTATTTTTTATGGCGTTGGTTGTTATTATTATTGGTGTGCAATTATTTTTGGCGGGGTTCGTCGGCGAAATGATGGTTGGCCAAAAAGCAGTGCGCCAAAACGATTACCTCATCGCGGAGCAAGTCTAATAAGTAATAATAACCATTCTTTATTTCGTAACTATTTAACTAATAGATGGTTACTCAATAGCCGCGCTGGTGGCCCCGTCACTCATTCAACATTCAACATTAATACTTATACCAAGTACCAAAATGGCAAAAACAGTAAATCCCAAACCCCAAAACTTATTCGACACTCTCCTACTGGCGGGCGGCGTGGCTTTCTTGGGCATTTGGGTGTATGAAATTGGCGTTAGAAAATCGCCGTTTAAAGAAAGTTATTGGCTCATTATGCTGTGCTTGGCCTGCTTTTTGGGGTTCATTCTCGTGAAAGGACAGCAAGCCCAGCGCGAAGCCAAACAACCGAAAGCCACTGAAACGGCCAAGGCAAAAAAATCGCCGTTGATGCGGGCATCGCTCCAAAAGAAAAAAAAGTAAATTTACAATTGCCCAAATACACCAATGTCCGTTCTGAAATACTCGTTTCTAATCTTTTTCCTGGCGGCTTCGTCGGCAGGTGCTCAAACCAAATACTGGATTTTTTTGTCCGACAAAAACCCGGCATCCGCCCCAGCGGTGTCGGCCCAAACGCTCCAAAACCGACAAGTTCAGGGACTACCCCGCAACGATGACACCGATCTACCAATTCGCTCAGAGTATCTTTTGGCGTTGCAGGCGCAGGGGGTGCAGCCCGTTCACGCGTCTAAGTGGCTCAATGCGGTGTCAGCCCAACTAACTGACCATCAAGTAAATAAATTAAAAGAAAACCACTTTGTGAAGTCCGTTCAGCGCATGAACAGTGATTTTTACGTGGCCAAAATACCCAACGCACTACCCCCACAACTTGGTGCAGCACTCAAATACGACCCCGTGCTATTGCAGGTGCAGGCCGAGGCTTTTGCCGAGGCGGGGCTCACTGGCAAGGGCGTGACGGTGGGCGTGATTGATGCTGGCTACCTGGGCGCAAAACGCGCCGAACCACTCAAACATTTGTTTGCCGACGGGCTTTTTACAAGTCCAAAAATACGGGGTAAGCGCGACTACGTAAGCAGCAACCGCGACAATGATTTTTACGAAAACATGGTTGCCTTCACTGATTTTCACGGTACGGAGGTGCTGACGGCCATCACGGGGGCAGACAACGAGCAAAAAATTCAGTCTGGCCTGGCCACCGACGCGGCATTTTATTTGGCCCGCACCGACCACGGCGACCGCGAGTGGCGCGGCGAAGAAGACAACTGGGTGGCCGCCATGGAGTGGATGGACAGCCTCGGTGTGCGGGTCATCAACACGTCGCTGGGGTACGCAAAGGGTTTTACCGATCCCAAAGAAAACTATGAACCCGCTGAGATGGACGGCAAAACGAGTGTGATTAGCCGCGCCGCCCAAATAGCCGTCGATAAAAAAGGGATATTATTAATCGTTTCGGCGGGCAATGAGGGCGAAGACCAAGCCTGGCGCATTGTATCTACCCCCGCCGACGCGCAGGGCGTGCTTTCGATTGGTGCTACCAACGAGAAGCTCTGGAACAGAATCGGTTACAGCAGCATTGGCCCAGAATCGCTGGGGTATCTAAAACCAAATGTGGCGTGTTTTTCGTTGATGGGAACGTCGCTTTCGGCGCCCGTCATCACTGGTTTTGCGGCTTGTTTGATGCAAGCCAACCCCGCACTTGGCAACAAAGAACTGATGTCGATTATAGAACGATCGGCGCACTTGTATCCTTATGGCAACAATTACGTTGGCTACGGCGTGCCGCAGGCCAGCCGCGCGTTGGCGCTACTCAACCAGCAAAACACCCAACCAACAACGCGCGAAATAACGGCAAAGGGCAAAAACGTGGTGCTTAAAATAGCCACTGAGAAGAACAATATTGCGTCGGTTTTCAGGAAACGCAGTGCCACGCACGTCATCGTTCAAGAAGCCCTTCGGGTCAAAAATGGCACGGTGTCGATTCGCCGGTACGCCAACGAAACCCACACCACCATCGACCTCAAAACCGAAGTTATTGAGGTTAAGTGGCAATGATACCCGGCAAACGATCCATCTACGGCCTGCCGAAAATTATTTTTGTGGCGGGCATTGTTGCGGGGTCGTGGCTGCTCACCGCCAACCGATTCACTGACTTCAAAGACCCAAAAACGTCCGAAATCCACTGGGTTGATAGCGTGTTTTTGAGCATGACGTTGGATCAAAAAATTGGTCAGTGTTTTATGGTTGCCACCCGTTCGGATCGGAACGGGGCGTACTACCAACAAACCGAGAGCCTCATTTTGAAGTATAACGTGGGCGGCCTGATTTTTTTTCAGGGCACGCCATACCGCCAAGCCGTGCTTACGAATGCGTATCAGCGGTTGTCGAAAGTACCACTTCTGATCGGCATAGACGGAGAATGGGGGCTGGGAATGCGGCTGGACAGCGTCATGAATTTCCCGCGACAAATGACCCTCGGCGCTATTTCTGACGACTCGCTGCTGTACCAAATGGGCAACGAGATTGGCAGGCACTGCAACAAGTTGGGAATCCACGTTAATTTTGCGCCCGTGGCCGACATCAACAGCAATCCGCGCAACCCCGTGATCGGGAATCGGTCGTTTGGCGAAAACCGCGAGAGCGTAACCCGAAAAGCATTGGCATATATGCGTGGTTTGCAACATAATAAGGTAATTGCCACCGCCAAGCATTTTCCTGGTCACGGCAACACCGATTCGGATTCGCACTACACCCTACCCGTGGTTTCTCATTCGACCGACCAGCTCAACGACACCGATTTGTACCCGTTTCGGCAGCTCATTGCCAATGGTCTGACGGGTATTATTACGGGGCATTTGTACGTACCCGTTTTAGAAAATACCCCCCACTTGGCGGCCTCACTGTCGGAGAAAGTAGTGACCCAACTGCTGCAAAAAGAAATGGGCTTCGGGGGTCTGATCTTCACTGATGCCATGAATATGCGAGGCGTGAGCCGTGGCCGAACCCCTGCCGATGCCAACCTGAAAGCCCTCGTGGCTGGCAACGATATTTTATTATATCCCGAGCAAATAGCGGCATCAATTGTCAAAATAAAAACGGCTCTCACCAAAGGTATTATCACCGAGGAGGCACTTAATAATAAAGTCCGTAAAATACTACGTGCCAAATACTGGGCAGGATTAAACAATTTAAAACCAATTGATTTACAAGATATTAACGCTAAAATAAATGAACCAAATACGGTTCGTTTGAACGACTTACTTTGTCAAAATGCGGTTACTTTACTGAGCAACCAAGACCACGTCCTGCCACTTACCGCCCAAACGCCCGACACGTTGGCCTCTATCTGCATTGGCCTGGGCTACAACAATTCGTTTCAGAACACGCTCGGTCAGTACGCGCGTTTCAAGTACGTGGCGCAGTTTGGAAAACCCGAAACCGACGAGACCGTGAACCAGATTTTAGCGCACCTGGCAGGCACAAAAACGGTCATTTTAAG
This sequence comes from Cytophagales bacterium, assembly GCA_013298215.1. Classification (GTDB taxonomy): domain Bacteria; phylum Bacteroidota; class Bacteroidia; order Cytophagales; family Spirosomataceae; genus JAAFKE01. The sequence goes on along the minus strand of JAAFKE010000033.1, from coordinate 31,456 downwards.
TTTCCACGACACCCGTAAATCGTTCAAACACCCATACGTTTTTCCAGCCGCCACCCTGCGGTTGGTAGCCGAGTTGCAGCGGCAGTCGAAGGTGATAATTTGTTTTTTTGGGATGCCCTATCCGCTCCAGTACCTGCCCGAAACGTCGTCGGTAGTGGTGGCCTACGAAAACAGCCAAACCATGCACCAAACAGTACCTGCACTTCTTTTTGGTCATTTACCTTTCAAAGGGACGCTACCCGTAACGGTAGATAAAAAATTTGGCTTTGGCCATGGTTTATTAGATTAGCGCAAAATATAATTTAGTATTTGTATTTTTGTGAACTGTACTTCGTTTTAACCTGATGAGAAAATTAAATAGAAACCAATATGCTTAAAAATATTACTTTTATAAACAGTCTGATCTTCACTGCGTTGCTGTTTTGCGGCCAGTTGTCAGCGCAGACTTTGGGGGCAATCGCGGGCGCACCCACGTGCACAACCCCAAACGGAGCCACCTCCGTAACGGTTCCTTACAGTGGCTTTGCGGCTGGGGTCACAATCAGCGTATTTTTGTCGGATGCGGCGGGGGTTTTCCCTGGCACGTCGGTGGGTTCGGGGGTCACAACCGCCACCGGGACGTCGGTTTCGATCAGCACGCTCATACCAAGTACGGCCGTTAGTGGCGTGGGCTACAAACTACGCGCCGTGAGCGGCACGGTTACTGGTGCTGCCACCGCCGATTTTTCGGTGGTGGGCCAACCAACTGGCTTTGTGGCCACTTACACTTTTTGCGTTGGTGATGCCGTTCCCGCGTCTTTCAACGCCGCCGACCTAAAATGGTACACCGCCGCCACGGGCGGAACTGCGGTGAGTCCCTCAACTTTTACTGGCGCTGCGGGCAATGCTACGTATTTTGTGGCAAAGTTGGCTGGTGCTGGCTCCACCTGCGAAAACCCAACTCGGCAAAGTATCGGTGTTAATGTAACTGCTGCCACCGTTACGGGCGTGAGTTTCATTCTTTCGATTGCCCAACCCTATTGCGCTGGGGTGGCCCGCAGTGGCAACGTGGCTTTCGTGGCTACTTGTCCGCCCCCTTCATACAATGTCACACTCTACACATCGACCAATACTTTTGTGGCCACCCTGTTGGTTGGCAGCACCAGCACAACCACCAACGCCGTCACGATTCCAGCCACAACGGGGGCAGGTACTTATAAAATTGGCGTAAAAAGAAGCAACTCGCCAGGTGCGCTCCCCGACGCTTTCAGTGCTGATTTTACGATAAATGCAACGCCAAGTTCCCCCGTGGTGAGTGGCACAACGGTTTGCCAAGGCAGCACCGCCACGATTTCGGCCACTGGCACGAGTCTGAGCTGGACTTCGCCCGGGAGTGCCGTTGCTTCGCCAACCCCTCCGAGTATTTCTACCACCACCGCATCTACAACGGCCGGGTATGCCGTAACCCAAACAGTGGGCGGTTGTGCGAGCGCGCCAACCAATTTTTCGGTCGTGGTAAGTTCCACCCCACCCACGCCAGATACGCAAAACATAGGCCCAGCGTGTTCGGGCAATGTTATACTACCAGCAACCATCGGCAACACTGCACCAGGTGCTACCGTGACCTGGTACTCGGGACCCAACGGCACGGGAACGGCCAGCACCACGCCGCAGCAGCTCAATTATGCCAACGCGGGCACCTTCAACTACTCGGTAAAACAAAGTATCGGCACGTGCTCGAGCCCAATTAAAAACTATTCGTTTACCATAAACGCCCAACCGCCCCAACTAACGGTGGCCGCAGTCGGGCCGCTTTGCGCGGGTTCGGGCAGCCACACCAGTGCCGTGACCAATGCCACGGGTACGGTTACGTGGTTCTCGGGTGCCAACGGAACTGGTACGCCGTCGGCCAACGCAACCGTTACATCGCTGGCCAATGCAAATTCTTTTACATACTCGGTCATTCAAACTATCAATGGCTGCAATAGCCAGTTCAATAATTTTTCGGTGGTTGTAAACGCCGTGCCCAACGCGCCAGGCATTAGCAGCCCAATTACGTACTGCCTAAACGACAACGCACCTCCGCTCACGGCCACGGGCAGCAGTCTGCGCTGGTACGGCACGAACGCCTCGGGTGGGGTGGCCTCGGCCAGCAGCCCCACACCCAGCACAGGTTCTTCGGCCACGTACTTCGTGTCGCAGGTTGTTAATGGTTGCGAGAGTTCGCGGGTGGGTATCAATGTGGTGGTGCGGCCAATTTCGTCCGCGCCAACTGTACCAGCTTCGACGATTATGTACTGCCAAAACGAAACCCCCGCCGCTTTGACCGCCTCGGGGGCATCGCTGGCTTGGTACGGATCGGCCTCGGGCGGGGCGGCCATCGGCGGCACACCCACTTTTGGCACAAACAATGCGGGCGTGCTCAACTATTTTGTGAGCCAAACCCAGCCCAACACTTGCGAAAGTCCCCGCACGCAGGTACAAGTAGTGATAAACGCCACGCCAACGCCACCCGCCACCTCAACGACGACGTACTGCCAATTTGTGGGTGCTACGCCGCTCACGGCCGTGGTGTCGCCCAATGGTTTTTTAAACTGGTACGGTTTCAACCAGTCGGGAGGGAGCAGCACCACCAACGCGCCCACGCCAGCCACGGGTTCGGCGGGTCTGAGCACCTATTTTGTGAGTCAGACGGTCAATTATTCGGTTAATTCGGTGGGTAAGTCTTGCGAGGGCCCACGTGCGGCCTTGACGGTGGTCATCAACGCTCAACCCGCCGCGCCCACCGCGCCTACCAACCTAACGTACTGCCAAAACACACCGTCCGTGCCACTCACCGCCACGGGTTCTAACTTGCGTTGGTTCGACGGGGGCAATAATTTTATAAGCAACAACGCGCCCGCGCCCCCAACCAATAATGCGGGCGTACAAAACTACTCGGTGAGCCAGAGTCTTAGCGGTTGCGAGGGGCCAAAAAGCAATATTCAAGTTACTATTTTTGGCACACCCGCCCTACCAACAGTTTCTAATCCTACTTATTGCCAGTTCGACACGCCATCGCCCGTTTTGGCTACTGGCCAAGAGTTGAAGTGGTACACGGTGCCGTCGGGAGGCAACCCAACCAACACTGCGCCCACGCCGAGTACCGCAACTTCGGGTCCGTCGTTTTTTTACGCCACCCAAACCATCAACGGTTGCGAAGGCCCCAGGGCGCGTTTAGATGTATTTGTGAAAGACCGGCCCGCCCAGCCTGGCGTGCTAACACCCCAGTCGTATTGCCAGGAGGGAAGTTCGTTCAACCTAAACGCCACGGGCCAAAACCAGGTCTGGTACGCCAACGCCACGGGTGGCACTGGCAATGTTACGGCGCCAGTGATAAACAAAAACAACCCAGGAACTACCTCTTACTTTGTTAGCCAAACCGTGAACGCCTGCGAAAGCCTGCGCTCGGAGATTCAGGTGACGGTGAAGCCCCAGCCCGCGGCACCCGCCACGCCAAACGCCACGCTGAGTTTGTGCCAAAACGACCCCGTGCGCGTGTTGGAGGCCACTGGAATTGACCTGCGGTGGTTCAATAACAGCAATCAGTTTATCAATAACACTGCGCCGACCATTCAGACCGCGATTGGGGGTGTTACTAATTTTTTCGTGACCCAGACCATCAACGGCTGCGAAAGTGCGCAGACTAAGATCGAAATAACCATCAAAACCACCCCCGCACCCACCAGCGAACCCACAGTGGTTTATTGCCAAGGCACAACCGCCACACCGCTCGTGGCGCAGGGGACGAACATAAAGTGGTACCGACCCGATGGAGGCACAAGCGCGGTATTTACGCCCTTTACAAGCACCCCCGGAACGTACTCGGTGTTTGCAACCCAGACGGGAAGCAACGGCTGCGAAAGCCCGCGTACCGAGGTGAAAGTGATTATCCAGCCCTTTGCCAATGCCGACATTAGCGGCGATGCCAACGTGGCGCAGGGGCAGTCGGCTACGCTCAAAATAGATTTTAGGGGCCAAGCTCCCTGGACGTACACGCTGTCGAACGGATTTTCGACATCGACCACCCAAAACCCAACCTTAGTAACCGTAACACCCTTAGAAACAACTACATATACTGTTTCCAGTGTTACGAATGCTTGCGGCAATGGGCTACCCTCTGGAAGTGCCACGGTCACGGTGCGCACATCGCTCATCAACACGGGCAACCCGAGCGTGTCTTTGTTGTGTGCGGGCCAGAGTTTTAATGTGGGCTACACGTCCTCCGATTTTTTCCCAGCGGGCACCGTGTTTAGGGTACAAATTGCAACCGACCAAAACAGCACCAATTACATAACACTGCCCACCACGGGGTCGGGCGGCTCGCTCACGGCTACTGTGCCGCCCAACACACCTGGCGGCACGTACTTTGTGAGAGCGTCGGGGGTAGCTCCCAATTTTACGGTGGCGGGTAGGGTCAGTCAGGTTCAATTGTTGGTAAAGGCTTTGCCAACGGCTACGCTGACTGGGCCAGCCAATATTTTTGCGGGCGACAACGCCAAACTTAGCATTTTACTCACCGCCGAAAGCCCCTGGACTGTTACCTATGCCGACAGCTCGGAGGCGGGGGTTAAAAACACCAACGTGGACGTGGCCACCAGCCCGTTTGAGTTTGAAACCAAACCTGCCACCACCACCACCTACCGGATCGTTTCGGTGAGCAACGGGTGTGGGCTTGGTGCGGCCAACAGCCGCTTGCAGGTTCGGGTGAACCCAGTGACGGCCAACGAACCAACCCTGAGCGACGATTGGCTGGCGGTGTATCCGTCGCCAGCTACTGATTTTTGCACGGTCGAGATCAAGTCGATGGCGGGTTTTAAGCCTGCATCAATTACGCTCACCGATGCACTCGGACGGCCGTTTATGGCGCATAAAACACAGCAAACCCGCCACTATTTAGACCTCATAAAATTGCCAGTAGGCACTTATTTTTTGCGGGTAGAGAGCGAGGGAAGAACGGCTGTTCGTAAAATAATGAAAACGGATCGGTAAATACAGGGTAAAGCAGTTGGGGCAACCCACTGATGCACCACCAAATACTATTTTTCAATTTTTAGGTTCTTACTGCCCATGCCGCTTTCTGAGGCCGAACAACGGCGATATAACCGCCAAACGTTGGTACCCGAGTTTGGCCAGGCGGGGCAGGAAAAACTAAAATCGGCCAAAATTCTGACCATTGGTTGCGGTGGCTTGGGCAGCCCCGCCCTGCTGTATTTGGCGGCGGCGGGCGTTGGGCAGCTGGGCATTGTAGATGCCGACCGCGTGGAGGTGAGCAACCTACAACGCCAGATCTTGTACGACACCGCCGCCGTTGGCAAACTCAAAGTAGATGAAGCCCAGGCCAGAATCAGGGCGTTGAACCCGTTGGTGGAGGTGCAAAAATACGCCCTGCGACTAACGCGTGACAACGCCTTAAAAATTATTGAACCCTACGATGTTGTGATCGACGGCACGGATAATTTTGCGACGCGCTACCTCATAAACGACGCCTGCGTGCTGCTCAACAAACCCCTCGTGTACGGCGCGGTGCATCGGTTTGAGGGGCAGGTTTCTGTTTTTAATTACCAAAACACAATCAATTACCGCGACCTGTTCCCGCAGCCCCCTCCTCCCGAAATGGCCCCCAACTGCGCCGAAGCGGGCGTATTGGGCGTACTACCTGGTATCATCGGCACGCTCCAAGCCACCGAAGCCATCAAAATTGCCAGCGGTGTGGGGCAGGTGCTCACGGGCAAACTGCTGCTGTTCGATGCCATCAGTATGACGTTCAGGACGGTGCGAATTATAAAAAACCCGAGTGGTTATCGCATCGAAAAACTGATTGATTACGGTGATTTTTGCGGAACGAAATTCCCCGAAAACACAACCCAAATAACCGCCGCCGAACTTAAAACGTGGATCGATGACCACACCGATTTTCAGCTCATAGACGTGCGGAACGCCGACGAACACGCCCGCCAAAATTTGGGCGGCCTGCTAATACCACTGCCAGAAATAGAAAATAGGCGCGGCGAAATCGACCGCCACCGCCCAGTGGTTGTCCACTGCCAGAGCGGGGCGCGCAGCCTGCGGGCGGTTGAGGTGTTGCGCAAAAAATACGGTTTCACGAACTTGGTTAATCTAAAAAATGGCTTGTTGGATGTTTGACCAAGCCGTTTTTTATTCCATTTCGCTTATCTCCCAATCCGTTTTTCGAGGTCAGCCCGCTTCAAAGTAATGAGGTGGCCAATTGGCTTGCCGTTGCGAAACGCCTGCACCCGCAGCGTGATTGGGCCGTCGGGTAGGGCGACAAGAGTACCGTATTTGGGCGAAAACTGGTCGGGCATTGTGTCGTCGGTGGTGTAGTAGATGCTCAGGTTGGGGGCTTCAGATTCCATTTCGAGTGCCAGCTTGCCGCTGCTGCCGTGGGTTATTTTTATGATTGGGTCGTAGATGGCTCGGCTATAATTGACCGCTGCCGCGTCGGCCCGGTCGAAGTAATTTTCGACTCTTTCTACGAAATTGGGCCAGTTTTTGGCCGCCTTCGGCGACCAGTAAACCTCGGCCAACGCCCAACCGCGCGGGTAGGTCATGTACTCGGCATGGCGGAGGTTCGGAATCTGCTCGGTCCACAGGTTTCCCTGCCCACCCAAAATATGCTTGGCCTCCACGCCCTCGGGTACGGGCTCAAAACTGTACGTTTTTTGGAGGCGCAGGTTGGCGTAGATCGGCGGATCAACCGACACATCGCCTTGGTTGTAGTCTATGTAGGCAAAAGTGGTTGGGGTCATCACCACGTCGTGCCCCAAATGAGCGGCTTCGATGCCGCCCTTCACGCCGCGCCAGCTCATCACGGTGGCACTTTTAGAAATACCACCTTCCAAAATCTCGTCCCAACCAAGCAGTTTTTTGCCTTTCTTGGCCAAAATCTGCTCTACCCGATTCATAAAATACCCCTGCAAGTCTTCCACGTGTCTGATGTTCAATTTTTTCATTAACGCCTGGCAGCCAGCATCTTGCAGCCAGTAACCTTTGTAGCACTCGTCGCCGCCCACGTGAATATACTGGTTGGGAAACAACTCGGCTACCTCCGTAAAAACCTTGTCCAAAAACTCGTACACCTTCTCGTCCGACGGATTGAGCGTGTTCTCGACCTTCATCTTGAAAGTACCGTTGCCGTACCAGTCCGAAAACGGCGTACCTGGGTTTACGTACACCTTGGCTTTGGTGCAACTCAGCTCTGGGTAAGCCGCCAGGGCCGCCATGCTGTGGCCAGGCACGTCTATTTCGGGCACGATCGTGACGTTGCGGTCGGCGGCAAACTGCACAATCTCCCGAACGTCGTCGTGGGTATAAAACCCGCCGTAGGTAGCGGCCTCGCCTTCTTTGGGCTCGGCACGGTCGCCGTAGTGCCCCGTTCTGGCCACCCGCCACGCGCCTATTTCAGTTAGTTTTGGGAGCGATTTTATCTCAATTCGCCAGCCGTTGTCGTCGGTCAAGTGCCAGTGAAAGGTATTGAATTTGAGTTTGGCCAACTGGTCAATGTATTTTTTTACGTCGTCTTTACTAAAAAAATGCCGACTCACGTCGAACATGATTCCGCGCCAGCCGAAGCGCGGATAATCGGTTATTTTCAGGGCTGGAATAACCCAATTGACCTTCGCAACGCCCTTGCCTTCAATCTCTTTGGGCAAAAGTTGCAGCATCGTTTGCACGCCGTAGAACAGCCCCGCCGCTTGGTTGGCCTGCAAAACCACGCCCTTCGTTGTTGCCTCGAGGGTGTAGCCCTCGCGCCCCAGCTGGGCGTTGGGCGTTTGGTTGAGCAGTAGCTTTATGGTGCCAGCGGTTCCGTTCTTGGCCACCAGACTAAACCCCGTGGCGGCACTCAGTTTTTGGGCCAGCGCGTCGGCCATTTTTTTGGCCTCGGGCGTTGTAAAACTTATGGTTGTTTTGGCATCAACCACGAAACTACCGACAAGTACCTGTAATTCAACGGGTTGCGGAATGAGCGAGACGCTCGTCTGAGCCCGCACCTGCAAGCATACCAACAAAGCGAAAAGAAACAGTGGGTTTTTCATGGATAAAAATTGGTTAAAAACGTACTAAAACTCGCGGTACTTGGCTGCGCTGTAGCCTACAATAAAGGCAAAAAATAGGCACATTTACCTATTAATTGAGCAATAATGTTGAATGTATGAATTATTTCGTAACCATTTAACAATCAAATAGTTACAAAGCAAAACTTGACATATTTTTAAAAAGTAACTACCGTGGCCATGCAACGCCGCCATGAACGTAGAACACAAACCGCACAAGAAATAAACGAACTCTCGAAAGAATATGCGGAACTTGTAAGGCGGGGCCAAAATTTGGAAGGGAAGGCGTAAAAGTAGAATTTAGAGGCAAAATAAACGATAATGCCTACTTTGGCGTTGGAATAGCATCACAAACAAAAAACAACATGAACAAGAAAATAAGCCTTTCTGTCGCATTGATGACCATTTTGGTGGTTAATGTTTTTGCCCAAACCACCGCCGACTCGGTTTTTAACGATTATTTTGCGGCTACGGGTGGCAAAACGCTGTGGGACAGCGTAACAACCTACACCATGAAACAGTCTTTTGTGTCTAATGCCGCCAGCGATTTTGACATGGAAGTTAAAGCATCGCTGCCCGACGCGGCCATGCTCAAAACCAAAACCATCATGAAACGGAGTTTTATCTACGCCGTCAATCCAACCGATGCGTTTTTTAGAGTGCCGCTCGGCAGCCGCGACAAGGCCATTGTCTATGAAACCAAAGACTTGAACGACCGAGAAAAAATGAGCATGAAAAGAGAAGCATTGGACTGGTTCTCACCTTTTTATAATTACCAAAGCAAAGACTACATTGCCACTTACGTGGGCGTAGAAACTCTCGGAAAACAGCAAGTGCAGCGCGTAGAATTGGCAGGGCCAGGCATCAAATACGATTTGTACTTTGACACAACCACCCATTTGTTAGTCAAATCAGTCGAAAAACTGAGCGCTGGCGAAGAAATTACGAAGGAGCTTACCAATTATGTTGCTTCTGCTTTTGGAATCAAATATCCTTCAACAGGGACGTATTTCAGCAGTATCGACAAACGAAATGTGCGATTAGGCACCCAAATTGTGTTCAACCCCGCGTTTGATGCCACTGTTTTTAAGCGTTAGTTTTGTGCCAAACCCCGCGAGTTGGGCGTTGCCCGTTTGCGGGGTTTTTACGGTAATTTATGCGTAAATTTTTTAAGATAATTGCTCTTATTGTTTTAGTTATAACCCTGCTGCTGGGCGGGGTTTCTTTCTATTTTCAGACTACGGTGGGGCAGGCGTTTTTGACCCAACAAGTCGTTTCGTATCTCAAAAAAAAGCTCAATAAACCCTTCAATATTGAAAAAATAACCTACAAAATCCCCGACTGGATTGAGCTGCAAGGCGTTTATTTTAGCGACAACCACGGCGACACCCTCTTGGCAGGGCAACGGCTTTACGTGGATATGGATATGTGGGGTTTGCTCCACAACCACCTGACAATCAACGCCGTGAACCTGCAAAACGTCAAAGTAAACATCAAACGGACGCTGCCCGACACGGCCTTCAACTTTGCGTACATTTTAGAGGCGTTCGAAACCAAAACTCCCGCCACGGACACCGCTAAAAGTGTCCCGTTTTTGTACCAAATTGGCCAAATAAAACTCCAAAACGTAGCCATAAAATACCTCGACGACCTGGCGGGTATAGACGCAAAAGTACGCCTCGCCGACGCGCAAACGTCTTTCGACGACTTCAACCCTGCCGCTTCTAAATACCACCTCAACAAACTCGCCCTCAACGGTGGCAACATAGACCTGCGTCTATATCCCGCCGTCGCCGTCCAATCGCCGTCGGTGGAGTCGGTTTCTGACCCTTTGGATTTGGCTTTTTCGGAATTTGAGGCCAAAAATATCAAGGCCACAATCAACCAAGAAGCGGCGCAATTGGTCAATGAAATACAGTTAGGCCAACTGCGGGTGCGCGGCGAAAAAATGGATTTGTCGGGCCAAAGAATCCACTTCAAAACGGTTGAACTTTACAAAACCGATGCGTCGGTTCGTTTTTTAAAGTGGCAAAAAGCGGCTAAGTCGCCCGTTTCGGCGGCTGAATCTGCGCCCAACAACTGGCAAGTGCGGGTGGACAAAGTAATGTTCGACCGCAACAACATTCAATACCAAGACTTGAATCAACCTTTTCAAAAAAGAGGATTGGATTATAACAACTTGAAAATAAGCAATTTAAAATTAAATTCGGAACGGTTGTATTATTCCGAAAACAAAACGTCGGGTTGGATTTACAGCGGGTCGTTCAAAGAAAAATCGGGTTTTGAGTTGCAGCAGCTTCAAACCGATTTTGCCTACACCAACCGCCAAACGTTTTTGAAAAAACTGTTGCTCAAAACCCCGCAATCCACCTTGCGCGACGAGTTTGTGTTGAACTACGCCTCACTCGACGAACTCACAAAAAATATTGGCAAAGCGCGGCTCAAAACACGCCTCCAAAACTCCCAATTGGCCTTCAAAGATATTTTGTTGTTGGCCCCAAATTTGGCCGAAACGCCGCCTTTCAAAGGAAACGAAAAAGAGATTTTGAAGTTGAACGGCACAGCCACTGGAACGGTCAATAACTTGACGGTTTCGGATTTTTCGGTGCGTGGTTTTGACCAAGCAACCCTAAAACTGCAAGGGCAAATTGTAGGCTTGCCCAATGTCGAGAAAACAACGTTGAATTTGACCGTCAATGAGCTGATTGTCACCAAAAACGATTTGTTGAAAATGGCCCCAAAAGGGTCTATTCCAGCCAGCGTCGAACTGCCGCAGCGGGTGTTGGTGGTGGGCAACATAAACGGAAAAATAGACGACTTAACGCTCAACACAACCCTGAAATCTGATTTGGGGGGCGCGTCGTTTGCGGGAAAATTGAAGAACATGACCGCCACCAAAAACCAACAATACGACGGCGTATTGGCGTTTGATAATTTTGAGATGGGGCGATTTTTGAAACAACCCGACCAGATAGGAAAAATAACGCTTTCGGCGGCCATCAAAGGCGTGGGCATTGACCCCAAAACAATGACCGCCACCATTGACGCAACCGTACAAGTAGCTGAATTTCAGAAATATAACTACCAAAATGCGACGTTGAAAGGCAGTCTGTCCAACCAAATCGCGCAGATAAACGGCCACATCAAAGACCCCAACGTTGCGCTTGATATTGACTCAAAAATCGACCTTTCTACGCCTTTTCCGCGCGTGGAAGGCAACGTTAAAATTGCCCAATTGAACCTAAAACCGCTCGGTTTTTACGCCGAAAACTTGGGCATTCGGGGCAATATTTTGGTAGATATGCCAGACACCAACCCCGACAATCCGAGCGGGACGATTGTGGTGAACAACGGTGTTTTGCTGAAAGATGACCAATCCATTCCCATCGAAAAAACCACGCTGACGGTTGCCAACAACGCCAAAGGCAAGGAAATAACGGTGGACGCGCCCTTTTTGAAAGCCAATTTGAGCGGCCATTTTGATTATTTGCGACTGTCCGATGTCCTCGTTGGCAGCATCAATCGCTATTTTGTTTTGCCCGATGTGGCGTACAAGCCCGTTGCGCAGCCCTACGACTTGACCATTGACGCAACTTTTGCCAAACACCCGATTTTGCAAGCCTTTTTGCCAGGGCTTTCGCGCTTAGATGCGTCCCGACTGACGGCCAATTTGAACAGCCAAGCCGATACCATTTTGACGGCCAGTTTGTCGTTGCCCTACTTAGAATACGACACAATCCAGGTCGTGAAAGCCGCCGTTGAACTGCGGGGCGATGCCCGCAATTTGCGCTACGAAAGCAGTTTGGACGGCATCAATTTAACAAGTTTCAGCATCAGAAAAACCAGTCTGACGGGCGACGTGAGCAACAACACCGCGACCTTTAATGCGGTCTTCAAAGACTCGGTAGAGGCCCCACGGCACGCCGTGGCGGGACTGTTGCAAAGTGTTGATAATCAGTACCGAGTGCGCTTAAAAGAGGGCGGCTTGTTGCTCAATTACGCACCTTGGCAAGTAGATTCTAGTGGATTTGCGCAGTATGGTAAAGCGGGTTTGTTGGTCAATAATTTTAACATCGAAAACGGCCCGCAAAAGCTAACTGCCAACAGCACCACCGACCAGCCAAACGGCCCCGTTGGCATTGAAACCAGCAACTTGGATATTCGGAATTTTGTGGCGCTTTTTGGGGCCGATTCTACGTTGACGGGTGGCAAAATAGACGGCAAAATTGTGCTGCGCAACTACGTGGCCGAGCCGTTTTTCACGGGCGACGTGGCCGTGAAAGATTTCCGTTTTCAGAAAACGGCCATTGGCGATTTGGAAGCGCACGTGTTTAACGAAACGGCCAATAAAATCACGGTGCGGGCGGCTTTGTTGAACCAAAACAACGACCTGCTGCTGACGGGAAATTATAATCTAAAAACCAAAAACGCGCTCGACTTAAACCTCATTATCAATAAGTTGAGTGCCGAAACCGTGCAAGCGTTTAGTTTTGGGCAACTGCGCCGCGCCCAGGGCAATCTCAACGGCCAAGCCACCATCAAAGGCGTGCCGACGAGTCCGCAGTTGGTGGGGAGTCTGAATTTTAGCAAAGTAGGTTTTGAGGTGGCGCAGTTGGGCAGTCGGTATTTGATTGACGACCAAAAAGTGCTTTTTGAAGGCCAAACCGTTCGTTTAAAGCAATTTACGGTAACGGACACGCTCAACCAGCCGCTGAAAGTGAACGGAACGGTGGGATTGAGCAACATTCCGTTGGTGAAATACGACTTGACGATTGACACCAAAAACTTCATGGCGTTGAATTCGACCCGAAAAGACAACGATTTTTTTTATGGAAAGGGCATTATTGATGCCAATTTGAGTTTACAGGGCGTGTCGTCGAAAGCAAAGATTGAGGGCGACATCAAAATACGCGAAAAAAGCGCGATTTCGGTGATTGTGCCCAGCAGTTTTGACCAACAAGCCGAGAGCGAAGGCGTGGTGGTGTTTGTAAATAAGAAAAAAACAGCTCCCGAAACCCCCGCCGCCGACAGCCTCACAAACGCGGTTTTTGCCAACGATTTTGTGTCCGAAATATCGCTCAACGTCGAAGCCGACGACAAGTCGGAGTTTACGATTGTGGTGGACGAAATAAACGGCGACAACCTAAAAGTGAAGGGCAAAGCCCGCCTCAACGTGGGCCTAAACGCCGCCGGCCAGCCCTTCATATTGGGTTCATACGACCTCACCGAAGGCAGCTACGGCCTGACTTTTGAGGTGCTGAAACGCCAATTTTCGATTCAGAAAGGCAGTAATATCACTTGGACGGGCGACCCCATGAAGGCCGATTTGAACATCACGGCCATTTATACTACCAACACCGCGCCGCTGGACCTGATGCAAAACGAAGTGAGCAGCAACCAGAATATTTACCGCCAAAAAATGAATTTTGAGGTGCTGCTCACCATGGCGGGGCGGCTGTCGAGTCCCAACGTATCTTTCAATATTCGCGTGGCCGACAAGCAAAATCTGGTGTCTAACGAACTCATTACCAACGTAAAAGCTCGACTTAATGCCTTAGAAGCCAACGACGTAAACAAGCAGGTTTTCGCGCTGTTGGTCTTGAACCGTTTCTTTTCCGAAAAATCTACCGATTTCTTTTCGGGCCGCGGCGGGGGTGTCAATGCCGAAGCGTTTGCGCGGCAAAGCGTGAGCAAAATCTTGTCTGACCAACTCGGCAGGTTTGCCTCCGACTTGATAAAAGGCGTGAATTTGGACATCAATTTGGCCTCTACCCAAGATTTTTTCAACGGCGAGTCCAGCGCGCGAACCGATTTGAATTTGGGGCTCTCGAAGGCGTTTTTTAACGATAAGATTGAAGTGAAAGTAGGGCGAAATTTTGAGTTGGAAAACACCTCGAAAATCTCCCGCAACCCCACCGAAGTCTTCGACAACATCACCGTAAATTACAAACTGACCGACGACGGACGGTATTTGTTCAAAGCCTTTCGCAAAAATCAATTTCAATCGGTTTTGGAAGGATTTATCGTCGAAACGGGCCTCGGCTTTTCGGTTACAATGGACTACGGCAGGTTCAAGGAGGCGTTTCAGAAGAAAGCGAAATGAATAATCAGCAAAAAATAACGGCTTCGTTCCAACATTTTGGCCTCATTTTGGTCTTTTTGGTGGCCCTTTTGAGCGGCTGTTCGGTTACGAAGCACCTGCCAGCGGGCGAAAGCCTCTACGTGGGCGCGGCGGTACAAATGCGGGCCGACTCGGGCGTGGCCAAAGCCGAAGCAAAAAATATCCAGGCCGTATTGACCGATTTTGCCAAGCCCAAACCCAACGCCACCCTATTTGGCTTTCCTTATAAAGTGTGGTTTTACTACTTATTGGGCGAGCCAAAAAGCGAAAAAGGCCTCAAATATTCTTTCCGAAAACGCTTTGGTGAACCGCCCATTTTGGCCAGCAAAAGCGCCACAACGTCCAATACCAAACAAATGACGCTTTTGCTGAACAACGAAGGCTATTTTCGGTCGGTGGCCACGGGCGAACTGGTAGAAAAAAACCGAAAAGCCACCGCCGTTTACAGCGTCGCGCTTCGGCAGCGGTACTACGTGGATACGGTGCTGTTTACCCTGCCCGACACCAGTTTGTTGAGCAAAGTTTTTAGGGATACGCAACCCAATTCTTTGCTCAAAAAAGGCACGCCCTACCGTTTTCAAACCGTTGCCGACGAGCGCGTTCGGATTGATAACATATTGAAAAAGAGCGGTTTCTACTTTTTTCAACCCGACTTTATCATCGTCAAGGCCGACTCGGCGTTGGGCAGCCACAAAGTAAATTTATCGGTCGAAATAAAACCAGCCACTGCCCAAGCGGCCCGCAAAGCCTACTACATTCGAGATGTGCACGTGTTGGCCGATTTTGGCGAAACCGTTGCCGACAACAACCACGCCGAAAAAAACTTTGACGGCCTAAAAATTACCGACAAAACCGAATCGTACAAACCCAAAACCTTTGCCCAGGCCATTGGTTTTAGGCGCGGCGGGCATTACAGCAACCAAATGCAGGATATTTCGCTGGCGCGGTTGATTAACCTCAACGGCAATTTTAAATTTGTCAGAAATACCTTTGAATTAGTACCGCGCTCGGACTCAGCGCTGTTGGACGTTTTTTATTACGTAACGCCCCTCAAAGCCAAATCGTTTGGGCTGGAAATAAACGGAAAAACCAAATCGAACAACTTTACGGGAACCGATTTGAGCCTTTCTTGGGCCAACCGAAATACTTTTGGCGGGGCCGAATTGTTTAAAATCTCCGCCGCCACGGGTTTTGACTTTCAAGTGGGCGGGGCCAGCGTTACGCTCGGGGCCGTAAACAGCCGAACCTTCAAAGTGGCCACTACGCTCACGATTCCCCGTTTTGTTATTCCTTTTGTTAAAATAAATCCCGCCCAAAATCAGTCGTTGCCCAAAACCAACGTCGGTGCCGAATACGAGGTTATCAACCGCAGTGGCTTGTACAATTTAACCTCATTGCGCACCACGATGGGCTACGCTTGGAAACAAAACAACGCGCTCGAACACGCTTTTACGCCCGTTTCGGTCAATTTGGTGAAGGCCAGCGACGTTTCTTTTGCGTTTTCGGAAGATATTTTCAGGAGCGACAACCCCATTGCCTATTTCAAGATATTAGAGAATACCGTCATCATGAGTTCCAGTTATACGGTCAATTATACGCCCATTCCGCAGCCTGGCAGCAAACACCAATTTACGTTCACGGGTGGGGCCGAAGTGGCGGGCAACTTGGCGAGCTTATTGTCCAGATTGGAGCCGCAGCAATCCAGTGGTGTCAAAACGATTTTTGGGGTATCGTTAGCCCAATACGTTCGCTTCGACAGCGATCTTAGGTATTTATACACCGTCAAACGAAATCTAAAAATCGCCAATCGGTTCGTCGTGGGCTACGGCCTTCCCTACGGCAACTCCACGACTTTGCCCTTCGTGAAGCAATATTCGGCGGGTGGCAACAACAGCATTCGGGCTTTTGCGGCGCGGGCGGTGGGCCCGGGCAATTATTTTTCCAACGGTGCCGTGAGCCGAAACCTCCTCGGAAGCCAGTCGGGCGACATTCGGTTGGAGTTAAATACCGAACTGCGCGTTAAATTCAATAAGTACGTAGAAGGAGCCGTTTTTGTTGATGCGGGCAACGTTTGGATGCAAAAAGATGAGGAAAGCTACGGCCAAGCAGCCGTTTTTGGGGCTGATTTTTACAAACAAATTGCCATTGGCACGGGCCTTGGTTTGCGCTTAGATTTCAGTTACCTCGTGTTGCGTTTCGATCTGGCCACGCCCGTCCGCAAGCCCTTCTTGCCCGAATCAGAACGTTGGGTGTTGAATGCCTTCGACCTCAGAAACAAACAATGGCGCAGCGAAAACCTGGTGCTGAATATTGCAGTGGGGTATCCTTTTTAAGTGTTGCGTGAAGCTATTGCTTTTTGTTGGCTTCCAATCCTTTTATTTGCTCGGCAGTTAAGCCAGTAATCTCGGCTATTTCCTCGCTTGAAAGATTGTGTTTCATTAGTTTTTTGGCAATTTCTATTTTTTCTCTTAACGCTTTATTTCTTTCATCATCTCTAATTTGTTCTTCGGCTTCTGTTTTTAACGAAAGTGCTTCGCTTGCTTTGTAATGCAAAAAATCTAAATAACGGTTGTAGCTGTATTGCTGTTCTTTGTTGAGGCGCATAATGTCCAAAACCTCTTTTGCTTCGGTCAAGCCTTTTGCCTTAAATTCATCTTTTACCTCGCTATTTTTCAAGAAGTAAATCCATTCATCTAAGGTATCTTTCGCCTTGTTATTGAATTTATTAACCTTGATGATGTAGTATTCGGGGAAAATATCGGATATTTTTTCTTTGACGAATGTATTTTTTTGTCTGGCTGAAAGTTGTAAAAAATCTTTTTTGTGTAACCCCTCAAAAGTAGTTAGTCCTTTGTAAACGTAGTCTTTCCCTTGCCCCAGGTCAAAATAAACGATGTTAATAGAAATTACTTTTTTTATCTCAGAATAAGCCTGTCCCAAAGCCAAGTTTTCGGTCAAAGCCTTGGATGCACCGTAAGCCATTCGATGAAAATAATCCACTTCATACGTATTCTGAATTTCGATTACAATAAGTTCATTTTTAGAGTTTTGAGTCAAAATATCTACCCGATTAAATTTGTCATCACCTGCCTCTTGATTTCCTTCACTTTCCAATATTTTTTCGATGCGAATGGTGTCAAACAATAACTCGCTCAAAAAGCCTTCCAAGACCACAAAATTCACTTTGTTTCTCAAAAGCTTTTTTACTGCCCAATCAAAACGAATCAATTTTTTGCTCATAAATAATTAGATTTTAGGTAAAGGTAAAGTAAAGCGCTCAGATTCTACAGCTCGCGATTTTGTTGCATTTCAAAATCAGCGAGCTGGTAGCATTGCATCTCTATTTCCTCGCCAACTATTCAGACCGCACCTTTTCGTTTTTTAGTGGTGAGTAGTCATTTTTTACTTGTCCGTTCACGCGCAACGAATCAAAAAAACATTTTACTCCCGTGGCAACCAGTTCTTGCCCAAAAACGTAATAGTATCGGTACGCAGTAGGCTCAGTTTTAGTCCTCAAACATTCTGCCCAAACCGCCCAGCACCGAACCGCTTTCTTTGGAAGCGTTGCCGCCAGCTGGCGACAGCCTTTGGATGAGCTTAGAGATGGGGAGCGACTGGATCCAGACCTTGCCCGTGCCGCGAAGCGTAGCCAGAAAAATACCCTCACCGCCAAAAATCATCGACTTCAAACTTCCCGACCGCTCGATGTCGAACTGGAGTTGGGGTTCAAAACCGACCACGCAGCCAGTGTCCACGCGCAGCGTTTCGTTGTTGAGTTGGCGTTCTATAACCACCCCGCCCGAGTGAATAAATGCCAGGCCGTCGCCCTGAATTTTTTGGAGAATGAAACCCTCCCCGCCAAAAAAGCCCGCGCCCATCCGCTTGTTGAGGTGAATCGAAATGCTCGTGCCCATGGCGGCGCACAAAAAAGCGTCTTTCTGCACAATGAGTGCGTTGCCCATTATTTCGTTGAGGTTCACCGCTTTAATGGTGCCTGGATACGGCGCAGCAAAGGCCACTTTTCGTTTTAGGCTGCCCAAGTTGGTGAAGTGCGTCATAAACAACGACTCGCCCATGAGCGCCCGCCCACCCGCCTGCAAGAGCTTACCGAGCATTCCTTGCTGGGGCTGCGAGCCGTCGCCCATTTTGGTTTCGAACTGAATGCCGTCTTCCATAAAAAGCATCGAACCTGCCTCGGCGATAACCGTTTCGGAGGGGTCAAGTTCTATTTCGACGATCTGAATGTCTTCGCCAATAATTTTGTAGTCAATCTCGTGCGAACGCATGGTTTTGGGGGTTTGAGTGAAAGTTTAGACAAAATTGGTGTTTCGGCGCGTGAAACCAAAAAAAATCTACACGAACGGATTTCTGGGCAACGGGAGCGGTGCAATTACCAAAAAAAGTGCATATTGTACCAAAATTAGACCGCAAAACCATGGATACCCCCCAAACTCATTACCGCGTTTGCAACCTCTGCGAAGCCATGTGCGGCCTCGAAATAAAACACGCCAACGGGCAGGTGCTCTCCATTGCCGGCGACAAAAAAGATCCTTTCAGCCGTGGGCACATTTGCCCGAAGGCAGTGGCCCTCAAAGATATTTACCAAGACCCAAACCGCCTCAAAAAACCCGTAAAACGCACCGCCGACGGCTGGCAGGAAATTTCGTGGCAGCAAGCCTACGCCGAAGTAACCACCAATTTAAAGGCCGTTCAAGCCCGCCACGGCCACAACGCGGTGGCGGTTTACAACGGCAATCCGTCGGTGCACAACTCGGGTACTATGCTCACAGCCACTGGCTTATGGAAGGTGCTCCGAACCCAAAATATGTTTTCGGCCACCTCTACCGACCAGCTACCGCACCACTTTGCGGCGTGGCAACTCTACGGACACCCCCTGCTGATGCCCGTGCCCGACATCGACCACACCGATTTTATGCTCATTATTGGGGCAAACCCAATTGCCTCAAATGGCAGTATTATGACCGCTCCCGACGTGGCCAACCGCCTGGCAGCCATCCAAAAACGCGGTGGTAAGGTGGTGGTTATAGACCCCCGCCGCACCGAAACCGCCGCCAAAGCCGACGCGCACCATTTTATTCGCCCGGGTACGGACGTTTTTTTACTCTTGGCCATGGTTCAAACCCTCTTTGCCGAAAACCTCGTTGAACTGGGGCACCTGCAAGACACCCTGGCGGGCGTAGATGAACTGCGCGAGCTCACCAGTGCGTTTGAGCCCGAGGCCGTAGCCACCCAAACGGGCATCAGTGCCGACGACATCAGGCAGCTCACCCGCGATTTTGCTCAAGCCCCGAGCGCGGTTTGCTACGGCCGCGTGGGGGTATCGACGCAGGCGTTCGGCGGCGCGTGTTTGTGGTTAATAAACGTGCTGAACGCCCTGACGGGCAATTTAGACCGACGGGGCGGCTATATGCTCACCAAGCCCGCCATTGATTTTATGGCCACTGCCAAAGTTCCTTACCAACGCTACGACCGTTTCAGAAGCCGAGTGCGAAACCTGCCCGAAGTCATGGGCGAGTTGCCGGTGTCGTGTTTGGCCGAGGAGATTTTGACCCCAGGCGAAGGCCAAGTGCGGGCCCTGATAACAAGCTGCGGCAACCCGGTGCTATCTACGCCCAACGGGCGGCAACTCGACGATGCCCTCGAAAAATTAGATTTTATGGTTTGCATTGATATTTACATCAACGAAACTTCGCGCCATGCCCACATTATTTTGCCCCCCGCCACGGGTTTGGAGGTAGCCCACTACGACCTTACCTTCCACACCCTTGCCGTGCGAAACACCGCCAAATATTCGCAACCGTTGTTTGAAAAAGCCGACGGAGCCAAGTTTGACTGGGAGATATTTCAGGACTTGCAGGCGAGGTTGTCTGACCCCGATTTTGACGAATCTACGGCGGTGGCTCCCCAAAATCCCGAACAAAAAATTGAGATGGGGCTCCGCTATGGCCCCTATAAACTGGCCCTCAGCGACTTGAAAGAAAACCCCCACGGCATTGACTTGGGCCCCTTAGAACCTTGTTTGCCAGAACGACTATTGACGGTAGATAAGAAAATAAACCTTGTGCCTGCCCTGATTATCAAAGATTTAGACCGGGTAGCACGTGCCTTGCGCACCAGTACGCCTACTGCTGAGTTTCCGACGTTGCTGGTTGGCCGCCGCCACCTGCGCGACAATAACTCGTGGATGCACAACTCGGAACGGTTGGTAAAGGGCCGCAACCGCTGCACACTGCAACTGCACCCCGACGATGCCACGCGGCTTGGAATTGAGACTGGCCACACCGTGCGGGTGGCCTCGCGGGTGGGAACGATCGATGTGCCCGCCGAGGTCACAGACACCATCATGCGGGGCGTGGCGTGCATGCCCCACGGCTACGGCCACAACCGCCCAGGGGTGCGTTTGGACGTGGCGCAGGCCCACGCGGGGGTAAGCATGAACGACCTCACCGACGAGTTTTTCTTGGATGACCTCACCGGCAACGCCGCCCTCTGCGGGGTGCCAGTAAGAGTAGAAAGCACGCGTTAGGCACTTGTAGCGTCAGTTTATTTGTTGCTCAACAACTGCCCGTGCAAGCCATGTCAAAGAAGTCTGCGTTCGTTACTATTTGTGTGTTTTTGGGGCTGGTGGCCTGCGTGGAGCCTTACGACTTTCGTTTCGATTTAGACCTCGATATTATGACCGTCGATGGTTTGGTGACCGACCAAGCGGGCGGCACTTCGGTGGAGATAAAAACGTCGCGGTCGCGGTTGGGTACCAGCTTCGATGAGCCGCTGAGGGGCTGCCAAGCCACCATCAAAGTGAGCAACGGCACGGTGGTGGCACTCACCGAAACCGCCCCGGGTATCTACACGCCCCCCGCCGATTTCGCGGGTAAGATTGGACTCAGTTACCAGTTGCGTTTTCAGACCAAAGAAAACAAAAACTACGAGTCTAACCCAGAACCAATGAAAACCGCGCCGGCCATCAAGAACGTGTCGCAGCGTTTCGAGAAAGACGGAATTATAAACGGCACGGGTACGCTCATTTTGGGATCGACGACGGACGTACTGGTGGACTTTGACGACCCCGCTGGCGAAAGAAACTTCTACACCTGGCGTTGGAAACTCTGGGAGCGCCAGCAAGTTTGCATTACTTGCGTGGGAGGGCGGCTACAAAACGGCAACTGCGTGGCCATACGTGGGGCATCATCTACCACCCCGCCCACCTACGACTACGAGTGCCAGAGCGACTGCTGGGAGGTGCTTTATAACAAAGAAGTACCGCTGTTTTCGGATGTTGTTTCGGACGGTAGATCCACGCTCGGGTTTCGGGTGGCGCGTATTCCGTACTACACATTTTCGGGTGCGTTGCTCGAAATAGAGCAAATGAGCCTTTCCCAAAGTGCATTTCAGTACTACCAAATACTGAAAGACCAGTCCGAAAGCACGGGAACACTCACCGACGCACCGCCGTCGCCGATTGTGGGCAATATGAGTAATCTGAGCGACGCCAACGAAAAGGTGATCGGCTATTTTACGGCCAGTGCCATCAAGAAAGTGCGCGTTTGGTTGCCACGCGCACCCGAGGCTGGCATTAAAAGAACCTTACTTCTGGGGCGCGAAACGAACTTTGAAGTACTGCCCCCGCCCGCCTCGCCGCCCAAATTTCCGTGCGTTCAAAGCCGCAACCGTACTCCCATCAAACCAGCGGGCTGGCGCTGATGCTCCCACCGTTAAAACGATTTTATCGCATGAAAAACAGCTTTATTTTATTAATCTTGGTGGTAGTGGTGGCCAGCGGGGCGTTTGGCCAAGAACCCGCTCCCAAAACCAGACTCGGCTACGAACTCAGCGGAACGGTACTCGATTCGCTCACCAACGAGCCCATCTCGAACGCAGTTGTAAGAATTAATTTTGACAAAACGGGACTTTACACCGACGAGCGGGGGCAGTTTAGTATTAACATGGGCAGTGGCGAGTACGTGCTATCGGTGTCGAGATTGGGGTATCGTTCGTACCGAGTTAGGTTTGTGGTCAATCAAAACAGGGTGTTGGTTATCAAGATGTTAGCCGTGGCCAAAGAACTGGAAGAGGTAGTGATCTCGACCCAATCGGTGGACGAAAACGTGTCTCGCCCGTTGCTCGGGGTGACGCAGATGAACATCAAGACAATCAAAAAACTGCCCGCCATGATGGGCGAGGTCGATATTTTGCGCAGCCTGCAAATGCTACCAGGCGTTACGTCGGTTGGCGAGGCTTCCAACGGAGTGAACATCAGGGGCGGCTCGGTAGATCAGAACTTGATTTTGCTCGACGACGCGCCCATTTTCAATTCTACGCACATGTTTGGGCTATTTTCGGTGTTCCCGCCCGACGCGGTGTCGTCGATGGAACTCTACAAAGGTGCAACCCCAGCCCGGTACGGCGGACGGGTAGCCTCGGTGCTCGACATCAGCATGGCCAACCCCAGTTTAGAAAAAGTAAAACTGCAGGGGGGCATTAGTCTGGTGGCCAACCGCCTGACGCTCGAGGTGCCGCTTGTCAAGAATAAAGTGGGGCTATTGGTGGCGGGGCGCGGGGCGTTCAACGATTTTTTGTTTAAGTACGGCCCCGTCAGGCTACAAAATATTCGAGCCAGTTTTGGCGATGCCGCCGTTAAATTGTTTTACCAAATAGACCCCAAAAACACGCTTTCGGTGTCGAGTTATTTTAACACCGATTTTTTTCAAACCGATCTGTTGGGTGGCATCAACAACGTCAATTCGTCATCGACCCAGTACGACTACCGCACCACCAACCTGACGGCACGTTGGTTTCATGCCTTTAATAGCAAGCTGAACCTCCAAACCACGGGCGTTTACAGCAACTACCGCCCCCGAACGCTCCTGCCCGAAGTGGCCAACAACAACACCGTGACGATAGAAACGGGCATTATGCAGCGTCAAATGAAAGCCAACCTAAACTACCTGCCCAACCCAACCCACAAAATTGAAGCGGGTATAAACGCCACCCATTATACCATTGAGCCAGGTGCGCTGCTGCCTGGCAACAGCACCGCCGTGGGCGAGCGGCGCGTGCCCACCGAGCGTGGTTTAGAACTGGCGCTCCACGTCGAAGACGAGGTGACCCTAAACCCCAAAACGACTTTTTCGGTGGGGATGCGCTACTCTCATTTTTTGACGCTCGGCCCGCAGACAGTCCAAAGCTACGACCCCGATTTTCCGCGCAACGAGGCATCCGTAACGGGTAGTACGACCTACGCAAGCGGCGCCGTGACCCAACAATACGGCGGTTTTGAGCCCCGCGTGGGTTTGCGATACGCCCTCAACGCGCAGAGTTCGTTGAAGTTCGGCTACAACCTAATGCGCCAATACTTGCAGGTTGTTTCTAATGCCACCACGCCCTTGCCCACCTCGCGCTGGAAAATTTCTGACCAGTACATTCGCCCGCAGGTGAGCCAGTTGGTGTCGTTGGGGTATTTCAAAAATTTTGAGGGAAACATCTACGAGTTTTCGGCGGAGGCATACTACCGCAGCGCAAAAAATATTTTGGAGTTCAAGCCTGGGGCCGACTTTCTGTTCGAGAACAACTTAGAGACCCAAGTCTTGCAGGGCCAAAGTAAAGCCTACGGCCTGGAATTGATGGTGACCAAGAAAAAAGGCGAACTCACTGGTTGGGTAAATTACACCTACGCGCGGGTTTTCAATCAGGTCAATGAGGGGCCGCGCTTTACCCAGCGCGTAAACGACGGCAATTGGTATCCTGCCAATTTTGACCGACCGCATAACCTCAATATGTCGCTGTCATTTTCGGAAAGTAAGTACCACACCTTCTCGTTTACTTTCACCTACGGCACGGGGCGGCCTTTTACGGCTCCCAACGGGTTTGTGCGTTTTCAGAACGGCACGTATCCTTACTACGCCGAGCGCAACCAAGAGCGCATAAAAGACTATCACCGCCTCGATTTTTCGTGGCAGATCCACAATCCCAGTCTCAAAGACCGACGCTGGACGGGCGACTGGACTTTTACGGTGTATAATCTTTACGGGCGAGACAACCAGTACTCGGTGTTTTTGCGCACCAAAGGGCAGGGCATTGAGACCTACCAGCTCACCATTTTTGGGTCGCAGATCGTTTCTTTGGCCTACAATTTTAAATTTATGTAAACTGATAGGAGACTTGAAATCAGATCGGGTGCAATCAACAAAAACACCTTGTTAAGTATTTGATAGTTTGATAGTTATTCAATAAAAATGTCGATTGTTTACATTGGCCTATAATCCAAAACCCGCCCCAAGATCTGTTTTTGGGGCGGGTTTTGGATTGTAGACAATAAACTTACTTCGTAGCCTGTCCTGTCAGTTCGGCAACGAGGCGGTTGGCCTTGTATATGTAGCGCATGGCCGCCACCATGCCACCAGCATGCACCGAAATGGTTCGGTTGGCATCGGGAATGTAGATAAATTCGCCAGGCAGGCTCTCCATGTTGCCGTCGAAGATCAGTCCTACGGCTTCCAAATTTTGGTTAATCATGGGGCTACCCGAGTTGCCGCCAATAATATCGTTGGTAGATACAAAGTTCATGGGGGCTTTTAGTAGGTCGGCGGGTGGGTTTTGCCAGCGGGCGGGCAACGACCAAGGAAACACGCCGTCGTTGGCGTAAAAGCGCTCGTACATACCCGCAAAAGTCGTTTTGTAGGGGGCTTCGGTGCCGTTGTAGTTGTAGCCTTTCACCAGGCCGTCGGCAATTCGGAGCGAAAACGTGGCATCGGGCGGAATGCTCGTTCCGTACACATCAAACAGCAAACGACCCATTTTGGCGCGCTCCACGGTTAGTTTTTTGCTTATTTCGCCCGCTTTTGCGGCGGCGGCTCCGTAGCGTGGTTGGGCAATTTTGGCAAGTACAATCAGTGGGTCGGTCGATGCCAAAATGGCCTCAGAACCACCCGCTACCATGTCGGCCACTGCTTTTTCGTCCATCATTTTAGTGGTTTTCAACAACGCAGATGCGGCCTCTTGAAAAGACTTGCCGCGCGTAGCCGCGCGAACGTACTCGTCTCGTTCGCCCAAAAAAGTAGCGGCCTCGCTCAAATGGCCCGCCAAGTAGCCTTGTTCTAAAACGATTGAGGTGGGCGTGGCGGCCTTGATGCTCCCTTTAAGAACACCAGCGCGGGCTGGGTTGGTTTTTAGGAGTTCAGCATAATCGACCAGCATCCGTGCCGTGGTAAGCGCGTCGCCATTGATGAAGGGATTGATCGGAAAAATGGCCACGTCGCCCCGCACCTTGCGAATATCGGCCACGTATTCGGTTATCTTGTCCCAAACTACGTAGTTCGACGACAGTTTTGGGTTGTCGCGAACAGCCCGGCGAAAGTCTTTCTCAAAAGCGGCCTTGCGGGCCATCGTGTACGAGTCGCGCAGGCCCGTGAGCCGCCCATTGTAGGCTTTGAGCGAGTTTTCTAAACTAAATATCTCATTGACGATGCTGTCGCTTTTGGCTGTTTTGTTGTATTCTTGCAACGCTAAAGACCTGTTTTTGAGCAGTTGGGCGGTGTAGGGCACCGACAAATCTCGGTCTAACTCTAACTCGGCCATGGTTCGCAAACGCCCCGTGTTGCCGGGGTTTCCGACCACAAAAACGGGTTCGCCCTTTTTGACTCCATCGACGTTGAATTTGAAAAAATTGTCGGTCTTAAAGGGTTTGCCGTCGTCATAGACCCTAAAAAAGGAGCAGTCCAGGTTGTAGCGCGGAAAGGTAAAATTGTCGGGGTCGCCGCCAAAAAAGCCCAATTGCAGTTCTGGCATAAAGACCAGCCGCACGTCGTTGTAGCGCTTGAAGCCGTAGAGCGAATACCGCCCGCCGTTGTAGAACGCCACCGTTTGGAGTTCGAGGCCTTTCCAGCCGTCTTTGTCTTTGTACTCGACTTTAATGGTACTAAACTCGCGCTCCCGAAAACGCGCCTGCTCGGCCTCGTTGGGGGCTTTGGCCACTGCCGCCTGCATTCGTTCGGTGATGTCTTCGAGTTTTACCAATTGGTCCACAAACAAACCTTCAACCTTGCGTTCGTCGGCCAGGGTTTTGGCAAAAAAACCGTTTTCATTGAAGTTTTCGCCCGTTTTTTGCAGCGACGTACCCGACTCGCGGGCGCAGTGGTGGTTGGTCATCACCAAGCCATTGGCCGACACAAACGACGCCGAGCAGTAGGTAGCAAAGCGCAGTGCCGACATTCGGGCTTTTTCGAGCCACTTCTCGTCGGGCGTAAAACCGTATTCCTTCTTAAAATAATCGAGCGGCGGCGCGTCGAACGTCCACATTTTGCCCATGTCAAAAGTTCCCGCCCTAACCGTGTCGGGGTTCACGTGCTGGGCGTGGCTCAGGCTGGTGCAGAGCGCAAGCATGAGCGTAAGGGTCAATCCTTTTTTAAGTTGTTTCACCATTTTAGTTGGTTGATTAAATAATTTAATTGTACTTGCTGAAGACAAGGCGAAATTTAAAATTTTACAATCATAAACAAAAATTACGACGCGATCAAACTCAAAATAATTAGCATTTGCCGTTCTTTCTGCGGCTCTTGTTGCGCGAGCGGCGGCGGCACAGCATGGTTGTCCAAATATGTACGCTCGGTTTGCGTATATTTCTAACCTTCGGGTATATACATAATGACAAAGATTGCCCCAAGTACGCACCAAAACGACCAAATCAGCGTCATAGTCCCGACTTTGAACGAGGCCGAAAACGTGGAAAAATTAATTCGAGATTTGAGAACGTTTGGCCAACATGCACTGGCCGAAATAATTGTTGTTGATGCCGACAGCTCCGACCAAACCGCCGCCGTGGCACACCGCGCGGGGGCCAAAGTGGTGGTGTCGGCCGAGGCTGGCCGTGCCGTTCAGATGAACGTTGGAGCCCAAAAAGCCACGGGTCAGGTACTTTATTTTGTCCACGCCGACACCCAGATAAACCCCGATTTTGTGGCAGACATCAGGCAGGCACTGGCCGAAGGCTACGCGCTGGGTTGCTACCGCTACCAGTTCGACTCGCCGAAGCTCATGCTGCGCTTCAACGCGTACTGCACGCGTTTCGACCGCATTTGGTGCCGAGGCGGCGACCAAACATTGTTCGTTTCCCAAACTGCTTTTAGGGCCTTAAACGGCTTCCGAGCCGACCACCGCATCATGGAAGACTACGATTTTATTTTGCGCGCCCGCAAAAAATATACATTCAAAATTATACCTAAAAATGTGGTTGTTTCGGCCCGCAAGTACGCCACCAACAGCTACTTGAGGGTGCAAGCGGCCAATTTCTCCGTTTTTTTGCTTTATTTTATGGGTGCGTCCCAAAACCGTTTGATAAAAACGTACAAAACGCTGCTTAACTACCGCTAAAACCTACCTGTTTTCAATGACGCAATTTATATCTGGTATTCAACAAGTGGGCGTGGGGGTGCAAGATGTGCGCTCGGCCTGGGCTTGGTACCGAAAAACGCTGGGCTTCAACGTGCCCATATTCGACGACGAGTCGCAGGCCAAATTAATGACCCGCTACACGGCCAACACCGTGGAGTCGCGCCACGCTGTGATGGCACTCAACATGGCTGGCGGCGGCGGTCTCGAAATCTGGCAATTTACCAGCCGCCAACCCCAAGCCTGTGCATTTGTGCCGCGTCTGGGCGACCTTGGTATTTTGGCCATTAAAATAAAAACTCCGCAGATAGAAGCCGCCCACCAGCACCTAAAAACTGCTTCGACTGTAGTTTCGGCTATGCTCACAATGCCCAACGGCGCACCCTATTTTAGGTTTTCTGACCCTGCCAGAAACGCCTTTGAAATGGTCACTGACGCGTCGTGGTTTAGACCCAACGGCCGCCCCACGGGCGGCGTGGCGGGCGTGAGCATCGGGGTGAGCAACATCAACGAATCGATGAAGTTCTACCGCGACGTGCTGGGAATAGACCAGGTGGTGTTCGACGAAACGGGTTATTTCGATGATTTTGGGTCGCTATCTAACGAAAAATTTAGGCGTGTACTGCTGCAAAAAAACTTGCAACCGCGCGGAGCATTCAGCAAATTATTGGGCAATATTCAAATAGAATTGATTCAAGCCCTTGATTATGAGCCACGTAAAGTGTTTGAGAACCGTCTTTGGGGCGACCTCGGTTTTATCCATCTTTGCTTCGACGCACTTGACATGGACGAACTCAAAAAACGCTGCGCGGAGACTGGCTTTGGGTTTACGATCGACAGTGCCGACTCTTTCGACATGGGCCAAGCCGCTGGGCGTTTTGCCTACGTAGAAGACCCCGACGGCACGCTCATCGAGTTTGTAGAAACCCACAAAGTGCCCATTCTAAAAAAATTGGGGTTGTACCTAAACCTAAAAAATCGAACACACCAGCGCCCGCTGCCCGACTGGATGGTTCGGATGCTGGCCCTGGGCAGCGTGAAAGATTAGAGCCAGCGCCCAGCAAGGTCTAAGATCGTCTGGGTGGCGCCCGTGTGGTTTTCTACGTAAGCCTGGTTGGTTGCGCGGAGGGTCTGTTGCAGTGCTTTGTCTTGGTAGAGCGCGCCAAAAAGTTGGGTAAACTCGGGCGTGTCCTCAACCAAAAAGGCACCGCCCGCCGCAATGAGATCGTTGGCTTCCTGAAATTTTTGGTAGTTTTTGTTCCCAAAAAAAAGTGGAAGTCCGAAGGTGGCGGCCTCCAAAATATTGTGTAGGCCCTTGCCAAACCCGCCGCCGATGTAGGCAAATTGGGCGTATTGATAAAGCGACGACAGCAAGCCGATGTTATCGATGAACAACACCCGAACGTCGGCTTCGATGGCCTGATTATGAACCACTTCGGAGTATTTTATGCTTTTGGCGTGCAGTTGTTTTTGCCAACGCCCTATTTCTTCGGCCCCAATTTCGTGCGGGGCAACAATAACCCTGAGCGGTTCGGCAAAACAATTCAAGAACGGAATGAGTACTTTCAAGTCAGCGTCCCAGGCGCTGCCGACCACCAAAACGGGCTGCGCGTGGCAAAAATCGGCCACCAGCCGAACCGCCTGGCGCACCTCGGCCAGTTGGCGCACCCGGTCGAAACGCGTGTCGCCGGCCAGGGTCGTGTTGTCTATGCCGATGCCGTTGAGCAGCCGCACCGACGCTTGGTTTTGCACAAAATGGTGGGTGAAGTTGCGCAGGGTACTTTGAAAAAAACGGTTCCAAGGAAAAAATAGGGGTTGGCCCGCACGGCCGATTGATGCGCCAAAAAAGACTTGGTCGGCCCTAAAAATAGCCGAAATACTAAACGTAGGAACTTGCCGAGCGTGAAGTTGGGACAAATAATTGTGCCAAAATTCGTACTTAATAAAAAAAACGACCTTGGGGCAAACCAGGTCTACGAACTGGCGCGCGTTGGCGGGCGTGTCGGCGGGCAGGTAGTAAACAAAATCTGCGCCAGCGTAGTGCTTACGAATTTCGTATCCCGACGGAGAGAAAAAAGTAAGCACAATCCGATACCCTGGATAACGCCCCCGAAACGCCTCAATGACTGGGCGGCCTTGTTCAAACTCGCCCAAAGAAGCGGCGTGAAACCAAGCCGTATCTGCCTGACTGTCAGTTTGAAAGTCGGATTTTATTCGTTCAAAAAGCCCTTGCCGCCCCCGTACCCACGCCCGCGCTTTGGCATGAAACGGCGCGGCACACCGCAGCCCGAATTGATAAAGATAAATGCCGATGTTATACAAAAATTTCATGTTCCTGCCAGTGAAACGCACCTAAACGTGCGAATTAAATAGTGGTACTTTGCTGCTCACCCGCCACCACGGCCACTTCCGCCGCCGTGAGGCCATACAATTCAAATACCAAATTGTCTATTTGAGCCTCTAAATCGGTTGTTGAATTGTTGGATTGCTTGGCCAGCAAAATTTTATCTACCAAATCAATAAAGGGCTGCTGCTCGGCGGCGGAGATGGCGGCGGGCAACGGGAAAGGATTCAGATAATTGGTTTTAAATCTTCGGGCATCGCCCTGCAAGGTGTCACCCGTGTTTTTCAAAAACCACCACATTAGGCTTGAATTTATAATAGCCAAAAAATATTTGTAGTCTTCTGGGGTTTCCTCCTTTTTTACCCAACTGTACACGGTTGTCGAATGATAAAAATTATCCAAGTTGAGCGTAACGTTGGGGTGGTTGGCGCATATTTCCATGCTCGAAAGTTTTGGCTGCTCAAATTTGTTGAGGTTTTTTGGGTAAATGTAAGCGTACCAACATTTCATTTTTGCGGCTTTTCCGTTTTCTCGTTTTTTGAACTCTTTCTCGTAACGCATCAAATAACGGTGCGTGAGCGGAAAATGGACTTGTAGCTCGTTTTCTGAAACAATCTCCAAATTATTATCCAACTGATATGGAAAAAACACTACTCGTTTGGGCTGCAACATGCCAAAACGCTGGACTTCTTTGCCCATCAAAAAGGGCTTAAAGAATTGTTTTTCTACTTCAATAGTCTGATTATCAATGGGTACAACTACTTGATAAGCATTTTCAGTTTCGGCCAACACTTCCAGTACGTATAGGTCGTCTTTACTGGTTGCAATGCCCTGAAATATGTCTTCAAACTTGGTTTTGATGGAGGCTTTTTGTTGGTATATTTTTTCAAATGTTCTAAAACCCACTTCGTTGTCAAACAAAATCCAGTTGTTGGCTCCGTAGATTGTAGCGGCATTTTTGATGCTTTCATAGGAAAGGAACTGAAAATTGGTTTCCTCAAAAATCAATTCTTTGTAATTGGCCTTAAACGGAAAGCGTTGGAAGCGTATTCCGTCGTTTTGGGTTTTGCTAAACAGCGCAATGCAAGTGTAGGTATCGGCATTATCAAAAATCATGTTGGCCCCAAAGTGCGCCAATTTATCAATGTATTTCCCCTCGGTCAAATAGTCGCGGAAGGCCGTTCCGCTGTCGGTGTTCAAAAATTTGTGCGGAAATATGTAGGCGTTGCTGGCCGAGGTTTTGGCAATATTAATGGCCAACTCAAAAAACAAGTTTGCCAAATCGAAAGCACCTTTTGCCGAGCGGTAGATTTGTTCGTAGAGCAGTTTTTGTTGGGGCTGGGTTTTTTCAATGTCCTGCACCCGCATATACGGCGGGTTTCCAATCACCACGTCGAAGCCCACAAAATCGCCGTCGTCGTTGAGCACTTCGGGAAACTCAAACCGCCACTCGAAGGCGTTTTTATAGACAACGTTGTTTTTGATGTCTTCTAT
>JAAFKE010000032.1 GCA_013298215.1 Cytophagales bacterium | reverse complement strand
TACGATTGCCTGCCCCAAAAGTAAGCCTATTTTTTTCCCTTGTGCCTTCGGCGAAACTGCCATTTTTGCCAATTCAAATTGATAGGTAGGGTCGTCCATTTTTATTAATGCACACACGCCCACTGGTTCGGCGTTCAATAATGCCACCAATATGTGCCCACCTCGGTCATAAATGTAGCCTTGTGGATTGTCTAAGGCCCTAAAATCGGCAGCTTCCATCTTAAAGTACTTCGAGATCCACTCGACGTTCAGTTCTCTAAAAGCCGTTTGATATTTTTCGTCGTAGTCTATGATTTCAATTTTGTCAGTCATCAATTTCTTTGGTCTGAGGTGTCAGTAAATGTAAAGATTGTTTTTGGTTGCCCACCGAGGGCTAAGACGTTTGCTTCTTTGCAACAAAAAAGTAGGACATCTTTTGGCCCTCAATATCGTCGTAGGTGTATAGGGTGTCGGGTTTGTTTTTGAAGTAATACCGAATCAAAACGAAGTCGCCGATGCAGGCAGTGGTGTGCAAAAAAAGTGCGCAACCCCAGAAAAAAGACCATTGAGGCGCAACGAGCCACCCAACCACCAAGCCAAGGCTAATAACTACGAAGGGCATGACGGCCACGTAGGCGTTTTGTTGGAGGGTCATCACAAATTTTTGGGCGTAGGCATACACGATCAGACTCTTTTTGGACCACCCAAAGCCCACATTTTTTGCACCCAACTGTTTGAAAACCAGCATGTGTATTGCCTCATGGACGGGCAAAAGCACTACAAACATAAACAAAAGCGCCGCGCCAAGCTGCACACCTGGGTTGTAGTTTAGTTTGCCACCCGCCGCCAGATTAGCACCAAACTTGTAGCCAACAAAACCACAAATGCCCCCAATTGCCACCAGCGCAACGATGCCGACCCAGTTCGTTTTGGGTTTAGTACCAGCTTTTGGGCTGCTCATGCCCATTTCGCGCATCAGAAACTCATTCATTTTGTCCAGGTGCAGGGCTTCAATGAGTTCAAATTTTTCGGGTTGGTGTAATTCTTCAATGGTGGGGTTCATTGCGTTTTGTTGTTTTGAGTTTATTTTTTTTCTTCCTCCTCATTTTCCTCGCGCCATTCTTCCAGGTCGTCTGGGCCAGCAAAAGCCACCGTTCGGCGCGGGCGGCGTTCGGGGGCTTTCACCTCAAAGGCCACCGTGGTTTTGGTGCCACTGCTATTTTCTAAAACCAATTTGTACGTACCTGGTGCAATGTACATTTTTTGGTCGTCGGCTATTTTGAGGGCAATTTCGCGCTCGTCTTTTTTGCGAGATTCGTTCAAATATTTCTCGTAATCTCGGGCAACGGTTGTATCTACCGAAAAATCGTAGGCGAGATAATTCAGGCCCGCGTTGGCGGCGGCGCTCCAGGTTTTAAGTGTTAAATTGTTATTGGCCAATAGCTTAACAGTGACGTTGCCAGCTGTTTTGGTGTAATAGGTAAACTCGGTTTTCCACTCGGGAGCTTTGCGGTACTTGTCGCGGAGGCGGCCCCAGGCCAAACTGGCGGTGGTGCTCTTGGGCGCAAACCAGTGCAGTTCTTTGGCCAACAGCGAGTCGGTCATTTGTTGGAGGTGCTCCACGTTGCCCACGTAGATAGACCGCCCGTGCGTGCCCACCACCAGCTCGTTGTCGCGCGGATGCACAACCACATCGTGAACAGCCACGGCGGGCAGGCCGTTAGACATTTTTTGGTAGCTTGTTCCTTGGTTCAAACTCACGTACAGGCCGTGGTCGGTGCCGACGTAGATAACATCGGCATTTTTTGGGTCTTCTTTTACCACGTTCACGGGTTCGTCGGGCAGGTTGGCGCTGATACTCCGCCACGTTTTTCCGTAGTTTGTCGAGGCAAAAACGTAGGCTTTGAAATGGTCGTCGCGGTAGCCGTTCAGGGCCACATAGACCGTGCCCTCTTGGTGGTTAGATGCCACAACGCGCACCACCCACAAGTTTTTTGGCAAGCCCGCCGACACGTTCGACCAATTATAACCACCATCCTGGCTCATGTGCAGCAGTCCATCGTCGGTTCCAGCGTAGAGCAACCCAAATTTCAGTGCCGATTCGTCAATCGTCGTCACCGTTCCGAAGGCCACGTCTCCCTGCTTTGGCCCGTTGGTCAAATCGGCCGAGAGCGTTTTAAAATCATCGCCTTTGTTCATGCTTCGGTGAAAGCGGTTGGAGGCAAAATAGATAATATCGGGGTTGTGCTTAGATATTAAAATTGGCGACATCCAGTTCCAGCGTAGTTTGGCCTCTCCGAGCTCTTCGGGCACAACCAATGCGCGGCTTTCGCCCGTTGTTTTGTTGATCCTAAAATAATTGCCAAACTGAAAACCCGTGTAAACCGTAGCGTTGTCGCGCGGGTCAATTTGCACCTGCATTCCGTCGCCGCCGAGGAGCATTTTGTAGGGATACTGGCCGCGCCCGTACCACCCGTAGCCTGCCCGATAGGTGCTTGGGCCAACCCAAACGCCGTTGTCTTGCAGGCCGCCGTAGATGTTGTAAGGCTTGGCGTTGTCGGTGTTTACGTAATAAAACTGACCCACAGCGGGCGTATTGGCTTTGGCCCAGGTGGCGCCGTTGTCATACGTAATGTTTATGCCTCCGTCGTTGCCAATCATAAAATGGTTGGCGTTGGCGGGGTCAAACCAGCAGGCGTGGTGGTCGGCGTGGACGTTGCCCTGCATATCGTCGCCGTCCATGCTCCGCCAAGTCTTGCCCGCATCCTCCGATTTGAGCATCGGAACGCCCGCAATCACCACCTTTTTGTCGTTTTGGGGAGCCACCCAAACTTGTCCAAAATAATACCCATACGTATAATGCAAGTTTTCGAGGGGTTCGTTGGTGGTGCGCTGCCAGGTCTGTCCGCCGTTTTCGGAGCGGTACAACTCAGCCCCCACAATGGGCTTGCTAAAGAGGCGGCTGTTGGCATCGTCGGTGTGGTTGAGTATATCAAGGGGCGTAATTTTGCCGCCAGCCACCATTTCTTTCAGTTTTTTGGCGGTGTATTTATCGGCAAAACCGTTGGTTTCTACGTATTCGTTGAGGGTGGCATCGGTCAATTTCAAAAAGTCGTCTTTCGACAGCCGCTCCAACTGCGCCTTGCTGAGTTTGTTGGCCTCGGGGCTGTCGTTTTTCTTTGGTTTGGTGTTAGAGTTGTCCACAATGGCGTAAACAATTTGCGGGTTTTTGTCGTAGATGGCCAGCCCGATGCGCCCCACTCCCTCGCCCTGCGGAAAACCACTGCCCGTGGCCGATATTAATTGCCAAGTTTGGCCGCCGTCGGTGCTTTTATGAATGCCCGACGTGCCACCGCCCTCCACAAAGTTCCAGGCGCGGCGTTGTTTGTGCCAGGTGGCAGCGTACAAAATTTGGGGGTTGGTCGGGTCGGCTTTCAGGGCAATTGCCCCCGTTTGGGTGTCAATAAAAAGGGTGTTTTTCCAGGTCTTGCCGCCGTCGGTGGTTTTAAATATCCCCCGCTGGGCGTTGGCAGAGTACAAATGCCCCACCGCCGCCACCCAAGCCACGTTGGCATCGGTGGGGTGTAGCACCAACGCGCCAATGTGGTGGGTGTCGTCTAAGCCAGGTAGGTGTTGCCACGTTTTGCCGTTGTCGGTGCTTTTGTAGATGCCCACGCCCGCATACGACGAGCGACTCGAGTTGTTCTCGCCCGTGCCCACCCACAGCGTTTGGGTGCGCCAATCTACGGCCACGTCGCCGATGGTCATCACGGCCTCATTGTCGAATACGGGCACAAAAGAATTGCCGTTGTTTTCGGTTTTCCAGAGGCCGCCGCTGGCGTAGGCCACGTAAAACTCGTTGGTGTTGGCGGGGTTCACCTCAATATCTACCACGCGGCCGCCCATCACTGTGGGTCCCACGTTCCTGAACGCCACGTTTTTGACCAGCGAAGCGGCCTCCATTTTCTTTCGTTCCTCAAAACCCGCTAGCCTTTCGGAGGCGCTCGTGGGGGCTATTTCTTGGGCGGCGGGAATGTTTTCAAGGTTTTTTTTCGGTTGTTTTTGGGCAAAAACGCCGTGCCAGGTCAGCAATACGACGAGTAGGGAGTAGCTTTTTTTCATGGATAATCTGATTTTCATGGGTATCGAACGCGTAATGTTTTGTGGATGGGGGAGTCTTCAGTTTTGGGAATCACCGAAGGTACTTCCGAACAAATATAAATAAAGGCCGCTGTTTTGCCAAAAATATATTGGGAGAGTTCTGGCTTGTTTTCTTTAGTTTTGGGGGTGGTTGGAGTAGTATTTCGAGTCACTTTTTCGGTTGTTCTACCGTCGTTCAGAGAATATTTTGGGGATGAGGCGGCGGTACGACGGGTTTTTGGACATTAAAAAGTACCTTAGCAGCCCACAAATAAACCTACCAGGGGTACATGGAAATAAAACCGTTGAAACCAAGAAAGGCACTCAACAAAGCCTTTTTGAAAGTAAAGCCCAACCGAACCGAAATTGAGGCTTTCAAGACGAACCTCATCCAACTGCTCGACGGCATTAACGATCTCGAATCGGAGGAGTTTCATAAAAATTTGGTCATCGACTTTTTAAAGAAAACGTACTACGATCCAAACCATTTTATCAATACCAAAGGCCGAAACGACCTTGTTATTCACGTTGGCAACAACGCAAGCAGCGCGGTTGGAGTAATTATTGAAACCAAAAGACCGAGCGAAAAATCGGACATGATGAGTATCAAAAAACTGAACGTTAAGGCGTTTCACGAATTGGTGCTGTATTATTTGCGGGAGCGGATTACCCACAAAAACCTCGAAGTAAAACAACTCATAGCCACCAACGTAAACGAATGGTTTATTTTTGACGCGACGGTTTTTGAGCGACTTTTTGCCCAAAACAAAAACTTTGTCAAGCAATTTACTGACTTTGAAGGCAGGCGGTTGGCCGACACCAGCACCGAGTTTTTCTACAAACAAATTGCCGAACCTTACATTGCCAGCCTGCAAACGGAGATTGAGTTTACGTACTTTAACCTGCAAGACTACCAAAACCCACTGCGCAACGCCGACAAGGCCGACGATAATTTGCTGATTGCGCTTTTCAAAATTCTGTCGCCCGAGCACTTGCTAAAACTGCCCTTTGCCAACGATAGCAACAGCCTCGACAAACGTTTTTACAGCGAGTTGCTCCACATTATTGGCCTGACCGAAACCAAAGACGGGGGCAAAAAACTGATCGAACGCAACAAAGAGGGCGAGCGAAATTCGGGGAGTATTTTGGAGGATGCCATTATTCAGCTCGACAGTTTGGACAAAATAAACCGCCTCGACCGACCCAGCCAATACGGAAGCACGCAGCAAGAACGCCTGTTTACTGTCGGGCTCGAACTGAGCATTACCTGGATAAACCGAATTTTGTTTCTCAAACTGTTGGAGGCCCAACTCATTACCTACCACAAAGGCGACCCTGCGTACTCGTTCCTGAACATTGACAAAATAAGGAACTATGACGACCTGAACGGTTTGTTTTTTCAGGTGTTGGCGCGCAAATACGACGACCGAAACCAGGACGTGAAACGCGCCTTTGAAAAAGTGCCGTACCTAAACAGTTCGCTGTTTGAGCCCACCGAAATGGAACAA
Organism: Cytophagales bacterium; assembly: GCA_013298215.1. GTDB lineage: Bacteria > Bacteroidota > Bacteroidia > Cytophagales > Spirosomataceae > JAAFKE01. The sequence goes on along the minus strand of JAAFKE010000032.1, from coordinate 37,912 downwards.
ACAATGCTGTTTATCAGCAACTTGAAAGACGACAAAACGATTCCTGTGGTTGCGGGTACGGTGCTCAAAAACGACCAGGGCAAGCGGCGAACGGGAAATTTGAACACGCTGGCCTATTTGTTTGAGTTTCTGAACGCCTACGACTTTGCCAGCGAGGGCTCGGAAGAGATCCAGGAAGAAAACAAATCGTTGATAAACGCGTCGGTGCTGGGTTTGATTTTTGAAAAAATAAACGGCTATAAAGACGGGTCGTTTTTTACGCCAGGGTTCATTACGATGTACATGTGCCGCGAAACGATTCGCAAAGCGGTGGTGCAGAAGTTTGACCAGGATTTTCCTGATTGTAAGATTGGCACGATTGAAGATATATATGAACTGATTCCTCAAAAAATTTCCAGAAAGAAAGCCAATGAAATAATCAATAGCATCAAAATTTGCGACCCCGCCGTGGGTTCGGGGCACTTTTTGGTGTCGGCGCTCAATGAAATGATTGCCGTAAAAAACGATTTGAAGATTTTAGCCGATCGAGAAGGAAAATCGCTGCACCGCTACGAGGTGGAGGTGGTGAACGACGAACTGGTGGTGACGGACGAGGACGGCGAGTTGTTTGACTACAACCCAACCAGCAAAGAAAGCCAGCGCGTGCAAGAAACGCTTTTTCATGAGAAGCAGACCATTATCGAAAATTGCCTTTTTGGGGTGGACATTAACCCCAACTCGGTGAAAATTTGCCGTTTGCGCCTGTGGATTGAACTTTTGAAAAACGCCTATTACTGCCAGAGCCCCCCCGCCCCCAGAGGGGGAGTTTCCAATACTCCCCCTTTGGCCCGGGCCGCCGTAGCGGTTGGGGGGCTTCAAACGCTCCCCAACATCGACATCAACATAAAATGCGGCAACTCGTTGGTGAGCCGTTTTGCGATTGACGCTGATTTGAGCCAAGCATTGGCAAAAAGCAAGGGAAAATGGAGCATTGATACGTACCGGATTGCCGTTGATACCTACCGAAACGCTGAAAGCAAGGAACAAAAAAGAGAAATGGAACGGCTCATTGCCGACATTAAAGCCGATTTTAGGAGTAAAATTTCTAATAGTGACCCCAAAGTCAAGAAGTTGCGCAAACTTTCGGGCGAATTGTTTAAAGAGACCATGCAGACCCAAATTTTTGAAATGGGCAAAAAGGGAAAAGCCGATTGGAACAAAAAAGTAGCTCAACTAACCGAAGAAACCAAAAAACTTGAAGCCGAAATTGAAGAGATAAAAACCAACAAAATCTACGAAAATGCCTTTGAGTGGCGCTTCGAGTTTCCCGAAGTGCTAAACGACGATGGCGATTTTGTGGGTTTCGACGTAGTGATTGGGAACCCGCCGTATATTCAAATTCAGTACAGCGGATTTAGCAATAGCGATTATTTTAAATCGTTCAAAGTATTTGAAAGAACAGGTGATATTTACTCACTATTTTTTGAAAAATCCATTGAAATCTTAAGACAAAATGCGGTTTTATCATTTATAACATCAAACCGTTTTTGTAATACAAATTATGGTTTAAGTACAAGAGGGTTTTTGTCTAATTTTAATTTACTCGCCCTAATTAATTTCAACAATGTTGATATATTTGATGAGGCAAATGTTGGCACTATAATTATTTCTTTGACAAAAGAGCTTGCAAAAGATGATAATAAGTTCACCGCAATTCAACTCAATGATCTTAAATTAGCTCAAGCACTTGGAACATCTTCTCTAAATTTAAACAGTAACACAAATCAGAAATATTTTGGTGAAGAGCAGTGGGTTTTCGGTGACAACAAAATACTTGATTTAAAATATAAAATTAGAAGTAAATCAATTTCACTTTCACAAGTTGATGATATTAAAATCAATAGGGGAGTTACAACAGGAGCAAACAGTATTTTTATAATCCCTAAAGAAGTTGGAGATAAATTAATTTCTAAGAATTTAAAAAACTCTGAGATTATCAAACCAGTTTTGAAAGGTGCTGAAATTAAAAGATATGAAGTAAAAAACTTCAATAACTACATTATACTTACGAAAACAGGAGTCAATATAAGGGATTATCCAGACATTTACGATTACTTACTTGAGAACAAGAAAGAACTTGAGAATGTATATGAAGCTAGCAAAGGAATGAAAAAATGGTTTGAATTGAGAAAATGTTCATACTACGATTCGTTTGAAGACGAGAAGCTTATTTGGACAAGGCTTTCTTCGATCAACTCATTTGCAATTAGTACTAAAAAGGAATACTCAATTGATAGTACTTCATTTGCGACTGGTAAAAATTTGCAATATTATTGCTCACTATTAAATTCAAAATTAACTTTTTTTTATTTTAAACTTGGCTCTGTTATTTGGGGTACTGATGGAATAAAATGGTTTGGTGAATATTTTGATTCGATTCCTATAATAAAACTTGAAGCAGAAGAAATGAAACCGTTTATTGAATTGTATGACAATATCATATCACTGAAACAAAACCCATCAGCCGACACGTCAGATTTAGAAGCTCAAATCGACCAATTGGTATACGCACTCTACGAGCTAACGGAGGAGGAGATCAGGATTGTGGAGGGTGTGTAGGCGGGCGACGGTGTTGGGCAAAGGGCTTTTTTTAGAGTTTCTTAATCTCTTCTTCTGATAGTCCCGTTAGTTTTGCTATGTCAGCGGTCGAAAGTCCCATTTGCTTTGCTTGTTTAGCGATTTCGATTTTCCCTTCAATCTTCCCTTCAATCTTCCCTTCAATTTTTCCTTCAATCTTCCCCTCATCAAAAGCCGTATCGATTGTATTTTTATAATCTCTGTAAACTTTTAAGCTATTTTCGTACTTGTTAAGATCGGTTTGCCCGAGTTTTGATAGTTCGGCTTTCTCAAAAGCTTGTTCAAATACTTCGTCCGAAAAAATAGCTGGGATGTCCTGGAAGTCCTCCAAATGTTTGATAAAATACAGCCACTTGTCCAAACGAGTTTCTAATTCGGTCTCCGTTTTGGCAAAATTGGGCATTTCCAAATAAACATAACTCAGTTTATCGTAGAATACCTTGCCATGTTGGTTTTTGAGTTTTATTGTGTGCAAATGCTCACCTCGTTCAGATTCAGTTTCATAATCGTCGAAAGTAAAGTCTAAAATTCCAACGCAATAAACGGCTGTTAAGCTATACCGAGGGGTCGGACCCTTCCATTCTCCTTTTTCGGCTTGCTCTCTGATTGGGAAGGTTGAATAATAGATGGTTCTCTCCTTAAAATAGTTTTGCTTTGCTTTTTGTAGTTCTACGATAAATCTTTCTCCCCTGTCGTTTTCGCAATAAATGTCATAACGGGTCGCCGTAGCGATGGCCTTTCGGTCTATCTCAGTTGCTCCGAGTTGCTCGTTGTTTTTAAAAGTCAGCGTAACGATTTTATTTTTTTCGGGCAACAACGAGTTTAAGAAGTCAATAAGTTGTGGCTTACTGGCCTCCTCGCCAAATATCTTTTTGAAACCGAAGTCGGTGTATGGATTTATATATTTTGCTTTCATTGCTTTGTCTTTACAATCTACCCACGGAGTCTGCGAACGAACCTTTGAAATTTTGAAGATTCTTTTTACTTTTAGCAAACGAGAAGTCCGTCAAAGCAAGGCCATTATCAGATGTGCTTTGTAATTATTTACACCAACTACCAATATGCCAAAACCAGTTACAATCTTAACGGGCTTTCTCGGAGCGGGAAAAACCACCTTTTTAAACGCCGTTTTGGCGCACCAATCAGACCGCAAGTTTGCCATCATCGAAAACGAATTTGGCCAAGAAAATATTGACAATGAGCTCATTACCCGCTCCGACGGCGACCTCATCGAGATGAACAACGGTTGCCTGTGTTGCACGCTCAACGACAATCTGTACGAGATTTTGACGGAGTTGCACAAACGCCGCGACTCCTTCGGCGAGCTTATCATCGAAACCACGGGCATTGCCGACCCCGCCGGGGTGGCCCTGCCCTTTTTGGCCGATGCCTCGGTGGGGCGTGCCTTCGAACTAAAAAGGGTTATCTGCCTCGTAGATGCCCAATTACTCGAAGACCAACTCCGCGACACCGCCGAGGCCATCAAACAAATTTCGTTTAGCGACGTAATAATTATCAACAAAACCGACGGCGTTGCGCCCGACTACCTCCCCAAGCTCAAAACCATTCTCGAAGGCATCAATCCGTTTGCCCTAATTCTAATCGGCAGCCAGGGCCAGTACCCCATCGCCGAAGCCTTTGCCACCGAGCGCACGCGCGTGCCCGAGCCAATGCAAGCCACTGCGGAACACCGCCACCATCACCACGCACACGGCGACATTGTTTCGCTCAGTTTTAGGTTCAGCGAGGCCTTCGATCTTGACCTTTTCAGCAACCGCCTCACTGCTTTTTTGGTGTTTCAGGCCGTGGGCGTTTACCGCATGAAGGGAATTTTGAGTGTGGCGGGCAAATCTCAGAAAATTGTGGTGCAGTCGGTTGGCCGAAACCTATCGATCGAAGGCGGCCCGCACTGGGCCGAAGGCGAAGAGCGCGTGAGCAGGATTGTTTTTATTGGTAAAAAACTAAAAGCCCCTGGCTACGAAAAAATGCTGCAACAGTGCCTGAGCGCACCAGCGAAGGTATGAACAACAGCGTGATCGTGATACTGGGCCCGACAGCCAGCGGCAAAACCAAACTGGCGGTGCGGTGGGCAAAGCAACTCAACGCCGAAATTATTAGTGCCGACTCGCGGCAGGTGTATTGCGGCATGGACATTGGCACGGGAAAAGATTTGGACGAGTACCGAACCGACGGCCAGGTGATTAACCACCACCTCATCGACGTTGTGGAGGCGGGGGAGGACTACAACGTGCAGCGATTTCAGGAAGATTTTTGGCGGGCCTACCGCCACATTACCAACCAAAAAAAGCGCGTTATTTTGTGCGGGGGTTCTGGAATGTACTTGCAGGCGGTTTTACAAAATTTCGAGTTCACGGCCGTGCCAACCAACCCGCCGCTGCGCCACGAGCTCGACGGCGAGACCGACCAAAACTTACGGGCTATTTTTGAAGCTACGCCGTCGATCTATTCCGCCAAGGCCGACACCTCGACCCGAAAACGGCTCATTCGGGCCATTGAGATTGGTGTTTTTTTGCAACACAATTCGCTGCCTTCCCCGCAAAATGGGGCCCAGAAAGTTGAGTTTGAGGTTTTTGGAATTGACGTGCCGCTCCAAATTCGCCGCCAAAAAATTAGCCAGCGGCTGCACCAACGCCTCCAAGACGGACTGATCGAAGAGGTACAACGGCTGCTCAACGGCGGGGTGTTGCCCGAAAGGCTCATTTTTTATGGCTTAGAGTACAAGTTCGTTACCCAATACCTAACAGGCTCGCTCAACTACCAAACCATGGCGAGCCAGTTGGAGGTTGCCATTCACCAATTTGCCAAACGCCAAATGACTTTTTTTAGGAGCATGGAGCGCAATGGTCTGACGATCAAGTGGATAAGCCCAGACGACGATTATCTGACGCTCACCACTTCTACGTCGAATATAAGCGGCGCGTAGGGCAAAATTCGGTAGGTGCGCGTGTTGTTGTCCACGCTTCCGGCCGCGCCGTAGCCCGACGCCGACGGGAAGATGAGGGTGGCTTTTTCGCCAATTTTCATCTTGGCAATGCCCTCGTCGAAACCCCTCACCACGGCATTGGCCCCGAGCACAAACTCAAACGAGCCTTTGTCAAACTCCCGGTCGGTCAGTATCCTTCCCGCGTAATTTACTTTTATGGTTTGCCCCTTGGCCACCGCCGCGCCCGTGCCCGCCGTGGTGCGCACGTAGCGCAGGCCAGTGTCGGTTTTTTCGGTCGGCAATATTTTTTTGGCTTTTAGGTAGTCCTCAATTTGCTCGTCTTCGCTCCTGACCTTGACCACCTCCACGTCGAAACGAATGGGCGAGTAGGCGGGTAGGTTGGTGCGGGCTTGGTTGCCGAATGCCAAATAAAACGGGATCAGCAGCGTGGCACTTTCGCCCTCTTTTAGCAGTGCGAGCCCTTGCTCCAAGCCCTCAATTACCAAACCAACGCCAATCGGAATGGCCAGTGGGTCGTTCTTCAACCGTTCGGTGCTGTCTAATTTTACGCCATTAAGGTCCGAAAACACGTAGTGAAACGCCAGTTCTTCGCCCACTTTGGGGGCGCGGCCAGCGGGATTTTTCTTGGTAATGGCGTAGTACAACCCGTTGGTGGCGCGGGTAATGTCTAATTTTCGGGCCAACACATATTCTTTAATTTTGGTCTCGTTGGTGGCAATTTGCGTCTCCTCCTCGCTTACCACGGCGGTTTTTATGCAGCCAGAGATCGAGAAAACAAAGAAGCTAAAAATAAGTATGCGAGAGAACTTCATGGTTACATTGGTTTGATTGAACATCGGCGTGGATGCACTTTGAGACTGATGGGCTTGGTGTTTTTATTTCTAAAACCTACCCACAAAAATACAATCGAAAAATGGATTTACCCGCATTTAATAATTAGCTGGGCAGGGCAAAATGGCATGATTATTGAAAATCTGTTTTCTGGGGTAGGACGACCCCACCGAAATAAACAACCGAATGCTTACAAATATGGGTACGAACTTGCTTGGAATTGGGTCACGCATTAGACACGATGTTTTTGGAATTGGCGTAGTAATTAATCTAAAATCGACTGGATACACCATTTCGTTTGTCGAAGAGGGGGTGAAGGTTATTAAAATCGATGCACCGCTGCAGATCATCGAAGCCATCGAACTCGACGGAGACACCGTAAGTATGTTCGACGTGGAGGTGACACTGAGCCGGGTGTTGCAAAAATGGGCCGACCTCACCGAAGTGGTGCCACTGGGCGACAAGTGGAAAGGCGGCAAGATGATTCTGAGGCCAGGCCGCAGCGACTTGGCATCGAAAGAGATCCCCATCGATGCCTTTTTTCATAAAATAGTAATGATGCGCGACCGGCTTCGCGTGCTCGAACAGCGGCTCAATGCCAGCGCCTTAGACGACGAAGACAAGGTGAATATGCAGCAGTACATTACCCGAATTTATGGCAGCATGACCTCTTTTAATATTCTTTTCAAGCAACCCGAACACTATTTTACGGGAGGCAAAAGCGCTGATTAATAAGACCTTACGACCCGTCGGGCGCGGGGATGAAAATCGGTGATGATCTGACGGAGGTAGTCGCGGTCGAGGTGGGTATAAATTTCGGTGGTCGTGATAGACTCGTGGCCGAGCATTTCTTGCACCGCCCGCAGGTCTGCCCCGCCCTCAATGAGGTGCGTAGCAAAAGAGTGCCTGAAAGTGTGCGGACTCACTTTTTTGTCGATACCCGCCTGCGCGGTGGCCTCTTTGATGACCAAAAAAACCATGACCCGCGACAGCTGTTTGCCGCGCGGGTTCAAAAAAATGTAGTCCTCGTGGCCCTTTTGGGGTTCGATTTGGCTACGGAAGTTTTCAATAAAAATTTCGGTGAACTTAATGGCATCGCTTCCAATGGGAACCAGGCGGGCTTTGTTGCCCTTGCCCATCACCTTAATAAATCCATCTTTGAAATAACAGTTGGTTATCTGCAGGTCGAGCAGCTCGCTTACCCGCAACCCCGAACTGTACAACACCTCGATCATGGCGCGGTTGCGCGGGCCAGCGGGAGCCGAGAGGTCGATGCCGTCGAGTATTTGGACAATTTCGGGGTAGGCCAGCGTGTCGGGCAGTTTGCGGCCCAACTGCGGTGCCTCGATGAGCTGCGTTGGGTCGGTTTGCACGGTATTTTCGAGGAGCAAATATTTATAGAAACTCTTCAACCCCGACAATATCCTGGCCTGCGAATGCGCCGCCAGACCCAACTGGTTGAGGTACTGCAAAAAGCCCAGTACCTGTTCCTCCGTTAGGGCTTCGGGCGCGGTGGTGTCGGCGTTGAGTTCGAGGTATTGGTGCAGTTTTGTAACATCGCGCAGGTAGGCTTCAATGGAGTTATCAGACAGGCCGCGTTCGAGCGTCAGGTGGCCTTTGAAATGTTTGATGTACAGCTTCCACATTATTTCATTAACTCCTCCAATTTTTGTTCCAATGCTTCGCCGCGCAAGTTTTTGGAGATAATTTTACCTTCTTTATCCAACAAAAAAGTAGCTGGGATGGCGTTCACACCGTAGAGTTGTGCCGCTGCCGACTGCCAGTATTTCAGGTCAGACACGTGCGAGTTCCAGACCAACCCATCTTTCTCGATGGCGTTCAGCCAGGCGGCCTTGTCGCGGTCGAGCGAAACGCTAAAAACGTCGAACCCCTTTTCTTTGAATCGGTTATAGGTTTTCACCACGTTGGGGTTTTCCATGCGGCAGGGGCCGCACCAGCTCGCCCAAAAGTCAATGAGCACGTACTTTCCGCGCAGCGACGATAGATTGGTGGGCTTGCCCTCGGCGTTGTTGAGGCTTATCTCGGGAGCCTCGCCGCCCACCTGCACCCCGCGAATGCGCTTGATGTTTCCGATAAAAATTTTGGCTTGCTTGGTATCTGGGTTTTGTTTCTCGAAGCGACTGGCCAGCGCGTTTATGGTTTCAAAGTCGTTTTCGACGTTCAAAAAATTGGTGGCAAACAAAGCCGCCAAAGACGTGCCCAGTTCGGGTATCATCGCCTTCACGCTGTTCACCATTTCTTTTTCCATACTCTGGCCCTCGTTCATTATTTTTTGAATTGCGGCAGCATCCTTTTTCTTTTCGGCTTCGGCGTAGCGGTCTTGCAGTTTTTGATTTCTGACGGCTATGTTCTCGTACAAGTCCATAATTTTGTAGTAGTACTCGTTGTTTTTCGAGCCACTCACCACCCCAACCCCCTTTTTTCCGTTCTTGTCTTTGTCAAACCCATCGGCGGTTAGTTCGAGTGTTTCGCCGCCTTCGGCCAGCACAACCACGCGCTGCCGGTTGCTGATATTAACATTGTAGAACGTCCCTCCGTCGGTTTCCTTGGTCTTAAAACTAAAAACTCCTTTGTTCATCCGCGTCGAATCTACGGCCTTAAGTGGTTTAGTGCCAGCAAGTTCCAAGTAAACCATGCCATTCTCCACGGGGTTCTTAACCTTGCCCGAAATACTAAACTCTTTTCCCTCGGTTTGGGCTTTGGCTGCAACTGCCAGGGTAGCCAGGGCAGCACACAAAAGTACATTTTTCATTTTAGATTGATTTGGATACAAAAACGATTTTACAAAACAAGGCCGAACGAGCATGGTTGCCCGTTCGGCCTAAAAATACCAAAAATAATTTATTTGTTGCGACCAGTTGAGATCATAGCGCACCTGAAACCAAGCGTGGCCGTGGCCGAATCTTGGTCAATGTACCGGCGTGTGCCTGGGGCGAGCCAGTAGGCTACGTCGTTCCAAGAACCACCCTTAAAAACCCTCAGCTTGTCGTCTACCATGGAGTTGTTTCCTTTTTTGTCGTAGTTTTTGGCATCATCCAAAAAACCATCGCGGCGCACGGGGTTCAGATCGCTCACCGTTTGGTGCGACAGCGGCCGGTACACGTCATACACCCATTCGTTCACGTTGCCCGCCATGTTGTACAGTCCAAAATCATTGGCCGGAAACTCATACACTTCGGCGGTGGTAATGTTGTTGTCGTTGGCGCGGCCCGCAATACCAGCGAAGTCGCCGCGTCCACGCTTAAAGTTGGCCAACATCTCGCCCTGGTGCCGTCCACGGCGGCCATTGCGCATCGTCGAACCGTCCCACGGGTATATCCGTTGGTTCACTTGTGCCTCGTCGTTGCCGTACTGCGTACCAATCATGGCCATTGCGCCGTACTCCCACTCGGCCTCCGTTGGTAGGCGGTAGTTTGGCAACACGTAGCCAGACTCAACGGCGGGTCTGAACTGAGTGCCACTCCCCGACGACGCCACAAAAGTTTCGGCCCCCTCGGTACTGCCCTTCTTGCCCTTTTTAGTTTTGGCGGCTTTTGCGGTTTTTCCTTGCGCCATCTGCGCCATATTGGCGTTCACCACGTTGGTGCGCCAGTTGCAATAGTCGGTGGCTTGCACCCACGACACGCCCACCACGGGGTACATCCTAAAACCAGGGTGGCGCAAATAGTAGGTCACGTAAGAATCATTGAACGAAAGCGGATCGGCCCAAACGGTGGTGTCTGGCAGCGACTTGCGGTAGAACTCCTCCGATGAATCTTTCTGAATAGCGTGCAAGTATTCTAAATAGTGTACGTTGGCAATTTCGGTCTCGTCCATGTAAAACGACTGAATACTGACGGTGCGCTTGCTGTCGTCGCGTGAGTTGAGGATGTCCTCTTCCAGCGCTCCCATTGTAAAGCGGCCACCTTCTATAAATACCAGGTCGGGCCCCAAGGCTTGTTGCTTGTAGTCTGCCACCACAAAACCATTGTCGGCTTTGGTGTCTTTCAGTCCTTTTTTGCCGCCTTTGCTTTTGCCGTTTCCGTAGGCAAGCCCCGTTTTGGTGCTTTGTTTACCTGGTTGCAAACTGGTAGGCGTTTTTTTCTGGCAGGCATTCATCACGATCAACATCGAGAGTGCCACCGCCACGGTTTTAATACTGAACTTTTGCATTGAGATGTTATTAAATGGAATAGTTTCGACCGAAACGAAATAGCAAAATTACTGCTTTTTCAGTCAGCATAACGAACCATGTTGTCGATTCGTGTAATTGTTATCAATAATTTTGCCAAAAAGATAAAAACCAACAAATTTATTGATCCCCAATATTACCTACACGTTGTTCGGACAAAAACAGAACCATTCCCATCATCAGTTTAGCCCAACAAAAGGCTCGGCCAGCTGCCATTGCAGTGAGCAAAGGCGGCTGGCCGAGCCTTGGAATGAATACAATGTCTTTTTAGTGCGTTATTTTTTCCATTTTAGTGCGTTGATGTTGCGACCCACGCGGCGACCTTCTACGAGCCCAGTTTCGTTGTCTTGGCGGGTATGAATACCCCCCAAAAAGCGCGAATACGCCGATTCTTCGGCCGATTCCCAGAACGAATTAAAGGTTCGTGCTTTAAAATCTACGTTGCGTTTGGCATCGCGGGGGCGGCCCACGTGCGACACATCCGTGAACTTAAAGCTGTCGCCGTACAAGCTGGCCAACACGATGGCATTTGCCGCCGACTGCGTGGCGTGCCCCGACGTGAAGCCAGGAAACGGTGGCGCGGGCCAGAACGGTATCCAGTCGGGGTCAATCGCGCGCCGCACGAATGTATAAGGACGCTCGTTGTTGAAAACATATTTGCACTTCCAGCAGTTAGTGAAGGCGTCGGCCACGGCTATGCCCGTGCGCGCAAAGGTCTCGGCGGCCTTGCCTAAGCCTGCCTTGGCCGTACCTACGGTAATTTTTGCCAAGTTGTACGAATGGCCAGGCGGAGTGAAAGTCTCACTTGGGTCGTCGGCCCACCAAACTGACACTTCTTTGTCGGCCTGCGTGAGGGCTTTATTTTTGGTATAAACCTCCAAATACTGTGCAAAATACTGTGATGTTACCGCCGTAGAAACCGCAATGGGTTGGGGCAATGTGAGCGTACCGTTGGCGGCTACAAACAATCTGTTTTTACCCCAATAAGGCTGCATCGGTATTTTTTTTCCATTTTCGGTGGGTTGCCACGAACCTGGGAACACGGGTACTTTATAGTCCGCAGGGAAGTTTCGGAGGTAGCCTTCGTGGCCACCGTCTTTTTTCGACCACTCAAAAATCGCATTTGCAACTGCCTGCCCAAATTTAGCAGAACGCTCTGCCACGTCGGCTGGTACGCCTTTGCCGAAACTGGCTTCGATGGCGTTCTCCAGCGAGTCGATCGTCACCTTATTGGCGTCCGAAGTGTTGGCAAATATGTTTTTAATAATTGAAGACTGGGCGGCGTTTAAACTCAAAGTCCAATCATACACCTTATTGGCCTCGGGTTTTGGCAGGGTGCTCAACCCGCTCAGTTGGCCAGCCAGCGACTGGCTTGTTTCCATGCCTGGTACTATTGCCTCGTACATGGTAAGGCCAGTGTAGCCGATGGCGCGCGCCGCTACTGGCGGCGAAAATCCAGCCGTATGACGGATCATACTCAGCGTCATGTCGGCCCACTTCGTGGCGGGTTCGGCACTTATTTTGTCCAAAGTAGCAGGACCAACGGTAGCGGGAGTGGGATCAGTTTCCTTGGTATTACAGCCGTACAAAAAAAACAAAATACCTACTGATAAAAACAGGGCATAATTTTTGAGGGCGGCATAAATTCGGGGGTAAAGTGTACGTTTTCTCATCTTTCGATCTTTATTTATGAGTTCGGACAGGCAAAAATGATTATTTTAGCTCATGCGTCTGTGCAAGACCAAAAATTATGCCAAAGTGAGATTAGAAATATTTGTGGAGTCTTTGAAAAAATAAAATGCGTGATATTCAACAAAAAAACAACAGCAACTTGGTATCTTTCGTTAGAATACGCAAATGTATTGCTTTGTGATTTTACAATGTGAATGAACCTTTAAAACAAATCAGATGAAACACAGAATTATTTTTACGGCGTGTTTGGTTGCTCCTTTTCTAAGCACTTTCGCCCAGCTTCAACCAAGCAAGCAAACCCCCGAATCGACCGAGCTGTGGAGTCCCATACCCAGGGTGGTAACTGCGGGCACAAACACCCCTGCTTTATCGGGCCTCACTGCGCCGTCGGATGCAATTGTTTTGTTTGACGGAAAAGACCTTAGCAACTGGGTGATGGCCAAAGACGGGGTGTCTGCGCCCAAGTGGACGCTGCAAGACGGCGCTATGACAGTGGCTGGCGGCACTGGCGACATTCAGTGCAAGCAACAATTTGAGGATTTTCAACTGCACATCGAGTTCAGAACCCCAGCCGTGGTAGATGGCACGGGGCAGGGGCGCGGCAACAGCGGTATTTTTATGCAAGGAATATACGAACTACAAGTACTCGACAATTACAACAACCCCACGTACTCCAACGGCCAAGCGGGTTCTATTTACAAACAAAAGATGCCGCTCGTTAATGCCTGTCGCAAACCTGGCGAGTGGCAAAGCTACGACGTAATATACACCGCCCCCCGCTTTAACAAAGACGGTCAGATGTTGTTTTCGCCCTACATCACGGTTTTGCACAACGGAATTATTGTGCAAAACCACACCGAAATTCGTGGATCTACGCCCTACGTTGGCTTGCCCACGGTTGCCCCCCACGGGCGCGGCCCCATTAAACTGCAAGACCACGGCAACCCCACCAGCTACCGCAACATCTGGGTGCGCGAGTTGTAGGGTTATTGGTGATGCTGTGAGTTTTTCAATGAAGTCCTCGAACAAAATATTAATTCAGGGACTAAAATTCGTATTTTTGCCGCAAAGAATATTGCATGAACCCGAAAGAAATATTTAAAGCCCTACAAACCGAAATCGAGACAACCCAGTACGGCAAACACCCCGCCGAACTTTACGATCCTATCAGCTACATTATGTCTTTGGGGGGCAAACGGCTCAGGCCCATGCTCACCCTGCTGTCGGCATCCTTATATACAGACCAATGGCGGGCCTTCCTCAAGCCCGCCATTGCGGTGGAGGTGTTTCATAATTTCACACTCATGCACGACGACATCATGGACTGCGCTCCGCTGAGGCGTGGCCAAGCCACCGTTCACGAAAAATGGAACGCCAACGTGGCCATTCTCTCGGGCGACGTTATGCTCGTGCAGGCATACCAGCTGATGCTCGCCGCAAGTCCCGAACGACTGCCTCAAATATTGGCGCGTTTCAACCGAACGGCAGCCGAGGTCTGTGAGGGACAGCAGTTAGACATGAATTTTGAAACCCGCTGGGACGTGACCGAGGATGAGTACATCAACATGATTCGCCTCAAAACGTCCGTGTTGTTAGGCTACGCCCTCGAGCTGGGCGGCATATTGGCGGGCGCAGACGCGGCCTCGTGTCGGTTGCTCTACGATGCGGGCGTGAACATGGGGCTGGGTTTTCAGCTCAAAGACGACCTGTTGGACGTGTACGGCGACCCCGAAAAATTTGGTAAGCAGGTTGGTGGTGACATAATCTCGAACAAAAAAACCTTTTTACTCATCGAAGCACTCGACCGGGCATCGGGGCAAACCAAAGAGACCCTGACGCACTGGCTCAACCAAACGACCTTCGACAAAGCCGAGAAAGTAAAAGCTATTACCAATATATATGAAAGCCTGGACATGCGAGCCCTCACTGAGGCTAAGATTGATGCGTACTTTCAAACTGGGTTCGATGCCCTTGGGCAACTCCCGTCCCCAGCAAACACCGCCCAAAAAGAAGTGCTCATGGCATTTGCCCGCCAGTTGATCGAGCGCGAAAATTGAACATTGGAGTGGATAGGTTTATAGACGGCAAAATATTTTACCAAAAACGACAAGTATTTCTTAGAAGCAGTTGCAGAATAAAAATTAAATGCCCAACTTTGCAGTCCCGAATTGAGAACAAGGCGTGAAAGAAAATTTCTAAACGCATTTTAGATATAGTTAAGGTGAAGGTCTGAAAAGAAACCACATCTGGCTTAGGTACCGAGCAAGCTAAGTTTGCCCAAGTATTAAAAGGTCAGGTGTCCCCACATCTGACCTTTTTGTTTCAAAAATATTTTCGGCTTATTTTGTCGGAGCAAATAGTAAAATCCTTACCTTTGCACTCCGAATTAAAATGTAAGTTTCACCTGCTGATAAAAAAGAAAAAATGTCTGGATTAATTGGTAAAAAAATCGGTATGACTAGTTTGTACAATGCGGACGGGCAGGCTCTGGCATGTACAGTTATTCAGGCTGGCCCTTGCGTAGTTACGCAGGTCAAGACCGACGACAACGATGGCTACTCTGCCATTCAGATCGGTTTCGATGATAAAAAAGAGAAGAATACAACTAACCCGCTGATTGGTCACTTCAAGAAAGCGAGTACTGCTCCAAAGCGCAAAGTCGTAGAATTCAAGAAATTTACTACCGATGTAACTTTGGGTCAGGTGCTGGAAGTAGCTGACATATTTCAAGAAGGCAACTTCGTGGATGTGGTCGGAACGGTAAAAGGACGCGGTTTTCAAGGAGTTGTGAAGCGTCACAATTTTGCGGGAGTTGGTGGCCAAACGCACGGACAACACAACCGTGGTCGTGCGCCAGGTTCGATTGGTGCTTGCTCATTTCCTTCACGGGTATTCAAAGGCATCCGCATGGGTGGCCGCATGGGTGGCAACAGAGTTAAGGTTCAAAACCTAAGAGTTTTGAAGGTGTACCCTGAGCAGAACGTTATCGTGATTAGCGGATCGGTTCCAGGTTCAAAAAATTCTTACGTATTGATCGAGAAATAGGATAATCATGGAACTATCAGTTATAAATATTGAGGGCAAGGAGACGGGTCGTACCGTCACACTGTCGGCCGATATATTCGGCATTGAGCCAAACGAACACGTTGTATATCTGTCGGTTAAGCAATACTTAGCAAACCAACGTCAAGGAACTCACAAGTCGAAGCAAAGAGCCGAGGTTTCTTATTCGACTCGCAAGATTAAAAAACAAAAAGGAACTGGCGGCGCGCGAGCAGGCAGTATCAAGTCGCCGATGTTCGTAGGTGGTGGTCGTGTTTTCGGACCAGTACCCCGCGATTACAGTTTCAAACTGAATAAGAAAGTTAAGTCACTGGCTCGTAAGTCGATTCTTTCGTCGAGGGCGCAGTCGAGTAACATATCGGTGATCGAAGATTTTTCGTTCGACGCTCCGAGGACAAAGTCATATTTGGCCATGTTGAAGGCACTGGAAATGACGGGTAAGAAAACGCTTTTGATCCTTGCCGATCACAACGACAATGTTTACCTGTCTGGCCGCAACATACCAAAGGTTGGAATAACATCAGCCGACTCAGTAAATGTTTATCAAATGATAAACGCCGAGCAGTTGTTGATTTGCGAGAATGCAGTATCTAAATTAGAAACCCTTCTGAATAAGTAAGACCATGAGCGTACTGAAAAGACCGATACTAACGGAAAAAATGACAGACCTCAACAAAATTGGTAAATACGGTTTTGAGGTCGAACTGAAGTCCAACAAAATTGAAATACAAAAAGCAGTCGAAAGGCTCTACGGTGTTACAGTGAAGGATGTTCAGACGATGCGCAGCATTGGTAAGAAAAAGTCGCGTGCCAGCAAGAAGCGTGCTTCGATCGGCTTTACATCGACTATCAAGAAGGCAATCGTAACGGTGGCAGAAGGCGAAGTTATTGACATATACGGAGAAGTTTAAGACCTAACGACGACCAACCCAAAGTTGGTTGCCATGTAAATAGAGTATAAAGCAATGGGAGTAAGACAGTTAAAACCAGTAACGCCAGGGCAGCGATTTAGGATCGCTCCTACGTTTGAGGAAATCACTACCGATAAACCTGAAAGAAGCTTGCTCGAACCCATCAAAAGGACGGGTGGACGCAACAGTCAGGGTCGTCGGACGATGCGCTACATCGGTGGAGGACACAAGCGTAGATACCGGATCATTGATTTCAAGCGCAATAAACCCGATATGCCAGCAACGGTTCTGTCGGTCGAATACGATCCGAATCGTTCAGCCCGAATTTCATTGGTGCAGTATGAAGATGGTGAGAAGCGCTACATTATTGC
This sequence comes from Cytophagales bacterium, assembly GCA_013298215.1. Lineage (GTDB taxonomy): Bacteria > Bacteroidota > Bacteroidia > Cytophagales > Spirosomataceae > JAAFKE01. The sequence goes on along the minus strand of JAAFKE010000032.1, from coordinate 21,271 downwards.
TCCGCAAGGAATAAAAGTTGGTCAGGTGGTAATATCTGGCAACGATGTAGCTCCCGAAATCGGAAACTCGCTACCGCTCAAGAGTATGCCAATTGGTACGATCGTACACAATGTTGAGCTACACTTAGGTAAAGGAGGCCAGTTGGTTCGCAGTGCTGGAACATACGCACAACTCGTGGCACGTGATGGTAAGTATGCCGTAATCAAGATGCCATCGGGCGAAATGAGAATGATACTTTCTACTTGTGTAGCCACAGTGGGTTCGGTTTCAAACTCAGACCACATGAACGTTACACTCGGAAAAGCAGGTCGTAACCGTTGGTTGGGCCGCACTCCACGGGTTAGGGGCGTAGCAATGAACCCAGTCGATCACCCAATGGGAGGAGGCGAAGGTCGGGCATCTGGTGGTCACCCACGCTCACGCACAGGTTTGTACGCAAAAGGAAAAAAGACGCGTACACCCAACAAGTATTCTGACCGTTTAATAATCAGCAAGAGGAAAAAATAAACAATAAATGGCACGTTCACTAAAGAAAGGACCATACATAGATTACCGATTGATGGGTAAAATTGTTATCCAGAACCAGTCAGGAAAGAAGTCAGTCATCAAAACTTGGTCGAGACGTTCAATGATTTCCCCTGATTTTATCGGACACACTTTTGCCGTTCACAATGGTAACAAGTTCATTCCAGTTTATGTAACTGAGAACATGGTAGGTCATAAACTCGGTGAATTCTCGCCCACGCGTAATTTCCGTGGACACGTTGCAAAAAAAGACAAAGGTAAACGCTAATATTAAATGGAAGCAAGAGCAATACTAAGAAATGTACCTACATCGCCTCGCAAGATGCGTTTAGTGGCCGACATGATTAGAGGACAGCGCGTAAGCCGTGCATTAGCTATTTTGCAGTTTCAGCCCCAGGCTGCTGCACCCGTTCTGCGCAAAGTGTTGTTGTCGGCGGTCGCAAATTGGCAACAAAAAAACGACGGGGTTAAACTCGAGGATGCGGATTTAGTGGTTTCTACCGTCTTTATAGACTGTGGAACAATGCTGAAAAGATTGAGACCAGCTCCGCAAGGTCGCGCCCACCGCATTCGCAAGCGTTCCAACCACATAACATTGGTGGTCAATAACGTAGCCGATGAGGTAGTAATGGAAACAAGTGTAGAAAAATCGGCTAACTGATAAGATAATACTAATGGGACAAAAAGTTAATCCGATAGGGTTTAGACTCGGAATTGTTAGAGGTTGGGAGTCTAACTGGTACGGTGGTAAGGAATTTGCCAATAAATTAGTAGAAGACGAGAAGATACGCAAATACATCCAAGCGCGTATTCCGAAAGGTTCGATCGCCCGCGTGGTTATCGAGCGAACCTTAAAGAGAATAACACTCACCATCCACACTGCACGTCCAGGCGTTGTTATTGGTAAGGGTGGCAACGAGGTAGATAAAATAAAGGAAGAGCTAAAGAAGATCACCAACAAGGACGTCCAGATCAATATCTATGAGATCAAACGTCCAGAGATGGATGCTAAATTAGTAGGTGAGTCGGTTGCGCAACAATTAGAGGCGCGTATCTCTTACCGTCGCGCCATGAAGCAAGCCATATCATCTTCGATGAGGGTTGGTGCTCAGGGTATAAAAGTTCGTTTGTCTGGCCGTTTGGCTGGCGCAGAAATGGCCAGAACTGAGGAGTACAAAGAGGGAAGAGTACCCCTACACACTTTACGCGCCGACATTGATTACGCCATCTCGGAGGCACTTACTGTTTATGGTAAAATAGGAATAAAGGTTTGGATATTCAAAGGCGAGGTCTTTGGCAAACGTGATTTATCTCCGCTCGTAGGCGGGCAGAACGCCCAAGCGGCGGGTGAGCGCGGCGAAAGAGGAGCTGACCGAGGCGGAGATCGTCGTGGTGGAGACCGAGGCGGCGACCGTAAAGGCGGTGGAAGAGATAACCGCAGAGACGGCGGCGGAGATGCTAACCGTGGCGGCACTGGTGGTGGCGACAAGAAGCGTACCAACAACAGTGGTGGTCCTGGTGCCAGAGGCGGTAATAATAATCGTAGATAATAATTTTGGACTCGCATTTGAGTTCACAAAAATAGAGAGTTATGTTACAACCTAAGAGAACAAAGTTTCGCAAGCAGCAAAAAGGAAAAGGCTCTCAGCACATGATTGCTTCGCGGGGTCACGAAATTGCTTTCGGTACTTTCGCCATCAAGGCGGTGGAGCCAGGCGAAATAACTGCGCGCCAAATAGAGGCTGCTCGTATTTCGGTTACTCGGGCTATGAAGCGTGAGGGACAAGTCTGGATTCGTATATTCCCAGATAAGCCAGTGACCAAGAAACCGCTTGAAGTACGTATGGGTAAAGGTAAGGGAGCACCTGAGTTCTGGGTTGCACCGATAAAAGCTGGTACCATATTATTTGAAGCCACTGGCGTACCCTTAGATTTAGCCAATGAGGCATTGCGGTTGGCGGCGCAAAAATTACCAGTGAAGACAAAATTTGTTGTTCGCAGGGATTACCAAGAAGTTGCCGAATAAATATTTGAAATATTTCGCAAGAAGTAATACCAAGCAACGAACTCGAAATACATTAAAGTAATGAAAAATACCGAAATCAAGGCATTAGCCGCAGAGCAACTGGAATTGCAAGTTGTTCAAGAAAGAGATAGGCTTCTCAAATTGAAGTTTGCCCATGCAATCTCGCCCATTGAGAATCCGATGCGTATCCGCCATACACGCCGCCTTATCGCGCGTTTGCTAACGGAAATATCAGTCCGTTCTCGCTCAGCCGCAAATTAGTTGATTCACACATAGAAGCTAAATTTTTGACACAATGGAGTCAGCAGAAGAATTAGAGAGAAACCTTAGAAAGGAACGCGTTGGTACGGTTGTTAGCAACAAAATGGAGAAGTCGATTACCGTAGCGGTCGATCGGAAAGTGAAGCACCCAATTTACGGTAAGTTCATGATTCGGACCACGAAGCTAATGGCTCACGATGAAGCTAACACTTGTGGCATCGGCGATACGGTTAAGATCATGGAGACTCGGCCACTAAGCAAAAATAAGCGTTGGAGATTAGTAGAAATACTCGAGCGCGCCAAATAATTAATTAAGTAACTCAGCTTGGTTGCTACAACCGAGGTTTTATACTAATACAATGGTACAACAGGAATCAAGATTAACAGTAGCCGATAACAGCGGTGCGAAAGAAGTCCTCGTTATCCGGGTTTTAGGCGGCACGAAAAGACGTTACGCTTCCGTTGGCGACAAGGTTGTGGTAACTGTGAAGGCAGCCATTTCGTCGGGCAATGTAAAAAAAGGTACTGTTTCAAAGGCAGTTGTGGTTCGGACTCGTAAAGAAATACGTCGCAAAGATGGTTCGTATATTCGGTTTGAAGATAATGCAGTTGTTTTGCTAAACAACAACGATGAGCCAAGGGCGACGCGTATCTTTGGCCCAGTTGCCCGTGAGTTGCGCGAAAAACAGTTCATGAAAATCGTTTCATTAGCCCCTGAAGTACTTTAAGAAAATGGAAAGAAGACTTAACAAACAGCCAAAACTTCATGTTCGCTCGGGCGACAAGGTTATGGTTATAGCTGGAAACTCTAAGGGGTTGAGCGGCGTGATAAAGAAGGTGTTGGTAGACAAAAACCGCGCAATTGTGGAGGGTGCTAACATGATTACCAAACACATTAAGCCAAACTCGCAGAATCCGCAGGGTCGTTTGGAGCAAACCGAGGGGTCGATTCACCTGAGTAACCTAAAAGTTATTGATCCTAAAACTGGTGATGCGGTTCGTACTGGGCGCAAACTCAATGCAGACAATAAGTTGCAGCGGTTCTCGAAGAAGACTGGAGAGTTTATCTAATTTTTACCCGTTGGTTGGAATCAACGAAAGCAAAATTTAATACAATGGCAAAGCCGAGATTAAAAGAAAAATACGCAGCTGAGATTGCACCCGAACTGAATACAAAATTCGGTTACAAGTCGGTCATGCAAGTACCACGCCTCGTTAAGATTGTTCTCAATAAGGGTATCGGCGCGGCAACAGCCGACAAGAAGTTGGTAGATCAGGGTGTAGAAGAGCTCACCACCATTACCGGTCAGCGGGCAGTTGCAACCATATCAAAGAAAGCGGTTTCTAACTTTAAGTTGCGCGAGAATATGCCAATCGGCGCCAAAGTTACGCTTCGTGGAGATATGATGTTCGAGTTTTTGGATCGTCTCACCGCCATTGCACTACCCCGCGTGAGAGACTTCAAGGGTATCAGCGACAAGGGATTCGATGGACGCGGCAATTATACATTTGGTGTGAAAGAGCAGATCATCTTCCCTGAAATCAGCATCGAAAAAATTAACCGCATTACTGGTATGGACATTACGTTTGTGACAACTGCGAAAACCGACGAGGAGGGTTTTGAACTACTCAAAGCATTCGGAATGCCGTTTGCAAATTCAAAGAATTGATTCAATAGGTAATTCTACATAAGAAAATGGCAAAAGAATCGGTAAAAGCGAGAGAATTAAAAAGACAGAAGGCCGTCGATAGGTATGCTACGAAGAGGGAAGCCTTAAAAGCAGCAGGAGATTATGAAGGTCTTGATAAATTGCCTCGAAATGCTTCGCCTGTCCGGCTTCACAACCGTTGTAAGCTCACAGGCCGCCCTCGCGGATATATGCGTAAATTTGGAGTGTGTAGAGTAGTTTTCCGGGAGTTAGCCTCAATGGGAAAGATACCAGGCATTACCAAGGCAAGTTGGTAAACTTTTTTTTCTGATTTGATTTTTGTAATTTTGCGTCCCGTTAAAGGATGCAACAAATAGATTAAGCAATGACAACTGATCCAATAGCAGACTACCTGACTCGAATCAGAAATGCCATCAAGGCAAAACATAGGATCGTTGAGATTCCATCGTCCAATGTAAAAAAGGAAATTACGAAAGTTCTTTTCGAAAAGGGGTTCATCCAGAACTATAAATTCGACGATGAAGGTGTGCAAGGTACTATTAAGATAGCATTGAAGTACAATCCCGTTACCAAGCAATCCGCTATCGTGGATCTCCAGCGCGTGAGTCGTCCTGGCTTGCGAAAGTACGCTGGTTCTACTGAGATACCGCGCATTCTAAACGGACTCGGAATCTCAATCATTTCGACCTCTAAGGGCGTAATGACGGATAAGGAAGCGCGGGTGCTCAACGTGGGTGGTGAGGTTCTCTGTTACGTTTATTAAAATCATTCGAATCTCATGTCAAGAATTGGAAATAAATCAATCCAGCTCCCCTCGGGTGTATCGGTATCCGTATCAGATGCCAATATAGTAACCGTCAGTGGACCCAAAGGGTCTCTTTTACAAACCGTAAATCCCGACATAATAATCGAGGTCGAAGGTAGCGAAGTGAAAGTTAGCCGCCCTACTGAGCAGAAACGCCACAAGGCACTTCATGGCTTGTATCGGTCGCTAATAAATAACATGGTGAGTGGCGTAAACACTGGTTATCGGTCGGAAATGGAGATCGTAGGTGTTGGTTACAAAGCAAGCGTTCAAGGTCAGATTCTCGAAATGAGTTTGGGCTATTCACACGCAGTTTTTGTGGCTATTCCTTCAGAACTCAAAGTGTCGGCAACCATGGAGAAAGGTCAAAACCCAAAGGTTATATTAGAAGGTATAGACAAGCAATTGGTAGGTCAAGTAGCCGCAAAGATACGTTCACTCCGCAAGATTGAGCCTTACAAAGGTAAGGGTATTCGTTTCGTCGGTGAGCAGATCAGACGTAAGGCTGGTAAAGCATCGTCGAAGAAATAATTTAAGTAAAAGATTTTAAAGCTAATATAAATGGCTACTGTAAAAAGTGACAGAAGACAGCGGATTAAGTTCAGGGTCAGAAAAAAAATATCTGGAACAGCTGAACGACCAAGACTGTCGGTTTTCCGCTCAAATACTGGTATTTCGGCACAATTGATTGATGATATGGCTGGTAACACTTTAGCTTCGGCCTCTTCGGTAGAGCTGGAAGGCTCAAAGCGTAGTGCGAACGTTGAAACTGCCAAGCAAGTCGGAATGAAGTTAGCAGAGAAAGCCGTCTCGGCAGGAATCGCTTCGGTTGTCTTCGATCGCAATGGTTACCTGTACCACGGAAAAATAAAAGCATTAGCAGATGGTGCCCGCGAGGGTGGCCTCAAATTCTAAGAAAATATGTCAAATATCATAAAGCCTGTAAAAGTAAACGAGTCCGAACTCAAAGAGCGCGTTGTTGCCATCAATCGGGTAGCAAAAGTTGTGAAGGGTGGCCGTCGGTTTAGCTTCTCAGCAATTGTAGTCGTAGGAGATGCAAAAGGCGTGGTTGGATATGGTTTGGGCAAAGCAAACGAGGTAACTGATGCAATTGCAAAGGGCATTGAGGATGCTAAGAAGAATCTTGTTGAAGTACCACTCATCAAAGGAACTGTTCCTCACGAGATGCACGGTAAGTTTTCGGGTGGCTTTGTGTTCATTAAGCCAGCAGCTCCAGGAACTGGTGTAATTGCGGGTGGTGCCATGCGTGCAGTATTAGAGAGTGCGGGCGTACACAACGTGCTTGCAAAATCTAAGGGCTCATCAAATCCCCACAACGTAGTGAAGGCTACCATCGATGCCTTGCAGAAAATGCGTGCGCCTCATCAAGTTGCTATGCAGCGTGGCGTAAAACTCACAAAAGTATTCAACGGTTAATTTATCGTAAACAGATATGGCTAAGGTCAAGATTACACAGGTAAGAAGCACCATCGGTCGTCCCAAAACCCAATTGCTAACTATGGCAGCCTTGGGCTTAGGAAAGATCAACAGGAGCATAGAAAAGGAACTCACCCCGTCGATGTCAGGAATGATTCGTAAGATTGGGCATTTAGTTAAAGTAGAAGAAATTTAATTGAGCATACGATATGAATCTTAGTTCATTAAAACCAGCTCCAGGTTCAACTGGCACAAACAGACGTTTAGGACGCGGTGAAGGCTCAGGAATGGGTGGTACCTCGACTCGCGGAAACAAGGGAGCGCAGTCTCGTTCGGGCTACAGCCAAAAGCCCCACTTTGAGGGTGGTCAGATGCCCATTCAGCGTCGCGTACCAAAGTTTGGTTTCAGAAATATCAACCGCATCGAATACAGACCAATCAATTTGGATACAATCCAGTTGCTGGTAGAGAAAACTGGTGCAACAGTCGTTGATATGGCATTATTAGTCCAAAATGGCATTGCAAACAAGTTAGATTTGGTAAAGGTGCTGAGTAGGGGCGAGATAACATCCGCCGTTGAAGTTAGCCTTCATGGTTTCTCAAAGTCCGCTGCCGAATCTATTGAGAAGGTTGGAGGGAAGGCAATAAAATTGTAAACCTGCAAAAATCGCGTATCTTTACGCGATTTTTAGTATTAAAGGTAATCGTTGAAAGAAATGAAAAGATTGATTCAGACATTCAAAAACATTTTCTCCATTGAGGAGTTGAGAACACGTATTCTCAACACCCTTTTGATTATTACCGTTTTTCGTTTGGGTTCGTACCTTGTTCTACCAGGTGTTGAGCCGTCGAAATTGAATGTAAATACAAGTGGATTATTGGGTTTGTTGGATACCTTTCTGGGAGGTGCTTACAGTAAGGCATCGATATTTGCTTTGGGCATAATGCCATACATTTCGGCCTCCATTGCCATACAATTACTCACAATGGCTCTCCCGTATTTCCAAAAAATGCAGAAAGAGGGTGAATCTGGTCGCAAAAAGCTTAATCAGATTACAAGAATATTGGCGGTTGTGGTTACTATTGCACAGGCGGTTGGATATCTGACGGTAACGGTTCCCTCGGAGGCGTTGTTAGTTGATCGTAGCTTCTTTACTATCACGTCGATTTTCATTGTTACGGCGGGTACGATTTTTTGTATGTGGCTGGGTGAGAGAATCACTGAGCGGGGTATCGGTAACGGTATTTCGATGCTCATTATGATTGGTATAGTATCGCGTTTTCCTGGAGCTATCATTGGCGAAGCAATGTCGAGGGGCACTTCTGGATTGCTGATTTTTGTAGTAGAAATCGTCGCTTTGTTCTTCGTCGTGATGGGGGCAGTAGCACTCACCCAAGCGGTTCGCAGGGTTCCTACTCAGTACGCAAAACAGGTCGTCGGCAATAAGATAGGTGGTGGCCAGCGTCAATACCTCCCCCTGAAGCTGAATACTGCGGGTGTAATGCCAATTATATTTGCACAGGCCTTAATGTTCATTCCATCGTTTTTGGCTGGCCAGTTCGCTGAAAAAAGTGCAACAGCGAGTTCTATAGCTACTATTTTTTCGGATTATACGTCTTGGCAGTACAATGTCCTGTTTGGCGTTCTGATTATCGTATTCACATTTTTCTACACAGCCATTGCAGTTAGTCCTCAGCAGATTGCCGATGACATGAAGCGCGGTGGGGGATTCATCCCAGGAGTTAAACCTGGCCAAGCTACCTCTGACTTCATTGGTACTGTGTTAGACAGGATCACCCTTCCAGGTGGAATTTTGTTGGCAATAGTTGCCATATTACCATCCATCGCGTCGCTTTTTGGAATGACAAGAGGTTTTGCACAGTTTTTCGGTGGCACATCACTCCTAATCATGGTTGGCGTTGTTTTAGATACATTGCAACAGATAGAGAGTTATTTGCTGATGAAGCGTTACGAAGGGCTGATGAAGTCTGGTAGGGTAGAAGGACGCACAGCGGGAGTAGCTGCCTAATTCGATGATTTTCATAAAGTCCGATTCGGAAATTGAGTTAATAAAAATAAGTGGCCAGGTGCTGGGTAAAGCACACGGTGAAGTTGCCAAGTGGATCAAGCCTGGTGTTACAACTCTCAAATTAGACGCGATTGCCGAAGAATACATAAGAGATAACGGAGGCGTACCATCGTTCAAAGGGTACAACAAGTTTCCAGCCTCGTTATGTATCTCGTTGAACGACACAGTGGTACACGGGTTTCCGACCCAGTACATTTTAAAAGAGGGAGACATTATTTCGATTGATTGCGGTGTAAAGCTCAACGGATTCCACAGCGATAGTGCCTACACCTACCCAGTGGGAGAGGTAAAACCCGAAGTAATGCAACTTCTACGCCGCACAAAGCAGTCGCTTTTTATGGCTCTTGAAGTTGCGGTTGAAGGAAACAGGGTTGGGGACATCGGATATACCATACAGACCTACGTGGAAAAATTTGGGTATGGCGTAGTTAGAGAATTAGTTGGCCATGGTGTAGGTAGAAATCTACACGAAAAGCCCGAAGTACCAAACTACGGCAAACGTGGAAACGGCCCCAAGTTGAGAGAAGGAATGGTCCTTGCGATTGAACCCATGATAACGCTCGGCAACAGAGCAATAGTGCAGGAGCGAGATGGCTGGACTATCAGAACGAATGATAGAAAGCAAGCCGCCCACTTCGAACACACAGTAGCCATTAGAAAAGATAAAGTAGAGGTTTTGACAACCTTCGAGTACATAGAAGAAGTAACTAAAAACACCAGTCTGATGGTTGGCGTTTAACAAAAATGGCAAAACAAGCACTCATAGAAATAGATGGCGTAATCATCGAAGCATTGTCGAACGCTATGTTTAGGGTAGGACTCGAAAATAAACACGAAGTAATTGCCCACATTTCTGGTAAGATGAGAATGAATTATATTAAAATTCTGACGGGCGACAAAGTTAAATTAGAGATGTCACCCTACGATTTATCCAAGGCACGAATTATTTATAGATACAAATAAGTTTTACGGTAATGAAAGTTAAAACATCCATCAAAAAGCGTAGCGTAGATTGCAAGATAATCCGCAGAAAAGGAAAACTCTACGTGATCAACAAGAAGAATCCTAAGTTCAAACAAAGACAAGGTTAATACAAAGAAATTATGGCACGTATTGCAGGGGTAGATATTCCAGATAAGAAGCGCGGTGAGATTGCTCTCACCTATATTTATGGTATTGGTCGTAGTTCGGCCCGCACGATCTTGGCCAAAGCTGGTATCTCAGTCGATAAAAAGGTATTGGAGTGGAACGATGAGGAATCAGGTGCAATACGCCGCATTATTGGAGAAGACTTCAAGACTGAGGGTGTTTTGCGTTCTGAAGTTCAGATGAGCATAAAGCGTTTGATGGATATTGGTTGCTACCGTGGTCTGCGTCATCGTAAAGGGTTGCCAGTTCGTGGTCAGCGTACCAAAAATAACTCGCGTACTCGCAAAGGCAAGCGTAAGACAATTGCCAACAAGAAAAAAGTAACTAAGTAATTCAATTGATAATAGGCGGGTACTGAGCGTTTTGGTACTTGATAATCAAAAAAGAAGATGGCTCAACAAGCATCAAAAAGAAAAGATAAGGCCAAGAAGCGGGTAGTTGTGGTAGAGTCGGTAGGACAAGTTCACATCAGAGCCACTTTCAACAATATTATTATTTCAATGACCAACAATACGGGTCAGGTCATCTCGTGGGCCTCGGCCGGCAAGATGGGTTTCAAGGGATCGAAGAAAAACACACCTTACGCCGCCCAGATGGCTGCTCAAAGCTGTGCACAGATCGCTTTTGACCTCGGAATGCGCAAGGCCGAAGTGTTTGTTAAAGGCCCTGGCTCTGGTCGTGAATCTGCCATTAGGACGGTTCAGAACGTCGGAATCGAAGTGTCGATCATCAGAGACATTACGCCGATGCCCCACAACGGATGCCGCCCGCCAAAACGTCGTAGAGTATAATTTTTTTCATATTTATTTATTTCGAGAAACGAGAATTGATAACTGGGGACACTGGGGTTATCTAATTCTCGTTTTTCAAGTCTAAACAACATCGTACAATGGCACGCTACACAGGTCCTAAAGCGAGAATCTCGAGAAAATTCGGCGAACCCGTCATGGGCGCCAGCAAAGCGCTTGAGCGCAAAAAATACGGTCCGGGCCAGCATGGTCGCGGTCGCCGTTCAAAAAAGTCTGAATACGCAGTTCAGTTGCAGGAGAAGCAAAAGGTGAAATACACTTATGGCATCTTGGAGCGTCAGTTCCGGGCATTGTTCCACCGTGCGGCCGTCAAAGAGGGCATCACGGGCGAAAACCTCCTGAAACTATGTGAGTCACGGCTTGACAATACTATTTATAGACTCGGAATCGCGACATCTCGCCGTGCTGCCCGTCAGTTGGTCACCCACAAGCACATCATGGTTGATGGAGAGCTCGTAAACATTCCTTCTTATTCTCTCAAGCCTGGCCAATCTGTGTCGGTGCGCGAAAAATCCAAGTCATTGGAGAACATCTCCGTCAGTCTATCGATGCGTGGCGCGAAACGTTTCAATTGGCTGGAGTGGGATCAGTCTGAAATGGTAGGAAAATTTGTTACATATCCAGACCGCGATCAGATACCTGAGAACGTGAAAGAGCAGTTAATCGTTGAATTGTACTCTAAGTAATTCATAACCAATATGTCAATATTAGCATTCCAAATACCCGATAAGGTCGTCATGGAGAAAGCTGACGATTTCCACGGTTTATTTGAATTCAAACCACTGGAAAAAGGGTATGGCGTAACAATCGGAAACGCGTTGCGCCGAATCCTACTCTCTTCGCTGGAAGGCTACGCGATAACAAGCGTTAAATTCCCCGATATATTGCACGAATTCTCCTCGATTCCTGGCGTTGTAGAAGACGTAAACGAGATCATTTTGAATCTCAAAATGGTTCGCTTCAAAAAAATATCTGATTTGAGCGAGCCCCGCGTAACAGTAAATATCAAAAATCAGAGCGTTTTAACGGCTGGAGATATTGCGAAGTTTACTACCGCTTACCAGATACTAAACCCAGAAATGGTCATTTGTCATTTAGACGATAAGGCACAGCTGGAAATGGAAATTTTGGTGGACAAAGGTAGGGGCTACGTTCCTGCCGATGAGCCGCGCGGTGTTGAGCTACCAATTAACCACATTGCAATGGACGCTATCTATACGCCCATCAAAAATGTGAAGTTTAGCGTCGAAAACACCCGCGTTGAACAGAAAACTGACTACGAAAAGCTGATTTTGGACATTCAGACCGATGGTTCGATACACCCAGAAGATGCACTAAAAGGCGCCGCCTACATCTTGATACAGCACTTTATGCTGTTCTCGGACCAGACAATGACCTTTGAAACATCTAAGCCCGAGGAAGACCACGTTGTGGATGAGGAGTTCTTGCACATGAGAAAACTGCTCAAAACTACGCTGGCTGATTTAGACCTGTCGGTTCGTGCCTTTAATTGCTTGAAATCGGCTGACATTAAATCACTCGGAGATTTGGTAAGGCTCGAGATCTCGGACATGATGAAATTCCGCAACTTTGGAAAGAAATCTTTGACCGAATTAGAGCAGCTGGTAGCCGAGAAAAACCTTACTTTTGGAATGGACATTGGTAAGTACCGATTAGACGAAGATTAATAATGCAAGTTGGTGATCCCCGAAAATATTCTGGGGATCACCCTTTTTTAATAGTAGTATTCTGGTAGCGCGCTAATCCCGCAGCTCGAAGCTAAACAAACAAACAATGAGACACGGTAAAAAATTTAACAAATTAGGTAGAACAGACACCCACCGCGCCGCTATGTTGTCGAACATGGCCGCGTCTTTGATTCTCCACAAACGTATCGAAACAACTTTGGCCAAGGCACGCGCCTTGAAAATCTATGTTGAGCCACTGCTAACCCGCGCCAAGGTAGATACGACCCACAACCGCAGGATTATTTTTGCTTACCTGCGCGACAAAGAAACATTGAAAGAATTGTTTTCGACCGTTTCAGACAAGATTGCTGACCGCCCAGGTGGCTATACCCGCATCATAAAGTTGGGTACGCGTATGGGCGACAATGCGGAGACCTGTATGATGGAACTTGTTGATTTCAACGAAACATTGTTGGCTGCTGCTGCTGAAAAAGCAGGCAAAACACGCCGCAGCCGTCGGGGTGGTACTAAGAAAGCCGAGGGCGATGTGGCCGTAGCAGCTACAGAACCTGCCGTAATAGAGACAACCGCCGAAGTGATAGAAAGCGCACCAGTGACAACTGTTGAAGACGTTAGCGAGGCCCCAGCTGCCGACAATTTAGAAATAATTGAAGGAATCGGGCCGAAGATAGCTGAGATCATGGTAGCCAATGGAGTTGTTACTTTTGCGCAGTTGGCAGACATGACCCCTGACGCAATCAAGGAAATTTTGGTGGCTGCTGGTCCAAATTTTGCTGGCAAAGAGCCAGAGACTTGGCCAAAGCAAGCCGAACTGGCACGCGACGGAAAGATGGACGAACTTAAAGTTCTCCAAGACGAACTCAACGGCGGCCGCGCTTAGTTGTTGTAAGTAAACTGCAAAATGAGAGAGGGTCGGACGCAAGTCCGACCCTCTCTCATTTTATACAAACTGCCAACGAAGTGTTACTTAATAATGCTTGCGTTCATTGCCCAAACCTTTGCCCAGTTCTTTTGGTGGGTTTTCACGAAAGCCAGGTTGTCGGCATCCTGCTCAAATTGCTTTGCGTCGGCCTCGCTCCTGAAAGTAATGTAGTGCATGACCTCGAAACCAGTACTTTTTGTGCCCGGGTCGGTAATTGTTTTGCCAGCCGAATAGGTGACGATCTCCGAAATCTCGCGCCTTAGATTGGCGAAATCGTGAAGGTGTGCTTGGACTTGCTCGTCGCTCGTTCCTGGGGCAAACTTAATGCAAACAATTCGTTGAACCGACGCATTTTGGCTGGGTGTATATGCGCCGTAAACAATAAACATAAATACTGCCAGTGCGCCAACTGGCTTTGTGTATCCGAAAAACTTGTGTAAATTCATTATCGTACTAAGTAAGTATTGAAAAACCAATGGTTATAAATCTTGGGTACAAAGATAACGTGAAGGTTTTTAAAATTGTATATTTCAAATAAAAAACATTGATAATTCTATAAAAAGACTTTTTTGTAGAATATTTTATAGGTAAGTTTCAGCTTTGCCAAATAAAAAAAAGACCGTAGTTTGTTCGCCTTCAAGACAAATAAGCATCTATTGCAATAAAATTATTCCAAAACCCATTTTGCAGACCTGCAAAGGATTGATTGTCAGAAATAATTACTTTCTCATACATTTTAAGAGTAGATTTTGCCAAATTTGATAATTCGGTAAATAAGTCAAAAACGGAATATTATTTGGTTTCTGGTTGAAAATTCTGAACAAAACAGCCAGTTTTCTTTAAAAAATCACAAATTATTTGTAAAATAATTTGCTACGCTACTGTTTTTAAATGCCCTCGGCCAATTACTGTTATATTTGACCTTTACTTTAGCACCAACAAACCATGCAATACATCCTTTTCGACGATCCCAAGATCCGACAATCGCTACTTCCGTTTACTTTTACCCGCCCCGTGGCTGAAATCCGTTGCGGCATTTGTACTATTACCGAAAAATGGACGCAAGTACTCGGCACAAAACCGTATTTGAGTACAGAACCCTATTTGGAGCCAAAGTACGGCGGAGTGCCTCCGCAAAACTACCAACAGCGTACTTTCATAAACGGAGCGCTATGCCCGAACGACGGGTTAATGACTGCAATAGCCGCGCTTGGTGCGGAGGAGGCGTTGGTTCGGAATGATGTTACGTTGGCCTACCGCGAAGGCTACAATTTTGAGAGCCAAAAGGGAGCAACGCAATGGGGGGGAGCTTTGACACTGATTGGCAACCTGTGGGATATTTTTACTGAAAACGGCGACCAAATTAGGGCCGATTTCAAGCGGATGACCGAAAATAAAACATCGGAGCCGATAACAGATCCGCACACGGGTTGTTATAATAAGGGCCAAATATTTGTTGAGGAGGGGGCAAGTATTCGTTCGGCAGTTTTAAATGCCGAAAACGGCCCGATTTATATTGGTAAAAATGCCATTGTCTCCGAAGGATCGATCATTGTTGGCCCCTTTGCGCTGGGAGAGGGCGCAACGATAAACTGGGGAGCAAAAATGCGCATGAACACCACCGTGGGACCCTACTGCAAGGTTGGCGGTGAGGTTGGTAATTCGGTTTTTTTTGGCAACTCAAACAAGGCGCACGACGGCTTTTTGGGGAACTCAGTCATTGGTGAGTGGTGTAATTTGGGCGCAAACACCAATAATTCTAACCTGAAAAACGACTATACCAACGTGAAAATACACAGTTACGCAACCAACCAGTTAGAAGACAGCGGCAAGATGTTCTGTGGCCTTTTTGTGGGAGATTTCTCGAAGGCAGGAATCAGCACGATGTTCAACACGGGTACGGTTGTGGGGGTGAACGTGAACGTTTTCGGGGCGGGATTTCAGCCCAAGTTTGTTCCGTCGTTCTCCTGGGGGGGCGCAGCAGAAGGATTTGCCGATTACCGTTTTGAGAAGGCGGTGCAAGTTGTCCGCGAAACAATGAGCCGACGCGGAAAGGATTTTGACCAAATGGAGGAAGACATACTCCGCTGGTTGAGCGAAAATAGGTAATGCCGAAAGTAATTTTAAAGAGACCAAATGATGAAAGTAACCCGATTTTTTTCGGACGAGCAACTTAGCAACGCCCGCCAGCAAACCGACCCCGCCGCCGATGCGCTCGTGGCCGATATGGTGGCGCGGGACGGCAAGCTCGGGCTGCGTGAATTTACGAAGTTTTTGGCCGATTTTGAGGGCTTTGATCTCGAATCCCAACCTGAGTACGTGAGGCGTTTTTTTGAGCAATACGCTCCGCTACCCAACTGGGCCGACCGCGCCATGATGGCCAGAGGTGCCGAGTTTTTTAGGCAAAACCGAACGTGGATTGCCCTCATTTTGGGTTGCTACTCGCTGCCATATTGCTACGCGGGTGCCGACGGGGCGCAGGTGCTCTGGCTCACCGAGCGGATCAGAAAAGACACCTTCAAGCGGCTCGAAGAAACGGGTATTTTTGTGTTTGGGGTGATGCAAAACACCGACTGGGAAAACGGCAAGAACGTAATCAGAATATTGAAAGTCAGGCTCATGCACGCTGCCGCGCGTTGGTTTACGGCCAACAGCGGCCAGTGGGACGACGCGTGGGGGAGGCCCATAAACCAAGAAGACATGGCGGGTACTAACTTGGCTTTTTCGTATATCGTAATCGACGGCCTGCGCAAATTGGGCAGTACCAACACCGATGCCGATGAAGAAGCCTACCTGCATTACTGGTGCGTGGTGGGGTGTTTGCTGGGGGTAGATCCGTGTTTTTTGCCCCACAACCTCCGCCAGGCTTATCGGCTGGGGCGGTCTATCGCCGACCGAAGTTTTAGGCCCTCGGTGGCGGGGCAGGGGTTAGCGGCGGCGTTGAGGCAAGTATTAGAGCAAAACGCGCCGTCGGGAGCCCTGCAAAACGTGGCTACTGGGCAAATGCGGTTTTTGCTCGGTGACGAAATTGCCGACCTGTTGGCATTGCCCAAGGTGAGCATCGAGAAGCGGCTCATTAAGGCCACGACAATGCTGCCTTTTTTTCAAAAGTTAATCAACCAAGTTGAGCCGCCCAGCCCAGTATTGCGCAAATACTGGCGTTAGCTGTAATGGCAAGACCGACCCAGAAAACCGACCTCAGAAAAAATATTTAAAATTTATTTTGACAATCTAAAAAAAGATTTTATATTTGCGACTGATTAGTCAATCAAAATAAAAATGGACAAAAAAGAAAAAATTATTGATACTGCCCTTAAACTCTTTGTGGAAAATGGCTTTCACGGTACAGCGACAAGTAAAATTGCCCAAGAAGCTGTTGTTGCTAATGGGACACTATTTAACTATTTTAAGACAAAAGACGAATTAGTTGTCGCCATTTACATTTCAGTTAAGGAAGATATGGCTGACTTCCTTATCAAAAATATCAAAGATAGCGACAATTTTAAAGATGTTATGAAATCTCAGTTTTTGGCTTCGCTGTTTTGGGCTTTGAATAATCAAATGAAGTTTAAATTTATTCAGCAATTCCATACATCGCCTTATGTTGATAAAATTGAGCAAGAAGTTACTCAAAGCCAAGTTTTACCGCATTTGAAACTTATTCAAACTGGCATTGACAAAGGACTAATAAAAAAATTGCCTGTTGATTTTATTTATTCCATTATTAGTAGTCAAACATTTGGGGTGTATCAATACATTATTTCAAAACAGTTTACAAAAGTACAACAACACGAAACTGTGGAACAAACATTTGAATTACTTTGGGATATGATAAAATAATTTTTTTATCTATTTAATGACTGACTAATCAATCTTAATTATTTAATTTTAACTTTATAAAAAATGAAAAAAATGAAATTAACATTCGTGATGCTATTTATAGCAATTACAAGCCTAATGGCTCAAAACAAGCAAGATGCTATCATTGGCACTTGGGAAACAGATGCAAAAGATGCCAAAATGGAGATTTTCAGAGATGGAGAAACCTATTATGGAAAATTGATTTGGGGAAATAAAATAGTTGGAGCAGACGGGAAAACATCACTAAAAGACACAAAAAACCCAGATGCAAAATTACGGACAAGAAACGTCATCGGAATTATAAACTTAACAGCCTTAAAGTTTGATGATGGGGAATATAAAGATGGTAAAATTTACGACCCACCAAGTGGCAAAACTTATGACTGTAAGGCGTGGATAGAAGACGGTAAACTTCAGTTGCGTGGTTACATTGGGTTTTCTTTGATAGGTCGTACAGCAACTTGGCATAAACTTTAAAAACCAAAAAAATGAGTAAAACAATTTTCATCACAGGCACAAACTCTGGCTTTGGGAAAGCTATGGTTGAGTTATTCCAAAGCAAAGGTTGGAATGTAGCTGCAACAGTTAGAAACAAATCGAAACACCTCGATTTGTTTTATGGAATGCAGAACGTAAAACTTTATGAATTGGATATTACGGACTACGAACAGGTAAATGTAGTTGCAAATGAAGTTATTGCAGACTTTAAAAAAATTGATGTGGTAGTAAACAATGCGGCTTATTGCCTTATGGGTCCAACAGAAACTACAACTATGGAACAAATTGAAAACCAATACAAGACCAATGTATTTGGTTTAATGGCTGTAACGAAGTCGTTTATTCCACATTTTAGAGAACAAAAAAATGGCTTATTTATAAATTTTGCCTCATCAAGTGCAAGATTTAATTATCCTTATGTAGCGAGTTATGGTGGCAGTAAATGGGCAGTAAGAGGCATAAGTGAAAGTTTAGGAATTGAGCTAAAACCTTATGGTATAGAAGTGAAAACAGTTTACCCTGGAGTTCACGCAACAAATATTTTTACAAAATTAGACCACGGAGCAAATGGCAATGACCCTGTTTACGTCAAGAACTACAAAAATTACTATGCTAATTTTTTAGGGGCTCAATCAGCTGTAACTATGGTTACTTCACCTGAAAGTGTCGCTTATGATGTATACAAGGCAGCAATGAACCCCAATAGTGGTAAATTAAACATTGTAAGTGGTGGAGATGCAAAACTTTTCGAATTTATGAAAAAGGTTTTGTCAGAACGAGCATTTCAAAAACAACTTGTAAACTCAATCATCAACCCAATTACATCAGGCGGAATAACTATGTTTAAATGGATTTTGGGTAAAGACATAAAACCTTTACTTACTGATATACCCGAAAATTTAATCAGGTAAATATGGAGTTTATACTGCACACAACGAAATGGGTTAAAGGAGAAATATTTGAAGCCACAATATTTGGCTCATTTGGTTTATTGACAATTATTTGTAGTATACTATTTTGGAAATTAGGCGTTTCGCCAAATGCCAAAGCAGTAATTATTCCTTTGGCATTTGTGGGAATTTTCTTTTTGGTAACAGCAATTTCAGGGATAGCAAGCAATACCAAAAGACTTCATCAATACAACGAAACATATCGAAAAGACAAAATTGAATTTGTAAAAAGTGAAAAGATAAGAGTTGAGGACTTTCAATATTTGTACAAAATGACACTAGTAATTGCATTAGTTTGCTTTACATTTACGACTTGGTTTTTCTTGTTTACAAATAATCACGTTTTAAAAGCAGTTGGTATTGCACTAACAATTTTCGGACTAACAGGACTTGTCATTGACTATTTTTCCAAAGAAAGGGCAGACATTTATTACAACGCCATCACGAACGAAATAAAAAGCCACTACAGCTAACAGGGGTTTTGCGTTATGAGGGCTGAAGTGCTTCGTAGAAACATTTGTGTTTCGTATGAACTTTAGTGCTAAAAATCCCCCACAACGCAAAGCCCCAAAACGTTAGCTGCTACAGTACCGAAACCTCATAAATGACAATGAACAGACAAATTGCAATAGTAACGGGGACAAGCCGACTGAAAGGAATTGGTAGAGCAATTTGTGTAGAATTGGCAAAAAATAATATTGACATCTTTTTTACCTACTGGACGAATTACGACAAACAAATGCCTTGGAGCGTAAAAGGAAATGAACCAGACTTAATTCAAGCAGAAATAAAAAGTTTAGGAGTTAAATGTGAAAAATTAGAACTCAATTTTTTGGAAGAACCAAGCATTAAAACTTTGTTAGACGAAGTAGAAAAAAAAATGGGCTTTCCGACAATTCTTATCAACAACGCTACTTACAGTACGCAGACAAGTATTAGTGAAATTACATCGGAAGAGCTTGACAGACACTATGTTGTAAATTTTAAAGCTCCAACTTTATTAATTGCTGAATTTGTCAGACGCTTTGATGGACGGAAGAATGGTAGAATTATTAACTTGACATCGGGACAGACCTTAAGTTTTATGAGTAGTGAAATTGCTTATGCGACAACAAAAGGTGCTATTGAAACTTTGACAAGAACTATATCGCAGGAAATTGCGAAAAAAGGAATAACAATAAATGCGGTAAATCCAGGTTTGACAGACACAGGTTGGCTTGACGAAAAGCAAGAAAGAATGTTTATAGAAAGATTTCCAATGGGACGACTTGGACAACCAAAAGATATTGCAAAATTAATTTCATTTCTCGTTAGCGAAAATGCAGCATGGATAACTGGACAAGTAATTCATTCAGAAGGCGGATTTGTTCGAGAAAATTACGGCAGCTAACGGGGGGGGGGTAATTGGGGCAGAAGTGTTAAATTTAATATTTGTGGTTTATTGAGTATGGGTGCTTTGAATCCCCCTTCTTCGCCAAGTCTTTTTCGTTAATTGACAATACTCAACGACAACAAAACCTCAAAAACTAAAAAAGTATGAGAAAACTATTGGTACTAATTATTGCAACGGTAAGCTGCGCTTTCAGTTTTGCTCAACCGCCTTCGCCAAGTCAAATACAGGCTCGTTTTCCAAAAGGAACAATTATTCACGGCAATATTCCCTACAATAACGACACGCTCAAAAAACATTTGTTGGATATTTATCTCCCCGCAGATGCCAAAGGAAAACGGCCTTTCGTCGTGTTTATTCACGGCGGTGGCTGGCTCGGTAACGACAAATATGCCGACATGGGTTATATGCCCAATACTGTTGCGGCAATGCTCGAGAACGGCATGGCGGTGGCTTCGATCGATTATCGTTTTGCCACCGATGCGGTGTTTCCTGCCATTTTGCAAGACTGCAACAAAGCGGTTTCGTTTCTGTACGACAATGCCGACAAATATAATTTGGACAGAAATAAAATTGCGCTGATGGGCTTTTCGGCGGGTGGGCATTTGGCCTCTTTGATGGGGACGTCGCACAATAACAAGGTGAGTAATTTGTACTTTTCGAGTTCATACCGCCCGTTCAAATACAAAGCGGTCGTTGATTTTTATGGCCCAACGGACTTGGTTTTGTTGCCAGGGAACGAAGATGCGAAATCGCCCGAAGCCTTGTTGATTGGCGCTACGCCATTGTCAAGACCAGATTTGGCAAAAGCGGCGAGCCCGCTCACTTATATTGACAAAAACGACCCACCATTTGTTATTTTTCACGGCGAAAAGGACAATATTGTGTCAAATAAACAATCGAAATTGTTTAGTGCGTGGCTTAAATATTATGGTGTAAAAAACGAACTGACCATCGTGAAAAATGCCCCGCACTACGGAGCAATGTATGACGTGGAGGAAATCAGCGTGAAGGTTATTGATTTTTTGAAAATGAATTTGAAGTCAATATGAGTGCCACTTATGCAGCGTTAATTAAGTCTTGTGGTATAAATTGTTGGCAAAACTGTTCATTAAAAATAGTATTGGGTTCATTTCGTACCAATTTTAATATGTTTTTAGCTGTAAAA
>JAAFKE010000031.1 GCA_013298215.1 Cytophagales bacterium | reverse complement strand
ACAATTTTTATCCAATATTACTAATTCAGACAACCTGAGTAGTTACGAAGAAAATTAGTTTGCAATACAAATTTAACTCTTTTCTATGCTCACGCTTTTTTTATCCTAATGTGGCACTCATATTGATCTCATCAAATTGAATTTTGGTTTTTAATGTAGGGCGCAAAATACTAATTTAGTAGGGTTTTTCAAAAAAATATTAAAATGGTGTGACGACAGTATTGTGCAGTATTCTGATGTTCAAAGAATGGAAGGTAGTTCAAGTGCGCGTGAGGATTACATTTCAACACATAAAAAAAGGTAATTACGAACTAACGTAACTACCTTTTTTACCACCGCTCTCGAAGCTGGGCTCGAACCAGCGACCCTCTGATTAACAGTCAGATGCTCTAACCAACTGAGCTATTCAAGAATCTTGTGCCGCCTCATTTCTGATTTGATGATGCAAAAGTAGGTTATTTGGAGACGTGGCGCAAGTTTTTGGGCGAAATTTTTGCAAAAAAATATCCACGACAACGCCTTGATGCGAACAATAATTGGCGGTCTCCAAGATGGGATGTTTCTAAAATGGGCAAAAAATGACAACGAAGCGGCTCGAAATTTCTGTTTTAGCTACTATATGTAGTCTGCTTTGAGGCAGCTTTTGAACAAAATACGACCGCCAGGTTTTGATGCGTGTAAATTTGTCAGAATATTGGTTTGATTAAAGCCTTGAAAATCAGTTTAGAAAAAAGTTTAAACACCTTCAAACACCAATACCCACTGAAAAGGGAGAAGAACCAATTATTTTCACATCACAAAGCAATATAGAACTACAAAAGGCTTAATATTGAGGTAGTTTTACAAATAATATCACTAATCCACAATTTCAATGAAAACACGGTTATCTTCGTTATTCGTTCCGCTGATGTCTCTTAGTCTGCTGATAGGCAGCATCAGCAAAGCCAATGCCCAGCAGGCCTACCAGGCGGTGGTATTCAGTCCATCGGGAGTGATGACTCCGGAAACCAAATACCTCGCCGTGACGCTGGCTGGGATCGTCAACCGCGATTCGGCCCGGCTGTATCTGCGCAATGTGTACGAAAACTGGGCATACAACCAAACCGACGAGCAGTTTGAAGCCCTCTACAGAAGCCGGGGCAACGTGACATTCGAAGAAATAACGACCGTAGAAGCCTTGGTAAATCGGTTTCGCCCGTTCATTAACGGGGCCATTACCTACGATTTGTCGAAAACGATTGCCAACTATCCCAACGATAAGGTATACTGGCAGGCCGAATATGCTGGCACGCTGGGGGGGCTAACCAACCGGCTGCCTTGTACCCCCGCCATGGCTACGACGCTGGGGCTTTCCGTCGATAATACGGTGGTGGTTTCAGATGCTTTCGACGGCGACAGCCCCGTTACGGTGTCGGGCCGAATTGAGGTAGGAAACAACTGGAACAACGCGTCGGCTTCTAACGATGTCAATTACCAAACGCTGTTGAATTGGGCCGTAACAACCATTTTGCCACGCTGCAATCCAAAACGCTACTACTGCCGCGAACTCTGCGACCTATCCGTGCAACAGCGCATGTTTCAGACAAATATTTCTGGACCAAGTGACCTGGATTTCAGTCAGTTGGCCGCTTGGAAAACGGATGTCTTGGAGAGTATTCTTACCTATTTGCACAGCAAAAACTACAACAATCTGTTTCGGATATACGGCTGGGTCTGGCCCGAGCCCATTGTGCAGTGGTTTGCTAGTTTTGGGGCTACATTTCAGCCCGTTTTGTTGGGCAATTTATCGTTTCACGGCACCTTCCCTGTCCCAACAAGTACCTATAACCGGCCTTCGCTCGTGCAGGATTACTCGTCGGTGGTGCTGGACAGATCCAAGCATTATGTGGTAGTTATTGGCACCGAAGGAGACTCGGGCAACTGGTGTGTAGGGTTTCAGAGCGGGGCATGGCTGTCGGCCAAACGGGGTACGGTACCCGTTACGTGGGGACTGAACCTGACCCTGATGGACGACTGCCCCTTTGTGGCTAACTATTATATGGAAACCGCTACTGCCAACGATGGCTTCATGGCCGTGCTGTCGCCGCTGGGTTATACCTATACCGACATGATTCCTGCCGAAAGCCGAGCCGCAGCAGTGGCCGAGTCGCAGCGGCTGATGAGCAAATTTAAGGTCAATGACATCTACGCCTACAAGCATTACGCCCCCACAACCACTTTTAGTTTTCGGGGTGTTCCGCTGTCGAATAACTACGATATGACCAAATTGTCGCTCTTCAACCGCGACGCGGGCGTGCCGGGTGCCACCTATCTGTTTGAGCAGAACCTCCCGTTCCAAATTCCCTATACCTCGCTCGAATCTCAGTTGTTTTTCAACCAAGCCCGCGTGGGCGACACAAACCCCACCTTCTACGGCACAACTACCTCAAACCAAGGAATGGCCGACCGCATATTAGGATTGCTGCGCCCCCGAACGACCCCGTCTTTTTTGATCGGTGGCTACCAGCGGCTGCGGCAAGATGACTTTGCCAACCGCGTCTCGCCAGGCAATGCTGATATGTCGCTGGAAATGCTGGAAGACGTGATTCGGCGGGTAAAAGCCGACCCTACTATCGGTAGCAAAGTGGAGTTTGTGACCATTGAAAAAATGACCGGACTGATGCGTAGATTTCAGGGACTAACACCCACTCCGCAGCCTGCCAAGCTGTTTGAAACCTTGTGGGAACGCACTGCCAGCACCAACACCATGCCAACCTGGTTTTCTACAACAGCGAATACCGAACGTGGTATCGCTTACTCGAGCAATGTGGTATACGTTGTTTCGCGCATGGCCCAAACCTCCGTCCGAATGCTAAACTGGAACACCGGAGCCGACGTAGGCCAACTCAGCACCGCAGGTATTTCTGGAGGATTATTTAACCTCAACGATGTAGAAACCAGTTGGGACGGAAAAATACTGGCGGCTAACCTCACCGCCAATGCCCAACAAAGTGCCTTTAAGGTATATCTCTGGAACACGAATGGAGCCGCGCCAACGCTGGCCATCTCATACACGGGTGCCGCCCTGCGGCTTGGCGATGGGTTAAGCGTGATTGGCAGCGTGGCAGCCCGAACGGCCGTTATCGTAGCAGCGGCCTCGCAATCGAACAAAATTTTTCGTTGGTCGATGAATGCCAATGGCACTTTCAACCAAACGCCCACTATCGTTACGGTGCAGGGCCGCACCAGCCTGGGCACCCTCACCGAGGCTACTCCACTCGGGTTGGGTAGCGAAGGGTATCTCCTCAGTGGTTACGGCATCCAGCCCATTCAGGTCAGTGCTGCTGGGGTAGTGGTGGCTACGGCTCCCGCAGCGGTGGCAACGACGCAAAACGGTGCCATCGCTACTTGGGCAACGGCCAATCGCTGGGCGGGGCTTTTTGAGTCCAAGCCGACGGGCCTTACCAATCAGGCCCTGTTGTTTAAATTGGGTACGGCTGGCTTAGGCAATACGACGGTAGGCGATATTTATGGCTCAACACCCAGCTTAGGTAGCAACCCTAATCTAAACCGCACGGGCGACATTTGCTACCGAGCCGATGCCAACGGCAACTACGTGTTTTATGTGCTGGGTACCAATAATGGCATTGGCGCCTACTGGGCTAAATCGGGCACAGACATTCACCGGGGGTTGCCCCTGAATGCTGCGAACGCCCGCGAAGCTGCTCCCGAAGTTCAACCTAAATTAGTCGATGGGTATGATCTGAGTACGAACATTCCTAACCCATTCAGCACTATATCGGTCGTTCAGTTCAGCATTCCAATAGCTACTACTGTTGATATTACGCTCTTAGATGTGTCGGGGCGGCGGGTGCAAACCCTGCACGGAGGTTTCACCCCTGCTGGTAAGCACACGGTTGAAGTAGATGGTGCTTTGCTGCCTTCTGGCACCTATCTCTGCACCATGCAGGCAGACGGCTTTCAGAAAACCATCCGCATGATCCGTAACTGAGTCGATGCCACATTTATTGTTTAAGTTCACGTGGGCTACTGCTACGATCAGTAGCCCGCGTGAATTTTATCATAAACCACTCCTTAAATACTTTATGGGGGCAACTCCTCGGCTACTCAGCTGCAACTATCCATTTCATAGATTCGCCATTTTTTGAACCACCTCAACAACGTGGGCTGCCGCCATTTCTACGTCGGCGGGGGTGGTATATTTGCCCAAACTAAACCGCACCGAAGCCTGAGCCTGGGCATCTGACAGGCCCAATGCCTTTAAAACGTGCGAAGGCAGCACCGACGCAGACGTACAAGCCGACCCCGACGATACTGCTATTCGGTGCAGGTTTAGCAGCAGTTGCTCGCCGTCTATGTTCGGAAAAGCAATGTTGGTTACGTTGGGCAGACGGTGGGTTTGGCTGCCGTTTACAAAACTCCCCGCAATTTTTTGGAGGATTGTGTTTTCGAGGGTATCTCTCAAACTGCTCATTAACAGCGCATTACTGTCTATCTCTAACTTTGCCAGGCGGCAGGCTTCGCCCAGGCCCACAATGCCTGGCACGTTGAGCGTGCCAGCGCGTAGGCCACGTTCGTGGCGGCCACCGTCCATCTGGCCAGCGAGCAGCACGGGCGTTTTTTGGCGCCGCACGTACAGCGCACCCACACCTTTGGGGCCATATAATTTATGGGCCGAAAAACTAAGTAGATCAACTCCGTCTGCTGCCACGTTTACGGGTATTTTGCCAACGGCCTGGGTGGCATCCGAATGAAAAAGAACGCCGTTCTGGTGGGCTACCTGGGCCATTTGGCCAATGGGTTGCAACACCCCGATCTCGTTGTGTGCCTGCATGACTGACACCAAAACAGTTTCGGGGCGCAGGGCATTGCGCACTTGCTGGGGGCTCACCAACCCGTCCGTCGCGGGTTTTAGGTACGTGACCACCGCGCCGCGCCGCGCCAAATTTTCGCAAACATCGAGCACCGCCCGGTGTTCGGTCTGCACCGTAATGATGTGTTTGTTTGCCAACGAACTCACCTCAAAGACCCCTTTTATGGCCAAGTTATTAGATTCGGTTGCACCGCTCGTAAATACAATTTCCTTGGCATCGGCCCCGATGAGCGCGGCGGTGTGCTGCCGCGCCAGCTCTACGGCCTCGTCGGCCTGCCAACCGTAGAGGTGCGACCGACTGGCGGCGTTGCCGAACTGCACCGAAAACCACGGCAGCATGGCCGCCAGCACGCGCTCATCGACGGGTGTGGTGGCGTTATAGTCTAAATAAATAGGGTGCAAGGTGTTGGTGTTTTTTACGCAAAAATACAAAAACAAACCCATTGTATCTGACAATAAACCCGCCAATAAAGTCTATCCGCACCATCGTTGAACCTCCTTTGCTGGTGGGGCGTTTAGACATTAAAGCACTTTTATGATCCTTAGACTTATTCTCGGCGACCAGCTCAACCACCAGCATTCTTGGTACGATGCCCAGCGCAACGATGTTTTGTACGTGATGATGGAAATGCGGCAAGAGACCGACTACGTGGCGCACCACGTGCAGAAAGTCGTGGCCTTTTTTGCGGCCATGCGCGCCTTTGCCGAACACCTCCGCGACCACAACCACGCGGTGTTTTATTTTGCCCTCGACCATCCCGAAAACCAACAAACGCTGGCCGAAAACCTGCGTTTTGTCATAAACCAGCACAAAGTTACGCATTTTGAGTACCAGCTACCCGACGAGTTTAGGTTGGACGAGCAGCTCTTAGACTTTTGCGAATCGTTGCCCTTTACAAGTCAAGGGGTTGATTCTGAGCACTTTTTGAGCGAACGGGGCGAGCTGGCCAGGTTTTTTACGGGCAAAAAAACCTACCTCATGGAGTCTTTTTACCGCATGATGCGCAAAAAACACAATGTGCTCATGGATGGCAAAGAACCCGCAACGGGCCAGTGGAACTACGACGCAGACAACCGAAAAACACTGCCCAAAAACCACCAACCCATTGCCCCGCTGTTGTTTGAGCGCGACGTGTCGGATCTGCTCAATTTATTGGAAAAACAGGGGGTGGCCACCATCGGAAACATCGATCCGACGGCGTTTATTTGGCCAGTTACGAGGCCCGAGGGACTGGAAATGTTGCGTTTTTTTACCGAATCGTGCCTGCCTTATTTCGGCACGTTTCAAGATGCGATGATCCCCGGCGGTTGGTCGCTGTACCACTCGCGGTTGTCGTTTTTGATGAACGCCAAAATACTTCACCCCTTGGAGGTGATCTCGGCGGCGGTGGCCGAGTGGCAAAAACGTCCCGACGTCGTTGCCTACGCCCAGGTGGAGGGTTTTGTGCGGCAGATAATTGGCTGGCGCGAGTACATGCGGGGAGTATATTGGGCCAAGATGCCCGACTACAAATCCCTCAATTTTTTTGGCCACACCCGAAAACTACCCGAATGGTTTTGGACTGGGCGCACCAAAATGAACTGCCTCAAAGATGCCATCGGGCAGTCGTTAGACTACGCCTACGCCCACCACATTCAGCGGCTAATGATAACGGGCAATTTTGCGCTCCTGGCGGGGGTGCATCCCGACGAGTTAGACGCTTGGTACTTGGGTATTTATATCGATGCCATTGAGTGGGTCGAGATTACGAACACGCGCGGCATGAGCCAGTTTGCCGACGGAGGAATAGTGGGGACGAAGCCCTACGTGTCGTCGGCCAATTATATCGATAAAATGAGCCACCACTGCGGTGGTTGTTTCTACGACAAAACCCAGAAGATCGGGCCTAAGGCTTGTCCGTTCAACGCGCTGTATTGGCACTTCTACGACCGCCACCAGGACAAATTGGAGCGCAACCCCCGCATTGGGATGATGTACCAAACCTGGAAAAAAATGAACCCCGAAACCAAGGCCCAGATCATAGCCCAAGCCGAAACCAACTTGGCGCGGTTGGATGAATTATAGGCCAGACCGAGCAGTTGTGTGCTATGCGTTCCGACATCCTAAAAAAGGACACAGCAAGAAAAATATATTATCTTTACAGCAGAAATAATAACCCGACAAAATGCAAAGATTTTATTTTGACACTTCTGTTTTTGGTGGTGCGTTTGACAAGGAATTCGAGGAAGTTACCCTGCAACTTTTTGAAAGAGTTAAATTAGGACAAGTTATTTGTGTGTTTTCCGACTTGACAGAAACCGAATTATTGAATGCACCAGAAAATGTGAGAGAGTATTTTAAGAATTTGCCGAAACAGAATATTGAAAGAGTAGTTGTAACAGACGAAATATTGACACTTGCTTCAAAATATGTAGCAGAGAAAGTTGTAGGTAAAACAAGTTTTGACGATTGCGTACACATTGCAACTGCGACAATTTACAAAGCTGACATTTTAGTAAGTTGGAATTTTAAACACATCGTAAATGTTTACAGAATTCGTGGTTATAATTCAATCAACATTCGTTCAAATTATTTATCATTAGAAATACGTTCACCAAAAGAAATTTTAGAATATGAAGACTGAAACCAAAAAACCAGTACAAGAAAAAGAGTTTGACACCGTCAAAGCTTTTAGAGCCATCAAAGACAAAATATCTTTGGACATGGATAATATGAACTTTGAGCAAATCAAAGAATATTTGAAGACAAATAGTGCGAAACTCTACACCAAATAGCAGAAGAGCACACAACATGGGGTTTTGTGCAAGTGGGGCAGACGAAAGTACAATCGGCTTTTAGTTCTTTATTGTACCGCACGGGCGGCCCCGTTTAGTTCGGGCTTGACAAGCATCGCCGAACATAAGTAATAAACTTGTACCGCACGGGCGGCCCCGATTTGTTTTCCGATCAGCAGCGGTTACGGGCAGACGGAACGGTTCGCCGCTGCGATACTATTTCCCCACCTAAACAAAGCCCTGTTCGTTCAATAGTTATAATCCAGCCCCAAGGCCCGTTGCAGTGTGAGAAGCGAGGGGTTTTGGGCGGCCAGGGCTTCAAACTTTTCTTGGGCCGTGTACGGCACGCGCTTCACCTCGCTGGGGGCCACCCGGTGCGCAACTTGAACATCGGAGTTTTGAAGTTTACTGCGCAAAAAAACCATCAGTTCGGCCTTTAAATTAGACAGGGTTTCTTGTTGTAGGTCGTTGTCCAACAGTATTTCAATGACGTTGTCCGTCAGTGTGAGGTCGCGGTTGAGGATTGTTTGCTCCGTCATGGAGTTTCCCGCCGCGCTTCGGAGGGCGGCAAACTGCTTCCAAACCACGCCAAGACGCTCAAAATCGAAGGGCTTATTCGTATTTTCTTCCCAACCCTCCGCTGTTTGTGGTAAAGTGGCCACGTCTGCCTGCGCAGCACCGTTGGCGGGAAGCGCAGCCTGGGAAGCCGCAGCACTGTTAGCAGTTGGAACGATCGCGGGCAGCCCAGCCGCAGGCGGCTCCGCCAGCGATGTCGTACTTTTTAGGCTTGTTTTGAGAGCCGACGATACCACTGGCCTCGTTGCGGCACTCGGTGCCGCACTCGATGCCGCACCATTGCCGTAGGTAGGCGCGGTTTCGTCGGTTGTGTTTTGCGCAACCAGCGGCGGCGCAGAATCAGTTGAGACCTGGACTATTTTTTTTTTTAGCTCCCCGTCGGGGAGTGTTGCCAGGTTCAAAACGGCCGTAATGTTGGCCAGCCGCGTGAGCGTAATCTCGACGTGAAGCCGTTGATTTTTGGCCGCTTTGTAGTTCAAATCGCAGGTTGCCCCCACGCTCAGTGCCGACAGCAAAAAACTATAGTCGGCCTCAATGGCCTGTTGCAAGTACCGATCTTTGGCAGTCTCCGAAACCTGCAACAGCCGCACCGTGTCGGCATCTTTGCAAACCAGCAGATTTCTAAAATGCTCCAGCAACCCCACCACAAACAAATGCCCGTCGAAACCCTTGCGCAGTATCTCGTCATAAATCAGGTATGCCTGCGCTACGCTGCCGTTTATGAGCGCGTCGGTGGTCTTAAAATAATAATCGTAGTCTAATATGTGTAAATTATCGAGCACCTGGGCGTATCTAATAGACGCGTCGGTGGAGAACGTAACGTTCAGGTCAAACATCGACAGGGCATCGCGCAGGCCGCCATCGGCCTTTTGGGCGATCAGTTCTAATGCCTCATATTCGGTGGCGATACCCTCCTTTTGGGCAATGTCGAGCAGGTGGTCGGCAATGTCTTTGGGTTGGATGCGGTTGAAATCAAAAATCTGGCACCGCGACAAAATAGTCGGCAGTATTTTGTGTTTTTCGGTAGTGGCCAGTATAAAAATAGCGTAGGCAGGCGGTTCTTCGAGTGTTTTGAGAAAAGCATTGAAAGCCGCCTGCGACAACATGTGCACCTCGTCGATGATGTAGATCTTGTACTTGCCCGACTGTGGCGGGTAACGCACTTGGTCGATCAGGTTTCTGATGTCTTCGACCGAGTTGTTCGATGCTGCGTCGAGTTCGTGGATATTGAAGGAGGCGTTGTTTTGAAAACTCACGCACGACTCGCACTGCCCGCACGACTCCGTGTCTGCGCTAAGATTCTGACAGTTAATGGTTTTGGCCAAAATACGGGCGCACGTTGTTTTGCCCACGCCGCGCGGCCCACAAAACAGAAAGGCTTGCGCCAAGTGGTTGGTTCGGATGGCGTTTTTGAGCGTAACCGTTATGTGCGACTGCCCAACCACCGAATCGAAGGTGATGGGGCGATACTTGCGGGCCGAAACGACGAAATTTTCCATGGCGCAAGTTAGTAAAAAACCTCCATTTGTTTCTTAACGCGCCAACCGAAGTAGCTCCTCGCGCATAATTCCCAGGCCCTCTCGGAGCAACACCTCCGAAATAACCAGCGGGCACAGCACCCTGATGACGTTGCCATAAACGCCCGCGCTAATCAAAAAAAGACCTCTTTCCATGCAGGCCGCTACCAGTTTTTGGGTTAGTTCGGTGTCGGGCTGGTTGGGGTCATTGTTTTTCACCAGCTCAATGCCGACCATAGCACCCAGCCCCCGAACGTCGCCGATGGCACTGCACTCTTTTTGAAGTTTCTTGAAAAAATTGTGAACGATCTTGCCAACGCGCTCGCCTTTTTTGTTGATGTCTATTTTTTGCATGTATTCGATCGTAGCCAACGACCCCGCACAAGCCACCGGGTTGCCCGCGTATGTGCCCCCGATTGTTCCAGCAATGGCCAGGTCCATGACGCTGGCTTTGCCCATCACGCAGGCAATCGGAATGCCCGATCCCATCGATTTGGCCCACGTCGAAATGTCTGGCACCACGTCGTAGTGGTCGTAGGCGGCCCACTTTCCCGTTCGGCCAAAACCCGACTGCACCTCGTCCAAAATAAGCATAATGCCGTATTGGTCGCATATTTTTCGGAGTGCTTGCAGGTACGTTTTGGGCGTTACGTAAAAACCACCCTCGCCCTGAACGGGTTCGATAATGATAGCCGCCACGTTTTGGGGAGCCACCACGGTGCTAAAATATTTTGTCAGGTTGGCTATTTCTTGCTCGACAAACTGGTCTATCGACTGCCCCTGGCGGCCGTTGTGATAAAAATCTGGGAACGGAATCCGGTACACCTCGGGCGCAAATGGCCCGCAGCCCAATTTGTAGCTCACCTTCGAGGTCAGGGTCATGCCCATCATGGTACGCCCATGAAAACCGCCCGTGTAGCAAACAACTCCTTGACGGCCAGTGGCTTGCCTGGCAATCTTAATGGCATTTTCTACTGCTTCGGCGCCGCTACTCACCATCATAACCTTGGTTTGCTGGCCGTGCGGCAGGATTTCAATAAGTTTCTCGGCCAGCAAAACGTAGGGTTCGTGGGTGAGCAAATTAAAAAAAGTGTGCATTAGTTTTTTGGATTGATCGGCAATGGCCTTGCTCACCGACGGCGGGCAATGCCCCGCGTTCAGGACTCCGATCCCACCTGAAAAATCAATAAACACCTTGCCGTCGGC
The DNA here is from genome assembly GCA_013298215.1 of Cytophagales bacterium. GTDB lineage: Bacteria > Bacteroidota > Bacteroidia > Cytophagales > Spirosomataceae > JAAFKE01. Next base: position 33,569 of record JAAFKE010000031.1, on the reverse strand, counting down.
GGTTGTAAAAATAGCTCCCCGGGCTTGTGCCGCGTCCACGGCCGCGTTCATGGCCATGGCCTTGGGCACTACCGCGTTTCGTCTTTCTAATAATTCTTGCGATGTCATTTCGATACTAATTTCTGTAAAGTACTTTTTTTCGTTATGCCACGTAAACCACCTTGGTTTGGCAAAATTCCCTAATTCCGATTTCCGACAGCTCGCGCCCGTAGCCCGATTTTTTGGTACCGCCAATGGGTAGCCTGGCATCAGAGCGCACCACGGCGTTGATGAAAACACTTCCTACTTCGAGCTGCTGGGCCATGTTTTTGGCCAAGGTGGCATCGCGCGTCCAAACGGCGGCACTTAGGCCATATACCGAACCGTTGGCCAGTTCTACGGCCTGGGCGGGGGTTTCAAAGCCCATCACGACGGCCAGCGGCCCAAACGTCTCTTCCTTAAAAACGACCGAATCGGGGTCTTCAATTTCTAACAAACAGGGCGTTATGAAGCAGCCGCTGCGCTGCATGGGTATTCGTATTTTTGCGGCACCCAGTACTGCACTATCGTACTGTTTTTCAATGCTTTGTGCCAAATCTAACCTTGCCAACGGCCCAATCCCGATGCCCTCCTGGCGCGGGTTTCCGACTTTAATAGCGTTTATTTTTTGCGTAATCAGTTCCATAAACCGTTCCTTCACGGAGTTGTGAACCAACAGTCTTTTTGCCGCAATGCACACCTGCCCGGCGTTCATCATGCGAGATGCCACGGCGGCGGTGGAGGCGGCTTCTAAATCGGCATCTTGGAGCACAATTAGGGCATCGCTCCCGCCCAATTCGAGCACGCTTTTTTTGATGTTTCTGGCCGCCGTAGCCGCAACGCTCGCGCCTGCCCTTTCGCTACCCGTGAGCGTAACCATGGCCACAAACGGGTGCGCGAGCACTGTTTCTATAACCTGGTTTTCGCAGAATAAATTCTGAAAAACCCCCGCTGGAAAACCGCTTTCGGCAAACGCCTTTTCGATCGCTTTGGCGCAGCCGAGCACATTGGGCGCGTGTTTGAGCAACGTTGCGTTGCCAGCCATGAGCGCGGGTACGGCGTACCTAAAAACCTGCCAAAACGGAAAGTTCCAGGGCATGATAGCCAACACAACGCCCACTGGCTCGAACACAATGGTACTTTCTTGGGCTTCAGTCTCAACGACCTCAACCCGCAACAACCGCTCCGAATGCGCGGCGAAGTGTTCACACTGCACGGCGCACTTTTCAATCTCCGACCGCGCCTCGGCGAGTATCTTGCCCATTTCGTCGGTCATTATACCCGCAAGTTGTTCTTTTTGCTGGCGCAAATAATCGGCCAATGTCAAAAAGTACTCCCCGCGTTGTTCAAACGAAAGGGCTTTCCAACGCAGAAACGCACCGTGCGCAGCCGCTATCTTTTGGTCAATACCGCTGGCGGTATCTGCTGGGTGTTCGGCAATGAGTTGCTGATCGAACGGGTTGATGCTCTGAAACATAGCTTGCTGGCTGTTTTAATGAACCCATTAATACCACCCCAATTCGGACTGGTCTAAATTAATATTTACCTGTTTGGTTTCTAAGTAAGCCTCCATGCCATATTTGCCCAACTCGCGCCCAATTCCCGATTTTTTATACCCACCCCAAGGCAGCTCGTTGAAGGTAGGATGGTAGCAATTTACCCAAATAATACCCGCCTTTATCTGTTTTACAACCCGGTGGGCTTTGCCAATGTGTTCGGTAAAAACGCCCGCCGCCAAGCCGTATTCGGTGTCGTTGGCCAGCCGAACGGCCTCCTCTTCGGTGTCGAAGGGCGTAAACGACATCACTGGGCCAAAAACCTCCTCTCTAAAAAGGGTGTGGGCGGGTGTAACATCGGCAAAAATGGTGGGTTCAATAAAATGGCCGTTGGCAAACTGAGCCCCCGCTGGGTGGCTACCCCCACAAACCAAACGGCAGTTTTCTTCCTTTGCTTTCTGAATGTAACCCATTACTTTATCGTAGTGCTCCTTAGAAACCACTGGCCCCATGCGCACATCTTGCGCCAAACCGTGGCCTATTTTTATGTTTTGGGCAATTATTTTGACGCGTTCTACCACTTGGTCGTAGATGCTTCGCTCCACCAAAATGCGCGAACCCGCCGAGCAGACCTCGCCCTGGTTGGCAAAACCAGCAAAGGCAATCCATTCGATGGCCTGGTTGAGGTTGGCATCGGCAAAAACGATGGCGGGGTTTTTGCCACCCAGTTCTAAGGTCACGTTTTTGATGCCCTTGGCGGCGGCGGCCATAATTTTACTGCCCGTGTCGGTGCCCCCCGTGAAAGCGATCTTGTCAATGTCGGGGTGGTTTGTCAGTGCCACGCCCGCCACCTCGCCCACGCCCGTCACCACGTTGAGCACACCCGCTGGCAGGCCCACTTCTTGGGCCAGTTTCGCCAGTTCTAAGACCGTCAGCGGCGTAAGTTCGGAGGGTTTTATAACCACCGTACAACCAGCCGCCAGGGCGGGTGCAATTTTCCAGACGGCCATCAGCAGCGGGTAGTTCCAGGGCACAATCTGCGCCGCCACCCCAATGGGTTCGCGCAGCACCATGCTCTGCATATTCATTGGCACTGAGGCAGTTTGGCCCATGGTGCTGGTTGCCAAGCCCGCATAAAAATCGAGGCAATTGGCAGCATCGGCCACGTCTCCTTCGGCTTCAATGAGGGGTTTTCCGCAATTTTGGGTATCCAATTTTGCAAACTCGGGCGCAACTTCGCGGAGCTTGGCAGCCAAGTCTCGCATCAATTGGGCACGAGTGGCGGCATTATCGGTGCTACCCCAGTTTGTGTCGTCGAAGGCCCGGCGGGCAGCTTTTACGGCCAAATCTACGTCTTGGTCGGTGGTTTCGGGAACAGTGCCGAGCGTTTCGCCGTTGGCAGGATCGGTTATGGTTCTGGTCTGGCTGCCCGATGCGTTCATCCACTCGCCACCAATAAACATTTTGTAGGTTTTCATATTTTATAAATTTCGCAAATTCAAGTACTAAATATAACTTTTTGGTTGAAGAACATGATTAGGTGATTCAAAGTTTAATTGTTTTCGTGGCGGTCGGCCGCGGCGGTCTGTTGTTTAAAGTGGTTTTCTACAAACCGAAGATACGCGCTGGTGGTAGTAAAGTCGGTTTTTTTAGGGATATACTGACGGATTGGCCCATTAAGATTTTCACTGCTATCACGTTCCCCAAAATGATAGGGTTTCGCAAAAGAGGGGTCGAGATAGAAGCCATTTACAATAGATTTGTGTGCGGCAAACTCTCTGCCACTGTTCGGCAATCCTTCTTTGCGCTACGTTTGCGATACCTTTTGGCCATGCTACGAAGGTTTTGTGTAGCGTCCCCATCGGCGGCTGGATTTTTAAACATAAATAGCTGATTATCAAGCATTATTCAACACTCAACCACCGCGCGGGCGGCCCCGTCTGCAATTCAAAACTCATTCCTAAGGTTGAATTTGATGCGTACATTTATCAAAACCGAAACATGAGCTCGACAATAATGGCGTTCGCGCCGTTGGTCTGGTCGTTGGTGCGTTTGTAGCCCGCAATGTAAGTAATTCGGGGCGTTTCGTACTGGGCGGCGGCGATGACGGCGGCCAGGTCGTGGGTGCCAGAAAACCAATCGGCAATCAGGCTAAAATGCCCCACGATGGGTTGTTCTATGCCAACTATAACGCTCAAAGGCCGCAGGGGTTTAATGATATCCGCCCCATTGAGGCCGCTTCGGGTCGTTCTAAAACCAAATGCTTGCTCGGTGCCGTAGCTCAAGCCGCCCGTTAGGCGGGTGCGGGTGGCGGGTACCCGCCCGCTCAAATGGCTATACACCCAGCCGCCCACGCCACGGTTTTGGACTGATATGAGCGCATTGCTACCCACCGTGAGTTTGAGTTCGTTTCGCGCTGCGACTCCCAGCGGCACAATGTGCTTGAAACCCGCCCCCAACGTGAGGTTGCCCGAGGCTGGCGACGACAGATTGTTGAAACTCACCGTTAGTTCAGTGCGGTCGTTTAGGCCGTAGCACAAAAAATTGAAGCTGTTCCATTTTAGGTTGCCCTCCCACCAGTTGAACTGGCTTTCGTGGGTTAGCTCCAGTTTGCCTTTGTGGGCCACGTTGGCACTCGGAATACCCACAATGAGCGACTGCGCCCGCAGCAGGGTGGGGGCGTTGATCGAAAGAAAAGTTAGCGATAAAATAGTAGATAGTTTGAGCCGTTTGTAGGTTTTGGCAAAGGCAATAGTGGTAACTTGGTTCATATAAATTTGGTGCGCTTGTAGTGTTTTTGCTGCGCAAAAGTGAGGCTTTGTCCTTAGAGAGAACTTACTCAAAAATTAGAATCAAATTAGATTCGGATGGTTTTGCAAAAAAAAAGTCGCGGCCCACAAAAGTGCGGGCCGCGAGCTTGCTCGGTTTAACTAAAAGAAAGTAACAGTTGGCTGGTTGGCTAAGTAGTACGCTGGCCAGCCTTAATACCTGGTTTTTGGGTTTATTTGTTGCTGAGATTGTCCATCGGCAGTATCATTGGCGAGCTGCCGTTGGTAATAATAACCTTGGCGTTGGGCGACGTCGATAATTTATTGAATGCCTCAATCGATTTGAACTGAATGAGCATTGGCGTGAGCCCCTCGTTAATAATCTTTTGGGCATCGCGCACGCCCTCGGCCTCAATCACCCTGCGTTTGGCTTCTTGGCGTTCTTTGTCGAGCACAAACTGCATCCGTTGGGCATCTTGTTCGGCCTCCAGTTTGTCTTCGATGGCTTTGGTGAGGCCAGCGGGCAGTACAATTGTTTTTAGCAACACCGTTTCGATCATAAATCCACGGTCTTTGAGCTGGGCCATCATCAATTCTTTAATGGCTTTTTCTATTTCGGCGCGTTGGCCAGTGTGCATATCTTTGGCAAAGTAGCGCGACGAAATGTCGGTGACGGCCGACCTAAAAACGGGCAAAATAACCACCTCCTCGTAGCCAGCACCCAATTTTTCGATAATTTGTGGGGCCAGAGTTCCCTCAACGCGGTACAGAATCGAGATGTCCGACTGCACCGTCAGACCCTCTTTTGAAGGCAACGGCGACCGCACTTCGATATTCATGGTGCGAATAGGTACTCTTATGATTCTGGTTAAAAACGGGTTATAGACCTTCACACCCTCCATAATTGGCGTTGGTTGAATTTTACCCAGTCTGCGTTTCACCCCGACTTCGCCTTGTCTTACGATTGTGCAGCTACCAAGAAAGCCAATGGCACACACTAAAAAAATATTGTTTATGAGCGTTTTCATTTTTGAGTTTGTTTTATCTTGTTGTATCAAAACAAGTTAGACACCGTGTCGTCGTTTTGATGACACAAAAGTGCTTTCTCAATCTTAGAATGAAATTAAGCACAAATTAAACCTACATTAGATTTTTGCGGGATTGGGGGAGAGGGAAGGATTTGATTTACTCAAAAACGTACCCGTAGCGCCTCGTAATTTGTTTTTTACGCATTTTCTGAACCTCTACCTGCATCACAACGTCGGCGTTGGGGCGGTTGCGGGCATCGCGGGGTTGTTTGGCCACCGAGTCTATTACCGCCAGGCCGTCTATCACCTCGCCATACACCGTATATGAATTGTCCAGGTGGGGGCTTCCGCCCAGGGTTTGGTAGGTGCGTTTTTGGGCTTCGGTATATGTTTTTTTGCTGCGGGCGGCCTGCGTCTGGAAACCAGCCTCGTCCCACACTTTGCCCTGAACGATATAAAACTGGCAGGCGCTCGATGCTTTGGCGGGGTTGGTGTCGCGGGCGGCGGCAATAACTCCTTTTTTGTGGATAATATCGGGCCTAAACTCGGCGGCAATCAGCCCCAGGCTATCGCCGCCGTTGCCCAGCTCAACGCCAGGCTTGGCCGCGCGCGAGGTCGGGTCGCCGCCCTGAATCATAAAGCCCTCAATGACGCGGTGGAACAGCAGGCCGTCGTAGAAGCCTTTTTTTGCCAACGCCAAAAACTGGGCTTTGTGCAGGGGAGTGGCATCGAAAAGCACCAGGCGCATCGTACCAAAACCAGTAACGATGCTCACCACCTGCTCTCGGCGGGCGGAAGCACTAAACTTTTGAGCGTTGGCTTTACCGAGCGAGCCCAGCAGCAGCCACAGCAGGAAAAGGTTGGTTCTGAACAGAATCTTTTGCATAAAATTGGGCAAATAGCACCGAGTTTGCAGACTGATTGGTAAAAATAAGCTTAATGCCGAAGTCCCTACCTTGGCTTGCGTTTTGAAGCCGAACGAGCGTTTTGGCAGTTGTCCAGTCGAGGGTATTCTTTGACCTGGTTGAAGCCCCAAATTTTCCTGAAAGGTAAGTCTCAAACTGGTACATGAGTTCTTTTACCGACTTTTCGGAGTTCAAAAACACGTCTACACTTACCCCATTGACGCGGTTGTTTTTGTCGAAATAATACAGCACATCGACCGACTCTAAGTTTTCGGTTTCGTGCGTGAAACCCACGTGGGTCGGTGTGTCTTCAAACATCTCAAAACGCTCCATCGACCGCACCTTGCTGATGTTATCGCCAAAGTTTATTCCCCTAAACAGCCCCTGGCCAGGCGTTCCGATAATTTTTTTGAGCAGTTCGGACTGGTTGCTGGCTGGCGCGGAGTCGGTCAGGTTGTTGGCAATTGGCTGGTCGGCGGGCGTGGTTTGCTCGGTGCGTTGCTGCGTTTTGGTGTCGCAGCCAATCAGCATGGCAAGACCCATTTCAATGCCAATAAATGCCAGCAGAAAATAAGTTTTCACGGTTGGGTTGGCAAAAAATTCAATGATATAATGGGCGTAAAGGTACTTTATTCTGGTCATAACATGAACGATATTGTCACTCAATATTCGCGTGCTACCGTGAAGTAAAATCGTTTTTCTCCCAAAAGATTGATCGAATAGTTTACGCGGGCGACGATGTTGTACCAAGTAACAAAATTCATGCCAAGGCCTCCACCTACCAATAAACTATTTGCTAAGTTGCTGTTATTGAGGTTTTTAAATATATTTGTTGCGTAACCAAAATCAGCATATACGCTCGGGTATATAGCCAGCGGCAGGGCGTTGAACTGCCTGAGCGGTACAAATTTCAGGGCTATTAGGCGTTCCCACAGTTTGTAGTTGAGGTTGGTGCGGGCGTACCAGTAGGCCTGGCCGTCGATGGCGTAGAGCTCGTAGCCGCGCACCAGATCGCCCCCAAAACCGAGGCCCCGGGTTTGGGCGTAGGGTTGGCGGCGCGGAAAGGACGTTTTAATTTCGCTCGAAATATCGGAGAACCACCGCCCGCCCAACGGATGAAAGCGGGCGTAAGAAAAAATTAGGTCCAATTGATTGACATCGTCGGTGGGCAGAATACCGTACTTTTTGGCCGAAAAACCGTAGCTCCAACCCCGAAGCGGAAACTGCACGTTGTCGCGGCGGTCGTATGTGTAATTGTAACTAAGCTGAAAGAAACGTTGCTTGGTGCGGCCATCCAAGAAAAAATTGGGGTTCAGGCCCGCCAGTGTGTCCGAGATCGCCGCCGACACGTACCGAAGTTCGGCGTTGTGAAGCCCGTAAAATTGCGGTCGGTAAGTAAAAGCAATAAACGCCGCCAGCGACGTTCGGTTGAGGCGTTCGGACTCTAAGTAGACCAACTTGTCGGCGTTGGTGCGGTAGGCCACCGTTTTGTTGGGCGCATACGAAAGGCCGATGGTCATACCCGTTTTTTGGGCGCGGTCAATGTAGGGCGTGGTATAAAAAAGATCGAATTTGGGCAAAAAACCAAACTCGGCCAGCATTCTAAGGCGGTCGTTGCGGCCCGTTAGATTTTGGTGGGCGGCATAAATACCATAGGTAGTTCGTCTGATGTCGCGCCCGCGTTCGTACCACCACTCGTTAAAATTGCGATCGGCCAACTGAAAAACGGGCGTAACAATAAAATACCAGCGTTCTTTGAGCAAAACGCGCAGGTCGATGACGCTATCGGAAACACTTTCCTTTTTAATTTCGACGGTGACAAACAGGTTGGTATTGACCACCTTGCGTCGGTCGGCCTCGATGAGGGAGTCGATTTTCTGGGTCGAATACAAACCGTTTTCGTGCACTGACAGCTCGCGTTGCACAATGCTTTGGCGCGTGCGGGTGTTTCCTACGATGTGTATGGCCCCAACGCGCACCGTCGAGTCGGCAGGGTTGGGGGCGGTGCCTGGCAGTAGCCAACCAAAAAACGACAATAGGAGTGCGGGGGCGAACATCGTACAAAGCTACGTAAAGTAACTGGATTTGGTTTGCAGAGTTGAAACAACAAATGATGACATTCTGTCAGTTTTTTGTAACTTTGCCCCCGCAAAAAAGGCGATCAAAACCCCAAACTGCTGAAATTTGAACAAGAAGTTATGCAAAAGATCGAATCACTAAAAATATTGACCGAAACCGACAAAGAAGCCTGCGAGATTGTGAAAGTGTCGGAGGAGGAAATCGGGATCGGCAAAAAGAAATTGTACATTGAGAGCTACGGTTGCCAGATGAACTTTTCTGACTCCGACATTGTGGCCTCCATCATGCGCGGTGCGGGTTTTGCCACCACGGCCAGTGCCGACGAAGCCGACGTGATTTTTTTGAACACGTGCGCCATCCGCGAAAACGCCGAGCAGAAAGTGCGCAACCGCCTCGTGCACCTAAACACCATGAAACTCCGCCGCCCAGGCATGATAATTGGCATACTGGGGTGCATGGCCGAACGCCTGAAAGCCAAACTGCTGGAAGAAGAAAAGATGGTGGACATTGTGGCTGGCCCCGATGCCTACCGCCACATTCCAAATTTGGTGGAGGAGGCGCAAACGGGCCAAAAAGCGGTGAACGTCCAGTTGTCGAGGGAAGAAACCTACGCCGATATTTCGCCGATTCGCCTCAATTCCAACGGGGTCACGGCGTTTATTAGCATCATGCGGGGTTGCGACAATATGTGCAGTTTTTGCGTTGTGCCGTTTACCAGGGGCCGCGAGCGCAGCCGAGACCCGCTCAGTATTGTGCAAGAAGCCCAAGATTTGTTTGAGAAAGGCTACCGCGAAGTGACCCTGCTCGGCCAAAACGTGGACTCTTATAAGTACAACCACCTAGCACCTACTCAGCGCATACCCGCTGGGGGCATACCCGCTGGGGGCATACCCGCTGGGGGCATACCCGCTGGGGGCATACCCGCTGGGGGCGTGGTGTCTTTTTCTGACCTGCTCGAAATGGTGGCGCTCATCAGCCCCGACCTGCGGGTTCGGTTTAGTACATCGCACCCCAAAGACATTACCGATCAGGTGCTATATACCATAAAAAAACACGAAAATATCTGTAATTACATTCACCTGCCCGCTCAGAGCGGCAGTAGCCGCATTTTAGAACTCATGAACCGCACCTACGACCGGGCGTGGTACATCAACAAAATAGACCGCATAAGAACTATTTTGGGCAACGACTGCGGGATTTCGCAGGACATGATTACGGGTTTTTGTACCGAAACCGAGCAAGACCACCAAGACTCGCTGTCGCTGATGGAGTATGCCCGCTACGATTACGGTTTTATGTTTGCGTATTCGGAGCGGCCAGGCACACCCGCCGCCAAAAAACTGAAAGACGACGTGCCAGAGGACGTTAAAATGCGGCGCCTAAACGAAGTCATCGCCCTGCAACGCCGCTTGGCTTTGGAGCGCAACCAACTGGGTGTGGGCAAAGTACACAAGGTATTGATAGAAGGTTTCTCGAAGCGGTCGGAGGAGCAATTGCAAGGCCGCAACGACCAAAATAAAGTGGTGGTCTTTCCGCGCGGAACCCACAAAAAAGGCGAGTACGTGCAGGTTTTAGTAACCGAGTGCTCGTCGGCTACGTTGCTGGGGCAGGTGGTGGGTCAATAAACAACAAAGAGTACGGTTATCCACAGCAATCTCAACAATGACCAACAACCAAGACATACAATCGACCAAAAACCGATTTGGGATCATTGGCACTTCGCCAGCGCTCAATTATGCCATCAACGTGGCCACCCAAGTGGCCGCCACCGACCTAACGGTGCTCATAACGGGCGAGAGTGGCAGCGGTAAGGAGTCGTTTTCTAAAATTATTCATAGCCTCAGCGCGCGCAAACACGGGCCGTTTATTGCCATAAACTGCGGAGCTATTCCCGAAGGAACGATCGATTCCGAACTTTTTGGCCATATAAAAGGATCCTTTACGGGCGCAATCGACGACCGCAAAGGGTACTTCGAGACCACCAACGGCGGTACTATTTTTTTGGACGAGATTGGCGAAATGCCCCTCGGCACGCAGGCGCGCCTGCTGCGGGTTTTAGAAAACGGCGATTTTATCCCCGTGGGCTCCTCGAAGGTAAAAAAGACCGATACCCGCGTGGTGGCCGCCACCAACCGCAACCTACTCGATGCCGTACACCAGGGGCGTTTTAGGGAAGACCTTTACTACCGCCTCAATACGGTGCCAATTATGGTGCCACCCCTGCGCGAACGCGGCAACGACATTGAACTGCTGTTTAGGAAATTTACCACCGATTTTGCCGAACGCTACCGCATCAGGCCCATTCAGCTCACCGACGATGCCAAGGCGGTGCTGGTTGGGTACGCTTTTCCGGGCAATATTCGGCAGTTGAAAAACATCGCCGAGCAAATCTCGATTCTCGAATCAGAAGTTAATAAGCCAATCGATGGGCAAGCACTGGCCCGCTATTTGCCCAATAACCAGACCTCCACGGCCAGCCGACAGCTGCTTTCGTTGGGTGGAATGGCAAGCGGCGACCAGTCGTTTAGCGAGCGCGAGCTACTTTATAAGGTGCTTTTTGACATGAGGCGCGACGTGACAGACCTAAAAAAGTTGGTTTTGCAGGTACTCAACAACGAAAACGGGGCCGATTTGCTCAACAAACACCGCGACCTGTTTACGACCGCCGACGGCAGTACCGACTTTACCGATATTCCGCAGGCCGAAAGCCCCAAACTGCTGCCTACTGGCACGCCCGCGCCCATTTACAGCCCCGCCGAGGTGGGGCCTTTTGCCAGAATAGACACCAACGACGACCGCTTTGAGGTGGAGGATGTTGCCCACGAAACCGCCGAAGAAGAATCGCTTTGGCTCGAAGACAAGGAAAAAGAGATGATTGTGCGGGCGTTAAAAAAACACAATTATAAACGTAAATACGCCGCCCAGGCGTTGGGTATTTCGGAGCGAACGCTCTACCGAAAGATTAAACAATATGACATCGAAGATGAATAAAAACCTGCAACGTGCGGCTGTAAAATACTTTTTGTCGTTCGTTTTTTTGTGTTCGCAGACTGGCTGTGGTATTTATTCGTTTTCGGGCACAACGCTGTCTCCCGACATAAAGACCTTCACGGTCGTGAACTTTACGATGGGAACGGCGGGCGGGCCGTCGAATTTGCCCCTCACTTTCAACGAAAAAATAAAAGAGTATTTTCAACGAAACACCGACCTTAAATTGCTGCCAACCAACGGCGATTTGCAGTTGGAGGGTAGCATTACTGACTATCAGGTCATTCCGCAGGCTCCCACTGCATCAGACCGCGCCGGCGTGAACCGCCTGAACGTGACGGTGCAGGTGCGTTTCAACAACAACAAAGACGAGACCAAAAACTTCGACCAGTCGTTTTCTTTTTACCAAGACTTTCCACAAAACCAAACCTTAAACCAGGTAGAGGCGGGTCTGATTCCCCGCATATTAGACCAAATTATCCAAGATATTTTCAACAAAGCCGCCGCCGACTGGTAGCCCGAACCGCAAAATTATCATTATTCATTCGCGCTGGTGCCCATTTTGTACTATATTTGTTGGATTACAAAAGAGCGTTTTTTTTGTTTTACTGACACCGACCATTGCCCCATGAACCATTCCGTAGTCAAAGAATCACTGTCGTACTGGGCGGCAAATCCGCAAGATATTTCGGCTACTGATCTTCATTTGCTCCAAGAAACCCTGAAGGTATACCCCTATTGCCAGTCCATTCAGGTGCTTTGTGCCAAAGGCTCGGCCCTGCACACGCCGAGCCACGCAGCTGAGGCCATTCACCAGGCTGCTGCCCACGCCCTGAGCCGAAACGCCCTTCGCAAGCTCATTCAAAATGAGTTTGAGTGGTCGCAAAAACTGTTGGCGCAAATATCTGGGGCGGGCAGTGCCTTTGCCACTCCCGCCGATTTTCAGAGCGATATTGTTTTTACGTTGCCCAATCGGTTGGTGAAAGACGTAAACTCGCGCTACACATTCGACGAAGAAAAATTTAGCCAATTTTTGAACGATAAACTTAAAACCCAAGCCGAACTGAAAACAATAGACTACGCCGATACCATCCCACCCGTTGATGAAACTACCCTACTGGAGAACAACCTCCAAACAGAATTAGAACAATCGGCAGAGCAGACATTGCCAGAAACAACCCAGGCCGACGAGCCCGAGCCAGCCGACGAGAACGAGGTAGAACGCCAACGCCAACGCGCCATTATTGAGAATTTTATCCAACGCGAGGCTACCCTTGCGCCCATTCGTGGGAGCATGACCGACCGCTCCCAACACGAAGACCTCACCAAGCGCAACAAAGGAACCATGGATGGCGTGGTGACGGAAGCCTTCGCCCGAATTTTGGTCAGGCAGGGTAAGATCGACAAGGCGATTGAGGTTTACGAAAAGTTATTTCAGAAAAATCCAGAAAAAAGTGATTTCTTTGCAGAAAAAATCAGAGAACTCACCAACGAGTGACAAGAACTAATAGAAGTTTAATCCTAAAAAAATAATTAAATGTACGTTGCCTTAATTGTAATCGTTTGCATTATTGCCGTTTTATTGACGCTGGCCGTCCTGATCCAAAATTCAAAAGGTGGAGGGCTGTCTGGTGAGTTTGGGGGTGCAGGTGCCAGCCAGATGTTTGGTGTTCAAAAAACAACCGACCTGCTCGAGCAGATAACCTGGGGGCTGGCCGCCGCAATGGGTGTTTTGGTGTTGGTGTCACATTTGATCGTTGGTACGCCAACGGGCATCAACCAAACCGACAGCCCGAACATGGACAAGGCCGCTTCAAAGACCTTGCCTGCTCCAGCTAATACACCAATTCCAGCGAAGCCAGCACCAGTATTACCCAAAAAATAGGTAGTTGTTCGCGCAACCAACAAAAAAACCTGCCCTGAATTGGCAGGTTTTTTTGGTTACAATCATTTCTTTGGTGGCACGCCCGCCGCGATTGTCAGTCGCAAATCGGAAAATTTGGCAGTAATTTTGATTTTTTTGGCCTTGGCACAAAAAATGATAATCACTTGTTGTGAACCTTACATTCATCTATTGTCACTAATTATTAATTAACCTTACTAAAACTATGTCACAAATAAACGTGAAGCCCCTGGCAGACCGAGTGCTGGTCGAGGCCGCACCTGCCGAAGAGAAAACTGCTTTCGGTATCATTATTCCAGACACCGCCAAGGAAAAACCCCAAAAGGGAATTGTCATCGCCGTTGGGCCAGGAAAAAAAGATGAGCCACTTACAGTAAAAACTGGCGACACAGTTCTGTACGGAAAATACGCTGGCACGGAGATTACCGTGGACGGCAAGGAGTACCTCATCATGCGCGAAGCCGATATTTTCGCGATCGTTTAGTCTGAGCCAACCGCCCAAGGCTCTACCAGTTCTAATCATTAAATTACAATCCCAAAATCATGGCTAAGAAAATATTATTTGACGCGGAAGCCCGCGAAAAAATTAAAAAAGGCGTGGATACCCTCGCCGACGCAGTGAAAGTGACGCTCGGCCCCAAAGGTCGCAACGTGATTATAGACAAGAAATTTGGTTCGCCAGCCATCACCAAAGACGGTGTGACAGTGGCCAAAGAGATCGAACTGAGAGACCCAATGGAAAACATGGGTGCTCAGTTGGTAAAAGAAGTAGCCTCTAAAACTGCCGATTCGGCGGGCGACGGCACAACAACTGCCACCGTTTTGGCGCAGGCCATCTACGCCATCGGCGTGAAAAACGTGGCTGCTGGCGCAAACCCAATGGATTTGAAGCGCGGTATCGACAAGGCTGTTTTGGCTGTTACGGCCAATTTGGCAGCTCAGGCGCAGACCGTCGGCGACGATTTTGATAAAATTGCCCAGGTAGCTACCATTTCTGCCAACTACGACGAGGAAATAGGCACGATGATTGCCGAGGCCATGAAAAAAGTTGGTAAGGAAGGCGTAATTACGGTTGAAGAAGCCCGTGGTACCGAAACCGAAGTGAAAACGGTAGAGGGAATGCAGTTCGACCGGGGGTATTTGTCGCCGTATTTTGTGACCAATGCCGAAAAAATGGAGGTTGAGTTAGAGAAACCATTCATCTTGATTTCGGAGAAAAAAGTGTCTTCAATGAAAGAGTTGCTCCCAGTTTTGGAGCAAGTGGCGCAAACTGGCCGCCCGTTGTTGATAATTGCCGAAGACGTGGATGGCGAAGCCCTTGCGACGTTGGTAGTCAATAAAATTCGTGGTGCCTTGAAGGTGTGTGCCGTAAAAGCCCCAGGTTTTGGCGACCGCCGCAAAGCGATGTTAGAAGACATTGCCGTGCTTACGGGCGGAACTGTGATCTCGGAAGAGCGCGGTTACAAACTCGAAAGCATCGACGCTACTTACCTCGGCCACTGCGAGAAGGTAATCATCGACAAAGATAACACCACGATCGTGAACGGGGTTGGCGATGCCGAAACCATCAAAGGCCGTGTGAACCAGATTAAGGCTCAAATGGAATCGACCACGTCGGACTACGACCGCGAGAAACTGCAAGAGCGCTTGGCCAAACTATCGGGCGGGGTGGCTATTTTGTACATCGGCGCAGCCACGGAGGTTGAGATGAAAGAAAAGAAAGACCGCGTTGATGATGCCCTCCACGCAACCCGCGCTGCCGTCGAAGAAGGCATCGTGACGGGCGGAGGAATTGCGCTGATCCGCGCCATTAAATCGCTCGACGCAGTAAAAGGCAGCAACGAAGACGAAAAAACGGGTATCGGTATCATCCGCGCTGCCTTGGAGTCGCCGCTGCGCACAATCGTGGCCAACGCTGGCGGCGAGGGCTCGGTGGTGGTGAACCGCGTTAAAAACGGCAAGGATGGCTACGGATACAACGCCAAAACCGACGTTTACGAAGACCTTTTTGCGGCGGGTGTTATCGACCCAAAGAAGGTAACGCGTTTGGCATTGGAAAACGCCGCTTCGATTGCGGGTCTGTTGCTCACAACCGAGTGCGTGATTGCCGACGAGCCAGAGCCGAAAGGCGCACCAATGGGCGGTGGCCACGACCACGGCGGCATGGGCGGCATGATGTAGGAATGAGTTGCCGTAATATTTGCAAAAAGGTTGCCCAATCGAAATTCGGTTGGGCAACCTTTTTTTATTAGTTCATTTTGGCGAACTTGCAGCCAGTAAATTCGTAACAAATATAGAAATGGAAATAAAAGGAAAAGTAGTACAATTGCTCCCCCTGCAGACAGGTGCGGGAAAAAACGGGACGTGGAAAAAGCAAGATTTCGTGATCGAAACCGACGGCCAGTACCCTAAAAAGGTCTGTATTTCGGCCTGGGGAGACAAAGTAGGAGCGGAGTCGTTGCAGGTAGGCAAAGACGTAAACGTGTCGTTCGACGTGGAGAGCCGCGAGTACAACGGCAAGTGGTACACCGACTTGAAAGCCTGGAAATTAGATACCAGCGGCGAGGGCAGCGGTGAGTCTTACGCAGCCAGCCAGCCTGCGGCGGCTTTCCCGCCGATGACCACGTTTAGTGCCGATGAAGACAACGCGTTGCCCTTCTAATTTAACTTTAACGAGGTTAGTGGGGCAATTTGTCTTGAATTGCCCCATACACCCACGTACCTGCGATGGCACTGAGCAATGTAATGCTCACAGCCCCAAAACCGCTCCCAATTTGGGCAAAAAGTGGCCCAGGGCAAGCACCAGTAATGGCCCAGCCTATTCCAAATATAAGACCTCCGTATAGCTGCCCTTTCTGAAAAGTTTTGCCAGGAACTTCGATGGGCTCACCCGACAACGTTTTGATTTTGAGCCGCTTAATGAGCTGAATCGAGATAACTCCCACCGCCACTGCCGTGCCGATTACCCCGTACATGTGAAAGGACTGGAGGCGGAACATTTCTTGGATACGAAACCAAGAGATAACTTCGGCCTTCACGAACACGATGCCAAATATTGTTCCTACCAAGGTGTATTTTAATAGAGACGATACACTTTCTGGCTTTTTAGACTTGCCAGTTGGTTTGTTTTCTGTTTCAAACTCTTCTACTTCTTGCGTCATTTTAAGATAAGGGGGAGTAAAAAGTGAGTGCCAACGAACCCGCCAACCATAAAAGCCACGGTGGCAACCAGCGATGGTAATTGGAGATTGGACAGGCCCATAATGGCGTGGCCAGAGGTGCAGCCGCCAGCGTAGCGCGTGCCAAAGCCCACCAAAAAGCCCCCGACGACAAAAAAGAAGAATCCCCGTAAGCTAAAAAGTGTGCCGAAACTAAAAATGTCGTTGGGCATCAAGTTCGAGAAATCTTTTACGCCCAACGCGGTTAGGTCGTGGATTGTTTGCGGGTTGATGACGATGGCTTGCGGGTTGGTCATAAAATGAGTGCCTATGAACCCGCCGAGTAGTACGCCAGCCACAAAAAATAGGTTCCAAGCCTCTTTTTTCCAGTCGTACTTAAAAAAACCGATGTTTGCTGGAATGCAAGCGGCACAAATATGACGCAGGTTGGATGAAATACCGAACGATTTGTTTCCCAAAATAAGCAACACGGGTACGGTCAGCCCGATTAGCAGACCTGCCACCGACCAGTGCCAAGGATTTTTTATAATTTCCATTCTTTATTTTATTTGTATTTCAACATACTTAGCAGGTAGTCGCCGTAGCCGCTTTTGATGAGCGGTTTGGCAATGGCACGCAGTTGCGCCTCGTCTATGAACCCCATTCGGTAGGCTACTTCTTCGATACAGCCAATTTTAAGCCCCTGCCGCTCTTCAATGACTTGTACAAACTGCCCCGCCTGCATGAGCGACTGAAACGTGCCCGTGTCGAGCCAAGCCGTTCCACGGTTCAAAACGCCCACTTTAAGTTTTCCTTGCTCCAAGTAAACGCGGTTCAGGTCGGTAATTTCGAGTTCGCCGCGCGGCGACGGTTTGATGTTCTTAGCGATTTCGACCACCGAATTGTCGTAGAAATACAACCCAGGAACGGCGTAATTCGACTTTGGTTCGTCGGGTTTTTCTTCAATCGACACCACATTAAAATCTTGGTCAAACTCCACCACGCCGTAGCGTTCGGGGTCTTGCACTTGGTAGGCATACACCACGCCGCCGTCGGGGTTGTTGTTGGCTTGCAGCAGTTTAGACAGCCCGCTGCCGTAAAAAATATTATCGCCCAGTACCAGTGCCACTTTGTCGGTGCCGATAAAGTCTGCCCCAATAATAAACGCTTGCGCCAGCCCGTCGGGGCTTGGCTGCTCGGCGTAGCTAAACGAACAACCCACCCGCGAGCCGTCGCCGAGTAGCTTCTCAAAATGCGGCAAGTCGTGCGGTGTCGATATAATAAGAATCTCCCTGATACCCGCCAGCATCAAAATCGAGAGCGGATAGTAGATCATTGGTTTGTCGTACACGGGCATGAGCTGCTTGCTCACGGCCAACGTAAGTGGGTGCAGGCGCGTGCCAGAGCCGCCCGCCAATATTATTCCTTTCATTGTGTTAGCGGTTTAAGTACATAGAATCGTAATAGTTGGCGTAGTTGCCGCTCGTTACGTTGTCGAGCCAGGTTTGGTTGGCCAAAAACCACTCCACGGTTTTTTCCAGTCCTTGCTCAAAAGTCACCGACGGAGTCCACCCCAGCTCGTTCATGAGTTTGTGGGCATCAATGGCGTAGCGCAGGTCGTGGCCAGCGCGGTCGGTCACGTAAGTTATCAATTGGGCCGATGTACCCTCGGCGCGGCCTAATTTTTGGTCCATAATCTGGCACAATAAATGCACCAAATCGAGGTTTTTCCATTCGTTAAAACCGCCGATGTTGTAGGTTTCGCCGTTTTTTCCTTCGTGAAATATCAGGTCAATTGCCCGTGCGTGGTCTTCCACAAAGAGCCAATCGCGCACGTTTTCGCCTTTTCCGTACACCGGCAGCGGCTTGTTTTGGCAGATGTTATGGATCATTAGCGGGATCAGCTTTTCGGGAAAATGGTGCGATCCGTAGTTATTAGAGCAGTTCGACACAACCACGGGCAGGCGGTACGTGTTGTGGTATGCCCGCACAAAATGGTCGGACGATGCCTTGGAGGCCGAGTACGGCGAGCGCGGGTCGTAGGCGGTTTGTTCGGTAAAAAAAGTGCTTGGGTCGTGCAACTCGCCATACACTTCGTCGGTCGAAACGTGGTAGAAGCGGTGGTCGGCCATGTTGTCTTTCCAGGCTATTCGGGCGGTGTTCAGCAAATTGACCGTTCCGATAACGTTCGTCATCACAAAAGCCATAGGGTCGGCAATCGACCGATCCACGTGCGACTCCGCCGCCAGGTGAATCACCCCGTAGAAATTATGATCGGCAAAAAGTTGGTTCACAAAATGAGCGTCCACAATGTCGCCCTTCACGAAGCTGTAATTGGGGGCCTTCTCTACGTCGGTTAGGTTGGCCAGGTTGCCCGCGTAGGTCAGTTTGTCTAAATTGACAATCTCGTAGTGGGGGTATTGGTTCACAAACCGCCGCACCACGTGCGACCCAATAAAACCGGCTCCGCCAGTTATCAGTATTTTTTTCATCTCTTGGTTCAATTATTTTTTAAGTGTCAATTGCCACCGCCAGGCATCGGCGAGTGATTCTTCGAGGGTTTTCTGGGCAGTCCATTCCATAATATTGTTCACCTTGTCGGCGCTGGCAAATATTTGTTCTACGTCTCCCGAGCGGCGTGCGCCAATCTCGTAGTTGAGCGGCTGCCCCGATACTTTCTCAAACGCCTTCACAACCTCCAAAACGGTGTTTCCGCGCCCAGTTCCCACGTTGAACACGTCGTAGTACTGACCCGTAGTTTGTTTTTGTAGCAACCTTAGCGCCTGTACGTGGGCTTTGGCCAGATCTACCACGTGAATATAATCGCGCACGTTGGTGCCGTCGGGCGTATTGTAGTCGTTGCCAAATATGGTTAGTTTCTCGCGCCAGCCAGCGGCGGTTTGGGTAATAAACGGGACTAAATTTGAGGGTACGCCCAGGGGTAGTTCGCCGATCTGCGCCGATTGGTGTGCCCCAATTGGGTTGAAGTACCGCAGCGCAATGGCCTTTAAACTTGGGGTGGCCCGAACGTGGTCGCGGATAATGTCCTCGCAGATTTGCTTGGTGTTGCCGTAGGGCGACGTGGCGGCTTTGCGCGGAGTGGCCTCGGTGACGGGTAGCGCGTCGGGCTCGCCATAGACGGTGCAAGACGACGAGAACACAAAGTTTTCGATCCCGTACTTTTCCATCAATTCGAGCAACAAAACCGTCGAATTTAGGTTGTTGTAATAATACGAAAGCGGCTGCGCCACCGACTCTCCAACGGCCTTGTGGGCGGCAAAGTGAATGACCCCTTCAATGTTTTCGGTTTTAAAAATACCCTCGAGCGCCGCAACGTCGTTGCAGTCGGCCTGGTAGCACCTCACATCGTGGCCGATGATGGCCCGAAGCCCGTCGAGCGCGGTGATCTTAGAGTTGTTAAAGTTATCGATTATAACTGGTTCAAAACCAGCGTTGTGCAGTTCTACGACTGTGTGTGAGCCAATAAAACCTGCGCCGCCCGTAACGAGAATTTTCATAAGAAATAATATGGAGTAGTATAGAATTGAGGATGAAGTGGCGTGAGTTTGTTTTTTTTAACCCACAAAAGTAGAAAATTTGACGGGTTGCGAAAAATTGTTTTTATTTAAACTTTAAATCTTGCGTAGGTTTGTTACTTGATAGATACCATGACCGAATCTGAACTCAAAGCCCTCGTGTCGCTCTTAGACGATCCCGACCACTACGTGTCGGACCACGTGGAGGGTGAAATCCGTAAATTTGGGAATAAAATAATTCCTGTTTTAGAAAGCGAGTGGCAAGACAACAGCCTCAACCCTTTCATCCAGCGCCGAATCGAACACCTAATCCACGACCTACAATTTGTGCAGGTGTCCGACCGCCTCACGCAGTGGTACGCGGGCGGGGAGTTCGACCTGCTGGAAGGGCTGTGGATTGTGGCCACGTACCAGTATCCCGAACTTACCTACGAAAAGCTGAAGGACGCGGTGGAGCAGGTTTTTTACGAATTTTGGTTGGACGTTAAACCCGATATGCACCCCATCGATAAAATAAAAACGATGAATGCCGTTTTTTACGGTAAGCTAAAATTTACCTCAAACACCAAACATTTTCACTCGCCAGCCAACTCGATGCTCAACATCGTTTTGGAGAGCCGGCGCGGCAACCCTATCTCGCTCAGTTGCATTTATATGCTCATGGCGCGGCGACTCAATATTCCGCTTTACGGGGTCAATTTGCCCAATCTTTTTGTGCTGACGTACAAAGGAGAGATTCCTCAGTTTTATATTAATGTGTTCAATAAAGGGCTGGTTTTCAACCGCAAAGACATTGAGCAGTACGTAGCGCAGCTCAACCTGAAACCCTTAGACACCTTTTTTGAGCCTTGTTCCAACTTAGACATCGTGCGGCGTTATTTCAGGAATCTAATCATGGCCTTTGAAAAAACGGGCGACCAAGACAAAGTGGAGGAGGTCAAAAAGCTGATGCGCATTATATCCGACGAAGAAAATTAACCTCAGAAAGCCACCGCGAGGCAATGGTTGTCGAAAAAACGATGGTGCAGTTCGTAGTGTACCTCAAAAGTTGGTGTTTTGATGCGTGCCCGCGCAGCCGACTGGGGCAAATGTTCCGAAAAATTGATGCTGATGTGTTCTTTGAAACTTACTTGGCGCTGGCCGCAGCACTTGTACACCGCCTCTTTGGCGCACCAAACGTAGCATAGTTTCTCAATATCATTGCCCACCTGCTGGGCTTCGGAAGTGTTCAAAAACCGCTCCGACACCCGCCAAAGTTTGGGGCGCATGGTTTCCAAATCAATGCCAACGCTCCCCGACGTGTTTATGGCCACGGCCGCATACGCGCTGGTGTGGGTTATCGACACGCCCACGTGGCTGTTTATGAGGTAGGGCTTGCCGTGGTGGTCTTTGGCAATGTGTGCGTAATCCAAGTTTTTGTTGGCGCATACCCATTGCAGCAGCCGCCTACTTGCCAGCCACTCGGTTTGTTTAAGGGGGTGGCTGATGCTGGTGAACTCGGTTCGATCGGTACTCTGCCAGCGGAAACCCGCCTCGAGATCGGCGCGGGTCTCGGTTATTTGCCACACAAAAACGTCCACGTGTGGCCCTATTTCGAACTGGTTTGTGAGCGGCATCGGGTTGCGTAGAAATTAGAACCCGAAGGCGGCCAAGACCAATCCACCCAAAATGCCGCCAATTACTGGCCCCACAACGGGGATCCAGGCGTAGGCCCAGTCGCTGCTGCCTTTGCCAGCTACTGGCAAAATGGCGTGGGCAATTCTGGGGCCCAGGTCGCGGGCGGGGTTGATGGCGTAGCCAGTTGGCCCGCCCAGCGAAAGGCCGATGCTCCAAACCAAAATACCCACCAAAAACGGTGCGAAGCCCGAGCCAGCGTTGGCATACAGGCTCACCACGCCCACCACCAATACCATTGTTCCAACGGCCTCGGCCACCAGGTTGCTGGCTGGATTGCGCACAGCGGGCGCGTTGCAGAAAGCAGCCAGCTTGGTAGATTGGTCGTCGGTGAGTGCCCAGTGGGGCAAGTAAACCAGCCACACCAACGCCGCGCCCACAATTGCGCCTACCATCTGGACAGTAATAAATGGCAAAACGTTGGAATAATTGCCCGATTTAATGGCCAGTGCAATAGTTACGGCTGGGTTGAGGTGGGCATCGGGACTGCCAAATTTTTGGGCCACAAAAACACCAATTATCACCGCGAAAGCCCAGCCCGCCGTTATGACGATCCAGCCACCGTTTTCGCCTTTTGAGTTTTTGAGTAATACGTTGGCAACTACGCCGTTGCCTAACAAAACGAGCACCAGCGTGCCGATTAGTTCGCCGATGATGGGGGAGGTCTGCATTGATTTAGGTTAAATAAGGGTTTTTGAAATGCCAAAAAAATGTTACAAAACAGTGGTTTAACGTCTTTTTGGTCGGCTTTTGCCCGCTGGTCTGCGTTTGCTGTCGTCGGTTTTTGGTTTGGCGGCGGGGTTGTAGACGGGAGCTTCGCCCAGTTCGGGCGGAATGGCCAACTTGGGTATCTCGGCTCCGATGAGCTCTTCGATGGCCGCAAACTTGCGCTGGTCTTTGTCGTTTATAAACGTAATGGCCGTGCCAGTGCGCTCGGCGCGGGCGGTGCGGCCAATGCGGTGAACGTAGTCTTCGGCATCGTGGGGAGCGTTGAAATTGACCACCAGACTGATGCCCTCCACGTCGATACCCCGCGAGAGAATGTCCGTGCCAATCAGAATGGGGATGTTTTTGTTTTTGAACTCCCGCATAATCTCCTCCCGCTCTTTTTGGTCAAGGTCGGAGTGAAACGCCTTGCAAACGAGGCGGTTGCGCCGCAGTTCTTCGTCCAATTTTTTGACCATATCTTTGGTGGACACAAAGACGATGACACTGCCAAAATCACCGTTTTTTAGAATGTGTTTCAGCAGTCTCACCTTTTGGGTGTCATAAACCATGTAAACCTGTTGCAAAACGCCCTCGGCGGGCTTAGAAACGGCAATACTGATCTGCTCGGGGTGCTGCAAGATGGTGTTGGCCAGTTTTCTGATTTTTGGCGGCATGGTGGCCGAAAAAAGCATTGTTTGGCGTTTTGCGGGCAACTGACCGATGATCTTAATGATGTCGTCGAAAAAACCCATGTCCAACATTCGGTCGGCTTCGTCCAAAATGAGGTGTTGAAGTTTCCCGAAATTAATTTCGCCCATTTGCAAAAGCGCAATCAACCGCCCGGGCGTGGCCACCACCACGTCGCAGCCGCCTGCGAGTGCTTTGCGCTGTTGGTTCCAAGCGGGGCCGTCGCCGCCGCCATAAACGGGTATCGAGCTCACGCCCGTAAAGTAGGCAAGTCCCTCAATTTGCTGGTCGATCTGAATGGCCAACTCGCGGGTTGGCGACAGAATGAGCGTGTTCAAATGTCGCTGGTCGTCGGGCAGTTGCGTAATTTTGTCTAATATGGGCAGCAAGTACGCCGCCGTTTTGCCAGTGCCCGTTTGGGCGCAAGCAATAAGATCCTTGTTGTCTAAAATAATTGGAATGGCCTGGGCTTGGATGGGGGTGGGCTGGCTGTAACCCATTGCATCTAAGCCATCTAAGAGCGAATCTCCGAAATCAAAATCCTGAAAAGTCAATGAAGTAAGGTGTGTTTAGTTGGGCTGTGTACCGCCCGTGAATTTAATTTCTTTTTTGTAAAAGTACGACTTTTGTCTCAGTTTCACACCGTCAATTTTATTAGCCCCAGAACACGGTCTTTTTGGGTTGTCAAAATTTAGTAGAAATATTGCTTTGTTGGTAGTTGGTTGAGCGGGTGTTTGCTGTTTCTGACAAAAAATAGTACCTTGCGTCATTATCACAAACACCACTTTTCATGTCAATTCCCGAAGAACTTAAATACACGCCCGACCACGAGTGGGTACGCACCGAAACCGATGGAACGGCAACGGTTGGCATCACGGATTTTGCCCAAAGCGAACTGGGCGACATTGTTTTTATCGACATTAACACAGTAGGCCAGACCATCGCGCAGGGCGAGATTTTTGGGTCGGTAGAAGCCGTCAAAACGGTCTCTGACCTTTTTATACCCCTCACCGCCGAAATAGTGGAGGTGAACCAGGCCGTGAACGACTCGCCCGAATTGGTGAACGACGATCCCTATGGAAAGGGATGGATGGTCAAAATAAAGCTGGCCGACCCCGCCCAAATGGATGCCCTGCTCAGTGCTGGTGCTTACAAAGAGCTGATCGGACATTAATCCTAACCTATACTAAAAGCTCCGAAAGGGGCTTTTTTTTTGACAGATGAAAACGCTAATCAAAGCCGCCAGAATAATAGATAGCCAGTCGGAACACAACCAAACCACGCAGGATATTTTGGTAGAAAACGGCCTGATAGTTGGCATCGGCGTTGGGCTAACGGCCACCGACGCGCGGGTTGTTGAACTGCCCAATGTTTGCGTGTCGCCAGGCTGGGTCGATCTGCGGGTGCGGGCGGGCGACCCAGGCCACGAACACCGCGAAGACCTGCAAACCCTTGCCGCCGCCGCCGCCGCTGGTGGTTTCGCCGACGTGGCTTTGATGCCCAACACCCAACCCGCCCTGGACTCGAAAGACACCATCGGGTACGTGCGCCGCGCCACCCAGGGGCTGGCCGTGCGGGTGCATCCGCTGGGAGCAGTCACCAAAAAATGCGAGGGCCACGATTTTTCAGAAATGATTGACTTGCACCACGCGGGTGCATTGGCCTTTACCGACGGCGACCGCCCGATTGAGAACCCCGATGTTTTACTGAAAGCACTCCAATACCTGCGCCAGATCGACGGTTTGCTCATGAACAGGCCCGAAGATCCGCACTTGGCGCGGTTTGGGCAGCTCAACGAAGGGATAACCAGCACGCTTTTGGGCATGAAGGGCATCCCCAATCTGGCCGAAGAACTCATGTTGGCCCGCGATCTAAAACTGCTCCAATACGCCCTGCTTGCGACCAACTACCAGCCCAATGCGCCCATTTTGCACTTTTCGACGCTCTCCACGCGGCGTTCGGTGGCGATGGTTAGGGAGGCCAAGGCGGCGGGGTTGCCTGTGTCGTGCGACGTGGCGGCGCACCAAATAGCTTTCGACGATACCGTCATGCTCGGTTTTGATACAAATTACAAAGTGAACCCGCCTTTCAGAACCCCAGACGATGTGGCCGCTTTGTGGGAAGGACTGGCCGACGGCACGATCGATGCCGTGGTGAGCGACCACCATCCGCTCGACGAGGAGTCTAAAAATTTGGAGTTCGACCTGGCCGATTTTGGCATAATTGGCCTCGAAACGGCCTTTGCCGTCTTGAATACCCACAACTCGGTGCTTACCTTGAACCAACTCATCGACGCGCTCACCCACGCCCCCCGCCGAATTTTGAGGTTGCCAGCGGTGCGTATTGCCCAAAACCAACCCGCCCGCCTGACGTTGTTTGATCCTGACGCTGCTTGGACGTTTGAAAAAACGAAGTCGAAATCAAAAAACTCTCCTTTTTTTGGAATCCCCTTAAAAGGCAAGGTATACGAAATCATTGCGTGAATTGACAAAAAATAACCAGTGGCCGTTTGGCAATGTTCTAAGAAATGTCTAATTTTGCGGCTCAATTTTAGGGCATTGTGTCTTGATACTGAAACATTAGGCCGCATTTGGCGGTTTCTTATTCTAAAATAATACTATTTTCAAACCATAAAAAAATGGCTCGCGATTTAAAGTACACAAGAAACATTGGTATTGCTGCCCACATCGATGCGGGCAAAACCACCACCACCGAGCGAATCCTGTATTACGCAGGGGTGAGCCACAAAATTGGCGAGGTGCACGATGGTGCGGCCACCATGGACTGGATGGAGCAGGAGCAGGAGCGGGGTATCACCATTACATCTGCGGCCACAACCGTGGACTGGGACTACCGGGGCGACAAATACCACATCAACATCATCGACACGCCTGGCCACGTAGATTTTACGGTCGAAGTAAACCGCTCTTTGCGCGTTTTGGACGGACTGGTGTTTTTGTTTAGTGCCGTTGATGGCGTGGAGCCGCAGTCGGAAACCAACTGGCGTTTGGCCAACAACTACAACGTGGCGCGTATTGGTTTTGTGAACAAAATGGACCGATCGGGTGCTGATTTCTTGAACGTTTGCAACCAGGTAAAAGAAATGCTCGGTAGCAATGCCGTGCCTTTGCAGTTGCCAATTGGTGCCGAAGACGAGTTTAAGGGCGTAGTTGATCTGGTAAACTTCCGGGGCATTGTTTGGAACGAATCTGACAAGGGAATGACCTTTTCTGAAGTGCCGATTCCTGACGATATGCTCGAAGAAGCAACCGAATACCGCGAAAAACTCCTCGAGGCAGTTGCCGAATTTGACGACAACTTGATGGAAAAATACTTTGAAGACCCAACGTCCATTACCGAGGCCGAAATTTTGGCGGCCCTGCGGGCGGCTACAATAGCCATGAAGGTTGTGCCGATGTTGTGCGGATCGTCGTTCAAAAACAAAGGCGTTCAAACAATGCTCGACTACGTGATGGCACTATGCCCGTCGCCGTTGGACAAAGAAAGCATTATGGGAACCCACCCAGACACGGGCGCGGAAATATCGCGCAAGCCGTCTGAGTCTGAGCCGTTTGCGGCGTTGGCGTTTAAGATAGCCACCGATCCTTTCGTGGGTCGCTTGTGTTTTATCCGGGCATACTCGGGCGGTTTGGATGCGGGTTCATACGTGCTCAACAACCGTTCGGGCAACAAAGAGCGTATCTCGCGGATATTCCAGATGCACGCCAACAAACAAAACTCGATTCCCCGTTTGGGAGCGGGTGACATTGGCGCAGTGGTAGGTTTCAAAGACATCAAAACGGGCGATACGCTGTCGGACGAAAAACACCCAATCGTACTCGAATCAATGGTGTTTCCTGAGCCAGTAATCGGCTACGCCATCGAGCCAAAGAAAACCGCCGACCAGGACAATTTCTCGAAGGCCATCGGAAAACTCATCGAAGAAGACCCAACGCTCAAAGTAGAATCGAACGAAGAAACGGGTCAGACCATTATTCGTGGGATGGGCGAGTTGCACTTGGAGATTATCATTGACCGGATGCGCCGCGAGTTTAAAGTGGAGGTGAACCAAGGTGCGCCGCAGGTGGCCTACAAAGAGGCAATTACCAAAAAAGTAGAGCACCGCGAGGTTTATAAGAAACAATCGGGTGGACGCGGTAAGTTTGCCGACATCGTTTTTGAACTCGGGCCCCGCGACGACGACAAGCAAGAAGGCTTGCAGTTTGTGAACGAGGTAGTGGGTGGAGCCATTCCGCGCGAGTTTATTCCTGCCGTACAAAAAGGGTTTGATGAGTGCCTAAAAAATGGTGCTTTGGCGGGCTATCCGCTGCAAGGCATGAAGGTGCGGTTGTTCCACGGTTCGTACCACGACGTGGACTCAGACTCACTTTCGTTTGAATTAGCCGCCCGAATGGGCTTTAAAGAGGCATCGCGCCAGGCGGGTCCAAAATTGCTCGAGCCAATTATGGCCGTTGAGGTTTTGACCCCCGAAGAATATACTGGTCCAATCACTGGCGACTTGAACCGCCGCCGAGGAATGATGAAAGGCATGGACTCGAAGGCTGGCTCGCAGGTTATCAAAGCCGACGTGCCGCTGTCGGAACTGTTTGGCTACGTGACCGACCTGCGCACCATGTCATCAGGACGCGCAACGGCCAACCTTACTTTTGCCCACTACGAGTTTGTGCCGCAAAGTTTGGCCGATGCCGTGGTTGCAAAAACCAAAGGATAAGCCTCAGCGCACACTATTTAGTCAAAAAGCCCCGAACTTGGTTCGGGGCTTTTTGTTGTTGGCTAGGGGGTGAGTGCATTGAAATGAATAAAATTTAATTTTGCATCTTATATTCTATCCCGATTTTAGGACAAGGTTTGAGTAAAATCACCAGTGAACGTACAATCATAGCCAGTAATAAAGTTAGCTTTGAGACTCGATATTTTATTTGTAGTCAAGCATTTACTGCTGATAAGGTCTTATCAGCGGCTCGTTCGCATTGGGGCATTGAGAACAAGCTCCATTGGAGTCTTGATGTAACATTTGATGAAGACCGCAGAAGAAACAGAATGGATAATTCTGCGGTCAATATGACTTTTCTTAGGAGAATAACCCTCAATTTGTTCAAAAAGAAAGCACTAAAATTTCAATTCAGCACAAAAGAACCAAGGCTAACGGACAAAAAGATTTTTTGCATAAGGTCATCTTCAATGGTACTTAAATTTTAATGCGCTTGCCCTGCCGCGCCAACGCTCAATAGGTCTTGGCGGCCAGCATAACCAACGTGCAGGCTTCGACGGCGGCTATTTGATGATCGGTGAGCAACGTTTGGAACGCCGTATTCTCCGTTCCTGGGTTAAAAATCACGCGGCGGGGGCGCAAAGCCAGCACGTAATCGTACCACTCAGGCTGATTTTTTGGCCCAACGTAGAGCGTCACGGTATCGATGTTGGCCAGCGGTGGTTTGCCCGTTTGAATTTGATGCTGGGCAACCAAGCCCGTTTTTATGCCCACCAGCGCAATGGCGTGACCAGCGTTGTGGAGGCGGTTGGCCGCCAGAAAAGCGTAGCGATCTACGTTTGTGGTGGCTCCGAGCACCAAAGTTACGGGGTCGTTCATGTGTTTTGTTCTGTTTTAATGAGTTTGTATATCTTCCCAAACAACGCGCAGTACTTTGGCGTTCACACCCCACTGGTCGAACAATTTGAGCCAATGAAGCTGCTGTGCCGACAGGTGGTCGGTTGGCGACTTTACCTCTACCAGTTCGTAGCTGTCGTCGGTCCAGACTAATAAATCGGGAAATCCGTGGGTGTTTGCGCGCATATTTGCCGCCATTTCGAGCAGAATATTGGCCAATTGCTGCGGTGTCAGTTTCGATACGAGCAATTTCACCAACGCCAACATCACGTCGCTCCACTCCACCAGCACGTTGGCGGTGCCGTACTTTTGGTCAAATATTTTGTCAATCCACGCGTCGTAGTCTTGGGTGGTTTTGAGCGTGTTGAGGTGCGCGTGGATTTGTGTTTGGCGTTTTTCAAAAAAATCGGACAGGTAAAAATCCGACGGTATGCGTTGCAGCGGATGGTGGATGGCCTGCACGTTGGTATCGAAAATAATATCCCAAAAAACCAACCCGAGCAGTCCGCGCCAGGGGTAGTTTTCGCAGTGAACGGCGTGGTGGCCATTTTGGTTGTAGTGCGCCACCACGCCCGCCTCCACGCGCCCCCGGTTGGAGGCGGGAATGGCCACCGAGGTGGCATTTTGCAAAAACTGGGTGGTACTTTTTTTGGTTCGTTTTTTTGTGTTTAGAATCTGGGCCTTAAAATCGAGGGCAAAAAAACGTTCGTCGGCGTTTTGGGCGGTTCGTTCAATGTCGTCGCAGAGGGCCAGTGCCTCGTCTGGTGCGCCAGTTTTGAGCAATAGCCGCGCACGGCGTTCGCGGGCGGGGGCTTGGTCGGTAAGTTCGTAAACGCTCAGGGCCTGGTCGGCACATTTTTGGCGTTCCAAAAAAAGCCCCACGCGGTTGGCCAATTTATGAAACCCCGGCATGGCCACTGCGCTGAGGTTTGGCACGGTGAGCCGCCAGCTCGCAAACCAGTGAAAAACGTCTTCGGGGGGCAGTTGTTTTTGGTCTTTCAGTTCAAAAAATTGCTCGTTGGCCAGCGAAACCAGCAGCTTGTCTTCGGCTTCTTGGCGGCTGGCAAAACGCGCCGTATATTCGTCGTCGCGGTATTGTTGGAAATTTATCATGCCCAAATCACGCACCACAAACTCGGTCATGTCGCCGTGGCGGTTGCCAAAAAATAAAAACTTAAACATCATCACCTCCACCTCGCGGCTCGTTCTGACGATGGCTTCGAGGTTGTTAATGGCCTCAATAAGGTCGGCAGACGGGTGTTCGAGGCGCAAAAAACGAACCAACTCGGGCTTTTTGAGTGCCCTCACCCAACTCGTGGCGGGTGTGAGTTTGAGCAGGTCTTCTCTGGTGAGAACGCCGAGGATTTCTTCTAAGTCGGCAGCGTGGCTGTCGGAAAGGGGCGCAATGAAACCACCATCGGCAAGTTCGTACAGGGCGGCGGGGATGTCGTCGATCTCGGCGTATTTTAGTTTATTGACCCGAAAAAAAGACCCTTTTCGGTTGCTGAACCTGATATAAAGGCACTGGGCATCCTGACTTAGTTGGTCGAACTGGCGTAGAAAACTGAGTTCCGCATCGTTCAAAATGGGGGTATACATCCGTTCAACGAAACGAAGCAGGAAGGTAAAATAATCTAAATAGTACTTTGGTGGGAGTTCTATTTTGGTGTTTTCGGACATCTTGGCGGGGGCGGATTAAACCTTCACGATAATATTGGCGCGGTACATTTGGCGAAGAATAAAAAACCAAATGAGCAAGAAAAACAGCGCACCCGCCAACGAAGCGGCGTAGGGATCGGCAATCCAGGACGTGAACAAACGCTGGTAGAGCCACTGCTGGGCGTTTATGGTCGTGGCTCCGTCCTGAATTTTTATCAAAAAGAGCGTGCGCGGAATTATCCCCGACAAAAAGAAAACGATGATGGCATTGACCCCGAAGTATAAAAACGGGGAGGTCCAGCCGCGCCACTGTTTAATGTCGATGACCCAATAGCACAACGCCAAGCCGAGCATGGCCAAACCACCCGCAAACAGCACGTAGGTGCTGGTCCAGAGCGCTTTGTTGATCGGAAAAGCTCCCTGCAAAGCCAACCCCGCCAACGTACACAGCCCGCCAACGATGCACATTTTGCGAATTTTGGCACTCGCACTTTCGGAGGACTTCAGCACGCTACCCGCCAACACACCCAGCAAGCCCGTGGCCAGGGCTGGAATGGTGCTAAACGGCCCCTCGGGGTCCCAGACTTTGGTTTTTTTGTACAGGTGGCCTTCGAGCAGGTTGTGGTCTATCCAAGCCCCGAGGTTGGTGGTGGGTTCTAAGTTGGCGGGCCCAATACCCGGCACGGGCACGAAGTTCATTAATATATAATAGGCCACCAACACCAGCAGCCCAATGAAAATTTGGGTTTTTAGGTTTGTTTTTAAAAAAATAATGGAGCAAACAATAAAAACGATCCCGATGCGCTGCAAAACGCCTGGAATGCGCACAGTAGCGAAATCAAATTTTGGGTACAGGCTCAGAAAAAGCCCCAGCCCAAAGAGCGTTAGGCCGCGTTTTATAACTTTTCGGATGACCTCGCCGTGGCTTTCGGGCTGATATTTGGCCTTGTCGAGGGCGTAGCTAATGGAAACACCCACGATGAATAAAAAAAACGGGAAGATCAGATCCGTGGGCGTGCAACCGTGCCAGGGGGCGTGGAGCAGCGGCCAGTACACGTGCCCCCAGTCGCCTGGGTTGTTTACCAATATCATTCCCATGACGGTAATGCCCCGAAAGACATCCAACGAAAGCAATCGACTTTGCATAAATTGAGTTTTGTTTGTGCGAAACTAAATATAATTTATCAAACCTGACGACCTAAAAAACGAACAACTCCCAACTTTTTTATAATTTTGCAAAACGGACTTCACCTTAAAGACACAATGAGCCAACTCAAATACAAACGCATTTTGCTCAAACTGAGCGGCGAAGCCCTCAATGGTGGCAACAAAGAAAAAATCATTGATTTTGATATTCTGAACCAATACGCCCGCGAGATCAAGACCATTAAGGACGTGGGCGTTGAGATTGCGATTGTGATTGGGGGGGGCAATATATTTCGGGGGGCGGAGATCGAGAAATCGGGGATAGACCGCGCCCAGGGCGATTACATGGGAATGCTGGCTACTGTCATAAACGGCATGGCCGTTCAGAGTTCGTTAGAAAAACAGGGGATGTTTACCCGCATGATGTCGGCCATCAACATGGAGGCAGTGGCCGAGCCGGTTATTAGGCGGCGGGCTATCAGGCACTTAGAAAAAGGCCGCGTGGTGGTTTTTGGGGCTGGAACGGGCAATCCGTATTTTACGACCGACACTGCTGGTAGCCTACGCGCCATCGAAATAAACGCCGACGTGGTGCTGAAAGGCACGCGCGTGGACGGTGTTTATACGGCTGACCCCGAAAAAGACCCCACCGCCACAAAATACGACCGAGTGACTTTTGACGACGCGCTGACCCAAAAACTTAAAATTATGGACACGGCCGCCTTTGCGCTGTGCCGCGAAAACAACCTACCCATTATTGTTTTCGACATGAATAAGCCTGGCAATCTGCTCAAATTGGTAATGGGCGAGAACGTTGGCACGCTGGTGTGTAATGAATGAATATTGAATGAATGAATGAATTTGAATGAGGCTGATAGAAAGCCCACTGAGCTAAAAATAAAAACAACAATGGAAGAAATAGAATTGTATCTCGACGACGCAAAAGACACCATGGAGCGTGCCTTGAAACACCTGACGATCGAGCTCGTCAAGATCAGAGCGGGTAAGGCCAGTGCGCAGATGCTCGACGGAATTATGATTGAGTACTACGGAGTAATGTCGCCGCTGGGCAACGTGGCGGGGGTCTCCACGCCCGATGCCCGCACAATTGCCGTGAAGCCCTTTGACCGCAAAATGATTGCCGACGTTGAGAAAGCCATCAGAAATAGCAACGTGGGGCTTGCACCGATGAACGACGGCGAGACGATCCGTTTGAGCGTGCCGATGCTCACCGAAGAGCGCCGCCGCGACTTGGTGAAGCGCGTGAAACAGGAAGTTGAAACGGCCAAGGTGAACGTCAGGAACATTCGGCAGGATGTGAACGCGTCGATCAGAAAACTTACCAAGGAGGGCGTATCGGAAGATGACGTAAAAAAAGGCGAAGAGCGAGCCCAAAAAATAACCGACTCCTACACCGCCAAGATAGAAGGCATATTTGCGGCCAAAGAAAAAGACATTATGGAGGTGTAGCCCCACAAAACGCATGGCCCGTACTGATACGTGAATCTACAAACATGGTTAAAGGCTACCCTTTGATCTTCGTTCGTATATTTACAGAAAAAAGTCGAAAAAATGAACTGGAATGCCTATATCACCTCAGACCCCACTATTTTATTGGGTAAGCCTACCATCAAAGGTACTCGGCTTTCGGTGGAGCTTTTAATTGGGCGACTGGCCGATGGCTGGACGGAGCAAATGCTATTAGAAAACTATCCAACTTTAACATCAGAAAGCCTCAGAGCGGTGTTTGCGTACATTCAAGATTGCCTCAAAGACAGTATGATGTATGAAATACCTGCAAAATCGCTGGCCTAATGAAGCTGCTCGCCAACGAAAACTTTCCGATAACCAGTAAAAGACTATTGGCCGACAATGGTTTTGACATTATTCATATCGGTGAAACCAACAGTGGTATTTCTGACGAAGCAGTTATGAAATTAGCACAGCTTCAAGAAAGGACAATTCTAACATTTGACAGAGATTACGGTGAATTGATTTTCAAATTTGGCCACCGACCACCCGGGGGCGCAGGGCAAGCGCATTAAAATTCAAGTACCATTGAACAATATGAGTGCCACATTAGGATAAAAAAAGCGTGAGCATAGAAAAGAGTTAAATTTGTATTGCAAACTAATTTTCTTTGTAACTACTCAGGTTGTCTGAATTAGTAATATTGGATAAAAATTG
>JAAFKE010000030.1 GCA_013298215.1 Cytophagales bacterium | reverse complement strand
AAAACTTGGAACAAAACCGCCTTTCAGTGGAAATCAATATTATCAGAACTAATGATTACTTTTGGAGATAGAATTCAAATCCAAAAACTGGAAATTTAACCTGACACAGTTTAATGAAGACTCTCCGTCCGTGCGTTTAGGCGAAAATTTATCTCTACGAGTTTGTTCTTATTTCTTCAATTCTTGCAACTGTCAGGTCTGTAATGTCTGAAATAGTTTCATTGTCTAACCCTTTTAAAATAGACTTCTTTGCAATATCTTCTTTCAATTTAAATTCAGCCTCTGTTTGCAAAGTAAATATCTCACTTGCTTTTAAACTCAAACTATCCAAATAACGATTGTAGCCGTATTCGTCTTCTTTTTTAAGCCGCATAATATCCAGTACTTCACCTGCTTCTTTTAGTCCTTTCGCTTTGAACTCGTCTTTCACCTCACTATTTTTCAAAAAGTAAACCCATTCGTCCAAGGTGTCTTTAGCGTTGTCGTTAAATTGATTGACTTTCAACAAATAATATTCTGGGAAGATGTCTGAGACTTGTTCTTTTACAAATGTTATTTTCTGCTTGTCGGATATACCTAATAAATCTTTTTGATGAAGTCCAATGAAATCAGTTTTGCCTTTGTAAATATAATCTTGGCCTTGTCCGAGGTCAAAATAAACGATATTGATAGAAATTACTTTTTTTATTTCTGAGTATTTCTGTCTTTTTTTTAAGTTTTCAACAATACTTTTCGACACTCCATAGGCCATTCTGTGAAAGTAGTCTATTTCATAGGCATTTTGAATTTCAATAATTATGAGTTCGTTCTTTGAATTTTTAGTTAATATATCAACTCTATTAAATTTATCATCTTCTGTCTCCTGATTACCCTCACTTTCAAGAATTTGCTCAATTTTAATGTTATCAAACAAAAGTTCACTCAAAAATCCCTCAAGCACAACAAAATTGGCTTTGTTTCTCAAAAGTCGTTTAATAGCCCAATCAAAACTTATTAATTTCTTGCTCATTTTGTTTTTGCATTGTCTGTACAAAATTACGATTTTTCTCTACTATTTGAGTGTAATTGTTTGTTTGTGAGGTTGACCAAAATTTCCCACTACCACCTTATCAAAGCACTGGCCCACGTGAACCCGCTACCGAAGGCAGCCAGGCAGAGCAGATCGCCGTCTTTGATGAGGCCCTGCTCCCAGGCTTCGCCCATGGCAATGGGTATGGAGGCGGCCGTGGTGTTGCCGTAGTGCTGGATATTATTAAAAACTTGGTCATCGCGCAGGCCGAGCTGGTCGCGCACGTACTCCGATATTCTGATGTTGGCCTGGTGTGGCACCAAAAGCGACAAGTCGGCGGGGGCGTAGCCATTGGCATCGAGGGCGACTTGGATGGCCTCCGAAAACCGCACCACGGCGTGCTTAAAAACAGCCTTTCCGTTGAAAGTCAGCCTAAAATCTCCGTTTTGAAGGAGTTCTTCGCTAATAAATCGGTCGTAACGGCTGCTGCCAGGGTCGCGCACGTAGAGTTCTTCGGCGTGCGTGCCGTCGGCAAAAAGATGGGTAGAAAGGATGCGGTGGTCGGGATCTTCGGTGGCCTGCACCACCACTGCGCCTGCACCGTCGGCAAAAATTACCCCAAAAGCGCGGCTCGCGGGGTCTTTGTCCATGAGCGTAGACTGCAGCTCCGACCCTACAACCAACACGTTGCGTTTCATGCCCGTTTTTATAAAATTATCGGCCACCGCAAGCGCATAAATAAAGCCCGAACATTGCTGCCGAATATCAAAAACGGTGATCCCCTCCATGCCCAGTTCGCGTTGCATCAAGAAGGCCGAGCCTGGAAAAAAATAGTCGGGCGTAATGGTGGCATAAACGATCATGTCTATCTCAGACGGCAAAACCGCTGCTCTTTCCATGGCCATTTTTGCGGCCTTAGCTGCCATATTTGCGTTGGTGTCTGTGCCGCGCGTAAACCAGTGGCGTTGCTCAATACCTGTCCGCTCCCTAATCCATTGGTCA
Organism: Cytophagales bacterium; assembly: GCA_013298215.1. Lineage (GTDB taxonomy): Bacteria > Bacteroidota > Bacteroidia > Cytophagales > Spirosomataceae > JAAFKE01. The sequence continues at coordinate 44,280 of JAAFKE010000030.1, read as the reverse complement.
GAAGTACCCATAACCGCCTCGAGGTCGGCGTTGGTGACAATATTTTCGGGGGCGTAGTAGCCAACCCCAGTAATGCGGGCGTGGGGCATCTTAAAGTGCTTGAAGGGTAAAGGTATATTCTTCCATAATGAGGTTGGCCAGTAGTTTACTGCACGCGGTTTCGATTTTGGTGCGGGCCTCGGCCTCGTCGGCGGCGTCGAGTTGAATACTAATGTGCTTGCCAATGCGCACGGTGTCGATCTGCTGGATTCCCAGGTTGCCCAGTCCCAACATCACGGCTTTGCCCTGCGGGTCGAGAATTTCTTTGATGGGCATTACGTCGATGGCAGCAATGAATTTCATAATTTAGATTTGAAAATGATTGATAAAATAATTTGTAGGGCAACAATGAGCGGAACGGCCGCAAAGCGCAAAAGTAGCAATAAAACCGCCGATGTACCGATAAAAATGTAACGAACCTGGTTTTGCGACCACCCAAAACCCTTGAATTTGAGGGCTATAATTTTAATTTCGGATACCAGCAGAAAGGAACTCACCGCCACAAAGCCAGTCAAAAAATAGGGGTCTTGCAACAAACCTCCGTACTGCGGCTGAAACGACAAGATCATCGGAAAGGAGGCCACCACTGGGCCAATCGCCGTGGTGGGTACGCCAATAAACTGCTCCGACTGGCGGGTGTCGATGTTGAACTTAGCCAAACGCAGCGCCGAAAAAACAGCAATCGAAAAAGCCACATACGGCCAATAACTGTGCAATGTAGCCCAACTGCGTCCCAGCAGTTGGTACAAAATAAACGAGGGCAACACCCCAAACGTAACGCAGTCGGCGAGGGAGTCTAACTCTTTGCCAATGGCCGACGACACCCCGAGCAACCGCGCCACAAAGCCATCCAGAAAATCAAAAATGGCGGCGGCAAACAAAAAATAGCCACCCGCCACGAGCCCATCGTTGGTGGCTGGGTCGGTTTGTAGGACGCTCAAAATACCCAGGCAACCGCAAACTAAGTTGCTGCACGTGAGGGCATTGGGAAGATGACGGAGTATTTTCAATGTAAAAACGGGTTTGAATTACGCTCGCGTCCGATGGTGGTGGGCTGGCCGTGGCCACTGTAAACGGTGTAATCGTCGGGGAGGGTCATAAAATGGGTTGCGATGCTTTTCATCAAATCGGGTTGGCTGCACCTCGGAAAATCAGTGCGCCCCACTCCTCCCCTAAAAAGCACGTCTCCGCCGATGATGAACCGCTGGGCGTGGCAAATAAAAGCCACGTGGCCGGGCGCGTGGCCAGGCACGTGCACAACTTCGAGCTGGTGGTTGGTGCCAAAACCAATCACGTCGCCCGCCGCCAGGTAGGCATCAACCGCCGAGGGCTCAAAGGCTGGAAAACCCCAGTGCGCACTTCGGGCGGGTACTTCATCGAAAAGGGGCGTATCTAACGGGTGCAGGTAAATGTCCATGCCGAACCTACGCTTCATGAAAGCGCACCCAAATACGTGGTCGAGGTGTCCGTGCGTGAGCAGCAGTTTATTGACCGTCAGCTCGTTAGACTCTATATAGCCCGCCAATTGTTCTTTCTCGGCTTGGGTGTAGCAACCTGGGTCTATTACAACGGCTTGGCGGGTTTGCGGGTCAGAAAGTACGTAGGTGTTTTCTTTAAAATCAGAAAAAACAAAGGATTTAATGGTCAGCATGAAGGAAGTAGGTTTTGTGGTGCAAATCTAATAAAATTTGATTGAAGAACTACACGCAGCTCGCCCAGTACCAGGTGGTAATTTTGTCGCCGTTTCGCTCTACTAAAAACCAAAAACGTAGCCATTTGGCGTTTTAGCGGGCGGGCTTTTCGATCAATAAAACAATGAAACCATTCAAGCTGGTAGCGGCTGGATTGCGGGCAAAACCCTATTTGCGTGAGCGTGTTGGGCTTTGAAAAGTAGTTGTTGGTGCTTTAATCCAACAACTCTGTTTTTAAAATATGCCTAAACTTGCGTAAAATGGCGATAATACAGCATGAATTTACTAATTTGACCCTATATAAACTTATCCATGCCAAAAATCTTACTGCTCGAAGACGACCCCGTGTTGTCGAAAGAAACCAGCACTTTTCTCACCCAAAAAGGCTTTGAATGTGCCTGCGTGTTCGACGGTGAAACGTTTTTTAGAGAAACACGTCAAGCTACTTTCGATGTGTTTTTGTTGGACATTAACGTGCCGAAAATCAGTGGGTTAGACGTTTGTAAACGCATCAGAGAAACCGACAAAACCACCCCAATTTTGATGCTGACAGCCTACGGCGACATTCAGGACAAAACCGACGCCTTCGATTTTGGGGCCGACGACTACCTGACTAAGCCCTTTCATTTGGACGAGCTGCATCTCCGCATTACGGCCTTGCTGCGTCGTAGTGGCAAGCCCCAAACCACCGACGATTTGCTGGTAGTTGAAGACCTCACTATCAACCTCAGCGAGCAAATTGTGAAACGTGGTCAAGAGCGCATCGAACTTACGCCGAGAGAGTATCAGTTGCTCGTTTTTTTGGCACAAGCAAAAGGCCGAACGGTGTCCAAACAAACCATTGCCGACCAAGTATGGGACATTCAGTTTGACACCAACACCAACACGATTGAGGTGTACATCAATTTTTTAAGAAAGAAAATTGATAAAAATTTCAGTCCGAAACTCATTCATACCCGCGCGGGCTACGGCTATTACCTCAAAGCAGAAATCTGATGAACCTCAAACAACGCCTGGCGCTTTACCTCGGGTTGGCTTTTTCGCTGCTGTTTGGCGTGGCCGTGCTATTTATCTATTTTTCGTTTTCGGCCTTTCGCGTTCAAGAGTTTAGCGACCGCCTCGAAGAGGAAGCCCTCAGCGATGTGAACGTGCTAATGAAAGCCAAAGAAATTGATAATCAGCTATTTAATACCATTGGCCGCAACAGTATTCACAAACTTTACAACGAAAAAACCCTAATTTTTGACGACAAAGAACGGCTCATTTATAGCAGCATAGACGAGGCAATTGTGAAATACGACCCAGCCGATCTGAAAGCGTTGAGGCAAAAGCAACGCTTTTTTAAGAATAAAAAAGGCAAAGACCTCCTCGGGCTTTATTTTCAGTCTAACAGGGGCAACTACTACGTACTAATTGCCGCCGAAGACAAATATGGCAACAGTAAACTGCAATATTTGGCCTACACGCTGTTGTTGGTCTTTCTGGTTGGAAGTCTGTTGGTCTGGATTGTTACCTTTTTTATTGTAGTCCACTTGTTGAAACCCTTGGACGTTTTGCAAGAAAAAATTGCCGATATAACCGTCCACGAGCTCAATACCCAGCTACCCGAAAGCCGCCGAAAAGATGAAATAAACCTGTTGTCGAAGTCCTTCAATCAGATGTTGCGGCGCATCGAAAATGCGTATGTCGCCCAACGAGAATTTGCCTCAAACGCCTCACACGAGCTTCGCACGCCCATTAGCCGCTTGCGCGTACAACTCACTAATTTAATGCAACAGCCTCATTCAGAAGCCACTACGACTTACCTCAAAAGCATGAATAACGACGTGGGACAAATGGCCGATTTGGTGCAAGCCTTGCTGCTGCTCGGAAAAACAACCCAAGCCAGCACCAAAAAACAACTCAAAAAAGTGCGCGTTGATGAGGTTATCTTTGATGCATACAAAGTGGTCAAAAAGCAATTTCCAGACTTTCAGATGGGTTTTGAAATTGCTGATACCCAAGGCTATATTCCCGAATTAGAAATAGAAGCCAACCGCTCGCTTTTAGCAATTGTGTTTATAAATTTATTAAAAAATGCGGCTTTGTACGCTGATAACCACCAAGTAAAGGTGCAAATTGAGCAAGCCGATGAAGCAAGTGTTTTACAAATTATACTAACCAATACTGGGCAGGCTGTTGAGCAAAACGCGAGCAAAATTTTTGAGCCTTTTGTGCGCGGCGAAAACGCCCGTGGCAAGGTGGGGTCGGGCTTGGGGCTACGCATCGTGAAGCGCATCTTAGATTTTCACGGGGCCGATATTGCGTATCATTTTACCCAGCCCAACGCGCATCGGTTTGTGCTGGGGTTTTGATTCTTGTTAAAATGATTAGAGTTTGTGGTTATACTTCTTTTTAGCCAATGTGCCGTCAGGCACATTCTAATTTTTTAAGCCAATTTTAATCCTTCTTTAAAGCCTTTTTTAAGGTGGCTGTGTAAATATTTGTAGCGTTCAAATCGCTCAGATATGATGAAGTACAGCCTTATCCTCCTTTGCTTGTATAGTATTGCCGCCTCGGCCCAAGATACCCTCCGTTTTTCGTTGCCCGATGCCCAAAAGCAGTTTACCGACCGAAACCTGTTGGTGTTGGCCCAAAAATACAACGTCGAAGTTCAAAAAGCGCAGATTATTCAGGCGGGGCTGTTGCCCAACCCCAACGTAGCCATTCAGCAAGGATTACTGGCGCGCAAAGCCCAAGTGAACGATGTGGTGGTGGGGGCTTTTGGCCAGCACGCCATCATGGTCCAGCAGTTGTTTTTGTTGGCAGGAAAACGCAACAAGAACATTCAACTGGCCAAAATAAACGCGGAACAAAGCGAATATGCGTTTTACGATTTGATTCGGACGCTCACGTACAGCCTCAACCAGAATTTCTACGATTTGGGCTTCCAGTTGCGAACTTTGGCGGTTTATCGGGAAGAAATTCAGACCATTGGCAAACTCGTTACGGCCTACAAAGAACTCAACAAAGACGGCAACGCCCCGCTCAAAGACGTGGCTCGGCTGGAATCTTTCCAGTTTTCGTTGCAAACTTCGACCAATAACCTTGAACTTGGCATTGCCCAAAACCAAGCTGATTTACGCACGCTGCTGGGTATTTCTACCAACATTTACCTAATGCCGCAAATAGACGATGCCGCGCTCGAAGCCTTGGACGTAAGAAAACAGTCGCTGGCCCAACTGCTCGAAATGGCCCAAACCAACCGCCAAGATTTGAAACTGCAAGAAAGCAACGTGCGGTTTGCTTCGGCCAATTTGGCACTCCAAAAAGCCCTCAAAACCCCCGACCTCAACGTGCTCTACACCTACGACAACGCGGGAGGCTATACCAACTACTACCACGGAATTACACTTTCGATGAACCTGCCCTTTTTTAATAAAAATCAAGGAAACATCAAATCGGCGGCGATGCAGACAGAAGCCAATCGAAAATACTACGAACAGTCGCAGTTGGACGTTACCAATCAGGTTTTTACGGCCTATAACCAAGCCCTAAAAACCGAAGGTTTGTACCAAAATTTTGACAAAACATTCGTCCCCACCTTTACCAAACTCATGGCGGGCGTGATGGAGGGCTACCAGAAAAGAACCATCTCGCTGGTCGAATTTATGGATTTTGTGGATTCTTACAAACAAAATATCGAACAATTCAACACTTTCCAAAACAACCGAGTGCAGGCCTACAACCAGCTTAGTTTTGTGGTGGGGAAAGCCCCCTAAAAGCCCCCTATCCCCGCAGCGGCGTACCGTCCAGAGGGGGGAATTAAAAATTGACAAACTTAAATAACAAAAAACATGAATACCTCCCAAAAATGGATTTTAGCTGTTCTGTTCCCCCTCTGGGGGTTAGGGGGCTGCACACAGGAGCAAAAAGCCACCACCGAGACCGCCTTTTCGCTGTCGCCTACTTTGCAAAAACGCCTGAGACTGGCCACTGCCAACGCCGAAGAGGTGCAAAGCGAACTGCAACTGACTGGTAAAGTGAGTGCCTACGAAGAAAAACTGGTAAAAGTGTCGCCGCTGGTGGACGGCCTCATCGTAAACCTCAACGCCAACCTGGGCGATAGAGTAGGCAAAGGCCAAGCCCTGGCCATTATCAAAAGTGCCGATGCCGCCAGTGCGGAGTCGGACCAAAACGATGCCATTTCGACGTTGAAAAACAACGAAAAAAACCTGTCCGTTACCAAAGACATGGCTCGCTTGGGGCTATCGGCAGAGAAAGACGTGGTACTGGCCGAAAACGAGGTGAAACGGGCAGCGGGCGGGGTTAGACGGGCCAAAGAAGTTACGTCGTTGTACGGCATCAGAAACTCGCTTTATACCCTCAAAGCCCCCATTTCGGGCTATGTGATTGAGAAAAACCCAAACATCAGCAACCAGTTGAGTTACGACAACGCCCAAACGGGACCGTTTTTTACCATCGCCGATTTGTCGGTGGTGCAGGTATGGGCCGATATATACGAGGCCGATATTGCCAAAATCAAAATTGGCGAAGAGGTAGAAGTGAAGGTATTGGCCTTGCCAAGCAAGATTTTCAGGGGCAAGATTGACAAAATTCAAGACCTGATTGACCCCACAACCCGAACCATGAAAGCCCGCATTAGCATTCAGAACGCCGATATTTTGCTCAAACCCGAAATGTTTGCCCAGATAAAAGTGAGTTTTGACGAGGGTTTGCAGGAGGTGAGCGTACCAAACGATGCTGTCATTTTTGACAACAACCGCAACTACGTGGTGGTGTACCACTCGGCCACCAATTTAGAAAAAAGAGAGGTGCAGATTTATCAACGAGTGGGCGAAAAGGTGTTCATTCAAAGCGGCCTAAAAGCCAACGAGAAGGTACTGCTCTCCGACCAGTTGATTGTTTTTAATGCGTTGTAAAGTCTTACTGATTGTGTAATAACTCAAAAAACTGGTCAATTTTAAGCAAGTTAATTCGAGGGAAGTCAGTGGTTTTTAGGATGTTAAAGTGCCTATCGTTACTGACTATATAATGGACATTGGCAGCAAAAGCACAGTTTACAAACTTGTTGTCGTCGAGGTCATCTTTAATCAATTCCAAATCAAAATGAACTTGTATTTTTTTGACATTCTTTTTCAAAAGCAAAGCCGTTAGCGTAACTTCTGCTACGTCTTGGCTAAAATTTGAAGCCAGTTTTTCTTCATATTCTAAAAGGATTTCAGTCGTAACAAAGAGTTCATAATTACCTCGAAAAAATTCCTCTAAAATAAAATGAAAAGGCGACCTACGAGAAACGCAACTGAGTACAATATTAGTATCTAAAACAACTTTGAGCATGGTCTAATCTTCGTTTAACCATTGGTCTATCGTTGTTTGGCTATACCCTTTTTCGTCCCAAATCTGGTCTGCTTGATTTCGGGCTTTTTCAAACAAAAACTGGGCAATTAAGTCCTTCAATTCCAGTAAATACTCGTCAGAAATACCTGTCGAGTAGAGTTTCAAAAGTTCAAGTTGAAGATTTGAAAGGGGTTGTGGGGCTAATTGAATCATTGTTACAATAATTTTTCTTGTAAAAGTAAACAAAATTTGAAATGAAAAAAATCCTCTCGTTGTCGCTAAAATACCGTTTTGCGGTGTTTTTCTTCACGGCTCTCGTTACGGTTGGCGGCGTGGTGAGTTTTATCAATACGCCCATTGATGCCTTCCCAGACGTAACCAACACCCAAGTTACGCTCATTACGCAGTGGTCGGGGCGGTCGGCGGAGGAAATCGAAAAATTTGTTACTTTCCCCATCGAAGCCTCCATGAATGGCGTGCAGAAAAAGACCTCCGTGCGTAGCACCACGCTTTTTGGCCTGTCGGTGGTTACGATTATGTTCGACGACGGTGTGGACAACAATTTTGCCCGCCAGCAAATCAACAACGCCCTGCAAAGTGCCGATTTACCCGACGGCATTGCCCCCGAAATCCAGCCGCCCTACGGCCCAACGGGCGAGGTTTTTAGGTATACTTTGGAAAGCAAAAACAAAACGGCACGCGAACTCAAAACGATTCAAGATTGGGTTATTGACCGCAATTTACGGAGCGTGCCAGGCATTGCCGACATTGTGAGTTTTGGGGGCGAGGTAAAAACCTACGAGGTGAGCGTAAACCCCGCTTTATTGAGCGACTACGGCGTTACGCCCCTGAGCGTGTTCAAGGCCATTCAAAACTCAAACATCAACGTGGGCGGCGATGTGGTTTCCAAAGGTTCGCAAGCTTTTGTGGTGCGTGGGTTGGGACTGCTAAAAAGTATTCCCGACATTCAGAATATCCTCATCGAAAACCGCAACGGCACGCCCATTTACGTCAAAAACGTGGCCACAGTGCTGGAATCGGCCATGCCGCGCATGGGGCAAGTGGGCCGAGAAAACAACAACGACGTGGTGGAGGGCATTGTGGTGATGCGAAAGGGCGAAAACACCAGCGAGGTTATCAAAGCCCTCAACGCCAAAGTAGCAGAACTGAACAGTAAAATCTTGCCGTCTGATGTCAAAATAAAAGAGTTTTATAACCGACAAAACCTGCTTGATTTTTGCATCGAAACGGTGTCGCACAACATCGTGGAAGGCATTATTTTGGTAACGCTCATCGTGCTTTTGTTCTTGGCCGACTGGCGTACCAGCCTCATTGTCAGTATCATAATTCCTTTGGCATTGTTGTTTGCCTTTTGTTGTTTGAAACTCCTGGGCATGAACGCCAACCTGCTTTCGCTCGGCGCGGTAGACTTCGGGATTATCATTGACGGTACGGTGGTGATGGTCGAAGGGCTGCTGGTGGTGCTGGCCCACAAAGCCCACGAGGTAGGCATGGTCAAGTTCAATCGTTTGGCCAAAATGAGTATTATCAAAAAAACGGGGGCCGAAATGGGCAAGGCCATTTTTGCATCTAAAATCATTATTTTGGTGGCTTTACTCCCCATTTTTGCTTTCCAAAAAGTAGAGGGAAAGATGTTTACGCCCTTGGCTTGGACGCTCGGCTCGGCCTTGTTGGGGGCGTTGGTTTTTACGCTTACGCTCGTGCCAGTGTTGGTGAGTATGTTGCTCAACAAGAACGTTACCGAAAAAGAAAATTTCGTGGTGCGGGCCATCAACAGCCAGTCGCTGCGGTTATTTCAGTATAATTTCAACCACGCCCGCCAAACGTTTATTGCGGCGGGCATCATCACCGTAGTTGGCCTTTGGACGCTCTCGCTGCACGGCACGGAGTTTTTGCCCCAACTCAACGAGGGCTCAATTTACGTGCGGGCTTCGATGCCCCGTTCCATTCGTCTGGAAGAATCCGTAAAATATTCCAACGAAATACGGCATATTTTTGAAACTTACCCCGAAGTGAGAAAAGTAATATCGCAGGCGGGCCGCCCCAACGACGGCACCGACCCCACGGGTTTTTATAACGTTGAGTTTTTGGTGGACATTTACCCCCAAAAAGAATGGAAAAGCGGCCTAAGCAAAGCCCAGTTGGTGAGCAATATGCAAAACAAACTGGCGGCTTATTCGGGCATCAATTTTGGCTTTTCGCAACCCATCACCGACAACGTAGAAGAGGCCGTTTCGGGCGTGAAAGGCTCGATTGCGGTCAAATTATACGGTGATGACTTTGCGTTTTTGGAACAAGAAGCCAAAAAAATAGAAAGTACGCTCAAAACCGTGCGGGGCGTTGAAGACTTGGGGCTGATTCAGAACCTCGGCCAACCCGAGCTACGCATCGAACTCGACCAGCAAAAAATGAGCCTCTACGGCGTAACCACCGCCGATGCCGATGCCGTGATAGCGATGTCGGTAGGTGGCCAGGCGGCCAGCCAGTTGTACGAAGGCGAGCGTAAATTTGACATTCGGTTGCGGTTTTTGCCCCAATATCGGCAGTCGGCCGAGGCCATCAGCAATATTTTGGTGCCCACGCTGCAAGGCAATTCCATTCCCCTCAAAGAAATTGCCACCATTTACACCCAAACGGGCCCGAGTTTGATTTTTAGAGAAGAAATGCAACGATTCATTGCCGTTAAATTCTCGATTCGGGGCCGAGACATGGGCAGCACCATTGCCGAAGCCCAACAAAAAGTAAACGCCACAATAAGTTCATTACCAAAAGGTTATGAGATGAAATGGAAAGGCGATTTTGAAAATCAACAAAGGGCTTCTAAGCGGCTGTTGCAAGTTGTGCCCATCAGCCTCATCGGCATTTTCTTTATTCTGTATCTGATGTTTGGGTCGGTCAAAGATGCGGGGCTGGTCTTTACCAACGTGCCTTTTGCCATCATTGGTGGCTCGGTGGCGTTGTTGGTTACGGGCACCAATTTTAGTATTTCGGCGGGCATTGGCTTCATTGCTTTGTTTGGTATTTGTATCCAAAACGGGGTGATTATGATTGAAGTTTTCAAGAAAAATATCCAAGAAAAACTACCGCTCGCCCAGGCCGTTTTGGAAGGCACGGCCAGCCGTATTCGCCCCGTGGTGATGACTGCTCTCATGGGCATTTTCGGAATGTTGCCCGCCGCCGTTTCGTCGGGCATTGGCTCCGAAAGCCAAAAACCGTTGGCCATCGTCGTTATTGGCGGCCTGATTGGCTCAACGCTCCTAACGCTGTTTATCTTTCCGTTGATTTTTGAGAAAGTGTATGAGCGCAAAGCACAGAAAGCCAGTCGATTGCATCAGGCCAGAACGAGTTTTATCACTGAGCATTGAAACAAGATTTTTCAACAAAATAAGTACCATAATTCATTCTAATAAACTATATATACTACCATGAAAAAAGCGGTTATGCTCATCAGTCTGTGCGCGTTGTTTTGGCAAACGGGCTGTGAATCTAAGAAAGAAGAAAAAAAGGAGGAGGTTGAATTTTTGGTCACCAGCCCCCTGAAAAGAGATACGATCGCCACCAAGGAGTACGTGTGCCAGATCCATGCCATCAGCCACATCGAAATGCGGGCTTTGGAGAAAGGTTATTTACAGAAAATTTTCGTGGACGAAGGGCAGGCCGTCACCAAGGGGCAGCGGATGTTTCAGATTATGCCCATGCTCTACGAGGCGGAGCAGCAAAAAGCCCAGGCCGAAGCCAGCTTCGCCGAAATAGAGTACCGCAACACCAAGGCACTGGCCGACAGCAATATTGTGTCTAAAAATGAATTGGCACTGGCAAGAGCCAAATGGGACAAGGCAAAAGCCGAGTTGTCGCTTGCCAGTGTGCACTTGGGTTTTACCGACATCAGGGCTCCTTTCAATGGCATCATGGACCATTTTCAAGTAAGGCTTGGAAGTCTCGTTGGCGAGGGCGACTTGCTAACAACGCTGTCTGACAACAGCAAAATGTGGGTTTACTTCAACGTGCCAGAGGCCGAATACTTAGACTACAAAACCCGACCAGCAAACGAAGGGCCGCTGAAAGTAGGGCTACTCATGGCCAACAATAAACTGTTTGAGTACCCTGGTTTTGTGGAAACCATCGAAGCCGACTTCAACAACCAAACGGGTAACATTGCTTTTAGGGCTACATTTCCCAATCCTAAAAAACTACTACGACACGGCGAAACGGGTAGTATTCAGGTGGTTGTGCCGCTCAAAAACGCGCTGCTCATTCCGCAGAAGGCCACTTTTGAAGTGCTGGAAAAAAAGTACGTCTATGTGGTGGACAAAAACAACGTGATTCGCTCGCGGGAGATTACCATAGCGGCAGAGCTGCCAAACATTTTTGTGGTTCAGGCGGGCTTAAACAAAGACGATAAAATACTGTTGGAAGGCTTGCGGCAGGTGCGCGAAAACGAAAAAATAAAGTATAGACTTGCCAAGCCAGATTCTGTCATATCTCACCTAAATCTGTACGCAGAATAACCAAATCTCCACAAAAAACATGTTCAATCAATTCATACGCAGGCCCGTATTCGCGATCGTAATTTCGATCATGATCGTTTTCGTGGGCATACTGGCCATTCAGAAGTTACCTATTTCTCAGTTTCCAGACATTGCTCCCACCACCGTCAATATATTTATCGCCTATCCTGGGGCCAGCGCCGACGTGCTGGTCAAATCTACGCTCATTACCTTAGAGCAGGCCATCAACGGTGTGCAAGATATGCGGTACATTGCCACCGATGCCACCAGTGCGGGCGAGGCAACGCTCCGCATTATTTTTGAACCCGGCACAGATCCGAACGTGGCCGTTATCCGGGTCAAAACCAGGGTAGATCAGGTTATGCCACTGCTGCCAGAGTTGGTTCAGCGCGAGGGAGTTATTATTTCGCCGGTGCAGCCAAGTATGTTGATGTACGTCAATCTGTACTCTAAATCAAAAAGCATCGACGAAAAATTCTTGTTCAACTACGCCACCGTCAAAATGCTCCCCGAACTACAACGCACCAATGGGGTAGCCAGGGCGCAGATATTGGGTAGCCGCCGGTACGCAATGCGCATTTGGCTAAATCCCGAACGGATGCGCGCCTACAACATCTCTTCGGAAGAAGTAATGAAGGCCATCGGCGAGCAGAGTATTATTGGCCGCCCCGGTCGGATCGGTCAGAGTTCGGGCATTGCCGCGCAGTCGTTAGAGTACGTACTCACCTATAAAGGCAGGTACAGCGACCCAAAAGAATACGAGGACATTATTGTTCGGGCCAACTCGGAGGGAGAAAGTGTCCATTTAAAGGATATTGGCCGAGTAGAATTAGGCAGCGAGTTTTTTGACATTTATTCCAATCTCGACGGCAAGGCTTCGGCGGCCATTGTGCTCCGGCAAAACTACGGCAGCAACGCCAGCAACGTAATTGAGCAGGTAAAAGCAAAGTTAGACGTAATGAAAGAGTCCTTCCCGCCAGGCGTAGATTATAAAATCAGCTACGACGTATCCAATTTCTTAGACGCATCCATCGAACAAGTAATTGATACCCTTCGAGATGCCTTCATTCTGGTTGCCTTGGTTGTTTTTATATTCTTGGGCGATTGGCGTTCTACCTTAATACCGATTCTGGCCGTTCCGGTGTCTTTAATTGGGGCGTTTTTTGTGATTCAGGCTTTTGGCCTTTCCATCAATTTAATTACGCTTTTTGCGCTTGTGTTGGCCATCGGTATTGTGGTAGATGATGCCATTGTGGTGGTAGAAGCCGTGCACGCCAAAATGGAAGAGGAGCCACACCTGTCGCCTTACGCGGCCGTAAAAAAAGTACTCAGCGAAATCAGCGGGGCAATCATTGCCATCACTGCCGTCATGGTATCGGTGTTTCTTCCGATTTCTTTTATGTCGGGCCCAGTCGGTACTTTCTATCGGCAGTTTTCTATCACCATGGCGAGTTCTATTGTTATTTCGGCCCTCATTGCCCTCACACTCACGCCAGTGTTGTGCGCCATGCTGTTGAAAAATAACCACGGCAAAGCAAGAAAGAAAAACATTTTGGCCAGAGCACTCGACGGCTTCAACCAGGGTTTTGATAAGCTAACTGGCTGGTACGTAGGTCTGCTGAAACTGATCGTTCACCGCAGGTTTGTGACATTTATCGTGTTGGCAGTTTTCTGTGCTGGAATTGCCTACGAAAACAAAGTGCTGCCAGTAGGGTTTATCCCCAACGAAGACCAGAGCACCATTTATGCCATTATTCAAACTCCGCCAGGCTCGACGCTCGAAAAGACCAACGAAGTTTCGCAACGGCTCCAAAAAATTTGCGAGGAGGTTGATGGAATAGAGTCGGTGTCTTCGTTGGCGGGGTACGAGATTATGACCGAGGGCCGTGGCTCTAACGCCGGAACGTGCCTAATTAACCTCAAAACTTGGTCGGAGCGTGACAAAAACGTGAAGGAAATCATGGAGGAATTGGAGGAGAAATCAAAGAATTTGGGCGCCACTGTCGAGTTTTTTGAGCCGCCAGCCATTCCAGGTTTTGGCACTTCGGGCGGTTTTTCGATGCGTTTACTCGACAAAACAACCGACACCGACTACCGTGAGTTTGATGAGATCAACAAAAAATTCATGGAAGACCTGGCCAAACGGAAGGAGCTAACAGGCCTGTTTACGTTTTTTGCGGCCAATTATCCGCAGTACGAACTGGAAATGAACAACAAGCTGGCCATGCAAAAGGGCGTGTCTATCGGCAAAGCCATGGACAACCTCAACATTATGATTGGTAGTACTTACGAGCAAGGATTTATTAAGTTCAACCAGTTTTTTAAAGTCTATGTGCAGTCGGACCCAGCTTTTAGGAGGCTTCCGTCCGATCTTTTAGATCTTTTTGTTAAAAACGATGCGGGCGAAATGGTTCCCTACTCGTCGTTTATGAACCTAAAAAAAGGCCAAGGTCCCAACGAAATCACCCGCTTTAATTTGTACAACTCGGCGGCCATTCAGGGGCTTCCTGCCAAAGGCTACACCACCGCCGATGCCATACAGGCCATTCGGGAGGTTTCGGCCAAAACACTGCCCAAAGGCTACGACATTGCTTTTGAGGGGCTTTCGTATGACGAGGCCAGCCGAGGCAACGAGGCCCTTTACGTTTTCTTGATCGTGTTGGCGTTTGTTTACTTTGTGTTGGCGGCGCAGTACGAGAGTTTCATTATTCCTTTTGCCGTGGTGCTGTCGCTGCCAGTCGGGGTGTTTGGGTCGTTTTTGGTACTAAAACTCATGGGACTCGAAAACAACATTTATGCCCAAATCGGCCTCATTATGCTGGTCGGATTGTTGGGTAAAAACGCCGTACTGATCGTTGAGTTTGCCGTGCAAAAACGCCAACAAGGAGACACAATCCTGAACGCAGCCATCGAAGGAGCCAGGGTTCGTTTTCGCCCTATATTAATGACATCGTTTGCTTTTGTGGCGGGACTAATCCCCCTCATTACTGCAACTGGCGCGGGAGCAATCGGCAACCGTACCATTGGAGCCTCGGCCCTGGGAGGAATGTTGTTTGGAACCATTTTTGGGGTCATTATCATTCCTGGATTATACTTTATATTTGGTAGTCTGGCCGACGGTAGAAAAATGATTAGAGACGAGGACGACAGCTCCTTGTCGGAAGAATTTGTTCATGCAATCGACCATTTTACCCAACCAGAAGAAAAAGACCATGCTAAATAAAAAAATACTGGGTTACGCCGCAGTTGCGTTTGTTGCCCTCGCGTACAGTGCCTGCCGAGTACCAACGTTGGTTCAAAAAACGGCACGCAAAATAACCACTGCCAACTACAACAACGCGCCAGGAACCGACTCTACCAACGCAGCAAAGGTTTTGTGGAGGAATTATTTTACCGACCCCTACTTGGTTGCGCTGATTGACACGGCCTTCATAAACAACCAGGAGCTCAATATCACGTTGCAAGAAATGGCGATTTCGCAAAACGAGATCATGGCCCGAAAAGGAGAATATATGCCTTTTGTGGGGTATGCTGCCACTGCCGGGGTCGAAAAAACGGGTCGCTACACCCGTTTTGGGGCCAGCGAGGCAAACATTGAGATAAAACCAGGCGTAGAAACACCAGACCCCTTGCCCAATTTTGGAGGCGGGCTCTACGCCCGGTGGGAGATAGATATTTGGCGCAAACTCCGCAACGCCCGAAAGGCGGCAGTGGCTCGGTATCTGGCTTCGGTTGAAGGCAGAAATTTCGTGCTCACCAATCTGGTGGCAGAAATTGCCCACTCCTATTATGAGCTATTGGCGCTTGATAGCCAACTGGATATTGTGCAAAAAAACATCGAGATCCAAAGCAATGCGCTCAAGATCGTAAAACTCGAAAAAGAATCGTCGCGGGTAACAGAACTGGCCGTGCAGCGATTTCAGGCCCAAGTACTCAACACGCAAAGCTTACAATACGACATTAAGCAAAGAATTACCGAGACCGAAAACAAAATCAATTTTCTGTTGGGGCGGTATCCGCAGCCCGTCAGCAGGAGCAACGGCAATTTTGAAACCCTCGTGCCAGCCATTGCCAGCGTGGGCGTACCGGCGCAGCTGTTAGAAAACCGTCCCGATATTAAACAAGCCGAGCTGCTGCTGACGGCAAGCAAAATAGATATTCAAGTAGCGAGGGCAAATTTTTATCCGTCCCTCGGTCTTTCGGGCAGTTTGGGTGTCCAGTCGTTCAATCCGCTTTTTTTGGCAAAACTACCTCAATCACTGCTATCGTCGCTGGTAAGTGATTTGGCTGGACCCTTGATAAATAAATACGCCATAACAGCCACCTACTACAACGCAAACGCCAAACAAATACAGGCCATTTATAACTACGAAAGAACTGTTTTGAACGCCTACATCGAAGTGGCCAACCAGGTGTCGAACATTGGCAATTTAGAAAAAAGCTATGCCCTGAAAGCAACCGAAGTACAAGCACTCAACCAGTCGGTCACTATTTCAAACAACCTTTTCAAGTCGGCCAGGGCCGACTACATGGAGGTATTGCTAACCCAACGCGATGCGCTTGACTCGCGGTTCGACCTGATCGAAACCAAAATGAAGCAGATGAACGCCACGGTGAGTATTTACCGCGCCCTGGGTGGCGGATGGAATTGACAGAGGGAAGGAATGGCTTTCATTGATTTGGGGTAGTAAAACGGCAAGGGCATGACTTAGCGCAAATATTTGATAATCAGAATTTTATTGCTAATCATACCACAAATCAGATACATTCATATTTGTTCACCTACTTATTCTTACTGCGTGATGTTCTGTGATTTGAATTGCATCAGCGATTCCGCACAAAATTCTCACTCACGTGGGCCTACTTTTCAGAATTTTAAACAGCTTCGTGAGCTAACTATTGCTTTTAGACGCAAAAGTGGCTACTTTTGCGGATGTTTTTGAGTGTTCTCAAAACAATAGTTTGATTAAGTACCTTAAAACCAAATTTTATTATGGTGTAACAAAAGACAGCGTTCTATCAACAGTGGGGGAATTTTCCCGAAAAACTAATTTTTATAATCTAACTTTATTTTAAATTCACATGAGAAAAATCTTTATGCTTATTTGGGTGGGGCTACTTTTTTGCTCGACCGCCATGGCGCAAGACCGTTCGGTAACTGGTAAAATAACCGATGCCAACGGTACCCCAATGCCTGGGGTTTCGGTACTTGTAAAAGGTACAAACAAAGGGACAACCACCGATGCCGATGGTTCGTATAAAATTGCGGTAACGGATGGTGCAAAAATAGTGGTGAGTTACGTGGGCTTTTCGAGCCAGGAGCTTGCCGTTGGCAACCGTTCTTCGATCAATATTGCCATGATGGACGACGAGCGCCAGCTGTCAGAGGTGGTCGTTTCGGGTTTGGCTACAAACGTAAAACGCGCCAACTTGGCCAACGCAGTCTCTACTATCTCGGCCAAAGACTTGGTGGGCACAACCTCGCCAGTAACGGCCGACGGTGCCATGCAAGGCAAGTTGGCAGGTGCGAACATTGTGGCCAACGGCTCTATGCCAGGTGGTGGTTTCAATATTCAGTTTCGGGGTGTTTCTACGCTGGGTAGCTCGGCCTCACAACCGCTCTTTATTATAGATGGTGTGTATGTGGACAACAGCCAAAACTCAACGGGCCGCTCGCAAGCCAACAAAGCAGTTGGCGGCTCGGCGGCTTCGTCACAAGACAACAACGCCAACCGTTTGGCCGACATTAACCCCGACGACATCGAGAGCATGGAAGTGCTAAAAGGAGCATCGGCAGCGGCTATTTATGGAACGCGTGCCAACGCAGGGGTTGTAATTATTACGACCAAGCGTGGTAAAAGCGGTAAAACCAAGGTGAACTTTGGCCAAGACTTAGGCATGAGCAATGCCTACGCCTACTACGGCGGTTCTACCTGGACAGCCGCCAAAGCCGAAGCTATAAATGGCGCTTCTGGTTTGGCACTTTTCAATGCAGCAGCAGGGAAGAACACCAACTGGGAGCAAGTTATTTTTGGCGAAACTGGCCAGATCCGCAACAGCCGATTGAGCGTTACGGGCGGTTCTGAGAAAACCAGTTTTTACGTCAATGGTAGCTACGCCAACGAAACAGGTATCGTAAAAAACACGGGTTTTGCCCGCGCATCTATTCGCGCCAACATTGACCACAAAGTATCTTCGTGGTTGGATTTGGGCGTAAACATGAACTTTGTAAACAGTGACAACGACCGCGGTTGGGTGGGCAACGACAACTCCAACGTCAACTACGGTTATAATATTCCGTATACACCGTCTTACTTGCAGTTGAATCCAGCAAACGGTGTTTATCCTGACAGCCCAGTTGGCGAAAACCCACTGGCCATCCGCGACCGTGCCGTTAACAACCAAAAGGTAAATCGCTTTATTGGTGGTCTCAACTTGACTGCCCGAGTTATTAACCGCGAAAAAAGTGCTTTGACCTTCAAACTGAACGGTGGTGCCGACTACCAAAACGGAACAGCCCTTATTTGGTTGCCTTCCGATTTGCAGTCGCAGTTGGGTGAGCCCAATCCAGGCTACGCCCAAGATACCCGCGTTGAAGTCACAAACTACAACTTGCAGCTTTCGGCAGTACACAACCTCAACTTGATGGACGGCAGACTGAACCTGACTACCTCGGCGGGTATTGTACAGTTGGGTACTAACGGCGCATCGAACTACGTGCGTGGCAGGGGTCTGCCCGCAGGCGTGTCGAACGCTGGCCGTGCACGCACATTTGAGCAGGATGTTTTCTACAACAAAAACCTCGACCAAGGAGCTTTCTTGCAAGAAGAAGTAAACTTTAGCGACAAAGTTATTGCAGCAGCAGGTATCCGTTTCGACCGCTCGACGCTCAACGGCGATCCTTCAAAATGGTATGCTTTCCCACGCGCCTCGTTGGCAACCAACTTACACAAGTTTGGAACTTGGGCCGATGCCTCTCCTTTGAGCCAACTGAAACTGCGCGTAGCCTACGGCCAAACCGCTGGTTTGCCTACCTTTGGCGCGTTGTATTCTCAGCTCCAAGTTACGGGTGTGGGTGGCCAAGGAGGTTTGATTCCCTCTACCATTCTGGGCAACGTTGCCATTCAACCTGAAAGAGCAACTGAGCTTGAGTACGGCTTGGATTTTGGCTTGTTCAAAAACCGCGTAACTGCCGAAATTACGGTTTACAACAAGAAAGTGTTTGACTTGATTCAGCCCTTGATTACGGCTCCTACGACTGGGGTTACTTCTACCTCCGTAAATGCCGCCGACTTGACCAACAAAGGTCTCGAAATCTCGATCGGTGCCGACGTTATCAGAAAGCCAAACTTTACTTGGTTTGTGCAGCCTATCTACTGGTTCAACCGCTCACAAATTACCCGTTTAGATGTTCCTGAGCGTTTGACGGGCGGCTTCGGTGCCACGTTTGGCCAGTGGCGCATCAAGCAAGGTTTGTCGCCAACCCAAATTGTCGGAAACCCACGCACCAACACAGCAGATGCCACCTCTTGGACAGTCTATGGCGACCAGCAGCCTAAATTTGAGTTCTCGCTCAACCAGCGCATTACGTTCCTGAAACACTTTGAGTTCTCGGTGTTGGCCAACTATCGCCACAAATTTGCAGTTGTCTCGCTTGCTCGCGTATTGTGGGATGAGGGCGGAAACACCTCAGACTGGAACGATACCAACCTGGCGGGTGATGGCTCAACAACAAACGGTGACTACCGCCAGAAAGTGAACGGATTGGACGGCAACGGCAACCCGCTACCTGGCTACAACCCAGTTATAACCAGCTTTTTGAAGATTCGCGAAGCTGCCATTTACTACCGCGTTCCAAAAACAGTACTTGCCAAAGCATTTGGAAAATCAGTGGAAGGTATTAAGTTTGGCGTATCTGGCAACAACGTGTTCAGATGGACCGACTACAAGGCTGGCTACGACCCAGAAAACTCTAACTTTGGCTCGGCTGCCTTGGGTAGCGGGGTTGATATTGGTAGTGCACCGCTGGTTCGCCGCGTTATGTTCCACATCAGTGTTGATCTCTAATCCAATTTTGACCAATCTTTCAAATCAGATGAAAAATAAATTCTTTTATACAATGGGAGTGGCAATGTCGGTTATGACATTGAACTCGTGTAAAATGGAAGTTGTGGTAGACCCCAACTTCCCGAGCGTAGGGGCGGTAAGCCAAAACGCTACCAAAGCACAACTCGATGCACTTTCGATCGGCCAGTTTTCGACCGCTCGGAATGGCTTGGGTACCTACAACCAGGTAGTAGGCGTGGTGGGCAAAGAGTTGTTCAACTTCAACACCACTGAGTCGCGTTGGTTTACGGAGCTGAACGGCATTCGTCCGATCGACAACTCGGCCTTTTACAACACCGCCACCACCGCTTTTGGCCTTCCCGTGCGCCAAGCCAACATTACCATTACGGCTTGCGACAATACTACTTCGGTGAACGACGCCCAAAAGAGCGGTTACAAGGGCATTGCCAACACCTTCAAAGGTTTGGCGTACTTGTATATGCTTAATGCCCAAGGTAAAAACGGCATACGTCTCAACGTAGAGGACCCTTTCAACCCAAGTAAGCCCGCAACCTACGCGGAGTCTTTGGCTGGAATTGCCAAAATCTTAGACGACGGCGCAACGCAGTTAGACCAGGCTGGAGCTGCTTTCCCGATGACACTGCCAACGGGCTTTGCGGGATTCAACACACCAGCTACTTTTAAGCGTTTCAACCGGGCCATTGCCGCCCGTGTAGCACTCTACCAGGGCGACTACGCCAAGACAGCAACTTTGTTGGGACAGTCGTTTTTGGCAACTACGGGCGCTATTAACCTTAATCTTGGCCCCGTACACACGTTCAACCCATCGTCGCCAGATATCGCCAACCCATTGCTCAACTCTACGTCGGTCAGAATTGTAGGAAATGACAAAACATGGGCTGCCATTGGCGCAGGCGACAGACGTGCCGCTAAGGTTGCGGTGCAAGCTACTCCGATTTCATACTCGGCGGCAGGCGCATCGTACAGCTCACGGTTTTTAGCCAATATGTACCGCGATGCCGCTGGGTCAGTGCCTATTATCAGAAACGAAGAGCTCATCCTCATCGCCGCTGAAGTGGCCGCTCAAACCAACAATGCTACCGAAGCGGTGCGCAACATCAACCTTGTTCGCTCGGCCAACGGCGTTGGAAACTACGCTGGTGCCACCACCCAAGCCGCGTTGATAAACGCCATCTTGAACGAGCGGTTCTATTCGTTGTGGTACGAAGGCCACCGCTGGTTAGATATGCGTCGCCTCAATCGCCTCGGCGAAATTGAGCTACCAGCAGCGGGCATGAAAGTGCTCGAAAACATGGAGCGTCCAGTGCAAGAAGTAAACTGGGACAACCGCGTTGTGAAGTAGAAAGGCTTAAAATAGCTGCGGAATAACCCCACGTTTACCATTTAACAACAACAAAAAGAGGTGCGTTTCTCAGTGAGACGCACCTCTTTTTGTTGTTGTTTTTTTGAACTTTCCAATTTTGGACAAGGAATTTCAGTCCCGTAAGTCGGCGGTTCGCTGCTGCGGGCTATGAGTTAATCATACCCCAACACAGGCGAGAGCCACTTTTCGGCCGTTTAATTGGTTCAACGCGAATGACCCCGTTCATTTTCCTACTTATTTTTGAGAAAATATATGAATTGCGAGGCCAGTCGTGATAGCGCTAAAAACATAGACGTTCAGCACTGGCATCACTCTGAGAAAAAACTCCGAAGTATGTAGTCCCATAGCGTTGTTCCTGATACCCATTCAATAACCTGTACTGTGTCGAGCTATTAGTGGGGACAATTTTGCCCTTTTAATAAAGCCCCCCCCCTTATAAAATACTTACTCTACTTTTTTTTTAAGAGAAGTACACATTATTGATGTAGTAAAATATACAATTTGATTTAACGCTGATTTTGCATAATTCTACGAAAAATCATTATTTTTGCTCTCCCTCAAATATTTACTTCAATGCCCCCAATGACTAAGATTGCGCTAAACCTTCAAGTAGCCTTGGCTACTTACCCTAAATCTGATATAAAAGAAAACTTACGTTTCGCTGATTTTACAAGCCGAAAAAAAGAAATACCGTAAACTTGCAAATGCAAGTAGAACGAATAGACGACATATCCATAATCTGTAGCGAATTAAAGGCATTACAGATAGAGAGCTTAATAAACAAGCATTTCCCAGTACATGGAAAATGGCAAGGGCCAAGTATGATGCCACCATTGCCCAAAACTTCAAAGACCCAAGTGATTTGTTTTCAATGGGTTATGCCAAGATTTAGCCCAATTGAAAATCATGCTTAGTACGATAGGTAGTTTTGGGATACCCTTATGTGTTGAGGTGTGTAATGGAGCTGCTTCGGATGATGTATTGTATTTACCGATGATAGCACGGGTAGAAAAGACACTCGACAGCCAAGGTTTATTATTTATGGGTGATACTAAATTAGGCAGTTGGGGTAATCGTTGCACCATTACTCAAAAAGGGCATTACTATTTGACCCCCTTAAGCCGTGTCCAAGTATCGTTTAATCATTTGCAAGACTTAGTAAAATCAGCCCAAGAGTTCATTTATTTTGGGGACAATAATGGAATAAAGGCTTTTGAACAACGCATTAAACGACAGCATGAAGGCCATACTTGGCAAGAACGGCTTATTATCGCCATATTGAGCAAAAGCAAGGCGGCAGGTTTTACCACAGCTGGTTGGGGTGTTGGGTCTAAAATTAATGCTTTTGAGTTGTGGAAAAAAAAATAGATTTTTGTATCCTTAACTAAATATACCAAAAATGGGACAATCAAGATTTGGCTCTCGCGTAATAATGGCACTTGTGATGGCCGCCGTGGCGCTGTTTGGTTACTTCAGCAAAACCCAGGTGAATCCCATAACGGGCGAAAAACAACGGGTGAACCTCACGCCCGAACAAGAAGTGGCGTTGGGGCTGCAAAGTGCGCCCCAGATGGCGGCCGAACACGGTGGACTTTTCAACGACGAAAAGGTGCAATTTTTGGCCAAAAAAGTGGGTCAAAAATTAGTAAACGGCACTGAGGCCAAAAACTCACCCTACCAATTTGATTTTCATGTGTTGGCCGACGACCAGGCAATCAATGCTTTTGCGGTGCCAGGCGGACAGATTTTTATAACGATGGGCTTGCTCAAAAAACTCAAAACCGAAGACCAACTGGCGGGCGTACTGGCCCACGAGATCGGCCACGTGGTCAATCGGCACTCGGCCGAACAAATGGCCCAGCAGGAGTTTGTGCAGGGGCTTGCGGGAGCGGCTTCGGCGGCGGTGTCAGACCCCAACTCGCCGCAGGGCAGCTCTTACATTGCCCAGTACGTGGCCAACATGATGAACCTGAAATACGGCCGCGAAGACGAACTTGAGTCGGACGAGTACGGGGTCAAATACATGGTTCAGACTGGCTACAAACCCGAGGCACTCATTGACGTAATGGCTATTTTGGCCGAAGCTGGCGGGCCCAATCGCCAGTCCGAGTTCCAGAGTTCCCACCCCAGCCCCGAAAACCGCATCGTAAAAATAAAGGAAGCAATGGCCAAATATTACAAAGGCAACTAAGCGTTTCGCAGCACCGCGTCTAAGGCCAGAACCTGGTCGATGAGCGGCCGCCGTTGGTCGTTCACGATCACGTAATCGGCCAGCAGCTGGCGTTTTTCGTCGGGCATTTGGCGCTCTATAATGTCCAAAATCTGCTGGGCCGATCGTTGCGGGTCGCGCGCGCCGATTCTATCCAGCCTGAGCGCAAGGGGCGCTGTCACCAAAATTATTTTATGAAGCGCGTTGCCGTCGCCAGCACGTTTGTTCATAATGGCCGCTTCCTTCAAAACGTAGGGCTGGTGCTGGTGTTTGGCCGCCCAGGCATTTGTATCTTCAAAAACGCGCGGGTGCACCAATTCATTTAAGTTTTGCAGCAGGTGCTGATTATTAAACACTTGCGCCGCCACCCACGCGCGGTCATAATCTCCGTTTGCGAGATATGCACGCGAGCCAAGTAATTCAACAATTTGTTTTTTGAGTACATCGTCGTGCTCAATAATGTATTTGGCACGAGCATCGGCTGCGTAAACGGGCACGCTAAGGGCCGCAAAAATCTGACAAACTATACTTTTGCCCGCACCGATTCCGCCCGTAATACCCACTTGGCGCGTCATGGGCGGAGTATTTCGGCGGTCTCAAAACTAACAAACGCTTTTTGGCGGCTTACCTTAATGAGCGGATGAAAGGGCAGGTTCAGGTTTATTTCTTCGTCGAAATTACCGCGCAACTGCTTGGTAGGAATTTGGAGGTAGAGCGTGGTGGGCAGGTCGCGGAGGAGTTCGGCGGGGCCGTCGAAGGTAATGGTTCGGGGCGAAATGTTGATGACGCTCGAAACCACGAAGCGTTTGTCCATGTCTATTCGCAGGCTATCTACGCGCAGTGCAACCGTTTTTATTTCCCGTTTATCGAAGCTCAGATCGAGTCGCTCGGCAATGATTGAGTTTATTTTCAGCCCGTCGGTTTGCTCCGAGAGCGCACTTTCTAACGATGCCGTATTGAGGTAGCGCGAGGCCAGCGGGTTTTTGATTTCGTACACCAATGGCTGCACGTTGAACTTGAACCACGAAGCCTGCAAAATGCGCCAGCCCCTCCCCGACACATTGACCGACACGTTTTTTGGCAGCGCACCAGTGGCCACGTAGAGGGTGTCGTTGAAGATAAAGCGCACTGGATACTCAATTCTGAGACTGTAGTTGTCTTTGTTGAGGGCCGTTAAAACCCAAAACGCAGTTGCGGCCAACAAACTCACCACGGTGGTTTGGGCGCGACTACGTTTTGATATAATCGATGACGATGCCATTTGAGTTCAGGTCTTTTATTGAACCGTGCGTAGCCTACTCAGTGGGGGTAGATTTCATGCGGGCCACCGACGATTTGTCGAACAGCAACCTCATTCCTTTATCTACTTCGATCGTCACGGTGTTTTCGTTGATACCCACCACAGTGCCGTGCAAGCCGCCCGAGGTCACGATTACGTCGCCTTTTTTGAGATTTTCAATAAATTTTTTGAGTTCTGCCTGCTTTTTTTGCTGCGGACGAATCATAAAAAAGTAGAAAATACCAATTAAACCAGCCCAAAGGGCAATTTGTGAGATCGACTGCGGGGTCATTTGCAAAAGAATGGATTGTAGCATCTTAAATAGATTTTGAACATTTTTATTTTTGCCAAAATTATAACCTTGCAACGACTTATCCTACCAGATTTTATTGGCGGCGGGTTTTATGTACCAAACCCACGTCTAAGATGCAGGGTTTGGTGGGCGAATGTGTTAATTTTGTACGACACGCCCAGTTGCCGTAGCTTTTGAGCTACCGCATTGGCCAACTTCAACTACCCCCATGACCCCACAAAATACCCACAAGCTGGGCTTCGGCACCTGGCAATTTGGCGGCCCAAACTACGTGGGCGGAAAACCCACCGGATGGGGCGATTTCGATGCCAACGAAGCCACCCGGGCGGTTCACTACGCACTCGACCACGGCATTGTGTTTTTCGACACCGCTGATACCTACGGGCGCGGGCAAGCCGAACGTTTTTTGGGGCAGGCGCTCAAATCGTATGCAGGCAGCGCCAAAGCGGTAATATGCACCAAGTTTGGCAACCGAGAGGTGCAGCCCGACGTTTTTGTAAAAGATTACTCGCCCCAGTATTTGCACCAATGCGTGGCCGCGAGCTTAGACCGATTGGCGTGCCAACAACTCGATACGCTCCTGATACACAGCCCCGACGATGTTTTTGATTGGACAAACCACGACCCCCAACCCTACCAACGGCTGGTGCAGCAGGGCATGATTGGGGCCTACGGCGTGAGTTCGCGGAGTGTGTATGGTGCAAAAAAAGTGGTTGAGGCTGGCTTCGGAACGGTGATAGAACTGACCTACAACGCCATAGACCGCCGCGCCGAAAGCGCGCTTTTTGACCAGACTGCTTTCGACAAATACCAGTTTGTGGCGCGTGTGCCGCTGGCTTCGGGCTTTTTGAACCCAAAATACTTGCTGCAAAACCCCGTGTTTCAGGACAACGAGTACCGCCGTTTTATGGCCCACACCGACCAAAACTGGCTGCTGGCGCAGGTTCGGAAACTCAGTTTTTTGGACGATTTGGAGGGTGGCATGGCGGTGTCGGCACTGCGCTTTGCCCTCACCCACCCGCGCGTGGGGCGGGTTATTCCGGGCATGAGAACGGTGGCGCAGGTGGCACAAAACTTGAAAGCAACCCAGTTGGGGCCTTTGCCAGACGATGTGCTCAAAAAAATTATTGAAGCCGTTCCCGACGTACCCGACCACTGGAAACCAAAAGTGCAATAGGCACTAAAATTCAAGGTTCGCCCCCGTTAGTCAATCCACAAACGTTGGCGTTGATTTTCTATGGCCAATATATAAAGACCAGCGGGCTGGCTCGGTGCAAACCGAACCACAAAATTATTGGGCGTTTGGGGCTGCAACTCGAACCAAACCTCAGCCCCCAGCAAAGAATAAATAACCAGCTTATTAACATCTAAGTTATTGACTCTGAGCGTTAAATTACTGCGCGAACACGGATTTGGATAGGCCACCATCGCGGCAGCGTCGGGCCTAAAAACGGCCATTATTACTTTTGAAAACGCCCACGTACCGTCTCGATCAACTTGCCTCAGACGGTAGTAGTTTACGCCTGGCAACGCGGAGGCATCGGTGAAGGTGTACGAATTTTGGGTCTGCGAATCACCCGCCGACGGCACGGTAGTTAGGTTTAGGTACTCTTTGAGGTCGCTGCTGCGCTGCACCTCAAAATAATCGCTGTTGCGTTCCCAGGCCGTTTGCCACAACAGTTCTACCGACTCGCCAACGGCACTGGCCTTGAAAAGCGTAAATTCAACGGGCATTGGGGCCAAGCCCGTGATGGTCAGATCGTCGAAGCGCATATTGCCCTGCGAGCCAGAAACAGCACCGTAAGCATAAATACGAACCGTGACGCGCGCGCTCAGATTGACGAAACTACCTGGAAAATTGAAAGTGGAACGGCCAAAATTTTCGGTGCTCGTGGCCGTGCCCAAATCTATAAAACTACCCGCGCCCGCTTGCGCCCGCACCACAAAACCAACGGGCCCCTGCGCCGACCGTCGGTGGTCGAAATAAAACTGCTGGGGCGTGTGCGTGACGTTCGAGCGAGGATCGGCGAAAGTAAGCGGGTCGTAAGATACCTCCAAGTACGCACTCCCTGGCGCGGTGCCGCTTCCCCAGTTGTCGAGCGTGTAGGCTCCGTCGGCGTTTCCATCGTTGTCGGCCGTAAACCTGTTGCTACCCGCAGCCTCCTGCACCCCACCCGCTATGCTCACAGAGCTGGCCGTCAGTTTAGGGTTTACAGACGTTGGCGCGAGCGTTCCGTTGCAGTTCCAGTGGGCATATTGCCCCAAAACAGCAGTAGACAACAACATGAAAAAAGTCGCCAGCGGGTGTCTCATTCCATTTTTTTGGCCTCGTTCCAAAACACGTCCATTTCTGATAAGGTCATATCTTTCAGGGATTTACCATTTTTTTCGGCCTGCACTTCGATGTACTGAAACCGTTTTATGAATTTTTTATTGGTGCGTTCCAGCGCAGTTTCGGGATTTATGTCCACAAAACGGGCGAAGTTTACCAGCGAAAACAGCAGGTCTCCAAATTCTTTTTCGGCGTTTTCTTGGTCGGTTATTGCGCCATTTTCGGCATCGAAATGCGCCCTAAGCTCCTGCATCTCTTCTTGAACTTTGGCCCAAACTTGGCTTTTTTCGTCCCAGTCGAACCCCGCGCCCCGCGCTTTTTCTTGCACCCGCATGGCCTTCACCAGTGCTGGCAGCGATTTGGGCACGCCACCCAGCACCGACTTATTGCCCTCTTTGAGTTTCAGTTGCTCCCAATTTGCCTTCACTTCCTCGACGGTGTCGGCCTTGGCATCGGCATAAATATGCGGGTGTCGCCTCACGAGTTTGTCGCAGATTCCGTTCAGCACGTCGGCAACGTCGAAGCGCAGGGAGGCATCAATGGTATTTTCGGAGGCAATTCGGGCATAAAAAACGTTGTGAAGCATCAGATCGCCCAGCTCTTTTTTCACCTCCACCAAGTCGTTTTCGATAATAGCGTCCGACAACTCGTAGGTTTCTTCGATCGTCAAGTGCCGCAAACTACCGATGGTCTGCTTTTTGTCCCAGGGGCATTGCTCACGGAGTTCGTCCATGATCGTCAGCAGGCGGTCGAACGCCAAAAGTTGTTCTTGGCGGCGAGTTGTGGGGTTGTTTGGTTGTAATATATTCATGCAGGCAAGATACAAAATTTACTACATCCACAATAAATAGTTATGTTGTTAAGTCCAAAAACCATATTTTTACACCCAATAATGTAACAAGTTAGCCAATTTCCTAATGAAAATTAACCAGCTAAGTACCGCCTCGCTCACCGTTGTGCTGGTGGCTTTCGGGTACTTTGTGGACATCTACGACCTGTTGCTTTTTACGATTATTAAAGAAAAAAGTTTGCGCGATCTGGGGCTTTCTCCAGATAAACTACTCAACGAAGGGCAATTTTTACTTCAATTGCAAATGCTCGGCACGCTACTCGGCGGTATTTTTTGGGGCATCATGGGCGACAAACGCGGGCGGCTGTGGGTGCTTTTTGTATCTATTATTTTGTATTCTTTTGCCACTTTTGCCAACGGTTTTGTGAGTCAAATATGGCAATACCAACTGCTGCGGTTTGTGGCTGGTGTGGGTTTGGCCGGCGAACTTGGCGCAGGCGTAGCGCTTATCTGCGAAATAATGCCCAAAAAACAGCGCGGCTACGGCACGCTCATGGTGGCAACAGTTGGTTTCTGGGGAGCTTTGGCCGCCTACGTGGCCAGCCAATATTACGGCTGGCGAACGTCCTATTTTATTGGGGGCGGCTTGGGGCTGGGGCTGGTTGTGTTGCGGGTGGCCGTCATGGAAAGCCCCATGTTCCAGCGAACTGCCCAAGAAAATCAGGCAAAAATGGGCGATTTTATGGTACTCTTCACCCAAAGAACGCATTTTATCAAGTACGTAAAGTGTATATTAATCGGCGCACCCACGTGGTTTGTTATCGGCATTTTAGTGAACTTAGCCCCGCAGTTTGCTCAACAGTTCGGGGTGGTCAATGCCCCACAGGAAGCTGGCTTGGCCGTTGTTTTTTGCTACGGGGGTATGTCGATCGGCAATTTTTTGTGCGGGTATTTGTCCCAGATTTTGCGCAGCCGCCGAAAGGCCCTGATTATATTTCATGTTTTTTTAACAGCGGCTACTGGCTTCTACCTCAACTCAGAGGGGGTGTCGTTGTCAGGATTTTACTTCAAAATATTTTTGATGGGCATCGGATTAGGCTTTTGGATCGTCTTTGTGACTGTATCTGCCGAGCAATTTGGAACAAATATCCGTGCCACCGTCACCATCACTGCCACCAACTTTGTGCGTGCAGCTCTCTGGATTTATACGTGGGCGGCTTTTAGCCTTGGACCAAACTTATTACAAAACTCACTCTACATTGCTTTTCTATCCATGCTTCTGGCCATTGCCTCGGCGTATTTACTCCCCGAAACCTACCACAAAAATTTGGACTACGTAGATTAAGACTCATCCAAAAACGCCCTAATGTTTTCCATGTATTTTTCGCCGATGTCGATTTTTACCCCATTTTTTAGGTACAAAAATTTATCTGGGCGGCACACCGAATCAATCTGATTTTTGTTGATAACATACGATCGGTGTATGCGAATGAGCGGAGTTTTGCCCTCGAAGTCGTCTAAAATATAGGCACATGTCGATAAGAAATGCCCGTCTGAGAGCGTCCAAATTTTGATTGCCCCCTTTTTGGTTACGTCCGTTTCGGCGTAAATAATGTCATCGTAGGCGATTTTCTTCTGCAAATTTTCGTTTCTCGCGCTCAGAACCTTCACCAAAATGTGGT
This sequence comes from Cytophagales bacterium, assembly GCA_013298215.1. Classification (GTDB taxonomy): domain Bacteria; phylum Bacteroidota; class Bacteroidia; order Cytophagales; family Spirosomataceae; genus JAAFKE01. Next base: position 14,625 of record JAAFKE010000030.1, on the reverse strand, counting down.
GGTGGGCTGGTTTCGGTTCTATCGACACGCTTTGGGGTTGGTGTCTCCCTAATTTTAGTACTTTCTGAACCGCCCTGTTAAATTTTTCGGGTGTTAGGGGTTTTTCCAAGAAATGGGTCACGTCCAATTCAAAACCCTCAATGGCTCGCTCCGACCGCACCGAGGTAACGATCACGGCAGGAATATAATTTTTACGAATTCGCAGAAAATCAAGCCCATCAATGCTTCCCTTCAACTCAACGTCCAGAAACATTAGATCAATCTTACTACTGTCTAAAAACCTACTGGCCTCGATGGCATTATCGCAAACGCCCTCAAAAATCAAATCGGGGTGTTCGTCAATGAGTCTTTTGAGTACGCGCTGGGCGGGTTTTTCGTCTTCCACAATCAGACATTTCAGTAACTTATTGGTCATTTTTGTTGGTGTTTATCTTATTATGAACACTTTAAAGGCAAAACTAAATGACTCGGCTGCTCTATATTTGCGTATTTGTCGGTGTTGCCAGTCAAAACAATTATCTCAGTTTCATTTTCAGTTGCACCTCAAAAACATCAGCCTCGCTGTTGAGTAGCAGTTGGTGGTTATTTTCGTACACTAATTTCAGACGCTTACGCACATTCAAAATACCTATTTGTTCGGGTTGCTGGTAGGTGGTTTTGTGTTTGGCGGGTTGGTTGTTGGCAACAACCATGCTTAGTTCGTTGTCTTCAACCGAAATCTGAAACTTAGCCCAGCGCTGGTCTAAGCTCCTTTCGATGCCGTGCTTGAAGGCGTTTTCTACGAAGACAATCAAAATCATGGGGGCAATCGTAAGGGCTGGGTCAAAGTCGTTCACCTGCCAGTCAATTGTCAGGTCGTCTTCGTGGTCGTATTTCATTTTTTTTAGGGCGATGTAATCCACCAAAAACTGAACCTCCTCCGTGAGCAGCACCTTATCCTTGTCGCACTTGTAGAGAATATAGCGCATCAGTTCCGACAATTTTTCGGTTATCTCCACCGCCATGCTCATTTCTTTGAGCAAGAGTATATTGTAGAGATTATTGAGTTCGCCGAGCAGAAAGTGTGGATTTATTCGCCAGCGTAGGGCATAAAACTCATACAGTTCCTTTTCTTGTTTCATCTGCAAAAACGAGTAGTCTCGCTCAATCAAATCTGTCTCTATTGCCAAAGATTTGTTTTGCAACGTCAGGTTGGTATTGGCCGTTTGGAGGAGCTTGCTGCTGTGATACCATTTTGAAGTGTAAAAAAGACCCGTCAGAAGAAGCATCGAAAACACTCCGTTCGGAAAGTTCCAGGCTGGCATGAGCAGTTCTTTCTGGCGTTCGGACAGCACAACCACGCCGTCCCAGAAAAGCATTTGCGCCATCCACCTAAAGACATAGCCGTTTATTAAACCCAAAAAAACCAGCACAAATACATAGATCAGATAATTTACGGACGCTTGCTGTTGGTTGTTGCGGGGCAAAAAAAGCCGAGGAAACACAAAATACAGGTGAAGGTAGGCAAATGCTGGGTTACAGGCCAGGTTCAGGGTGGTCAGTATCAAACTATCGTTGCTATTGTTGCCGTTCCAAACGCTATATCCGAAGGCGTGGATCAGCGCCATTGCCGCCCAAAAAACAAAGTGCATTTGGATATCAGAATGATTGAGAAGGGTGCCATTGGGCGGGCTGGGCATGGAAGTGAGAGGTCGGGGTTGTGAAGTCGGGTAAAATCTAAATTTTAGGTGATAAAATAGCAGAAATAATGTTAAACGTAGTGATTTGTGGGCTAAATAAGCCAAAAAGTGAGATAAAAAACTCACCAGTTTAGAAACCCATTCTATCCTTCAAACAAAGCTAATTAAACGAAGTTCAATTTTATCATTGATTAGTACCATTAAGTTTGTATGTTGTCAGGAAGCACGTCGTAGAGCGTAGCGTTACGGTGCTTCTCTTGTTAAAAAATAATATTTTAATCACTCTAACTTTTAAGATGAAAAAAAACGTGTTAGCAAAATTAATGGGAGTAGCTCTCATTATAGTCACGGTGGCAACATCGTTCAGGCCATCCGCTGGCGACCCCATTAAGGTGGGTGTTTACGGGCCATTTTCGGGCGGTTCGGCTCCAATGGGTCTTTCGATGCGCAATGGTGTGCGTTTGGCAGTTTCCGAAATCAACGCGGCAGGTGGCGTAATGGGCCGCAAAATAGAACTTGTGGAGCGCGACGACGAGGCCAAAAACGAGCGCGGGGGCCAGATTATGCAAGAGCTGCTCTTCAAAGAGGAGGTATCTGCCATTCTCGGCCCCATAAATACTGGTGTTGCCGATGCCTCTACCAAGTACTCGAACGAGAAGAAAGTTCCCCAAATCATCAACGTAGCCGCTGGGGCAAAGGTAAACGATTTGTTTGCTACCACTCCCGACAACTACATATTCAGGATTGCCGCCAACGATTATGTGCAGTCGGAAATGATTGTGAGGGAGGCACTCCAAAAAAGAAAGTTTAAAAAACCCGCACTCCTCTGCGACGACACGAACTACGGCCAAGGAGGCCGCGCCAAAATGGAGGCTGCACTGGCCAAAAGAAAAATTACGCCGACCTCGGTGGGTAAGTTCAAACTCAAAGATACCGACATGACCGCCCAGCTGCAGGAAGCCAAAGCAGCGGGTGCCGACGTTCTGCTGGTCTATGGCATAGGCCCAGAGCTGGCCGCCATTGCCAACAACTTAGAGAAAATAGGTTGGAAAGTACCCATGATCGGTGGCTGGACATTGTCGATGAGCAATTTTATAAACAACGCGGGCAAAAACGGCAACGGAGCCACCATGCCACAGACATTTATCGAAAACGGGGTAGTAAACGGGAAGGCTGCCAAGTTTTTGGCCGCCTACAAGGCCACTTATAAAGAAAAGAATATTCCAGTGGCAGTGGCAGCCGCCCAGGGCTACGACTCGGTATATCTGCTTAAAATGGCCATTGAGCAAGCTGGCAGCACCGACGGCCCTAAGGTAAAGGCGGCCTTAGAAAACTTTAAAAAGGGCTATACTGGTGTGACGGGTACGTATAAAAAACCATTTTCGGCCACCGACCACGAAGCTATCCACGAAACCAACGTGATGATGGGCGTAGTGAAAGACGGTATAGTCGTGCCGCCAATCAAGTAGCAATTTTGTTTTTTTTGTAGTTGTTGTTTTTCGAAATACGCAAAACAACAACTACAAATATTTAATAACCCCACATGGAACAATTTATACAATTACTCATTGGCGGCATTGCGCAGGGAATGATCTACGCGCTGGTGGCCTTTGGATACAACATTACGTTTTCGACCTCCCGTAGTTTCAATTTTTCGCACGGCAACTTTCTCATGCTGGGCGGCGTAGTGGGCCTGATCTTGTACATAAACAACCAGATTCCGTTTTTGGCTATGGTGTTGGCAGTGGTTTTGGTGGGCCTGCTCATGGGCCTAATCCTGTACAAGACCTCCATCGAACCCTCTTTGAAATCCAAATCAAATTATGCTTGGATTTTGGCTACTTTGGCCTTCGGCATTATCCTTAAAAACATGGTCGAAGTCTTTTGGAGTACCGACGATTTTCGGTTCGACTCTCCCCTGGGCAATGCCCCCATTCGGGTTATGGATGTGGGCGTGTTGCCCCAAGAAATATTAATTATCGTTGTGGCACTTTGTATTGTGGTGGCAGTAGAGAGTTTTAAGAAATATACCATTTTCGGCAAGGCCATCGTGGCCGTGAGCGAGGACAAAAATACGGCCAGCCTTATGGGCATAAACCAGCAGTTTGTTATTCTGTTTTCGTTTTTGTTGAGCTCGGTTATTGCTTGTTTGGCTGGCATTTTGGTTGCGCCCATCACCATGGTGGGGGCTACGATGGGTACTGTTTTGGGCGTTAAGGCATACGCAGTTTCGATCATCGGGGGGCTCGAGTCTGGCTACGGCGTGTTGTTGGGGGGCTTAATTATCGGGCTTTCCGAGGCTTTTACCGCCCGATACATTTCTACGGGCTACAAAGATGCACCTGGTTTCTTGATTTTAATTTTAGTATTACTGTTTTTACCGTCAGGAATTTTTGGTAAAACAGTCATTAAAAAAGTCTAAATCATTGATAAACTTAGGTGGCTATCCATAAAATCACAACAATTTATCGCATGAAAACAAAAAAAATAATATACGGCATCCTACTGCTAATACCGCTTTGCCTGCCCCAAGTCATTGACAACCAATACTACATTCAGGGTGTTTTTTGCCGCATCATTATTTACGCCATGCTGGTGGCTTCGCTCGACCTGATCGTGGGCTACATCGGCGATGTGTCTATTGGTCACGCTGGTTTTTTTGCCATCGGAGCCTATACCGTCGGCATTCTCACCGCCACCCAAGACCTCAATTCCGACAGTACAATGAGTTGGTTTCCGCACCTGTCTTTTTTTTCGGCCCTACCCATCGGCATTCTGCTCACCGCCATAGCTGGGTTTGTGCTGGGGTTTCCTGCGTTGCGGCTCAGTGGGCCGTACTTGGCCGTTGTCACCATTGCCTACGGAATGCTCATTTACACGTTCATAAACGAGCAAGAGGCTTTTACGAACGGCACAAAAGGTATCTCGTTAGAACCCCTGCAGGTATTTGGGATTAAGTGTAGTGGTAGTAATTTTTTGTACGTCGTTTATCCGTTTTTGGTTCTGGTGATGTTCGTCGTGCGCAACCTCACTAAAAGCTACTGGGGCCGGGCATTCGAGGCCATAAAATACAGTGAGGTTGCGGCTTCGATGTGTGGCATTTCAAAATCTTACTACAAAATTTGGGCGTTTGTTATCTCGGCGGGTATTGCGGGCTTGGCGGGCGGTTTTTTCTCCCAGTTAGATGCCTACGTGGCACCCAATACTTTTTCGTATAATTTCTCGGTCGAGTTTCTCATTGCACTCATTGTGGGCGGTGTGCAGTCTATTTTGGGCAATATTTTGGGAGCGAGTGTAATGGTTATTTTTCCAGACTTGTTCTCTAACTTCAACGATTACCGCCTCATTATCTTCGGGCTTTCGCTGTTGATGGTGCTGTTTTTTATGCCCAAGGGGCTGGCAGGTTTTGTAAATCTGGTCAAAAAACGCTTCGCAACCAAGCAAGACAGCCACCACGCCGAAGCCCTCAGCAAAAAAGCCGCCGAAGTAGTTTTGTTCGACTACACAAACGCCAAAGAAAACCACACGGCGGTTCAAATCACCGACCTCACCATGCGATTTGGCGGCTTAGTGGCCGTAAACGAACTAAATATGAGCATCAAAAAAGGTACAGTCCACGGGCTGATTGGACCAAACGGCAGCGGCAAGAGCACCACCGTCAATCTGCTCACTGGTATCTATGCGCCCGCTGGCGGCGCAGTTTCGCTCTTCGGCCAGTCTATTGCTGGGCAATCGACCTACAAAAGAGCCAAGCTCGGCATTGCCCGCACGTTTCAGAATCTGCAATTGTTTAGCGACATGACCGCCCTCCAAAATGTGATGGTAGGCATGCACAATTCTTTTCAAGCAAACTTGGCGGCGGTGTGTTTCAATTTGCCCAACGCCCAACGCGAAGAAAAACGCGCCGAGGCGCGCGCCTTTGCGTGGTTGCAGTTTGTTGGCCTGCAAGAAAGCGCCTTCACTGAGGCCAAAAACTTGTCATACGGACAGGCCCGCTTGCTCGAAATTGCCCGCGCACTGGCCTCTAATCCCGCCCTACTTCTGTTGGACGAACCCGCCGCTGGCCTAACGGCGGGCGAGATCGAAAAAATCAACGTGCTGATCCGCAAAATCAAAGACTCGGGGGTTTCGGTGTTGCTCATAGAACACCACATGGACATGGTTATGGCGGTTTCGGACGAGGTGACGGTTTTGGACTTTGGCAAAAAAATTGCCGAAGGCACTCCCGCCCAAATCCAAAACAACCCAGCCGTAATAACGGCTTATTTAGGAACCCACGAAACGTCGTTTCATTGACAACAATTGAACCCAAAAAATGAAGGTACTCGAAATAAAAGATTTAGTGGTCAATTACGGCAAAGTTACTGCCCTAAAAGGTATTTCGTTGGATGTACACGAGGGCGAACTGGTGGCTGTGATCGGTAGCAACGGTGCTGGCAAGACCACCACCATGAACACCATCTCGGGGCTACTCAGTGCAGCATCTGGCGACGTACTTTTGCACGGAAAATCAATCAGTAAAATTCCCGCCCATGCCGTGGCAGCCCTTGGCATTTCGCACGTTCCCGAAGGCCGAAAGGTCTTTGCGTCCATGTCGGTCAAAGACAATTTGCTCTTGGGTGCCTATTTGAGAGTTCGTAAGGGCGAAAAAAAACAGGTAATGTCTGACATAGACCACATCTACACCATTTTTCCAAGGCTAAAAGAACGCCAAAACCAGCAATCTGGCACACTCTCTGGCGGCGAACAGCAGATGCTGGCCCTGGGTAGGGCGTTGGTCTCGAAACCCAAACTGCTGTTGCTCGACGAACCCTCGATGGGCCTTGCCCCCGTTATTATTGACGAGGTTTTTAAGCTCATCGAGAGCATCAAACAACGCGGCGACATGACCATTTTTTTGGTCGAACAACTGGCATACCGCGCCTTAGAAGTAGCCAATCGCGCCTACGTTGTAGAGCAGGGCCGCATCAGTTTAACGGGTACGGGCAAAGAACTCATCACAAACCCCGACGTGCGAAAGGCATACCTGGGGGCTGGCAAATCTTAACAAGTACCGCTCATTTTTCACCTTAATCTAATCTATACAAAACAACCAAATCATGAAAAAAACAATACTCAGCCTGCTGGGCTTGCTCATAGCAAGCGCCAGCACCATTGGCCAAACCACCACCGCTCCGCAGCCACCAGCACCCGCCGCGCCAGCACCAGCCGCGCCAGCAACAGCTGCCAGCACTCCAACTCCCGCTACTGCACCAGTTGCCCCACCAGCCGAACAAAAAGTGACGGTTTACGGGTTTGTCAGAAACGATATGTATTTCAATACCCGACGTAATCTCGATTTGCGTGATGGTGTTTTGGGGGTATATCCACTGGATGCCACCAACTTACCGATCAGAACTGGGACGAGCCTCACCAACAACCTCAACGAAGATATTAACGCCGTGCCGCAGTTGGGCTACTCGGCCATCATTACTCGTCTGGGAGTACGTTTTGCGGGCATCACAGCCTTCGGTGCCAAAGCCAACGGAATGTTAGAAACCGATTTTTTCGGAATCACCAACGGGGTTGCGGGCACGTCGGGCGGCGGCACAGAAAACCTGCTGCGGCTAAGGCACGCCTACGTGGCCTTGGACTGGGAAAAAACCCAGCTCCTCGTTGGACAGTATTGGAACCCCAACTTTATCCTAAAATGTTTTCCAGGAACGGCACACTTTGCCACGGGTATCCCCTTCAATCCATTTAGTTTCTTGCCACAGGTACGCCTCACCCACAAGTTCAACAAAACGGTTTCGTTGATGGGGATGATCTTTGGCTACGACTTGGCGGGATTCAGCCCAGCGGGGGCTTTCCAGTCGGGCACGGGTGTAGATGCCCAAAAGTTTTCGACAACCCCATCTTTCGCCATTCAGTTGGCCCACGAAAACAAAAAAGTACTGGCCTCGGTGGGCATCGAGGGCAATACCTTACGGCCACGCATAAACGACACCCGCAACCCAACAACGGGTATTTTTGGCGGAATAGGTGCGCCTAATGTTGTGAAAAACATAAATACCAATATTTTTGCGCTAAACCTGCTGGCATTTGTCAAGCTCACTTCCGACAAAGTAACCTTAAAAGCATACACAAACTATGGCCAAAGCTACACCCAATACGTGGGCTTGGGCGGCCTTGCCGAATACCGCGATGCCGCCACGGGTGCGTGGCAATATGCCAATCAGAACCAATTTAATATTTGGAGTGAATTGATTTCGACCAAGTCTAAAAAATACCAGCCAGCCCTTTTTGTTGGCTACTTGCAAAACATGGGACTGTCTAATCCAATCAACCGCGCGAATGTTCTGGGCACAAGCCTGTCGTTTTTAGGCCGGGGAATTAACACCGCCTCCTCGCGGACATTCGACAATATGCTGCGCATTGCTCCACGCTTAGATATTTATTCGGGTAAGATAAAAGTAGCCTTTGAATACGAATTTACGACCATGAAATGGGCCGACATCGACGGAACCGTACCTGATGCCAGCGGCAATTTGCCCGCTAATACGTCGTTCAAACCCGCTACTGGCGCTCTGGCGCGGCCATTCAATGCCATCAACCACCGTTTCGACAGCGTGGTGACGTATAATTTTTAATTTTCTATTGAAAAACCCACCCCGAAACCCCTCTGTTGGCAACATCTCGCCACCAAAGGGGTTTCTTATCGGTGCGCGGCTCTACTTCAATTATTCTGCGGATAATTGTACTGCAAAAAATACCCACCCTTCCCCTTGCCTTCGCTCGAAATGTACATGGTGCCGTCGGGTGCAAAACAAATGCCCTCGGGTTGCCGCAAACTTTTTTTACTCAGCGGCCTCTGCTCAATAATGCGCCCTTTCGGATCCATGACGATGAGGGCATCGCCCGCCGAAGAAATAACGTAATAACGCCCCGTGATGGGATGCACCGCCAAACCCGACGGCATAAAGTCGGGGGACACGGCGGGGTCGATCACCAGTTCTTTCCAGACCGCGCGGTTTAGCAGATCGAACGAATAAATGATCTTGTCCGAAACCCTTTCTCCTTTTTTAGAACTTTCTTTCACCGCCAAAAGTAAGCGTTTGGTGCGCGGGTTGTAGCCCAAACCCTCCACGTCGTTCTTGCCAGGCAGGTCGGTTTTTGCGTGCCGAATGTCTTTGTTGGGAGGCGTAAAACTAAAAAGGTCGCCGTCGCTTCTGAGTACGTATATCTCGTCGCCAACGGCCTCGATGCCCTCAAAATCGCCGTAGCCGCCAAAACTAAACTCCTCCACGATTTTCTTTTTTTGCACGTCATACACGTAAGCCACCGCAATTTCGTCTTGAATACACAAAAATTGCCCCGGTTTGTAGTACGACAACCCCGATACCTCCTCTAATTGTGGGGGCAACTCGAAGCGTTCGCTGGGCTGGTCGAGGTCATACAAAAACGGTTCAACTACTTGCTTTTCAGTAGTTTGTACCTGTTCATTGGCTTTTTTCTGGGGCGTACAATTTGCCAACATAAACACAGTTAGCAGCAAACAAAGTTTGTTTTTCACGGGATAATAAAGTTAGTTTTAGATTTGCAGGCAAGATAACTACAATGATCGAATGTTGAGACGTTGGCTCATCGGAGGTTTGGCTTTTTGGTTATAATGGTGTACATTTGATTGAAGACGTAGTGTTCATTTCCAGCGAAATGAACACCCTTAAAGCCCGCAAAAAACGCCGCCTGATGGATGCACTACCCAACAAATGTAAGAATCTATACCAATAAAATATGAACCTGAACCTAACCAACAAAACCGCCATCGTGTGCGGAAGTACGCAGGGCATTGGCCGCGCAGTAGCCGTAGAGCTCGCCCTCATGGGCGCAAACGTGACGCTCATGGCCCGCAACGAAACGGCCCTGCAAGCAGTTTGCGCGGGCTTAGACACCGCCAGCGGCCAAACGCACCGCTACATCGTGGCCGATTTTGCGGACACCTCCCAGGTCAAATCTGCCATCGAAAACTATTTGGCGCAGCACCCCGACGTGCATATTTTAATCAACAACACGGGCGGGCCAGCGGGTGGCGCCATCATCGATGCCCCCATTGACCAGTTGGTTCAAACGTTCCAGAACCACCTCATCAACAACCACATTTTGGCGCAAGCCGTTGTGCCGTCTATGAAAAAATGGGGGTTTGGGCGCATCGTAAACATTATCAGTACGTCCGTTAAGCAACCCATAGCGGGGCTGGGCGTGTCGAACACCGTGCGGGCAGCGGTTGGAAACTGGGCCAAAACGTTGTCGTTGGAGTTGGGGCAGTATGGCATTACGGTCAATAATGTGTTGCCTGGGTTCACTAAAACGGCGCGTTTAGACGCAGTTTTGGCCATGCGCGCCCAGAGCGCTGGCACAACAACGCAGGCCGTAGCCGCGCAGTTAGAATCTGAGATTCCCGTTGGCCGCTTTGCCGAGGCCGAGGAGGTGGCCGCCGCCGCCGCGTTTTTGTGTAGCCCTGCTGCTGCCAGCATCAGCGGCATAAACATACCAGTAGACGGGGGCAAAACGGCAAGTTTATGAGGTTTGGTCTGGCCTTGTTTTCAAAATTTGGTTCAACAGTTGGCGGATTTGACGCAAGAAAAACCGCTTAAAAACAACCAAACACGCAAAGGGAAGCGCAAAAAGCAGAAATACCAAGAGCCAACCAACGTACTGACTCTGAAGCCAAATATTAAGGGCCGCTGCCAGCAAAGCAAACAAAAATATGAGCCCCGCCGTGGCGGCAGCCACGAGCAACACAAAGTAGACAATCAGCACAACGGTGTCCTCAAAACGGGCTTGGAGGTCGGTGCGGAGCATCTCTACCCGCGCCTCCACGTAGGCCAGAAGGGTGTCTCGTATTTCGGTTACGCGTTCCAGCATGGGTTAGTAGGCTCTTTGGATTTTTCCTTCAAACTGGTTCACAAACGCCCGATTCACCACCTTGTTGCCGCCTGGTGTTGGGTAGTTGCCCGTAAAATACCAGTCGCCCGAGTGGTCGGGGCAGGCTTTATGGAGGTTTTCGACGGTCTGGAAAAGCACCGCAAGTTCAGCTTTTAGGTCTTTGGGCCGCACAATGTCAGCTACTTTTCGCGATATAACGCCGTACTCGTAGCGGTCATAAAGTTGTTTTAAGTAGTTGTGACCGTAGGCATTTCCGGTGGCCAACGCCGCCGTGGCCTGGGCGTAGGCTTCGTCGGCCAGGTTTTCTAAGCCTTGCTCGTGTAGCAGTTTTCGGAGGGCGCGGTAGGCTACAAACTCCCCTACTTTCGACATATCTATGCCGTAGCAGTCGGGGTAACGAATTTGGGGAGCCGACGACACAATGACGATCTTTTTGGGTTCTAACCGATCCAGCATTTTAAGAATACTGCGCTCGAGGGTAGTGCCGCGCACAATCGAGTCGTCGAGTACCACCACCGTATCAACTCCCTTCCGAACAACCTCGTAGGTGGTGTCATAGACGTGCGCTACCATATCGTTGCGCTGGGCTTCGTCGGTAATAAAAGTGCGGACTTTTACATCCTTGGAGACCAATTTTTCGATTCTGGGCCTGAACGACAGCACTTTATCCAACTCCTCGGGCGACAGGTTTCCCTCTAAAATGGCGTTGCGGCGTTTCTTGGCCAAGTAGTCTTCCAACCCTTCCACCATGCCAAAGAAGGCCGTTTCGGCGGTGTTCGGAATGTAGGAAAACACCGTATTTTCGAGGTCATAATCTACCTCCTCCAGTATTTGGGGGATCATCAAGCGACCCAACATTTTGCGCTCGTTGTAGATATTGGGATCCGAAGCACGCGAAAAATAAATGCGCTCGAACGAGCACGAGCGTTTCTCGGTGGGTTCGAGCACCATAAACTCGTTATACTCACCGTATTTGTCCACGATGAGCGCGTGGCCAGGCTGTATTTCTTTGATCTGACTATAATCTACGTTAAAAGCCGTTTTGATGGCTGGCTTTTCGGACGCTACCACCACTACCTCGTCGTCGGCGTAGTAGTAGGCCGGTCGGATACCCGCTGGGTCGCGCACCACAAACGCCGAGCCATGGCCAGTCATACCAGCCATGGCAAAGCCGCCGTCGAAATCGCGGCACGACCGGTGCAATACCCGCGCCAAGTCAATGTTATCTTCAATTATTCTCGACAAGTCGGGATTTCCGTAAATACCCTTGAAACGGTCGAAGACTTGCTGGTTGGCTTCGTCGAGGAAGTGCCCGATTTTTTCCATCACCGTCACCGTATCCACCTTGTCTTTTGGGTGCTGTCCCAAAGAGACCAATTTCTCAAACAGCTCCTCAACGTTGGTCATGTTGAAGTTGCCGGCCATCACCAAATTGCGGCTCCGCCAGTTGCTTTGGCGAAGCATGGGGTGGCAACTTTCTATTTCGTTGGCACCGTGCGTACCGTAGCGCAGGTGGCCCAGCCAGACCTCCCCCGTGAAGGCTAAGTTCTCCTGCAACCAGCTGGCATCGCGGTACTTATCACGATTTTTCTTCTGTACTTTGCTAAATTTTTTATTGATCTTCTCAAAAATATCTTGAACGGGCTGCGGCTCTACCGACCTATATCTACTAATGTATCGGTGGCCAGGAGGGACCTCAATCTTGATGTTGGCAACCCCCGCGCCATCTTGCCCGCGATTCACCTGTTTTTCCATCAGCAGGTATAATTTGTTGGCCGCGTAGAGTGGCGTTTTGTACTTATCGATGTAGTATTGATAAGGCTTGCGAAGACGAATTAGGGCGATGCCGCATTCGTGTTTGATTACGTCGCTCATTGGGTAATGGGGAGATGTGTTGCAACAAAGTTAAAAAAACAGTTTCGCAACGTCGCTATTAATTTAAAAAAACTCTAAAAACCGCCAACACACTGTAATTTTGGAACATACTAACAACAACCGCCAATGGACTTTGGAAAAATAGACAACGTTTCGGACGTAGATTTTACGCTGCCACCCAGCCACCCGAGTACTTCGGTGGTTCTTGGTGCGCAACTGCCCAAAACACCCAACCAAAAGCCCCAAGTTTTTGTAGGATGCCCCGTTTGGAGCAACAAAAACTGGGTGGGTAAAATTTATCCCAGCGTTGCCAAAGAAAAGGACTTTTTGCACCACTACACTCGCCAGTTCAATACCATCGAACTCAACGTGACGCACTACCAAAGCCCCAGCCTGGACACCATCGCCAAATGGAAAACCGCCGCCACCGATCATTTTACGTTTTGCCCCAAGTTTCCGCAGGCCATCAGCCACGACGCCCAACTGAGCGGCGTAGAAAACCAAACGCTCCAGTTTTGCGAAGCAGTTTTGGCCCTGGGAACGAACCTGGGCACTACCTTTTTGCAGTTAGCACCCTATTTTGACCACAAAAAACTTCCTATTCTGGCCTCATTTCTCAAATCGTTGCCCAAACAACTTCCAGTGGCGGTAGAGTTCAGAAACCCCGTCTGGTTTTCCGACGCGGGTTTGTGGCGTGAAACCATCGAAATACTGCAAAACTACAACGTCGGAACGGTCATTACGGACGTGGCCGGGCGGCGCGACGTGCTGCACCAAACCCTCACCACGCCCACCCTCACACTTCGGTTTGTGGGCAACCAACTGCACCGCACCGATTATACCCGCGCCGACGAATGGGTGCAGCGCATCCGCGTTTGGCTGGGCCAGGGCCTGCAAACGGCCTATATATTTGTGCATTGTAGCAACAACGACCAAGCTCCCGAACTGGTCAAATACTGGGTGCAACAGCTTAATATTCACTGCGGATTGAACCTGGACGAGCCCCGATTTTTGCCAAGAGCCGTTCAAGGGAGTTTGTTTTGAAGAACAGCCTGGTTGTTATTCGTACAAAAACAACAACGGATCGGGGTACACAAACTGGTACGGGAGGGTGGCAATTATCTTGTCGGAGTTCACTGTTTTGTAGTGCGGCGGCCAGTGCGGCGGTGTGCTTGGTGTCTCAAAAGTTGGCGGCTCGAGCCCAAAATCGGCACAGTTTTTTTCGTAAACCAACCTGCGAATGGGGTGCTGCGGGGCTACTGCGTTGTAGGTTTGCCCCCAAAGGTTTTCTTCGGAGGCAATTATGCCCGCTATAATACCCACCGCGTCGTGGCGGTGAATGTAGTTTACGGGAACGTTGCCCGTGGTTAGGTTTTGTTTGCCCGCCACGTACTTGCCAGGCATTCGGTCGTAGCCCATTAGGCCGCCGCAACGCAAGATTACGGTTGGTATTGGCAGGCTGGCAACCCTATTTTCGGCCCGCACCAACGCGCCCGCCGCCGATTCTTGGGGCGTGCGTACATCGTCTTCGGTCACTTCGCGGTTTTGTTCGGGATACACCGACGTGCTGCTGACGTAAATAATTTTCTTGGGCCAGGCTGTCTGCGGCATCATTTTGACCAAGGCCTCTATCTGAGCCGGGTGAAACTCCTGCCCTTGCCGCTCCGTGCGAGGTGGTATATTAATGACCAACACATCACATTCTAACAAAAAACCCCAGCCGATACCCGTCGGATCAGGCGCAAGGTTGAGCAAAAGCGGTTGGATGCCAGCGGCGCGTAGCACGGCCAACTTCTGTATTTTAGTCGTACTGGCCCGAACTACGTGGTTGGCTTCGAGCAGCTTTTGAGCCAGCGGAAAACCCAACCAACCAGCACCGAGTATCGAAATTGTCATGAAAGTTGGGTCTTGGATGTAAACAGTGAAACCAAAATTACAATTATTTTACGGGGTCTGCTAAGTAGCTGGACAAAATAACTTCTGTAAAGTTAAGCCATTGTCAAATAAGCTATTGTCAGTATGTCCTCCCCCCTTATGCCGCAACCACTATTGACTGGAGATACTCTTGATTCTTATAGACCATTTGTGGGGTCTTACCTTTGAGAGCCGAATGCGGTCTGTCAAAGTTATAGGAGTTCCACCATAT
>JAAFKE010000003.1 GCA_013298215.1 Cytophagales bacterium | reverse complement strand
GGGCGATGCGCCCCAATCAGTTTTTATTGCAGATTCGTACCTTTCACTGGCCAGTTCTGATTTACCGGCAGCCTCTAAAATCCGGCCGTAGTATAGTTCATAAAAAGCGGCCCAATTTTCTTTTGACCTAAGCTGCTTCTTAAAAAATCTTTCGGCCTCCTCCCAATCTTTCAGTTTTATTTGGCAGGCCACGTATTTTCTCAACGCGTTTTTATCGAACGTTTTCTTTAACCCCTTCTGAAACAGCACCACCGCCTTGTCGCACTCCCCTTTTCTGAGGTATTCTTCTGCCAGTTCTCTGTCCGACTGTCCCCAAACATTGCTCACACCCAATATTACCAACAGCATGAGCCAAAATCTATTTCTTACAGTTATCCACATTTTCTTTTTTTACTTTTAATAAGTATTAAAAATATTTTATATTAATTATTATTATCTATCATAATTGTGTGTGGATATGTTTACAAACCACTTATCCACAACTTTGTCCACAACCGTTTTCTAACTCTTTGTGAACAAGTAGCAAGTTATCCACTTTATTTTAAGTTTATCCACACCTAAGTTATTCATTACCACACCTATTTTTTATTATCCACACTTTATTGTTGATTGTTTATAAAGATATCCACCGTGCGTTGTCCACTTGTTGGTGTGTTTAAAGTATACCCCACAACTTGTTTAAAACCGATAGTTTGCCAACAATTGTGTTTTGGGTAATCTCTTGTCCACATTTTTTAATTTTTATTCACACCCTTATCCACTCATTTTTGATAGTTATCCACCATTGTGTCCACATATAACGGGTTATCCACACTGTTTTGAACAATAATGTGCATAACTATTTTTTTAGAGTTCAAAATCTATTCCATCAATAATGAAGTTTTTGCGCACTTTGAAGGCATCCGAATAATACACTATTTTTTCGGGTTGTAGCTTTTGTTTGTAGTTACCACTGTCCCACTTATTGTTGTTGTTGGTATCTACAATCACCCTTACAAAATACGTGCCTGGTTTCACAAACGCGAACTCGTACTCTTTCTTGCCCACAACCGACTTAATAACCGTGTATTTTTCGTCCATCAGCTCCACTATCACATTCGTTTTGGCGTTCTTCACACTGCCCTTCACAATGGCGTAGTCATCTTCGTTGGCCATTTTGTAGTTGAGGGTGTCGGCCCTCAGTGTGTCGTTTTGCACACTAAAAAAGGTATTTTTGGGTAAAATGAGCCGAATCTTCCTACGCGCTGAGATTTTAGTATTCAGTACCAGTCTCGTATTGTTGTTCGTCCAGACAAACGTAGAGGCGTTCAGTTTTTCGGTGGTGGCACTGTCCGATGTTAGTTTTATGCCGCCCAAATCGTATTTTACGATCGGTTTATTGAAGCTAAACGTGGCTTCAAAATCTTTTGTTAGCTCTTCTCCCGTCTGCGGTTTTACCTGAACAGTCAGTGCTTCCTTGTCTCCCTCCTTGGCTTTGGCCGACGCTTTGGACTCCCTAAACTTTATCTTTTGGTTGTGTACCAGCTCCAAACCCAATGAGTCTCTGACGGTTATTTTGATTGGAATCGTGTCCGTTTTGTTAAGCACGTTGTAGAATTTAATCTCGGTTGGGCCAGGCTGAAACCCCACCAGCGAGTCTCCTTTGTTGAGGTAATCGACTTTAAACTCTCGGATGCCCTTGTCGAAAAGTAGTGAGTAGTCCTTCACCCTCGGGAGCGTTCCCTTAAATTTCGGCGGCGAATAGTCTGCCTTGAATGCCCGAAAGTTCACGTCGGTGAGTTTGTCGGATGCCTTTACGTTGATAGAATCTTTGATGAACCCAATTTTTTCTAATTTTGGTTGGTAGGTCAAGGTTCGGTTTGCGTCGGTTATGGCAATAACTTGGTAATGATCTGCCTGGACATTGTTTATCTGATACGTACCCGAGCTGTCGGTTCGGGCAAAATAATACGGTTTCATTTTCTCTGGATTGAGCGTGTCGCTGCACTTATACAGCCCTACCAAGGCATCAAAAACAGGGTTATCGGTTTCAGAATCTCGCACCTCGCCGCCTACCGAGGCCGAGTCGATGGCCGCACCCGTACTAAAAACGAATCGCAGATTTTGGGCAGGGTTTTTCTCCGCAAAGTCTTTTATGGCATCGCCAAAATTGAGCGAATACGTTTTGTTAGAGTCTAAACTCTTTCTAAACTTAATCAAAAAAGAGGTAGGTTTTGCCTTGAACTCATAATCCTCCTGGTTCACGTTGGGCGTTATGAGCAGTTTTTGCTGGAGGTTCTGGATTTCGATGTATTCGTCAAAAAACAATTCTATGGTTCTCCCTTTGTAATTTGTTTGTTCGTTCTGCGGGATCGTCCTAATCAATTTTGGGGCAATAATATCTTTTTTCCCTCCCGTGGGCGGTATCTGTTGGGCGCATCCGAGTAGCCATAAGCTCGTCCAAAATGCAAAGAGTAGCTCAACATTACGGCTATAAATAGTGTGTTTCATGGTATTTTTTGTAAGTAAAAGCCCCCAACGTTTAAACGACATTGGGGGCTTTTTGGTGCATCCGACTATATTTTACTGATTACGTAAATGAGGCTTGAATACTGCTTTTGGTCGGCTTTTAAGTTTGATAGTAAGCCCGTCCAGAAGGCTTGCAATGGTTTTGTGATACCATACTTGTATTTTGTACTTAGCAGGCTCACATAAAATGCGTCGAATTTCATTGGTTTGATAGTCTCTATTTTCAGCCCGTGCTGGAGCATGAGCTCGCGCATGGAGGCTGCCGAAAAGTGGTATAAGTGGCGCGGCACATCGTAGGCTGCCCAGTGTTCCTGAAAAACTTTTGCGTCGTAAGACTCATGGTTTGGCACGGCCACAACCAGCTTTCCGTTGGTTGTTAGGTGGTCTTTTATCCAACCGATCGTGCCGTGCAATTCGTGAACGTGTTCGAGTACGTGCCACATCGTCACGATGTCGTACTGCCCTCCCCCACCCTGCCTATCCAGGTCAAAAATGGTTTCTGCTACTTCTATTTGTGCCAATCTCGCTGCTTCCTCGCGCGGTTTTTGGCCAGGTTCGGTTGCCGCAACCACCCATCCATTCTCTTTTGCTTGGCTCATAAAATACCCCGTTCCGCAGCCAATATCAAGCAGTTTGCCTTTGTTGGCTTTGAGGTCGTTTAGTAGTTTGATTTTACTCTTCACGGCCAATTTTCGCACTTGGCGGTACACAAAATCGATTAGACCCTTGCCCTCGTTGGTATGCGAAATATACGCCTCCGATTCGTAATAAGCACCTATTTCGGTTTCGTTGGGGCGTGGGTTGGTAAATTTTAGACCGCATTTTTGGCATCCCACGATCCTAAATTGCTGGTTAGATACGGTGTGGTCTGTGCAAATCAACCAATCAGAAAAAAGCGTTGCTTGGCAACTGGGGCATTTATCAAGTGTGTGCATGTGCGGTTATCTTCCCATGTAAATCATCAAAACTGAAATATCTGCTGGGCTAACCCCGCTGATACGAGACGCTTGCCCGATGGTCTGGGGGCGCATTTTTTTAAGCTTATCGCGTCCTTCAAAAGAGAGTGCTTTTATCTTGTCGTAGTTAAACTCGGGTATTATCGCCAGGTCTTCGAGCTTGGTCATTTTGTCGGCCATTAGTTTTTCTTTTTCGATGTAGCTCTCGTACTTCACCGTTATGATAGCCTGTTCTATCACGTCTTCGTTGTAGTTTTCTAACAGTTCGGCGGCCTCTGTTTTCAATTGCTGGAGTTGCGCTACGTTAATATCGGGTCGTTTCAAAAGGTGGTGCAGGGTTTGTTTCTCGCGGATTGTGGCCGTGCCAATTTCCGTCAAATAGTCGTTTATTTCTTCGGGGGTAACTTTTATGCTTTGGAGTTTTCCGATTAGTTCTTTGGTGTTTTCAATTTTTAGCCGAACTGCTTCCAGTCGTTCGTCGTCGGCCAGTCCAATCTGATGGCCTTTTTCGGTTAGTCTAATGTCGGCGTTGTCTTGTCTAAGAAGTGTACGGTATTCGGCCCTCGACGTAAACATCCGATAGGGTTCGTCGGTGCCTTTATTCACCAGGTCGTCGATCAAAACGCCAATGTATGCCTCCGATCTTTTTAATACGAAAGCATTTTTTTGGTGGGCATTTTGGTGGGCATTTATGCCAGCCATTAAGCCTTGGCAGGCGGCTTCTTCGTAGCCAGTGGTTCCGTTTATTTGTCCCGCAAAAAAAAGATTCTCCACCAGTTTGGTTTCTAACGTAAGTTTCAATTGGGTTGGTGGGAAGTAGTCGTATTCGATGGCATACCCTGGCCGAAACATCCTGGCGTTTTCAAAGCCTGGTATTTTGCGCATGGCTTCAAACTGAATATCTTCGGGCAGCGATGTCGAAAAGCCATTCACATAAACCTCCACTGTTTCCCAACCTTCGGGTTCTACAAATATCTGGTGGTGGTCTTTGTCGGCAAACCTATTTATTTTGTCTTCTACCGATGGGCAGTAGCGCGGCCCGAGCCCTTTTATGCGTCCCGAAAACATGGGCGATTTATCAAAGCCCGTCCTCAATACTTCGTGAACTGCCTCGTTGGTGTAGGTTATCCAGCACGACCGTTGTTTGGTGAGCCTCGGCGTATTTTTGTAAGAAAACTTACTTGGGTTTTCGTCGCCAGGCTGCTCTTCCATTTTAGAGTAGTCAAGGCTCCGTCCGTCCACGCGTGGTGGTGTCCCCGTTTTCATTCGTCCTGCCTCAAACCCCATCTCGATGAGTTGCTCGGTTATTCCTTTCGAGTTGTTTTCTCCCGTCCGTCCGCCGCCGAAGTTTTTCTCGCCAATGTGGATCAGCCCGTTCAAAAACGTACCGTTGGTAAGTACCACCGTTTCAGACGCTATGTTTATTCCCAAGTTTGTTTTCACACCCACCACGCAGCCGTCGGTCACGATAATTTCTTTTACAGTATCCTGCCAAAAGTCCACGTTTGGGGTATGTTCCAAAATGTTTCGCCATTCGGTGGCAAACATCTGGCGGTCGCTCTGGCATCTCGGGCTCCACATGGCTGGGCCTTTCGAGCGGTTGAGCATCCTAAACTGAATCATCGTTCGGTCGCTCACTATTCCCGACTGACCCCCGAGGGCATCAATCTCCCGCACGATTTGCCCTTTGGCCACGCCACCCATTGCGGGGTTGCACGACATCTGGGCAATGGTCTGCATGTTCATTGTTATCAGCAAAACCTTAGAACCCATGTTGGCGGCGGCGGCGGCGGCCTCACAACCCGCGTGGCCCGCTCCCACCACAATCACATCATATTTTGAAAACATTGTATTTGGTATTTTTGGATAAAGTTTCCACGTGAAACACTTAGCTGTTTTTCGTGGAAACATAAAGTTTAATGTAGAAATCTTCTTTTGCCCGCATCTCGGATTTTAGAGCTTCGGTGGTGTCCTCGTATCCACACAAATGCAAAACCCCGTGAACCAAAACACGGAGAAGTTCCGCCCCAAAATCAACGCCCATGTTTTTAGCATTGTCGGTTACTCGGTCGATGCTCACAAAAATATCGCCCTCGAGCTCGCTCGACTCCTCGCTCGAATTGTCAAAAGTAATAATGTCGGTGTAGTAGTCGTGCGACAAATACTGTTGGTTGATGAGCAGCAGGTACTCGTCAGAACAAAAAATATAGTTGAGTTGTTTCGCCAAAAAACCTTCGGCAGTTGCCACAGATTTAAGCCACGCTTTTACTAAACGTGGCTTGGGTACTTTAAATGCAATGTCCTCTTCAAAAAAAGCGATCATAAAATCAAAACCAGTTAGCGTCCATATCAATAGTAACGGTGTCGGTGCTCGTGAGGCGGGCAGAAAGCGAAGCGACCTTCACCAGTTCGTATTCAAAATAATAGCGTGCCGTGGCGAGTTTTCCGTTATAAAAATAAATGTCAGCCTGCGACGTGGCATCAGCCAGGTTGCGTTGCGCCACCAAGGCCATAGACAGCCACTGCCAGCCGATGGTGACGAGCCCAAAAAACTCTAAGTACAGCGTGGCATCCGACAGAAACACCTCCGTATCTTGGCTGGCCAATGTGAGCAGGTGCTTGGTGGTTTTGCCCAGATCGTCGAGGGCGGTTTCTAATTGTAGAGCAAGTGGGCGGGTTTTTTCAATTTGCTGCGCCTCGCCAATGGTTTGAACAATGGCGTTCGACAGTAGGGCGAGTGCCTCCCCGTTTTTCATCATCACTTTTCTACCCAATAAATCAAGCCCATGAATGCCCGTTGTGCCTTCGTGGATGGGATGTATGCGCGCTTCGCGGTAAAACTGCTCAACGGGGAAGTCGGTTGTGTAGCCCGCACCACCCAAAATTTGCACCGCCGCACTGGTTGTGAGGCAACACATTTCGGACGGGTATGACTTGGCAACTGGCGTGAGTAGGTCGAGCAATAGCGATGCCTCTGCTTTTTGGTTGTCTGAGCCCGCGTGAGCTACGTCAGACAATTTGCTGCAATACAACAGAAGAGATAATGAACCTTCGACGACCGATTTTTGGAACAGCAGCATCCGCTTCACGTCGGCGTGCCTGATGATGTGCGTTTGTGGTTTGGTGGGGTCTTTTTCGTTGATTGGCCGCCCCTGCGGACGTTCGCGGGCGTACTCGAGCGAGGCATAGTAGGCAGCCGTCCCGATGGCGGCGGCGTTCATGCCCACGCCTACCCGCGCCTCATTCATCATTTGGAACATGTAGTTCAAGCCTTTGTTGGGTTGGCCAACCAGATAACCTTCGCAGTCGTCGTTAGAACCAACCATGAGGTGAGCAATGGGTGCGCCTTTGTAGCCCATTTTGTGGTAAACGCCAGCCGTGAGCACATCGTTTGGTTGCAACCCGTTGGTAGTCAAGCGTTTTTTTGGTACAACAAACAGCGAGATGCCCTTTGCTCCCAGCGGTGCTCCTTTTATTTTAGCCAACATTAAATGCACTACATTCTCGCAGCAATCGTGGTCGCCCGCCGATATGTATATTTTTTGGCCTTTGATTTTGTACGTACCCTCCGTGTCGGTTGCTTCGGCGGCGGTGGTAATGTCCGACAGCGAACTTCCCGCGTCGGGTTCGGTCAGGGCCATTGTACCCTGCCAAACTCCCGCGTACATATTCGGGGTAAAAGTATTGATGAGGTCTTGTGAACCAAAACTGCGGAGAAGATTGGCCGCGCCTGCCGTCAAAAAGGGAAAAACGCTCGACGAGTAGTTGGCTGCTTGAAATATAAACGTGGCCGCGTTCATGACTGTCTGTGGAATTTGCTGGCCGCCCTCGTCGTAAGAAAACCCCGCGTTTATCCAACCATCGTCGCCGAAACGTTTGATAATAGCCTGCATACCTGGGTGTATCTGGATGGTTCCGTTTACGAGTTGTGGCTCGTTTCGGTCCATCTCCGTGAGTAAGGGTTTGAGCAAACTGTCGGCAATTTGGCCAGCTGCGTCAATAACCATGTCGAAAGATTCTCGGCTGTGGTCTTTAAAGTAGGCAAGTTTGGTGAGTTGCTCGGCGTGGAGCATTTCGTAGAGTTGGAACTGAAGGTCGCGTTTAGCGTAAAATTGCTTGGCCATGCCCGTATTTTGCTTCGATTGTTGAATGTCAATGCGAAGTTACAAACATTACACTAAAAAATGTGGATAACTATGTGGATAACCCATAAAAAAAGGGAGGAACTGCCGATGCAACTCCCCCCTTTTTTGAACCGTAACTTACTGATACTACTGTTTTTTGAATTTTAAAGTGGTTCTGGTCACAATTCTGGTTGCGGGGTCGGTTTCTGACTGGACGAGACTCATAATACCCCCGCTCAACGAGTAGTCGTACTCTTCTTTCACGTTGGTGTTGTCGGTAAATGTCATTTTGCTGCCGATCAAGGCCCACTTGCCATTTGTTACAATGCCGCCGTCTGCCAAATCGGCGTTTACTGATCTGCAACTAACGGGGTTGTTGCTGGTTAGTGTTCCGTTGGCATTAAAAACAAAAACCAGGTCAGTGAAGCAACTGCCAGAAAAAGCGGACAAAAGGGGCAAGACATCTTCCTCGGGTGCGGTGCCTTCTTTTAATAAGTAGCCCGACAGTTTCCAGTCTCCTACTACTGGGTCGGTTGCCAAAATATCAGTGATCTTCTTGCACGACACACTAACGCTGGCAACAAATGCAAAGGCAAGACAGTATGCCGAATAACGAATAAAATTGGTTTGATTTTTCACAATGATTTGTTTTAAGTGTGATTCTTTGATTTACGCCACAAAAGTAGCCAGAGCAGGCCACAATGTCAATGGTTTCTTATTTAACGGGTAGCCCTTGTAGTTGCTGTACTGAGTTGTGTAGGATCAACGTATTTTCTCGTCGTCCTCGTAGAACCCTTCTTGGCGTTGGCCGTTTTTAGAGACCATCACACCTGGGCCATTTCGTTGGCCGTCGCGGTAAAGCCCCTCAAATCGGTCGCCGTCGTTGAAGTAATAAATACCCAAACCAGTAGGTAAGTTCTCGTCAAACTGCCCCACATACCGCTCGCCATTGGGAAAATAGTAGGTACCAGTACCAGTGCGAAGGTCTTCAAAAAAAGTGCCTTTGTATTTAATTTTTCCGTTGGCATAGTACAAAACACCAGCTCCGTGTTTTACCCCGTGCTTAAATTCGCCGTTGTAGCGCTCTTGGTTTTCGCGCACAAATACTCCCCTACCGTCGTGGCAATTGCCAGATAAACAGCCAATTAAATTGGCGGAAGACTTGGTAACTGGTTCGGTTGATTTGCCGTTGCCAGCTACTGTATTGAGGCTGGTGGGTTGTTTGTTCCACTTTGGGTACATGATTTCTGCCTCGTTCCAACCCTTTCTAATAACCTCCACGCGGTCTTGCTTGGCGGGATGCGCACCAGTGGCCTCGTTGTTGCCAAAGGTTCGGATCGCGATGAGCGATTCGTCGAGGGTAGCACCGAGTTGGTGCAACACAAAGCCCGAAAACTGATCGGCCTCCAGTTCTTTGCTGGGGCGGCTACCCTTGCCGTCGATGGTGTGGCCCTGCAAATGATGCCCAATTTCGTGCGCCATCACACTCACCGCCGCCCAATCGGTATCGGTGAGGTCTTCTATTTTGCGCATAAACTTGCTATCATAAATAATAAAACGCTTGCCTTCCACCACGGTGGCAAAGCAATTGTCGGTATTGGGGCACTCCACAACCACAAAGTTGCGGGCCAGTCCGACGGGTTTTAGGATTCGATCTACTACCTCCTCGGCGTGGTTGTTGGACTTGAAACCCATAAAATTGCAAATATCTTGCGGGCGCTTCACGTCGCCAAAATAATAACAAGCAAATTCGTCGCGGGTTTGGCCCTGGTGTCGTTGGCCAAAACTAACCCTTGGTTGGGCCAAAAACACCGCAAAGAGCAGCAGAAAGGCCGCAGATTTTACCGTGGGTGGAGCAGAATGTATGTACTCAGAAGGATTTGTCATGGTTTTGATGAAAATAGCACGATCCCAAAACGAAACCGAACGCCGAAATAATGTAGAAGGCCGAGGAAAAAGTCAATATTAGGCTCAAAACAGCACTATTTGCAGTTTCGGGTGGACACCAGACGAACGTTGTGGTGTTTTGTTGTTAATTTTACCGTTGGAAGATTCGTTCGAGATACCTACGCGTCAAATTGTCAATGAACCGAAGTAGCAAAAAATTAATAGAGCCATGAAAATAGAACAAATATATACGGGTTGCCTCGCACAAGGGGCATACTACATCGAAAGCCAGGGGGAGGCCGCCATTATTGACCCCCTCCGCGAGACGGCTCCCTACATAAAAAAAGCACAAAACGATGGAGCAAAGATCAAATACGTATTTGAAACGCACTTCCACGCCGATTTTGTGTCGGGTCACATTGACTTAGCCCACAAAACGGGCGCAACAATTGTTTACGGCCCCAACGCAAATACAAACTATGAGGTACACCACGCCTACGACGGCGAGATTTTTGAACTCGGTGCGCTCAAAATAAAGGCATTACACACGCCAGGCCATACCTTAGAGTCTACTACTTATTTGTTGATTGACCAGAACGGGCGCAACTGTGCTATTTTTACTGGCGACACACTGTTTATTGGGGACGTAGGTCGGCCAGATCTGGCCATTAAAAACCACCTTACCGAGCAAGACCTGGCGGGAATGTTGTTCGACAGCCTGCACGCCAAAATCATGCCCTTAGAAGATTCGGTGATTGTTTATCCTGCCCACGGAGCGGGGTCGGCGTGCGGCAAAAACATGAGCAAAGAAACCTCCGACACACTGGGCAACCAAAAAAAGTTTAATTACGCCCTGCGTGCCCAAACCCGCGCCCAGTTTATTGATGAGGTGACGGCGGGGCTTGCCAAAGCTCCCCAGTATTTTGCCCAAAATGCCAAAATGAACCAGCAAGGCTACGAAAAAATTGATGCCGTGCTGCAACGCGGAGACGAGCCGCTGCTACCCAACGACTTTGAAGCCGTTGTGAATGCCACCGACGCGCTAATCCTGGATGTTCGCAATGCGGCAGACTTTGCGGCGGGTTTTGTACCTAATGCCGTAAATATTGGTCTGAATGGCTCGTTTGCGCCGTGGGTAGGTGCGCTAATACCAGATTTGAGGCAGCCCATTGCGTTGGTTGTGCCAGTGGGCCAAGAGGCCGAAACTGTGTTGCGCCTGGCGCGGGTTGGCTACGAAAATTGCGTGGGATATTTGGATGGAGGCCTGGATGCGTGGCGGGTAGCGGGCAAAGAAACAAACACCGTAACCTCAATAACAGCGCAAAACTTTGTGGCAGACTTGCTGCAAGACCCAACCCTACTGATTTTAGATGTGCGCAAGCCAGCCGAATTTGATGCCGAACACTTGCAAACTGCCCAAAACCTACCGCTCGACTACCTCAACGACAACATGGTGGGGCTACAAAAACAAAATACCTACTACCTGCACTGCGCGGGCGGCTACCGGTCTATGGTGGCGGCCTCGATTCTGAAAGCCCGGGGTTTTGAAAACATCATTGACGTGCAGGGAGGAATAGCGGCCATAAAAGTGGCGGGAGGTAAAACTATCGCAGCCTAATTATTGGTTACAAACCACGCAAACGCCTTCTATGAGCAGGTTTACTGCTTGTTGGGCGTAGCCGTTGGGTAGTTTTATGGCAGGAATCTGCACCGAATCTAAGCAGCTTGTTTGGCCACACTGCTGGCACTTAAAATGAACGTGGTTGTGGTGGTGTTGGTGGTCGGGAGTTTGGCACGCGTCCTTGCAGTGCGCGTAGCGCAGGCCGTCTTCGTCCAATACTTTGTGTATCAGCCCAACCTCCACAAATGTTTTTAGCGTTCGGTAAATTGTCACGCGGTCGTATTGATCGCTCAATTGTTGCTCCACATCCCCGTGCGAGAGCGCCTTCACACTTGCCTGGAAGAGCAAAAGTACGTCCTGGCGGCAACTGGTGTGGCGCAGATCGTACCTTTTAAGTGTGTTTTTGATTGACATATCGAACGGATTATTTTCGACGAAGCTCCACTGCGCTCCTTATTTTCTGCGTAGTTTGGCCTCGATGGTTTGTTGGGTGTGTGGCACTGCCCGCAAGCGTTCTTTCGGGATCAGCTTGCCGGTATCGACACAAACGCCGTAGGTGCCACTTTTGATCCTGATGAGAGCCATGTCTAACTGGGCAATAAATTTTTGCAAACGCCCCGCCGACTGGCTCATTTGTTCGCGCTCGCTGGTGTCTGCGCCGTCTTCCATGAGCTTGGAGCTGCCCGTGGTGGTGTCGGTACCGCTGTCGTTTTTACGGGTTAATGCCTGGCGGATGTACGCCAACTCGGCGCGGGCTACCGTCAGTTTTTCGGTTATTATGGCTTCAAATTCTTTGAGTTCTTCCTCCGAATACCGCTTTCTTTCTTCTTGTGGGGTTGGCATAGATAGCACATTTATGGTACGTAGTAATTAGTATATCCAAGAAATTACCGCAAAAGTAGCCTTTGTTTACCTCATTTCAATACTATGGATCAAGGGATTAGAAAAAAAATAGAAAAACAACAATTTTTAGTTTGCGCCCAAACGCCAAACCTTCTTTGGTTGTTTTTTGCTTTTGCCGTACATCCTTCTTTCAATTGGTACAGTACCTCAAAAACAATTATTGCTACAACAAATTATACTATACCAAGAAAAATTAGATTTTTGGCGTTGTAACCAAAGTCATTGTAAGTTTGCAGTCACAAATCAACAAACGAGAAAATGACAAATTACATTGAACCAGCTCCGATTAAGGACAAAGAAAATCCGTTGGAGTCTATGATGTCGCGTTTCGACAGAGCGGCAGAGTTGCTCGGTATCAGCGACGAAATGTACCACATTCTGAAAGCACCCCGCAAGCAAGTCACGGTGGGCCTGCCCATAACGATGGACAACGGAAAGATAAAGGTTTTTGAGGGCTACCGGGTGATCCATTCGACCATATTGGGGCCATCAAAAGGTGGCATCCGGTTCGACCCAGGTGTGCACATCGACGAAGTGCGCGCGCTGGCCGCTTGGATGACCTGGAAGTGTGCCGTCGTTGATATTCCTTATGGCGGCGCAAAGGGTGGTATTGCGTGCAACCCGCGCGAGATGTCGGCTGGCGAAATGGAACGCCTCATGCGTGCCTACACGCTGTCGATGCTCGATGTTTTTGGCCCCGACAAAGATATTCCTGCCCCCGACATGGGCACTGGCCCGCGCGAAATGGCCTGGCTCATGGACGAGTACTCGAAAGCAAACGGGATGACTGTCCACGCAGTCGTTACGGGTAAACCGCTCGTTTTGGGCGGTTCGGTGGGGCGCACCGAAGCAACCGGACGCGGAGTGACGGTGACGGCCTTGGCTGCCATGGAAAAAATGCGCCTGAACCCCTACCGTGCCTCGGCGGCGGTTCAGGGGTTTGGCAACGTGGGGTCTTATGCGGCACTGCTGCTCCACGAGCGCGGAGTAACGGTGCAGGCAATCAGCGATGTGACGGGAGCCTATTATAACCCGCGCGGCATTGATATTGAAGCCGCAATTGCCTACCGCACCAAAAACAAGGGTCTGCTCGAAGGTTTTGGTGATGCAGAAAAAATTACCAACGAAGAACTGTTGTTCCTACCAGTCGATGTGTTGGTACCAGCCGCCAAAGAAGACGTAATTACCGACGAAAACGCGGCCAACATCCAAGCCAAACTCATCGTTGAGGGTGCTAATGGCCCAACCTCGGCCAGTGCCGACGACATAATTAATGAAAAGGGAATAATGGTTGTGCCTGATATTCTGGCCAATGCGGGCGGCGTGACGGTGTCGTATTTTGAGTGGGTACAAAACCGAATCGGCTACAAATGGAATTTGGAGCGCATAAACCGCCGGTCGGATCGGATTTTGAAAGATGCTTTTGAGAAGGTTTATCTCACGTCGCAAGAATACAACGTGTCGATGAGGCTGGCCGCATACATCGTGGCAATTGATAAAGTAGCCAAAACGTATGAGTTCCGGGGTGGATTCTAAAACAAAGATGCCCCGTGAACCACGGGGCATTTTTGTTTTTTTGTAGTACCGAAGGCGGGACTCGAACCCGCACACCGTGAGGCACACGCACCTGAAACGTGCATGTCTACCAATTTCACCACTTCGGCAGCTATATTTGCGTCGAAACATACATGACGACAGTGCAAATTAAAGCACTGAACGGCAATAAACCAAAGTAATCAAGACATCTATTATGAAAAAAGTCGTTTTCCAAGTACCAGGCCGCCCATCCGAAATCCTACACGTTGAGGAGGTTGATAGACCACAAGCCGCCGCCGACGAGGTTGTTATTAAAGTGATAGCGTCGCCCATCAACCCGTCTGACATGATGTTTGTGCAAGATTTGTACGGCATTCGCCCTCAGTTTCCTTCGGGTGCTGGCTTCGAGGGCGTTGGCGTTGTGGAGTCGGTTGGCCAAAATGCCCAAATTGCCATTGGTACGCGGGTGGCTTTCACGGCAGTAGGCGTTTGGGCCGAGTACGCCGTGGCTGCCAGCCGCACCCTCATGCCAGTACCAGATGCCATGCCCGACGACGTGGCGGCGCAGCTGTTCGTCAATCCGTTCACGGCCGTAGCGATGGTCGAAGAAACGGGAGTCAAACCAGGTGAGTGGCTCATGGTGACGGCCGTGGGGTCGGCATTGGGCAAAATGGTGGTACAGCTCTGCCAAATGCGCGGCATTAAAATTGTTGGAACCGTGCGCCGCGACGACCTAAACGACGATTTGCGAAAGTTGGGTATCGACGAAATCATTAACACCGAAACCGAATCTATGGCCGAGCGCATCAAGCAGATTACTGGCGGCAAGGGAGTCAGGGCTGTTTTGGAATGCGTGGGAGGCGCCACCACCACCCAGGCCGTGGCGTGTTTGGGAAGGGGCGGCACAATGCTCATTTATGGCCTGATGAGTATGCAAGATCCGCAGGTAAGTATTGGTACAATTATATTTAAAGAGCTGACCATCAAAGGGTTTTGGCTCACCGACTGGATCCGCCGCGTTGATAGCCAGGTTCGCGCCCGGGTAGCTACGGAGGTTATTACGCTCTTGGCCACGGGCAAAATACAACTACCCGTAGAGGCTTCGTACAACTTAGATGACATCAAAAAAGCCACCGCCCATGCCGAGGCGCAGGGCCGTTGGGGCAAGATTTTGATAAAACCATAAGGTATTAAAACGTACCGTTTAATAACATGATGGCAACCCGTTTGGGGTTGCCATTTTTTGTTTTTACGTTGCGGATATTAACCACACCACCTATATTCTGCGAGTTTGGTGGCGCTGTTTTTGGAAAAATAGAAACAGCTTTTTCTCGACCAAAATATAGGCATAGCGATGATATAAGTCACTTGCTGTTAGCAACTTAGGGACTATCTAATGCCGCGTGGGTGTATTAGCACCAAAATAGCGGTGCAGCCAACCAGCGTTGAGGTTTGTTTTTCTGGGGTCATTTAACTTATTTAGTGAACTTATTTGTTTGACCCAGTCTTAAATAGATACAATTAACCTTCTAAACCGTTCAATTCTGATGTATGTTATAAAACGAGACGGACGACGCGAGTCAGTAAAATTTGACAAAATAACGGCTCGGATCGAAAAACTGTGCTACGGACTTGACCCCATTTTTGTTCAACCCGTTGAGGTGGCCTTAAAAGTGGTTTCGGGTATCTACGACGGCGTTACGACGGCAGAATTAGACAACCTGGCCGCCGAAACGTCGGCCTCGATGACCACCAAACACCCCGACTATGCCACGCTGGCGGCCCGGGTGGCGATCTCAAACCTACACAAAAATACCTTGAAGTCGTTTTCGGCGGCTATCAAGCGGCTCTACAATTACGTGGATCCAAAAACAAACGAAAACGCATCGCTCATATCAAAGGAAGTCTACGATATAGTGCGTAAAAATGCGGCTTTTTTAGATTCAACCATCATCTACGACCGCGATTATGGGTACGACTATTTTGGTTATAAGACATTAGAAAAATCGTACTTACTCAAAGTAGACGGCAACATAGCCGAGCGTCCGCAGCAGATGCTCATGCGCGTAGCAGTGGGTATTCACATGAACAACCTCGACAAAATCGTCGAAACCTACAATTTGTTGTCCGAGCGTTGGTTTACGCACGCCACCCCTACCCTTTTCAATGCAGGAACGCCCAAACCGCAGATGTCGAGTTGTTTTCTATTGACCATGCAAGACGACAGCATCGAAGGTATTTATGACACGTTGAAACAGTGTGCCAAAATATCGCAGTCGGCGGGAGGTATTGGGTTATCGATCCACAACATTCGGGCCACGGGGTCGTACATCAAAGGAACAAACGGCACATCGAACGGTATCGTGCCGATGTTGCGGGTTTTCAACGATACGGCCAGGTACGTAGACCAAGGGGGAGGCAAGCGCAAAGGATCTTTTGCTATTTATTTAGAGCCCTGGCACGCCGACGTTTTTGACTTCTTGCAACTGCGCAAAAATCACGGCAAAGAAGAACTCCGCGCCCGCGACCTATTTTTTGCCCTCTGGACTCCCGACCTGTTCATGAAGCGGGTGGAGGCCAACGACACCTGGTCGTTGTTTTGTCCCCACGAGTGCCCAGGCTTGTCGGATGCCTACGGTGATGAATTTGAGGCTTTGTACGAAAAATATGAGCGCGAAGGCCGGGCCCGTAAAACAATTCAGGCCCAGGAGCTTTGGTTAGAGATTTTAGAATCCCAAACCGAAACGGGTACGCCCTACATGCTTTTCAAGGATGCGGCCAACAAAAAATCGAACCAAAAAAACCTGGGAACGATCAAGTCATCGAACCTTTGCACCGAAATTATCGAATATACCGCCGCCGACGAGGTAGCTGTTTGTAACCTGGCTTCGATTGCCCTGCCAAAATTCATCGAGAAAGGCGACGACGGGTTTATGCGTTTCAACCACCAAAAACTGTACGACATAACCAAGGTTGTGACCCGCAACCTCAACCGCATCATCGACCTCAACTATTACCCCGTTCCAGAGGCCGAAAAAAGTAACAAACGCCACCGCCCCATTGGTTTGGGTATTCAGGGGCTGGCCGACGCGTTTATTATGCTTCGGATGCCTTTTGAGTCGGACGAGGCGCAGCAACTCAACAAAGATGTGTTCGAGACCATGTATTTTGCCGCCATGACGGCCTCCATGGAACTTGCCCAAGAAGAGGGCCCTTACCAAACGTGGGCGGGGTCGCCAATATCGCAGGGTGTTTTTCAGTTTGATATGTGGAATGTAACCCCCAGCAGTGGCCGCTGGGATTGGGAAGACCTCCGCAAAAAAGTTGTTGCGCACGGCGTGCGCAACTCGCTCCTGCTGGCTCCCATGCCGACTGCCTCGACGAGCCAAATTTTGGGTAACAATGAGTGCTTCGAGCCCTACACGTCTAACATATACGTGCGGCGCGTGCTTTCGGGCGAGTTTGTGGTCGTGAACAAACACTTGCTGCGAGACCTTATCAAGATGAACCTGTGGAACGATTCGATGAAAAACAAACTCATCATTGCCAATGGATCGGTGCAGGACATTCCAGAAATTCCGCAGCACATCAAAGATTTGTACCGAACTGTTTGGGAGATTAAACAAAAAACGATCATAGACATGGCCGCCGACCGGGGCGCGTTCATTTGCCAAAGCCAGTCGCTCAATATTCACATCCAAAACCCAAATTTTGGCAAACTTACCTCCATGCACTTCCACGCCTGGAAACGTGGACTGAAGACTGGGATGTATTATCTACGCACAAAAGCCGCCAGCGACGCCGTGAAGTTTACAGTCGAAAAACAAGCCGAGGCGGTTCTACAGCCTGTTACGGAGGTAATGCAAGAAAAAGAGATGGATTACGTAAAGTATGCCGAGCAACAATCGCAGGCCAAAGCCTCCGCGCAGAGTTTTAGTGCCGATACAAACATTAGTTTTGATGCCGTTCAGTGTTCGTTAGACGACCCAGAGGGTTGCGAAATGTGCGGATCGTAGGTACAAACCGCTGTAACAACAAAAAAGGGGAGGCTCGTTGCAACGAGCCTCCCCTTTTTTGTTGGCTAAATTTTTAAAGTCTTTTCCAAAGCACCGACCAATACGAGTTAGCCTCGTGCGCCTTGGGTATCAGAATACCGAGCCGATCGCCCTTTTGGGTGGCACCCATGGGCATTGCGTAACTCATGTGTTTGCGGCGCGAGTACACGCGCACTGTTCGGAGGTAGGCCATGCGCGTTGCCTGATCTATCCGCTCAACGGTGGCGTATATGGCGTCGCCGCGCTCAATCTCAAAATCGTCCCAACGTTTGTCTTCAATGTTGGTAAAGACCCACGTTTTGCCCACCTCCCACTCGCCAGCTTCTTGAAGTTGGGTGCGGAGTACATCAAAAATGGGTGAAACCGTGGCTTTGCCTATTGGTTGTAGGGCTTTTGCAACGGTTAATGGATACCGAATTGTGTCTCGTACCGCAACAGGCAGCATAGAAGACGGCGAAGCGATGGTATATTTGGCCAACACAAAATTGGGGGCTGGCGGTTTGGCAACCGTCGATTTGCGCGCTACCAACAACCAAAAATTCTCGTCTCGTAGCTCGCCAAAGCGAGTTGGGTTAGTGAACCACTCTTTCACGGCCAGTACTTTGTAGAGGTAGTTGCCTGCTTCAGTATTTAGACGGAGGTCGTAATAATTTATCTTCCGCTGGCGATCTAAGTGCACCCGCAGCTTATTTTGACCTGAGTTGTAGGCCGCCGCCACGAGTGTCCAAGAGCCAAACTGGCCGTAAAGTATCCTAAGATACTGACAGGCGGCCTTGGTCGATTTAACCAAATGTTTTCTGTCATCCGTCTTGTCGGTCACTCGCAGCCCCAATTCTCGGGCTGTTTCTGGCATAAACTGCCAGTAGCCAACCGCGCCCCTGCGCGAAACTGCCCGCGCAGACATACCACTTTCTACGAGTGGCAAATACTTAAAGTCGTTTGGTATTTTGTGTTTTTTTAAGATTGGCTCAATTATCTTAAAGTACCAATACGCCTTATTTTTCACTTTTTGTAGTTGCAGCGGTGATGTATTTCGCAATGTTCCTACAAACTTGTTGATAACTCTATTTTCATCCAGTGGAACTTTTTCGTTGCAAAATTGTACTATTGGATGATTGGTGTGTTTTAGAAAAAATCGAGTATCAACTGTACCAGTGGCCCTACCAGCTACTGGCTTGCCTGCTAAAAGCAGGGCCAGAAATAGTATTTTTTTCAATTTTTTTGGGGTCAGTTACACAAAATAGATAGACTAATTTTTAGTCTGATTAATAACGCATTAACCCCCAAAAAAGTTGCGTATAAACCAATATTTATCTAATAAGTGCCGCCACAATCTTTATTTTGTAATATTCGTAACGGGCATCAAGCGCGTCGAAAATAGGCTTAATGCGGTTGTCGATGATACCAATTTCACGAATAACGGCTTCTATTTCGGCGCGTTCGGAAGGTGCTAAGAACTGGTTCAGGTTCACGTCGGCACCCGCCTCAAACATGGCCACCAGATGCCCAATGACCGTATATTCGGTCAAACTTCTTTGGTTTGCAATCTGCCCTACTGAAAGACCATTCTTGTACATTTCAAAGCTAACGAGTTGCGTGCTTTCTCCCAAATTGCGGGAGGCGATTTTGTTGGTTGGCGTAGGCAACCCTTTCTTTTTGGTGTAGTCGCTAATTATTTTCAAAAAAGGAACGCCAAACTGTTCAAGTTTTCGTTGGCCTACCCCGCTCACACCCAAAAGCTGTTCGGGAGTGGTAGGTCTTTTTTGGGCGAGGTCGCTGAGGGTAGCATCCGAAAAAATCAAGTAAGGCGGTACGTTCAGTTTGTCGGCCACCGACTTTCGCAGCACCCGCAGCTCCTCAAATAGTTCGTCGCGCACCACATCGGTTCGGCTTTTTTCTTTGCGGTCGGTTTGAACGGCTACTTCGTTCATTTTTATGGCGTGTTCTGGTCTGACAAGCTGGATATTCTGGCCCCTTGTCAGTACGGCATCTGCCAGCGCACCCCGCCTGAGCGCGTGGCGTTGTTCGTAGGCCACCTCCAAAACACCCATATTGATGAGTTGCCACAAATAATCGCGCCATTCCTCGTATTTTAAGTCTGCACCCGCGCCGTAAGTTTTGATTTGGTCGTAGCCACGCGCCACAATTGTTTGGTTTCGCGAGCCACGTAGCACATCTATGAGCGTGTTCATCGGCACCTCCTCGCGCAGCCGAATAGCCGCCGAGAGGGCTTTTTGGGCAATAACCGTACCGTCGAACGACTGGCGCGGGTTGCTGCAAACATCACAATTGCCGCAATTTTGCCCAATTTCTTCCGAAAAATAACTCAATAGTATTCGCCGTCGGCACGAATTGGCGTCGGCATATTGCTGCATTCTATCTAATTTGGCCAACTGAAATTCTAAGTTGGCGGGTGCGTTTTCTGAGATCATGTCGCGCCAGTTCATCACGTCGGCAAAACTGTAAAACAGAACCGTGTCGGCGGGCGCACCGTCGCGGCCTGCCCGCCCAATTTCTTGGTAGTATCCCTCCAAGTTTTTTGGCATTCCGTAGTGAACCACCCACCGTACATTCGATTTGTCGATGCCCATTCCAAAAGCTACGGTGGCGCAAATAATTTTGAGATCGTCGCGCACGAATGCCTCTTGGGTGCGCGAGCGGACGGCGCTGTCCATGCCAGCGTGGTAGAACCCGGCATTAAAACCAGCCTCGGTGAGTTTTTGCGACAAAGACTCCGTTTGTTTGCGGCTGTTGCAGTATATGATGCCCGAAGTGTTGGGTTTTTCGCGGGCAAATTTCAAAATTTGTTGCAGACGTTTAGTGCCAGGCAGCACCCGCAGGCTCAAATTTGGCCGGTCGAAAGACGTAATAAATAGCGCTGGATCGGATAATTTGAGCTGTGTAATGATGTCTTGCCGCGTCAGGCGGTCGGCGGTGGCAGTGAAAGCTGCCACCGGAATACTCGGAAAATATTGTTTCAAAACGCCCAGTTGCTGGTACTCTGGCCTGAAATCATGCCCCCACGAAGAGATGCAGTGCGCCTCGTCGATGGCAAAAAGGCTTATCTCGAGCTCGCGTAAGAATGTTAAAAAAGTTTGGCTCACCATTTTTTCGGGCGACACGTAAAGGAGTTTTAACTGGCCATTTCTGGCCTGGTTTTCGATGAGCCGTTGCTGGTTGCCGTCTTGCGAACTGTTGAGGTATGCGGCTTCTATGCCATTGATTTTCAGGGCTTCGACTTGGTCTTTCATGAGCGCAATGAGCGGCGACACCACAACCGCCAAGCCATTTTTGAGCAATGCTGGTACCTGAAAACAAACCGACTTGCCTCCCCCAGTGGGCATCAACGTGAGTACGTCTCGCCCACTCACAATGGCATTTATGATTGCTAATTGGTTGGGACGAAATTGATCGTAGCCAAAGTATTTCTTTAAAATCTGGGATGGGGTCTGCAATTTCTTTCGGATTTGAACTTATTTGAAAATTAAATATTCGGTCATTTTGATAATTTACGGCATAAAATGAAACTTTTAACTTATTATTGCAAGGTTTATTCTGAAAAGAGAGCGAAAAAAAATTTGTGGTACAACCAAAGTTTTTGTTGCTTTAAAAGATAAAATTAATACTTTTGCGTTTGTCATTCGGGCAATTGTCCAACATATTGTTATTAAAATTACTTTGTCAATATTTATCGTTTCTGAACACATTTCCTTTATTTTTTCTAAAACTATTTTTAACAAAACCCTAAAGTAAATTCTAACTAATGGAAAAGAAAACTTCGACTCCAGCACCGGCCAAAGCTGCCGCAACCCAAAAGACATCAGCTGGCCTCAATCCCCTGTTTGTCATCCCTATTCTGTTTGCTGCTGGTATTGCTGCCTACGTTTTTATCTGCGGTGACTCAAGCCACTTCGTAGATGGAGACCACGCAAAGGGCCCAATTGGTGGCGATTATTTTGGTATTGTTTACGAAGGAGGTAACATCGTGCCAATCTTGTTTACGTGTTTCTTAATTGTTTTAGTGTTTTCGTTGGAGCGTTTCTTTATCATCAGCAAGGCTACAGGCACAGGTTCAATCGATGAATTTGTTCGCAAAGTAAAAGCCATGCTCGACCGCAACGAGGTTGACGGTGCCATCAAAGAGTGCGACAAGCAAAAAGGATCTGTTGGAAACGTAGTTAAAACAGCCCTCGGCAAATACAAGTTGTTGGCCAGCGACGCTGAATTGACAAAAGAGCAAAAATTAGCTGCTCTCCAGAAGGAAGTAGAAGAGGCCACAACCCTCGAACTACCTATGCTCGAGAAAAACCTGACGATCATTGCCACCCTTGCCACCGTTTCTACGTTGGTTGCCCTTCTGGGAACAGTACTTGGTATGATCCGCGCATTTGCCGCCATGGGTACAACTGGCTCGCCAGACACCGCCGCCTTGGCAACTGGTATCTCGGAGGCACTCGTAAACACAGCCCTCGGCATTGGTACTGCGGCCATCGCAACCATCATGTACAGCTACTTCTCGAGCCGTATTGACGAGCTAACGTACAAAATCGACGAAATCGGACTGAGCATTCAGCAAAACTTCTCGGCACACCACTAATATTTTTGCACACCGAAAACTGATAAATAGTGGCGAGTTCGACCCGCTGCTATTTACCAGTGCGGTGAAGCACTAAAAATATAGTTGAGTTCGTTTTCTATCAATAAACACGAGAAATCATGCCAATAGTAAAACCAGTCCGTAGAAAACCCGCACTCGACATGACTGCGATGTGCGACGTAGCCTTTTTGCTGCTGACATTCTTCATTTTGACTGCCAAGTTTAAGTCTCAAGATGCCGCCGAAATCGAAACACCATCATCGATCTCAGGCATTAAAGTACCCGACAAAGACATTATGACCATCAGCATAGACAAAGATGGCAAGGTGTATTTTGGAATAGACAACCAAGTGAACCGCCGCGCCATGCTCGAAAACATAGCCGCCGCCGAAGGTTTGAAGTTTGACGAAAAACAAATCAAAAAATTTGGTATCCAGTCAAACTTCGGTGTGCCTTTGAATCAGCTCGGTGCGTGGCTCAATTTGTCAAAAGAGCAAATGGGTGCTTTTAAGCAACCAGGTATTCCAGTAGACTCGACCGCCCAA
Organism: Cytophagales bacterium; assembly: GCA_013298215.1. Lineage (GTDB taxonomy): Bacteria > Bacteroidota > Bacteroidia > Cytophagales > Spirosomataceae > JAAFKE01. Next base: position 134,203 of record JAAFKE010000003.1, on the reverse strand, counting down.
AACGACTTGGCCAAGTGGGTTTACAACGCCCGTAAAGCCAACAACGACCTCCGAATTTGCATAAAGGGAGACAATTTTTCTAAGTTCCCCGTGTTCAAAAACGTGGTAGGCTCGCTGCAAGCCCAAAATATCAATAAGTTTAACCTGATTACGGGAACCGAGCAGGCACCCGCAGGTTGGAAGGCCGATTAATGTATAATCCTAAACATACTGTAAAAAAATGTCAGAAATAGATACCTCCGGCGGGGGGAAAGGTAAAGGCAAAGGTGGTAAAGTACGCTCAAAGAAAGCATCCACCAGCGTTGATATGACCCCCATGGTAGATTTAGGTTTCCTACTTATTACGTTCTTTATTTTGGCAACTACGCTCAGTAAGCCATCGTCGATGACGCTCAACGTACCCGATAAATCGAACGAAAAAGAACAAGAAACCGAACCCCTAAAAGCCTCGAAAGTGGCTACCCTGTTCCTGGGAAAAAATAATGTAGCCCACGTATTAGACGGTGTTGCATCGAGCGAAGACGGAGCAAAGGCGGCCCTCAAAGACTTTTCCTACGGTTTCCCACTTAGGGAGGCACTCATGAAAGCACGCGTGCGCGTGGACGCTGAGTTTGGAAAAGATGCCAAGGGAGAGTCTCAATTTGTTTGCGTGATTAAACCACTCCGTGGCTCTACCTACAAAAACACGGTGGATGCGATTGACGAAATGGCAATCACAAAAATAAAGCGGTACGCACTCGTAGATGCCCTAACACCCGATGAGACCAAACTCCTGGGCGACAAGACAAAAGATTAATTCAATTATTAACCCAAAACACAATGGCAGAAGTAAATAGTACTGCGGCCACGGCTACCCTCGATGATATTATTTTCGAGAACCGTAACAAAGCATACGGTGCCTACGATTTGCGGAAATCATATTCTAAGTTCCTGACGCGCGCCCTCCTAATAGGCGGTGCCATATTTTTCTTAGGAATGTTGGCTCCAACGCTTATCAGTCTGCTCCCGTCGGGCGAGCCCGAAGTAAATATGTCGGAGGTAGATTTGATGAAACTGGCTCCCCCACCGCTCGACCCCAACGAGCCACCTCCACCCCCACCGCCGCCAGTAGAGCTGCCGAAGGTGAACACGGTGAAGTTCTTGCCGCCCGAAGTGAAACCCGACGAGGAAGTCCCCGAGGAAACACCTCCCCCTACCGTTGAGGAATTGAAAGAGGCCGTGGCCGCTGACAAAACCCAGGAGGGAGACCCCAACGCAGAAGAAGCCATTGTGGCTCCCGAAGAAACGGCGGCTCCCAGCAAAGCTGAAGTGGTAGAGGCAGCCCCAGTTGAGGAACCCATCTTTCAGGTGGTAGAGCAGCAGCCAGAATACCCAGGTGGTATCTCAGAAATGTATAAGTACCTTGGCAAAAACATCAAGTACCCTGCTTCTGCCTCGCGCGCAAACGTGTCTGGAAAGGTGTTTATGACTTTCGTAGTCAATTCGGACGGTTCTATTCAGGACCCGCAGGTTTTGAAGGGTCTCGGTTTTGGTTGCGACGAGGAGGCCTTGCGCGTAGTGCGCTCGATGCCTAAATGGAAACCAGGCAAGCAGTCGGGTCGGTCGGTGCGGGTAAAATACAACTTGCCGATCAGCTTTACGCTCGAGTAACAACATGAATAATCGTACTTTTGGCGAGGTCTTTACGGGGGTTCTACAGATCCTGATCGGCCTCTCGTACCTGGGAGGAGGCATCTTTTTGATGACCTCCTCTCAGACTTTCGGGCTGTTGCCCAGTGGAGTTATCCGTTGGGCAATAGCCGTTTTGTTGTTTGTTTATGGGTGCTTCCGATCGTACCGGGGCATTAAAGAGTTTTAATATCTTGTCAGCTTATGAAAAAGGTGTTTTTCAGCATTCTGGCGGCATCGCTGCTCTTGGGGTGCGCCCCTCCGCCCGACACAGCCTCGCGCGGAGAAATTACCATTGCCGCCGATGAATCGTTTAAACCCGTTTTAGAACAACTCACCCACGCCTACACTGGGGTATATCCAAATGCGATCTTTAAGATGGTGTACAAGCCCGAGCAAGAGTCTATCTTGATGCTCCTCGGCAAAGAAGCCCGCATGATCGTTGCGTCGCGCCAATTAAATGCCCAAGAAAATACCATACTCAAGCAGCAAAAAGGCGCAGTAAAAGAAATTGAGGTAGCCACCGATGGGGTGGCACTCATCCAGTCGGTGGCAAACACAGATAGTCTTATTACGATCAAAAAGTTGCAAGGGTTGTTCGATGGATCGATCAAAACTTGGAACGACCTGAGAGCGGGCAATCAAACGGGGCCTGTCACGCTGGTATTCGACAACGATAATTCGAGCAACATTACGTATGTTCTCGACAGATTTAAGGTAAAAGATCCCAGAAAAATCAGAATATTTACGACCAAGTCGAACGTGGAGGTTATTAACTTTGTTAAAAAAAATCCTTCGGCGATCGGCTTCATTGGTATAAACTGGATTTCGGACGGCGACTTGGCCATCAGTGCCCAACTTTCTAAGGGTTTGCGCGTGATGGGCGTGGCCGACAAAGATGGTAAGTACTACCAGCCGTTCCAGCGAGACTTGGGTCTCAAAAATTATCCGCTTTGTCGCCCAATTTTTATGATTAGCCGCGAAGGATACTCGGGCCTGGCCACGGGCATGATAAATTATGTGATGCGCGATGTGGGTAGCCTGGTGATCGAAAAATGCGGGCTTTGGCCAAAAGTAGTTTATGACCGCGAGGTAAATATTAAAAAAGTGAAGATGTAGCGGTTTTGGAAATAGATACCGTTGGATAATTTTGCCCCAATATGTTTGGTTAGAGTCAAAAGATATTCTTACTTTACGAAAAGATAAAACAATTCTGGATATGAAGACATTTACTAAAATAGGTTTTGTGCTGGGACTTGGTATCTCAGCGGTATCGGCGCGAGCTCAGTTCGTGAATAATACGGACATTTACGTGGGCAAGGATGCTGTATTGGCCATCAATACAGACATAAAGAACTCGGGGACGATGGATGTGCGAGGCAAGATTCACGCCCGAAACAACGTTGATAACCAAGGGGTTTTTACTTCGGAGACTTTGGTGTTCGACGGATCGGCACTGCAAACCGTGTCAGGAAAGAAATCAATTTCGGCCGACAATGTGGTCTTTGCTCAAAGCTCCCGCAACGACGCGGTAGTATTGCAAAGCAAACTGACCGTAAATAGGAGTGCCGATTTTCAAGGAGGACTGGTAGAGGCGCGAAACGGCAGTCCACTCGTGTTTGGCTCGGAGGCAAAAGCCCTGGGTGCTTCCGCCGAGTCGCACGTGCGTGGGCCAGTTACCAAAGAGGGTTCGGAGTCGTTTATGTTCCCCATCGGCGACGGTACAACCTACCGCCCGTGTTTGGCAAAACCAACGTCTTCAAATGCAGTAACGGTAGAGTACGTTTCGGCCAACCCGCTGGGCGTGTCAGAAAATTTATCGGACGACGTGGCATCGATCAACACCCAAGAATATTGGACGATTAACGGCAGCGTACCAGTCAAAATTCAACTTTTGAACGGCTCGGCAACCGATGAGGGCATACTTGTGCTGAACAACGAGCAGTGGGCGGTGTCGCGAAATGGCGAAAAGACTACTACGACCCTCGATCTGTCGGGCAAAAAAGCCTTCACTACGGGCTTGGCAGGTAGCAACGAAAGTGTATCGGCGGCTTCGTTTTACCCAAACCCAAGCCAGGGAGAAGTTTTTGTGAACCTGACTGGCTTTGCTGATGACGAAGCCATCTCGCTAAAAATAACCGACATGACTGGACGCGTGATGATGACAAAAGACGGTTTGGTTAAGAATTTCAAGAAAGCCATCGAACTGCCGAGCAACATCTCGGGATCGCAGTTTATGATTCGGTTGGAAAGACCAGCGGCAGCGCGTACTTACAACCAAAAGATTTGGGTGTCGCGCTAAATTAGCGTAGGCACTTTTGGAGCGGCAGGGGAGACCCCTGCCGCTTTTTTTGGTTTAATACGCCACTTATTCGTATTTTAACGCTGAAATGAACATTAAATAGACACCCAGCCATGAAATACCTTACGCTTGTTTTTAAAATACTCGTTGGACTTGCCGCATTGAGCGTGCTAATTTTGGCTTTATGCTTGTCCCCAGTAGATGACACGCCCTACAAGCAGATGCCTTTTTATGCCCAAACTACCCAAAGGCTGGCCGATCTTCCGAACCCACCAAAGCCAAAAACCATATTGAGTGCTGGCTGGGCAAAAACCAGTCTGGTGCCGCCCTTTACTACCCCAACGGGAGGCTACGGGGTGCGGCGCGGCAAGCATTGGACTACCGTGCTGGATTCTATTTTTGTGCGAGCCATTGTGCTCGATAACGGCGCGACCAGAGTAGCTTTGGTGAGTGCCGATTTGCTCATTATTCCTCCAACGGTGAGTGCCATTCTCAAAAAGCGGTTGGTAGAAGTGGGTTTTGCCTGGGAAAATGTTTATTTGGGGGCCGTACATTCGCACAATAGTTTGGGCGGATGGGCCCCGGGCTTGGTGGGTGAGCTTTTTTCGGGCGATTATGACCCGCGCGTAGAGAACTACATTGCCGACAAAATCATTGAGGCCATTCGCGCGGCGGCTCTTAAACGCGCACCCGTTCAAATGGGGTATATTCAGACAGACGCAAGTAGCCAGGTGTATAACCGCGTTTTTGACAATAAAAAAGACATTGACGGACTGTTGCGCACCATTAAATTAGAAAAAAATACGGGCGAAAGTGCCCTGATTTGTAGCTTTTCGGCGCACTCAACCGTGTTGGGAGCTGACCAGTGGCAGTATTTGAGCCGTGATTATTCGGGGGTTCTCACGGACGAATTAGAAAAAGGATCGGTTGATTTTGCCCTATTTCTGGCTGGGGCAGTCGGTGGCATGGGCCCCGACGTGGTGGGTAAAGGCGACAGCGCACGACTTCAAAACCAGGGGCGGGCGTTGGCCCAAAAAATAGCACTGGTTCTTCCCAATCTTCGGCTCAGTGCCGATAGTACGCTCAAAATACTCACTTTGCCGCTCACCCTCCGTGCGCCCCACGCCCGGGTGTGGGGCAACTGGCGGGTGCGCCCGTGGCTTTTCCACACCGTTTACGGTGACTACCCCGCCGACTTGAAGGCACTTAGAATTGGAAGCACCGTTTTGGTGGGAACACCTTGTGATTTTTCGGGATTTTTAGTGCCTGATTTCCAGGCTACTGCAACCAAAAGCGGGGTAAATCTAATGATTAGCAGTTTCAACGGCGGGTACGTGGGCTACATTACCCCCGACCGCTATTACAATTTAGACAACTACGAAACCCAAACCATGAACTGGTTTGGGCCGCAAAACGCGGCTTATTTTGAGGAATTGATGAAAGGTATGATCGAAAGATTGTAGATTACCCCGCCCAATTTTCGCGGTCTAAACTGCGGTACTGAATGGCTTCGGCGAGGTGTTCTATCTTAATGTCGGGGCTGGCTGCCAAGTCGGCAATGGTACGCGACACCTTTAGAATACGGTCGTAGGCGCGTGCCGACAGCCCAAGCCTATCCATGGCCGTTTTGAGCAATAATTTACCCGCTTCGCTGATCTGGCAAATCTGCTTTACCATTTCGGGGGGCATCATGGCGTTGGAATAAATGCCCTTGTGGGTCTCAAAACGGATGGTCTGCGCGTCGCGGGCGGCAATAACGCGCTCCCGAATTTGCGCGCTGGTTTCCGACTTTCGGTTGGCCGTCATCTGCTCAAAAGAAACTGGCGTTACCTCCACGTGGAGGTCGATTCGGTCTAAAAGTGGGCCACTAATTTTGCTCAAATAGCGTTGTACTACCCCTGGCCCGCAAACGCACTCCTTTTCGGGGTGGTTGTAGTAGCCGCAAGGGCAGGGGTTCATGCTGGCAATGAGCATAAAGCTGGCGGGAAACTCGACCGCCCACTTGGCGCGCGAGATGCACACTTTGCGTTCTTCGAGTGGCTGGCGCATGACCTCAAGCACCGAACGCTTGAACTCGGGAAGTTCGTCCAGAAACAAAACCCCGTTGTGAGACAGTGATATTTCGCCAGGTTGCGGAAAACTCCCGCCTCCCACCAGCGCGGCATCAGAAACGGTGTGGTGCGGTGCCCGAAACGGACGGCGGGCAATGAGCGTTGCCTTGGTGCCTAATTTGCCCGCCACCGAGTGTATTTTGGTGGTTTCGAGGGCTTCGTTTAGGGTTAGGGGCGGCAAAATAGACGGAATGCGCTTGGCCAACATGGTCTTGCCCGACCCAGGTGGCCCGATCATGATGGCATTGTGGCCACCCGCCGCCGCAATCTCTAAGGCTCGTTTGATGTTTTCTTGCCCTTGCACGTGCGCAAAATCGGCTTCGTAGTCGTTTTGGTGGGTCGAAAAAATATCGCGGGTGTCGATTGTAAGTGGCTCAATTTGTTTTTTACCCTCAAAAAACTCGATGGCATCCTGAACGGTTTCGACGGGAATAATGTCCAAGTTATTGACGATCGCAGCTTCGTGGGCATTTTCTAAGGGCAGTACGAACCCCTTAAAACCTTGCTTTCGCGCCTCTATGGCAATTGGCAACACTCCTTTGATGGGGCGCAGGCGGCCATCGAGCGACAGCTCGCCCATGATGATGTAATGCTCTAAGTTTTTTTCGACCGTGATCTGGTCCGACGCTTGCAACACGCACAGCGCAATGGGCAGGTCGTAGGCCGATCCTTCCTTGCGAATATCGGCGGGGGCTAAGTTCACGACCACCTTTTGGCGGGGCATCTTAAAACCAAAGAACTTGAGCGAAGCCTCCACCCGCTGCTCGCTTTCTTTGACGGCACTGTCGGGCAGCCCTACCATAAAAAAACGCATACCCTGCCCCACCGTCACTTCGATGGTTATCATGGTTGCGTTTACACCATAAACGGCACTGCCGAAAGTTTTAGCGAGCATTTGTCGGGATTTGTTTACTTAGGAATATAAAATAAATAAGTAGTTGGATTTTGACATATAAATAGCTGATTGTCAAGCGTTATTCAACCACTCAATAATTCAAAACTCATTTCTTAATTTGGGAGTGCTTTGATGCCGATTGAGTAAATCAGCTGAAACGAAAGGTCAATTTAGTGAGAATTTTTTAAGAAACTCGGTTATTGTGGCACTTGTGATGTCAAAAATGAAGTGGGGAAAAAGCCCGAGAACCAACGTGAGCGCGGCCAGTGGCAGGAGCATGATTTTTTCGCGGGGGGTTAGGTCGGCCAGGAGCGACTCCACGCCTTTTTGCGTCCAGAGCGGGCCAAAAAACATCCGTTGGAGTGTCCACAAAAAGTAGGCTGCCGCCAAAACGATGCCGAGTGTAGAGGCCGTCGCAATCCATTTTGGCATAAATTCTGACTGAAACCCGCCCATGAGCGTGAACAACTCGCCGACGAACCCCGAAAAGCCAGGCAGCCCCAGGGACGCAAAAAAGCAAATGGCCGTTAGGGTGGTGTAGGCGGGCATGGGCTTGGCCAAGCCGCGATAGGCTTCGATTTGGCGGTTTTGGGTGCGGTCGTAAAGCACCCCCGTGACCACAAACAGCATGGCCGACAGCACGCCGTGGCTCACCATTTGGTACACTGCGCCGTTGAGGCCCTCGGGCGTGAGTGATGCCACGCCGAGCAGCACAAAACCCATGTGCGAAACCGACGAGTAGGCAATCATTTTTTTGAGATCGCTCTGGGCCAGGGCATTGAAACCGCCGTAAACAATGGAAACCATGCCCAAAATACCCAACAAAGTAGCGTATTCGGCGGCGGCATCGGGGAAAATGTTGTAGGCAATTCGGATGAAGCCGTAGCCCCCAATTTTGAGGAGCACACCCGCCAAAACCACTGAAACGGGGGTGGGAGCCTCAACGTGGGCATCTGGCAACCACGTATGAAACGGCACTACGGGCAACTTGATGGCGAAGCCCGCGAAAAGCACCAGAAACAAAAACAGGCGGGCATCTAAACCCATAATTTGGTGGGCACTCAAACCGTTGAGCAGTGAGTTGGGCAAATAGTTGTGGCCATCGGCCAAATACCGCAGGTCGAAGGTATGCACAATGGTCTGGGCATTTAGGCTGCTGTATGGGTCGAACGCCGACAGGTACAGGGCGATCATGACGACCAGAATCAGGACCGAGCCGAGGAGGGTGTAAAGAAAAAATTTGATTGCCGCGTATTCGCGGCGCGGGCCGCCCCAAAGCCCAATTAAAAAATACATGGGAAGGAGCATGAACTCGAAAAATAGAAAAAACAGGAAAAAGTCTAAGGCCAAAAAACACCCCATAATGCTGGCCGTGAGAAGCAGGTAGAGGCTAAAATAGGCTCGTTGGCGGCTGGTTATTTGCCACGACGACACCGCACCCACCAGCATGACCACGCCCGTGAGCAAAACCAGCGGCAGGCTAATGCCGTCGATGCCCAACAAATAATCGATAGACACCGCCCCCAAACTACCCAAAGAAAGCGTAATCCAGTCGGTTTGTTCGACGAACTGAAAACTGGGGTTAGAAAGGTCGAAATAATGGTAAACCACGGCGGCGGCGAGCAGCTCTACCGCGCAAAAACCAAGGGTGATCCATTTGAAGTATTTTGTTTGAGATGCGGGCAAGAACAAAACCAAAGCGGCACCAAAAAGCGGCAAAAAAATTAACAGGGAGAGTAAATTCATAGTAAAAACAAAATGATAATCAACACTAAACCCATTAAGCTAACCACAAAGTATGATTGGATGCGGCCGTTCTGAAAAGACCGCGCAACATTGCCACCAAACCCCGCAGCCCAGGCACTGAGCCGCGCCAAGCCATCGACCACGTGGCGGTCGAACCAGGCGATGATGTGCGCCAAAATTACGCTGCTGATTCCGACGTAATCGACTGCGCGGTCGATAATTTTTACGTCTATTTGGTTAAAAAAACGGGCGAAAAAGCCAACGTATTTAGGTAAAAAGTGGTCGAAAAGAATGTCGAGATAGCTCTTTTTGGCCAGTGTGAATCTGCGATAATCGACCCTCCAAGCAGACAGAATACCCACCGAAGTGGTGATGACAGAAACCCATCCAACCCAGTGCATTGGTAAGCCAACGGTATTGTTGCCCAAAAATGGCACCACCCAGTTCGACTCGCTTTGAAGGGGGTTGGGCGAAAACCAAAAGCCCACCGACAACATCGCCAGCAAAACCAACGGTAGTTTGATGAACCAACCCGACTCGACAATTGGTAGGGTGGGGGGCTGGTTTCTGGCGATGCCAAAAAAAATCATTTTTACTTGTTTGGTCACGTAGAAAGCCGTTAAACCGACGGACGCTAACGCCAAAGCGGGGATAGTATATGCCCACCAACGCTGGTAGCCGTTTGCCCACGAAATGGCGGCCACCAGAATGCTGTCTTTCGACAAAAAGCCCGATAAAAGTGGCAAGCCCGCCAGCGCGCCAGCGCAGAGCACGTAACAAACAAACGTAACGGGCAGTTTTGAGGCCAGGCCGCCCATTTGGGTGGTGTCTTGGCTGCGGGTGCTACTGATAATGCTGCCCGCCCCCAAAAACAGGCCAGCCTTAAAAAATGCGTGCGTACACAAATGGAACATGGCAGCTTGCGGCGCACCCACGCCCACGGCCAACACCATCAGGCCCAACTGCGAAACGGTGGAGTAGGCCAGCGTTTTTTTTATGTCGGTTTGGTAAACCGCGCTGTAAGATGCCCACAACGCCGTAAAAACGCCAACGACTGCAACGACCACGAGCGCGTCTGGACTGAGAAGTGGGTAAATTCTGAACAATAAAAAAATGCCCGCCGCCACCATCGTGGCCGCGTGGATGAGCGCCGACGCGGGCGTGGGGCCTTCCATGGCATCGGGTAGCCAGCTCGACAAAGGCCACTGCGCCGACTTGCCCACGCAGCCACAAAAAAGTAATAGTCCGCCCGCAGTAGTAAGTTGGTCTTGGTTCGCAAAACTACTAAAATCGGTGGTTTGGAATTGTTGATAAACGCAAAAAATGCCCAGCAAAAGACCAGCGTCGCCGATTCGGTTGATGAGAAACGCTTTTTTTGCCGCCCAAACCGCGCGGGGTTTTTGGTACCAAAAACCAATTAATAGGTAGGAGCAGAGACCCACCAACTCCCAGAAAAAATAGAGTTGAAACAAGTTTCCCGCCAGGATAATCGCGAGCATGGCCAGTATAAACAGCTGGATGAACCCGAAGTATCGGCGATGGTCGGACTGGGGTTTGAGGTAATCGATGGAAAATAATTGGATCAAAACGGCGATAAAATGCACCAAGACGAGCATTAGCAACGCCGCGTTGTCATAATAAAGCGAAAATGAAAACGGAGTTGAGCCGATGCGAAGCCAGGTCGTAGAAAAAGTATCAACTGGTTGGTGCGTAGCTGCGGCCAAGCTCACCAACACCAGTCCAGCGGCAGTGGTGGCCACCGCAGCCCAGCCAACGCGGTGGCCGAGGGCTTTGCCCACAGTAAAGCACAACGCAAAGCCCAAACACGGTAAAAGCAGAATGGCGATCAATAGGTTCATGCGTTGCGCTAAATGTAGCGGCAAATATACGCCTTGATTTGGTTAATTCGCCACGGCCATCTCCGCCAGGGCCTCTACCCACCTCGGGCTGTCGTTGAGGCTTGGTACTAAGTGCCAATGCTCGCCGCCATTTTCTTCAAAAAGTTCTTTGTATTCCTCGCCCACTTCTACGGTTGTTTCGAGGCAGTCGGCCACGAAGGCGGGCGAAAACGCCAGCACGTTCTTAATACCACGTTTGGGAAGTTCTTTCACCAGGTCTTCGGTGTAGGGCTTTATCCAAGGATCGGTGCCGAGCCGCGACTGGAAACAGGTGGTGTATTTTCCTTCTGGGATGTTCAATTGTTTGACCAGCAAACGGGTAGTTTCAAAACACTGGGCGCGGTAGCAGAGCTGGTTGAAGGCCCCCAGCGAGTCGCAGCAGCTACCCATCTTGCACACGTCGCCGTTGCAGTCGCCTTTTCTGATGTGGCGTTCGGGCACGCCATGAAAACTAAAAACAAAGTGTTCGTAATCGTGGGTAGCCATCATTTTGAGGCCGTTTTCTACGTAGCCCGCCAAAACCTTTGGGTGGTCAAAAAAAGTGCTGATAAACTTCACCTCGGGTACAACTTGCCATTTTGTGAGCAGGCGCATGACCTCTTCATAGACTGAGCCAGTGGTGGCCGATGCGTACTGCGGAAAAAACGGAATGACCACAATGCGGCTCAGGCCCATTTTTTGGAAGGCATCCAGTGCCGTTTTGATGCTCGGACTTTGGTAGCGCATTCCGAGTTTCACTACGAAATCGTCGCCCAGTAATTTTTGAAGTTCGATTTCGTTCGACAGCCCATACACTTTGAGTGGAGAACCAGCGGGAGTCCATACTTCGCGGTAGGTTTTGGCCGATTTGGGGGCGCGAAACGGCGCAATGATGCCCTGCACGAGCAAAAATCGAAACAAGTACGGAATGTCAATGACGCGTCCGTCCATCAGAAACTCCCGCAGATACTTGCGGACATCGGCCACCGAGGGGCTGTCGGGCGTGCCGAGGTTCACGATTAGTACGCCCGTTTTGCCCAATTTGGGCTTTGTGGCAGTTTGGTAAACGGGTTCTTGGAGGGCTATGTTTTCGGGCGATTGCAACATCAATAGTGTGTTTTTAAAAAAGCGATTTTGTACTTCTCGCAAACTTAACCAAAAAAGCAGGTTGGTGGTTTGAAAATTTGTGTGGCACAACAGTTTTCGAGGCCAAACCCAGCGCAAAGAGATACGAATGGCTGAACAACTTGGCACCCCAAACACGGTGCAAGAAATCTTTATTGCATTTATGTTTTAAAGTTGGCAACTTTACCGCCGTCAAACCATAAACATAGTTCACTGCCGATGTTTTCGCAAACCGACCTCCAGCAAATCCAAAAACAGGGTGTGCCGCTCGATACCGTTCAGACCCAAATTCAGTATTTTGTCGATGGCTTTCCGTACATGAACGTCATCAAAGCCGCTACCGTCGGCGACGGCATCGTGCGGGTGGCCGAGGATAAATTGGGCGAGTACGTAGCCGCTTTCGACGCGCAAGCACCACACGCCGACTTGCTCAAATTTGTGCCAGCGTCGGGCGCAGCCACCAGAATGTTTAAATCGCTTTTTGCTTTTAAAGACCACGCCAAAACTGATCCCGAGGTGGTGCAATATTGCGCCCAACTAAAGAAGTTTGCTTTTTTTGAAGACCTAAAAAACGCGATGCAGGCCAGCGGATTAGACATTGAGGCGTGCATTCAACAACAAGATTATCAGACCATTACCGCCTATCTGCTCGAAACCAAGGGGTTAGACTACGGCAACTTGCCGAAGGGCTTGTTGAAGTTTCATGCCTACGCCACCACCACCCGAACGGCCGTGGAAGAACACCTGGCTGATGGTGCGCAGTACGCCAACTCAAACGGGAAAGTGATGCTCCACTTCACGGTTTCGCCCGAGCATCGGTTGCGTTTCGAGGAATTGATCGAACGCGTTCGGCCCGTTTATGAGGCGCAATACGGGGTGGTGTACAGCATTAGTTACTCGGAGCAAAAACCCACGACCGACACCATCGCGGTGAACCCCGACAACACACCTTTCAGAAATGCCGACGGCACGCTCTTGTTTCGTCCAGCGGGCCACGGCGCGTTGCTGGCCAACCTCAACGACCAAGATGCCGACGTGGTGTTTACCAAGAATATTGACAACGTGGTGCCCGACAACATAAAACCCATCATGGTTGCCTACAAAAAAGTCCTGGCGGCGTTGCTGCTCGACTACCAGGCCCAAATATTTGATTTTCAGGACGAACTCGAAAGCCGCGACGACGTGCCAGGATTGATTGATGACCTGACCCATTTTTTTGGTACGGTTCTCTGCACCCTGCCACCCGCCAATTTTAGCACCCGCACCAATGCCGAAAAGTTGGCGTTTTTTCGGGCCAAGCTCAACCGACCCGTTCGGGTTTGTGGCATGGTAAAAAACGTGGGCGAACCTGGCGGTGGGCCGTTTTGGGCACAAAACCCCGACGACACCGTGTCGCTCCAGGTGGTGGAGTCGGCCCAGATTGATTTGACCAACCCAGCGCAGAAGGCCATTTTCGACGAAGCTACGCACTTCAACCCCGTCGATTTGGTGTTTTCGATGCGGGATAAAAACGGCCAAAAATTTGACCTCATGCAGTTCAGAGACCCCCTGACTGGTTTTATTTCGGCCAAATCTAAAGACGGCAAAGACCTCAAAGCCCAAGAGTTACCAGGGCTTTGGAACGGTTCGATGGCCGACTGGAACACCATTTTCGTGGAAGTGCCGCTCATCACGTTCAATCCTGTGAAGAGCGTCAAAGACCTGCTACGCCCAGAACACCAAGGTTTTGCGTAATTAAATCAAAACAAAAATAGATGAAAATAGGAATAGTGGGGGTTGGTCTTTTGGGCGGGTCGTTTGCACTGGCCCTGCGCCACAAATACCCCAAGATGCACTTCATGGGTGCAGACGCGTCGGTGGTTTATGGGCAGCTGGCAGTGGCCAAGGGTATTGTAGATGAGGTGTTGCCGTTGTCGGCGGTTGTGCAAACCGCCGACCTGCTGGTTTTGGCCACGCCCGTAAATGCCATTCTCGAACTTTTGCCGCGTATATTAGACCAAATTTCGGACCAATGCACGGTGATAGATTTGGGCTCGACGAAGCAGCGCATTTGCGAAATAGCCGACACGCACCCAAAACGAGCCCAATTTGTGGCCGCCCACCCCATGGCAGGTACCGAAAACTCGGGCCCCTCGGCGGCGTTTCGGGAGTTGTTGCCTACCAAAAACGTGATAATTTGCGACCGCGAAAAAAGTAATCCCGACAGCCTAACCCTGGCCGAATCTTTGTTTAGAGAGATTGGCATGAAGGTTTACTACATGACTGCCCCCGAACACGATCTGCACCTGGCCTACATTTCGCACTTGAGCCACGTAAGTGCTTTTGCCCTCGGATACACGGTTTTAGAAAAGGAAAAAGATGAACAAAACATCTTCGAAATGGCCAGCACGGGTTTTAGTTCGACGGTGCGTTTGGCCAAAAGTTCACCGCAAATGTGGGCCCCTATATTCGACCAAAACCGTGCCAACGTGTCGCAGGCTTTGGCCGACTACATCGAATACCTGCAAGCCTTCAAGGCCACCATCGACGGCCAAGACCTGCAAGCAAGCACCGATTTTATGCGCCGCGCCAATGATATTCGGTGGGTTTTGGACGGCATTGAGCGCAAATAATTTTGCCCCGAATCACGCTTATTTGTTGGTTGTTTTCATGTTTTGGGCATCCCAATGAATCACTTTTTGCTCAAAGTAGCTTTTGTTACACGCCAAAACGGGCGCGGCCGCTCTGAACCCAAATTCGGCACCCTCAATGTTGGGCGTACCGTTGCGAATGGCATCAAAAAAGTTGGCAAAGTGCAGCACCTGCTCGTCCACGTTGGCGGGTTTGTCGAAGCGAAACTCTTTTGATGGCTCGGCGCGGCGGTCTTCGTCGGAATAGCGGGTGTTGTATTGTTTGGCAAACTCGGTTTGCTGGGCGGTGCTAAAAGTATTGTAGCTGTCGTAGCCGCCAAAGCCAGGTGCTTTGGCCAATTTGTTTCGTTTCACAATCAAGCTGTTTCCCATCAGGTTTATTTCGCCCTCCGTCCCCACAATTCGGGTGTAGTTTTGGGCGTTGCCAGCGTTGGCAAAATTTACTTTGAGCATGGCCTGAAACGCGGCGAACTTGCCCGCTTGGGGGTAGTCTAAAATACCCAACATTACGTCGGGTACGTCGCGGCCGTCTTTCCACATACTCAGTGAGCCAGTGGCGTAGATGCGGTTTGGCCCCAACGACCCCGTTATGTAGTGAATGCCCGTGATAAGGTGTACGAACAGGTCGCCAGCCACGCCAGTGCCGTAATCGCGGTAGTTGCGCCACCTAAAAAACCGCGTCGCGTCAAAATCGCGCTTGGGGGCATCGCCCAAAAACGCCTCCCAGTCCAACGTTTCGGTTGAGGCATCGGTCGGAATAGAATATTGCCACGCCCCGATGGCATTGAAGCGGTCGTTGTTGGCCTCAATGAGGTTTATCTGCCCAATATCGCCCGCCTCCACCACTCGCTTGGCCTCCGCAAAAACGGGACTACTAATACGCTGGCTACCAACCTGCATAACCTTACCCGTGCGCTTCTGGGTTTCGATTACCGCGCGGCCCTCTTCCAATTTATGCACCATCGGTTTTTCGCAATAAACGGCCTTGCCCGCCAGCAGGGCATCGATCGTTATGCGGTCGTGCCAGTGGTCGGGGGTCACAACCAAGACCGCATCCACGTCGGTGCGGTTTAGTATTTCGCGGTAATTGCGGGTCGTAAAAATAGTGTTGCCGTACACCTCGCGGGCGCGTTCGAGTCGGCCATTGTACAGGTCGCAAACGGCAACCAGTTCTACGCCAGGCACTTGCAGCGCGGCGCGGGTGTCGCTGAAACCCTGGATGCCCATGCCAATTGTGGCAATCCTGATTTTGTCGTTCGGCCCCAAACGCTTGCTGTACCCGTAGGCCAATGCTTCCGAAACGTGGCTAAGGCCACCTGCGGCCATCAGCGCTGAGGCGCGGCCAATGTGTTTTACGAAATCTCTACGAGAGCTGCTCATGTTTGTGGTATTAAAAGCGGGTTCGAACTTTAAAGGTATAAAAAGTCACTTTTTACTTTACAGCAACCAATATTTTATGTTTCTCTTTTGGGTTTCGCGGTGCGGTTGGGCTTTCATTAATCACTGAATGCAAAGTAGTCAGATTGCCCAATTTTAACTACTGAAAGACGGTAAAATGGCACTCAAATTGCCGTTCATTTTATTTTTAAACCGTTCGTCACAGAATCGCAACTTTCGGACCTCCGCGTGCATCTTGCAGTCAGAATTAACAGCCAAACATTTTAACCTTTTTAACAGCCATGAAAACATTCATTAAAAACCTATTCAGCAGCCTCGCAGTCAGTGCGATAGTCTCAGTTTCGGCCCTTGCCGAAAATCCGACCACTGGCAATCATCCCACCAAAAATTTTGAAGTGGGTATGTATCAAACTATTCGAACGTCTAAGCTAAACTTGACGATCGAAAAAGTAAAAGGCCAACGCCTGAGCGTGACCCTCCAAAATGCCACGGGCCAGGTGTTGTACACCGAAATGGTGGGCAAAAACGCCACTAAATACTGGCGCAAATTCGATTTTGGGAGTATGGACTCGGGTGTGTACCAATTTCAGATCACCAACGGCGAAACCACCATTACCAAAGAAGTGAAACTCAGAACTCCCGAAGCGGTTGAAGTACAGCCCGAACTACTGATTTCGGTAAAGTGATCCTGCCCGTTTTGTTTTCAAACCCCTTCGCTGGCTGCGTTTTGCTGGCGGAGGGGTTTATTTTTAATGCACCTTTTGGTGTTTATAGCTGCGCAATGAATTTTATTACCAATTTTTCGAGTTACTTTTGTACTTGGTTTTAAAGCGATTTTCTGAATTAAACACTTCACTTTCATCACAAAAACATGGCTTCACAGTATGATGTAATTATTGTTGGCAGTGGCCCAGGTGGCTACGTTTCTGCCATTCGCGCATCACAATTAGGTTTAAAAACGGCTGTCGTAGAGCGCGAAAGCCTCGGGGGTATTTGCCTCAATTGGGGGTGTATTCCTACCAAAGCGTTGCTCAAAAGTGCCCAGGTGTTTCAGTACATTAAGCATGCCACCGACTACGGCATAAAGGTCGAAAACGCCGAGGTCGATTTTTCGGCCATCATTGGCCGTAGCCGCAGTGTGGCCGAGGGCATGAGTAAAGGCGTTAAGTTTTTGATGAAAAAAAATAAGATCGATGTTATCAATGGTTTTGGGAAGGTGATTCCAGGAAAAAAAGTGGAAGTGACCGACGCAAATGGCCAGAAGACCAACTACGAGGCCAAAAGCATTATTATTGCCACGGGCCGCCGCGCCCGTGAGCTCCCAACGGTTCCCATCGACGGCCACAAGGTGATCGAGTACCGCGCTGCCATGACCCTCCCACACCAGCCCGCAACCATGCTCATCATCGGTTCGGGAGCCATTGGCGTTGAGTTTGCCTACGTGTATGCCTCCATGGGCACCAAGGTGACGATCGTTGAGTTTATGCCCAACATTGTGCCAGTCGAAGACGAGGACATCTCGAAGGAACTCGCCAAGCAATACAAAAAAATGGGCATTGATATTTTTACCAACTCGGAGGTGCTGAAAGTAGATACCAGCGGCGAGGGCGTGAAGGTGCTCGTGAAAACGCCCGAGGGCGAGAAAACATTTGAAGCCGAAGTGGTGCTTTCGGCGGCGGGCGTAACGGCCAACATCGAAAACATCGGACTCGAAGAAGTGGGTATTAAAGTGGAGCGGGGATTGATTACGACCGACGATTTTTATAAAACCAACGTGGACGGCTACTACGCCATCGGCGACGTGACCAAGGGGCAGGCTTTGGCGCACGTGGCCTCGGCCGAGGGCATTATCTGCGTCGAAAAGATCGCTGGTTTGCCGCACGTCGAACCGCTCAATTACAACAATATCCCTGGGTGTACTTATTGCACGCCCGAAATTGCGTCGGTGGGCTATACCGAAAAAGCCGCTCGCGAGGCGGGCTACGACATTAAAGTGGGCAAGTTTCCCTTTGCGGCATCGGGCAAGGCTCAGGCTGCTGGCGTGCCCGAGGGCTTCGTAAAGGTTATTTTTGACGCAAAATACGGCGAATGGCTCGGCGCGCACATGATCGGCACAAACGTGACGGAGATGATTGCCGAGGTGGTAACTGCCCGCAACTTAGAAACAACTGGCCACGAGATCATAAAATCGGTGCACCCGCACCCAACCATGTCGGAGGCCGTAATGGAGGCCGCCGCCGCCGCCTACGGCGAGGTAATTCACTTGTAAAATGCTTTGGGGCGGGCTTTTTGCTCGAAAAGCCCGCCCCAAAGCGTGGCCAACAAGGCTGTAATCATGGGCATACAACAAACGTAAGTGAATAATACGCATGGCATGGTTCAGGAATAAATAAACAAAAATTTGTCTCTTAACAGAAAACTGGTAACTTTGCACTCCGTTTCTGAAAACTGACTTAATTATCTAACGATACAACTTTAAAAAATAATGAAAAAAGATATTCACCCGACCTACAAGGAAGTTGTTTTCCTCGACCTGGCCACCGATTACAAGTTTCTGACCCGCTCGTGCGTTGCCACAAAAGACACCACCGAGTTCGAGGGCAAAACCTACCCAGTTTACAAAGTGGAGGTTAGCTCGCAGTCGCACCCTTTTTATACGGGCAAAAACGTACTTCTCGACACGGCAGGCCGCGTGGACAAGTTCATGAAGCGTTACGCAAAAAAGGCATAACCCTGGTTTTACTTCGTCGAAGGGCGGCTTGAGCAATCGAGCCGCCCTTTTTTTGTGGTGATTTTTACCTAATCCCGAGCCAATATTTTTTGAGCCAGTTCTTTGAGATTAGTGCCCCCAAATGTGCCCGACGACATCATGAGCAGGTTGGTTTTGTGGTAGTTTTGGGCCAGCAAAAATGCTTGCAGATCGGCACTATCCGTAAAAACCTGCAACGACGGCCTCCCGAACGCCTGCCTCACGTCTTGGGGCGTAATGGGTTCGAGGCGTTTCATTTCCAGGGTGTGTGGGCTGTAAAAAACCACGGCCACGTCGGCGGGGTTCAGCTTGTTTTCGTAGAGATACAAAAAATCTTTGCTCAAACTGCTGAACGTATGCAGCTCTACGCAGGCAATCAAACGTCGGTCGTCGAACTGCGCCTTCACGGCGGCGGTGGTGGCCTCAACTTTGGATGGTGCGTGGGCAAAATCTTTATACATAATCGTCTCAGCGTTTTTTCCGAGGAGTTCCAGGCGGTTGGCCGCACCCTTAAAAGTCTGAATGGCGCGGTAGAACTGCTCGTCCGTTACGCCCAATTTGTTGCAGACTGCCAGCGCACCGTTGATATTTTTGAGGTTGTGTTCGCCAAAAACCAACAGTGGCACGTCGCCAAAGTCTTGGGTAATCAAAAAAGTCTGGCCCTTTACAATGTGGCTTTGGTGGGCTTGGTACGGAATCTTCTGAACGTCGGGGCGTTCGTTTTGCCCAATAATGTCCAGCATATCGTCGGTTTCGTCAAAAATCAAAACGCCCGACTTGGGCATAGCCTCGGCCAGTTGTTCAAATTGATGTACGTAGCTTTCCCAGGTTGGATAAACGTTCACGTGGTCCCAGGCAATGCCGCTGATGAGCGCCATGTGGGGGTGATAATGCAAAAATTTGGGCCTGGGGTCGGTGGGAGACGTAAAATATTCGTCGCCCTCCACCACAATCACGGGAGCATCGTCGGTAAGTTGCACCATGGTTTCAAACCCTTCTATTTGAGCACCCACCAGGTAGTCAAATTTGCGTTGGTTTACCTTCAATACGTGCAAAATCATGGACGTAATGCTGGTTTTGCCGTGGCTGCCCGCAATCACAACGCGCTGCTTATCGGTGCTTTGTTGGTAAATATACTCGGGGTAAGAGTATATTTTTAGCCCCAGTTGTTGGGCCTTGGCCAGCTCGGGGTTGTCTTTTCGGGCGTGCATTCCCAAAATAATTGCGTCTAAACCCGCATGAATTTTTTCGGGAAACCAGCCGTCTTCGGCGGGTAAAATGTTTAGTTTGCCCAACCTCGTGCGCGACGGCTCGTAGATCTCGTCGTCCGAACCCGTTACTAAATAGCCTTTTTTATGAAGAGCCATTGCCAAGTTGTGCATTACAGCACCGCCAATGGCAATAAAATGTACTTTTTGTGACATCATCTTTGTTAAATACCTACCCCAAAAATACGAAGAATTAGGTAGTTATGAAAACCCCTATTTGCTGGCGCAGCTTCATTTAAAAGCCACAGCACTAAATTTATCGAAGTTGATGCTTAGTTTTACGCAAGTTATTTAAGAATCTTTGCAGCGTTAAAATCAAACAAACCACAACAATGGCAACAATAAAAAGAACATCGAGCGCAGTTTGGAACGGCACTGGCCTCGAAGGTACTGGCTCACTGAACTCGTCGAGCGGCGTATTGAACGACACGCCGTACTCTTTCAAGGCGCGGTTTCAGAACGAAGACGGCAAAGCGGGCACCAACCCCGAAGAACTCATTGCGGCAGCGCACGCGGGTTGCTTTGCCATGGCACTTAGTTTTCAGTTGGTGGGCGCGGGTTTCACGGCCACCTCACTAAAAACCACGGCCACCATCGACATGGACGCAGTGGAGGGTGGTTTTAAGTTCTCGGCCATCAGACTCACCCTAGAGGGCGTGGTTCCTAACATAACCGAAGCGCAATTTATGGAGCTGGCCAACGTAGCAAAAGCTGGTTGCCCCGTGTCGCAGGCGTTATCAACTGTACCCATTGCGCTGGATGCTAAATTGGTGTAAGCAATTGTCAGACAACGGTTTTCGTGTCTTATCTTTGTGTTTATGACCCGAAAAATATAACCTAAAAGCCCTCAGACATGAAAATCGTTTTCAGACTAATACTCCTTTTTGCGGGGTTTTGCGCCAACGCCCAAACGTTGCAAACCCTCGGCGTTGCCGACTTTGAGACAAAACTTGCCCAAACCCCCGCCGCCCAACTCATAGACGTTCGCACACCCGCCGAATACGAGAAAGGCCACCTTAAAGATGCCCAGAATTTTGATTTTAGGGCGGAGTCCTTCACTGCCTCGTTGGCAAAACTCAATAAAGCCCACCCCGTTTTTGTGTATTGTTTGGCGGGTTCGCGGAGTACGGCGGCGGCCAAAATACTCGCCCAAAGTGGTTTCGCGGCCATTTACGAACTACAAGGCGGGGTCATAAAATGGGAAGCAGCCCAAAAGCCAACCGAAAAGGCGGCCAAAGTTGCCGTAGCAGACCAACTATCAGAGGAGGCATTCCAGGCGCTTATTGCCTCTCCCAAACCCGTGCTGTTCGATTTTTATGCGCCGTGGTGCGGCCCGTGTCAGCAGATGTTGCCCACCATCGATCGCCTCAAAAAACAGTACGAAGGCCGCGTGCAGATCGTCACGATCGACTACGACAACAACAAAGTACTCGCCCGCAGGCTGGGCGTGGACGAGATTCCGCTGCTGATTTTGTACAAAAACACCAAACGACTCTGGAACGGCATTGGCCTGCACAACGAAAACCAGCTGCGCGAGGTACTCGATAAAAATCTCTGATGTGCATACGGTTTCGGACCATTCGTCGTTTCAGTGCCATGAAATCAGCGAAATTTACTGCCGTGGCCGTTGCACTGTTTTTTGTGAGTTTGGCGGGCTCCTCTCAGCCGCAAAAGACCAAAAAACCACCAACGCAGGGTATTTGCGGCACCGTCACGTGGAGGTCAGGAAACAATATGCCCTCGCCCGATGTGCCCGCCAGCAAGGGGCGGCCCGTGGTGCGGCAGGTGCTGATCTACGAACTCACCAACGTGTCGCAAACGACCAACGACGCTGGTTTTTACCGCAACCCCAAAAGTCGCTTGATCCGAAGCGTACAGTCTAAAAAAGACGGCACCTTCTGCGTATCACTGCCAGCGGGGTATTATTCGGTGTTTGTGCGGGAAGAAAAAGGACTTTATGCCAATCAGCTCGACGATGCCAACAATATTTTTCCCGTCAAAGTAGAGCGGCGTTTGTGGCAAAAAATAGATTTTGAGATCAGCTACGAGGCTACTTACTGAGTGGATAGTTCTGTAAAATGGGTCGCAGAAGGATGCTGATGGAGGGGAGTTAGCGTCTCAGATTGGGTGCGGCTTTTGTCTCCCGCATTTTATACTAATTCTTTTGGCAAAGGCATACTATTTTCAGACTTCCATTTGTCTTTTTTGCAAATACTATCGCTACACAGTTACTTTTTCGTCAAATTAGCTCTTATTTCTTTAATTTGTTCCAATGTCAGTCCAGTTACATCAGCTATAAATTGGTCGGCTGTATCTTTTAAAATTAAGTTTTCGGCAAGTTTAATATTAGCTTTCAGCCTTTCGTCTTGTCTAATTCTATCTTCTGCTTCTGACTGTAAAGAAAGTATTTCACTTGCCTTGTAATGTAAATAATCCAAGTAACGATTATAACTATATTGGTCGTTTTGCGGAAGTCTCATAATGTCCAAAACTTCGCCTGCTTGTTTTAATCCCTTTGCTTTAAACTCATCTTTTACTTCACTGTTTTTCAAGAAGTAAATCCATTCGTCCAATGTATCTTTGGCAATATTGTTGAATTTATTAACCTTGATAATATAATATTCTGGGAAAATATCGGATATATTTTCTTTTGAAAACGCAATCTGTTGTTTGTTAGAAAGTGTCAAGGTGTCGTGTTGGTGCAGTCCTTTGAAAACCGTGCCACCTTTGTAAACATAATCTTGTCCTTGTCCGAGGTCAAAATAAACAATATTGATAGAAATTACTTTTTTTATTTCAGAATATGCTTGCCCCAAAGAGAGGTTTTCTGTCAATGCTTTTGAAGCACCGTAAGCCATTCTTTGGAGATAACGGTTCGCCGCGCGATCAATCTCATAAGTATTTTGAATTTCGATGATAATTAACTCATTTTTAGAATTTTGGGTAAGAATATCCACCCGATTAAATTTATCATCTTCTGTTTCCTGATTTGACTCACTTTCCAGTATTTTCTCAATACGAATACTGTCAAAGAGCAATTCGCTCAAAAACCCTTCTAAAATACCAAAATTGGCTTTATTTCTCAAAAGCCGTTTTATCGCCCAGTCAAATCGAATAAGTTTTTTGTTCATTGTCGAATGAAATTATCCCTTATAAAGATACAAATATTTTGGTTGGTTTTGTCTGTCAAATGGCAGTTTTAAAATAACCGCCTACCACGCTTTCTACGAGGCAGGCATCCGCTCACAAATATACTTATTCGGTTCCAGGTGCTGAATTATAAAATTGGATACCTCACCCACCCACCCGTTTACTTTTCTTTTTGTTTGATAATCTGCGATTCGGCCTCGCGCTCTTGGAGGGTGGCGCGCACCAAAAATATGTCGTAAATAGACTGGCTACCCAGCAAAATGGTGAAGATAAACCACGGATAAAACAAAAATTGCCCACCCGTAAGATTACTTTCAAAGAATGGAATGATTAGAATGGGCGGTAAGAAAAGGTAACTGCGGGCGTAGTATTTGAGGTATTTGCGGAGCGGTTGCCAGAGAAATAGGTATAAAAAAAACAAAAAGACCAAAACACCCGTCCCAAACAGCACCTCGTTGTAGGAGTTGTGGTAGTTGGTAATAAGGCTTTTGTCTTTCAATATCTCGGGGTTGAACAACCCCACGCCAGTGAGCCACAGGTAGGGGCGGTCGTTGAAATACCGCGCCGCAATGAGGCTATTATTAAACCGCGTTTCGCCTTCGTTGTACTGCTTTTTTGACTTCTCCAAACGCGCATTAACCGACGATGTGGGGTCTTGGGCCAGGTAAATGACCAAAAAAATGGGAAATAAACTCAGCAGTAATTTATTGATTACGGAGAGCTGCTTGTACTGCAAAATGAAAATAATACTCACCACCCCCAGCGACAACCACGACGTGCGGTTGCCCGAAATAAGCGTCAGATACGCCGCAATGGGGCAAAACACGTACAAAAATATTTTGCGCCACGTGGGTAGTGTGTAGTTTTTGAGGAGGTCTATGCCTGTTAGCAAAAACAAAGTGCCCGCCCAGCCGTAGTGGTTGGAGTAGAAGGCAGACGCGTTTTCGGTATCTACGTAATAAATGTTGGTGTTGGTGATGCTGCCGCCAGTTAGAAAAAAACTGATGATAGGAATAAAGTAAATCCAGTTTGTGGCGTTGAGCAGCGCGTTGAGAACGTCGTGTTTGGCGTATTTGGTAAGCAAATACATAACCGAAACCGCCACGTACACCAGCGGAACCACGCAGGTGAGGGTGGACGAAATGGCGGTGTTGAAATCGCTCGAAAAAAATGAAAAGATCATAAAGAGTCCGCCAATTATAAACACCTTGGTCTGCTGGGAGAACGCCACCTGGGCTACCACGTTGTTTTGGTTGAACAGGTTGAGGATCGACAGCAAAAGCACCCCGTTTTTGATGAGTCGCATGGCCTCCACCGTGGCGTTGCCCGATATAACCGCCAGGCCGTAGCCCACAATGACCAGCGCGGCGTTGAGGGTCAGGGCCACGAAGACTGGTTCGCGGTTGATGGAGGCGGCCTCTTTGGGAGACCCGACGAATTGCTGGGGAGAAAAGTTCAAGAAATTGGACGATCTAAAATATCCACAAAATTACGCAATAACTTTTCCTTAAAAAATTGCTGGCAAAACTGCAGACCGTTCTCGGTTTTTTGGCGGCGAAGTTCCTCATTTTCAATGCACTCGGTGAGGGCCTGAGCCAGCGCGGGGGCGTCGCCCACGGGCGCGAGCCAGCCGCATTTGCCGTAGTTTAGTACCTCTGGAATGCCGCCCGCGTTGGACGTGACCACTGACACACCCCGCGCCAGGGCTTCTAAGTTGGCCACCCCAAAAGCCTCTTTGTGCGACGGTACGCAGAAAATATCGGTGGCTTGGTACAATGCAAACACTTGTTTTTGGGTTTGAAAGGGCAAAAATATGATCGCCAAATTTGCCTCTGCGTGTTGCTGGATCGTTGCACGTTGGTTTTCCCAGGGGCCAACTACGGTGAGTTCGACGGGGTATTTGAGTTGTTTTAGGGCGGCAATGAGGGTAAAAAAGCCCCCGAGCGGGTAGTCTCTTTTCACAAAAAGAACCCGCACCATGCCCGATATAGGTCTAAACGCGCGCACCGATTCGGGTGCTTCGATGCCCTTGTAGAGCCGGTGCACTTTGGTTTTTATGTTGGGATATTCGCCGACTATGAGCTGTGTTAAATAGTCAGAATTGGTAATTATTTTCCCAAAAAAGAGGGTCGAAAAGTGTTCGATTTGTTTAAATATCCATTCTTGAACAAATCGGTACTCGGGCCTAAAATCGCGTAGTTGGCAGGAGGCATTCGTGTAGTCGTTTATCATGCCAACGCTGTTTTTAAACCGCACGGCACTCCACCAACCCACCAGCGCATTGTTGTAAACGATCACGTCGAAGTCGAAATCTCTCCGAATTTGCATGGCGCGGCGGTGGTACTGAAAACTGCGGAGTATTTGCCCAAAAAAGCGCAACGGTGCAGGAACGCTAACCTCCATTTTATGAACAAACGCCCGCGACGACGACACGTCTTCGGTCAGTATTTGTATTTGATGCGCGGGAAATAAAGTATTGATGTCCAGAATTAGATTGGCAAACTTGGCGGGGCCGTTCGTGACAGTCTCGAAGGCGTTGGTGCAAAAAAGTATTTTCATTGCGGCATTTCGGGTCGGGGTACAAACGAGCCCGCGTGGGCTTCTATCAGTTGTTTTTCCACGTTTTCCCAGGTGAAGGCACCCACCAGCTGGTCGTCGAAACGGTAATTTTGGCGCTGGCTCAACAGGTCGGCGGCCATTTTTGGGTAATCAGGTGCTTCATACTGATCCATGACGTACCCCAAATTGTGTTGTTTTACGAACGCGTGTACGCGCACTTCGGGGTTCATTACCACGGGCGTGCGCGTTTGGATGGCATCATATATTTTGTTGGGACTGGCGTTGATGTTGTTTTGCTCCACGGGTGCATACACGCACATGATGTAGTCGGCGCGTTGAGCGGCCACTTGCATGGCCTCCTTTTGGGGCAATACGCCAAGCCAAGTAGCGTTGGGGTGTTTGGCCAGATTTTCGCTGGCCGCATCGCCGCACCAGCCCGCCATTAGAACGTGTACGGTGGCATCGGCCAGCAGAAGTTGCTCAATGGTGTGCGTTCCGCGAGTGGTACCGAGCCAGCCAAAGTACATGATAGTGAGGTGGTTGTCTCGTTTTTTTGGCGGAGTATCTCCCAATTTATACGGGTAATTCTGCACCACCACTGCCGCCCTTTGTAAACCATCGGGCAGGAGCGTCCGTCGGTTTTCGTCCGTCACGATCAGTACGTGAGCGGGTGCGTACACCATTTTTTTGAGCCAAGCCAACTGATTTCCCCCCTTGTTTTTCATTAAAAACAACGAATCGAAAAGATCGAGAACGACGTGTTTTTGAAGAAACAAAAATGGATACAGCAACAGCAGTGGCTGTTCGTTGATGACGTGAACGGAGTGGTAGCGCTGGGTTAGGATTTTCCGAGCCACCAAAACCACAAATTTGAGCAGGGTTTTAAGCTGGCGGCGCTCGCCAGCCACCAGGGTCATTTCGTGAACAAAGGGGCGCACAAAAGCATTGTCTTCGTTTTGGGCTATTCCCACAAAATCAACCTCAAATCGGGTTGCGAGGGTTCTCACTTCTTTGTTGATTCGCATATCCGAACCGTCATTGAGCGAAATGTACAGCAGTTTGTTCATTTGAAAAATAACATTGGAGCCACTCGGCCGTTAGCTGGCCGCAAAAAGGGCCTGAATTTGTTGCGCCTTCGGAAAATCGGGGGTCACCAATTCTTCTTGTGGTTTATAGATGTAGGGCATCGGGTAGCCGCGCTCAATAAAGGTGCTTTCGGCCAGGTTGTTATACCGCAACTGCACCGACCAGCGAATGTTGTTGGTTGAGTTGTCGCCCGAACGATGCACCAAAAAGGCCGAAAATATCAGCACATCGCCTGGTTCGTAGGTTGTTTGCACGTAGTCTTCTTCTTTCAGGTTGTCGGTTATGCTGCCCGCGTAGCCGGTTGTGTTGGCGGCCATCAGCCCCCACGTGTGGCTGCCAGGAATGACCTGCAACGCACCAATTTCGGCTCCTGCCTCCACCATCGGAAACCAGATCACGGCACTGTCCAACGATCCCTGCCCCGTGCGCCAGTCTTGGTGTGCGCCCAGTTTCCAGTGATTACTCCCATTTTTTGCCAAAAACCGACTGTTAAACTGCATCGCGGGGCGCACCGCAATGACGGGTTGTGCCACGCCGACCGATTTTATGAGGTCGAGAATGGCATCGCTCGTGCCCAATTTGTGGAGGCCAATGCCGTGTTGCACCGTGAGGCCAGTGTTGCGGAAGGCTTCAAAATCTTTCTCAAAAAATGCGTACATGGCGTTTTCAAAGGCATCGCGGTCGTCGATGTCCACGTTTTGCCCGAGTGTTTTTTTGATCTGCTGGCCAAATATCTGGCGTGCTTCGCGGTATATGCTGCCCACGACTGCTTTGTCTAAGGCTCCTTTTATCAACAAATATCCGTCTTTTTTGTATTGTTCCTGTAACATAGGTCTGTTTTTTGGGAGCAAATCAAACGCCCCCTTTTTTGAAAAGCACTACAAATATCGATCCCAAAATTACAACAAAACTTCGGCTTGCTCGCCAACACAACGCAGTGTTGGGCAGTTAAATTTTGCCAACCGGGTTTAAATGCAGAATTTTGTGAACCAGCACCGTACTACATCATTTTAGATCATCATGCAGATCACAGCCCAGAACGTAGGCAAAAAATTTAACCGAGAGTGGATATTTCGCGGTTTAGAACTCAATCTACAAACGGGGCAGAGCTACACTTTTGTGGGGGCAAACGGCAGCGGCAAGTCCACGGCGTTGCAAGTTTTGGCGGGTGCTGTGCCGCCCACCGAGGGTCAGATACGCTACCAAACCCCCGCGAGCGTACTCAGCGAAGACGACTGGTACAAGCAAATTGTATTGGCCGCGCCCTACATGGAGCTTATTGAGGAGTTTAGTTTTTTGGAGGTGGTGGCTTTTCATCAAAAGTTCAAACCGTTCAAAAACAGCCTCAGGGCCGTAGATTTGGCCGAGCTGCTATGGCTCACAGCGGCGTTGCACAAGCCCATCAAATATTTTTCGTCGGGCATGAAACAGCGCCTCAAACTTGGCCTGGCGTTTTTTTCGGATGTCCCCGTTGTGATGCTCGACGAGCCAACCGCCAACCTCGATGCCGCAGGAGCAGATTGGTACCGGGCCACGGTTCAAACCCAAACCGCAGGTCAGTTGTTAATTATCTGTTCTAACCAACAAAATGAGTACGATTTTTGTAGTAATATCGTTAATTTAGCCGATTATAAATGAATTTTGGTGGGTATTAGTCTTATTTCGATGCGTATAGTCAGATATTTTGTGTTTTCGTTCCTGGGCATTTTCACCGTTCGGGCGCAGGTGGCGGGTACTTCGGCGGTTCATTTTATAAAAAATCAGGGGCAATGGGACGCCGCCGTGCGCTACCGCGCCGACGTTCCGGGCGGTTTTTTGTTCCTCAAAAGCCATTCGATGCTCTACGTTTTCTACGACACGGAGGCACTCAGCAAACGCCACGCGGGCAATAAACCCACCGCCAAAAATGCGCCCATACTTGCCAACGGCCAACCCAGCGAGGGCATAAAGGCGCAGGCCGTCGAGGTTTTTTTTGAAGGGAGTAGCCCAAACGTGCAAATGAAGGCAGACCACAAAGTGGCCGAAAATCGCAATTATTTCATCGGAAACGACCCCAGCCGCTGGGCACAGGGCGTGGCTTCGTTTGGCCAGGTTGAGTACGAAGGGCTCTACCCGGGCATTGACCTTAAAATCTATACCTACCGACAGACCCTAAAATATGAGTTTGAAGTTGCAGCCAAGGCCAATCCCAAACAAATACAAATGCGCTACGAAGGCGCAGACCAGGTGAGCGTTGGGAACAATCAGTTGTTCGTAAAAACGGCATTTGGGAGCGTAAGAGAGCTGCAACCGTATAGTTTTCAGGAGATTGACGAAAAAAACAAAGGCGTTGAAACCCAAATTCGTTTGGACGCAAATACGCTTCAATTCGATTTTCCGAAGGGCTACAACGCCGAGTTGCCACTCACGATTGACCCCGAGTTGGTGTTTTCGACTTTTTCGGGATCTACCGCCGATAACTGGGGGCACACGGCCACTTTCGATGCTGACGGAAATCTGTACGCGGGCGGCTCGGTGTTTTCGGCCGAATACCCGACAACGCTCGGGGCGTATCAGAGCAAGCAAGGTGGGAAGGTCGATATTGGCATTACAAAATACAGTCCAGACGGCAAAAAACTGCTCTACGCTACGTTTATCGGGGGAGGCAACACCGAAACGCCCAATAGTATGATTGTGAACTCCAAAGGCGAGTTGGTAATTATGGGAACTACGGGTTCGTCCGACTTCCCGGTGGGGGCAAACGGCTACAAAAAAACGTTTTCGGGTGGCAGTTCTTACGTGCCCTCGGGCAACACCATTCGCGACGGAGCCATTAATTTTACCGCCGGAACGGATATTTTTGTGGCCAAACTCAGCAAAGACGGTACGCAACTTTTGGGTAGCACCTACGTGGGAGGGCGCGGCAACGACGGCGTGAGCCAGACCGCTTTTTTCAACACGCCAACCCAGGAGATTGCCATCGTAGAAATCAGAAACTACGGCGACGACCTGCGCGGGGAGGTAGTTTTGGACAAAGACGACAATGTTTACGTGGCCTCATCGACGCTTTCGACGGATTTTCCCGTGCTGAACGCCCCCCAACCAAGAAGCGGCGGCGCGCAAGACGGCGTAGTTTTTAAGTTAGATGCCGCCCTCAATAACCTACTTTGGAGCACCTACTTGGGCGGTTCCGACTTTGACGCGGCCTACGGCCTGAAAGTGGGGCCTTCGGGCGCGGTTTATGTCTGTGGCCAAACCCGAAGCCCAAATTTGACGGCCAGCCGAGATGCGCACCACCCCGCCATTGGGGGCGTAGAAGACGGCTTCATTGCCAAATACCAGACCAATAATCTTCAGCGGCTCACCTACGTGGGTACGCCCAACACGGAGGTTTGCTACATGATCGACTTAGACAAAGAAGAGAATATTTACGTGCTGGGCCTCACCAACGGCCGCGCGTTGTATCCCTCAACCATTGGCACGTATTTCAACAATCGAGGCGCGCAGTTTATTCATTGTCTGGATGCCAGCCTGAGCACCACGCTCTTCTCAACGGTGCTGGGGTCGGGGCGCGGCACGCCAGACATTTCGCCAACGGCTTTTTCGGTGAACGATTGCGGAAATATCTACCTCGCTGGCTGGGGTGGCGTCACAAACTCGGCCACCAACCATTCGCCTTTTAGCAGCACCAAAGACCTGCCCGTTACGGCCAATGCCTACCAAAAAAACACATCGGGCAATAATTTTTACTTGGCTATTCTCGAAAAAGGAGCCAAATCACTGCTTTATGCCACCTACTTTGGCACGGCAGTGAGCGGCTCGCAAAACAAAGGCGACCACGTGGACGGCGGCACGAGTCGGTTCTCCAAAGATGGCGTTGTTTACCATTCGACGTGTGCTTGCGACGGATCGCTTTTTCCGACGACATCGGGTGCATGGTCCGAAAAAAATAACAGCAGCAACTGCAATAATGCGGCCTTTAAGTTCGACTTAGACCGCATTCGGGCCGCTTTCGACACCTACGAAGGCACGCGCAAAAATATTTTGGAGGGTTGTGCGCCCCTCACCCTCGATTTGCAAAACGTGAGTGTGAACGGAAAAACGTACCAGTGGGACATTGACGGCAACGTGATCTCGCGCGATCCTTTGCAAGCAAAAGTTACCTTCGACAAGCCTGGCGAGTACAAAATTACGCTCCGGGCGTTCAATCCGTTGGTTTGCAACCGGGGCGTGGACGTGGCCACCAGAACCATTGTGGTGCGGCAAATAAACGCCAAAGCCACTGGCGACACCACGGTGTGCAGCGACGTGGCGGCCCAGCTCAAAGCCGAAGGCGGCACAACCTACCTCTGGACCCCAAGCGCTGGTTTGACCAACCCAGCCGTGGCAAACCCAACTGCCAAAGTCAAAACGACCACCGTTTATTCCGTTAAAATATCAAACGCGGTCTGCGATGTGACCAAGACCATTACCGTGAAGATCGACAACGTCAAACCCGATTTTGTGGCGGGGCGCGACACCACCATTTGCGCTGGAAACTCGGTGCGGTTGTTTGCGCAGGGCGCGGCACTTAGGTACGTGTGGTCGCCGGGGCAAACCCTGAGCGACACCGCCAGGAATAGCGTAGTGGCGTCGCCGAGACAAACCACCGTTTATACCGTTGTGGCCACCTACGCCGACGGGTGCAAACCAACCAAAAACGTAACGGTGCGAATTGATGACAGCAAGCCCGATTTTTTTGTGAGCCCCGACACCACCATTTGCGTGGGTACTTCGGTGCAACTGCTGGCGCGTGGTGCGGCGCGTTTTGGGTGGGCGCGAAACCCCACCCTGAGCGACACGACGGTGAGCAACCCCGTGGCAAAACCCCAACAAAACACCACTTATACCGTCACGGGGCTGTATGCCGACGGCTGCCGCCCCACCAAAACCGTAAAGGTGGCCATCGACAGGCCGCTGGCCGTAGATTTTGCCGTGAACCAACAATACGCCTGCGGCGAACCCACGTCGGTGAGTTTTACCAACAACACTGCGGGTGCGAGCCGCTCCGAATGGACCTTTGGGGATGGAAAAACGGAGCGTGCCACAACCCCAGCAATATCCACATATTCCAACGACGGCTCGTATAGCGTTGTTTTGAAAGCCACCAGTGCCGCTGGTTGCGAGTATAGCGTTGCTAAAATGATTGACGTGCAGAACCTCAACCAGCTCAATAATGTGATAACACCCAACGGCGACGGCAAGAACGACCTGTTTGTGGTACGAATAAAAAACGCTGCCTTGGAGATAAACGACCGCTGGGGCAGGGGCGTTTTTAAGGCCGATAACTACCAGAGCGACTGGGGGAAAGACGTGCAAAATGGGCTGTATTATTACCTCCTCACCACGCCCAACGGCCAGCGTTGCAAAGGTTGGATTCAGGTGCTGGAATAAGTTTTGGCCAACGGCCGCCACTATTTGCCGCCCGCTGGTGTTATATGGTCGGATAACAACGCCCGCAAAGTTTGGAGCGCCGTAGGTGTTCACAGACCAATAGACATATTTTTAGTTAAGATAAAGAACCATCGCAAATGCGAAAAAACAACAATACTGGCAAGCCCAACCAACAGCGGCAGCCCAATAGAAAAACAGCACTCTCTTTTTTGGATGAACTGAAGGCCGATCTGGCCGCTTTTTTTGAAATCAACGACCACGAATCTTTCACCGCCGCCGAAATTTTTCGGCACTTCGATGCCGACGAACGCAAACTCCAAATTCTTTTCGGAGAACTACTGAATGATTTGGTAGCCGAAAAACGAGTAATGCTCCGCGCCGATGGTACGTACAAATTCGAGGCCAGCGCCAACGAAGTGATAGGGCGGGTGGACCACGTGAACAAAAAATTTGCCTTCATCGTGGCCGAAGGTATCGACAAAGACCTCAAAATAGAAACCAGCGATTTGAACGGTGCCATAGACGGCGACACAGTGCGGGTGGCGATGTTTAGCGATGGCTTTGCCCGAGGGCAACGCCTCGAAGGCCGCGTGGCGGAGGTGCTAACGCGGAGCAAAACGGAGCTTGTGGGTACGGTAGAAATGTGGCCAAAATACGCCATCGTTACGCCCGACAGCCGCAAGGTTTACGAAGAAATTTTTGTGCCCGAAGGCAAGTTTAACCACGCCAAAAGCGGAGATAAAGTAATCGTGAAAGTGGTGCAGTGGCCAGGCCGCGCCAAACGCATGGAAGGCGAGGTGGTGGAGGTGCTGGGCAAGGCGGGCGAAAACAACGCCGAAATGCACGCTATCTTGGCCGAATTTGGGCTTCCCAATCGTTTTCCCGATGAGGTGCAGGCCGAAGCCGATGCTATTTCGGAGGTAATCGCCGAAACCGAAATTGCCAAACGACGCGATTTTAGAGATACCCTCACGCTGACGATCGACCCCGCCGATGCCAAAGATTTTGACGATGCCATTTCGTTTAAAACATTAGACAATGGCAACTACGAAGTTGGCGTACACATTGCCGACGTGAGCCACTACGTGCAGCCCCGCACGCTCCTCGAGGAGGAGGCTTACCGACGCGCCACATCGGTTTATCTCGTAGACAGAACCGTGCCGATGCTCCCCGAGAAGCTTTCCAACCAACTTTGTTCGCTCCGACCAAACGAGGATAAACTCACGTTTTCGGCGGTTTTTGAGATCACGCCCAACGCCCGAATCAGCAAGGAATGGTTTGGCCGCACCATTATTCATTCCGATAAAAGATTTAGTTACGAAGAAGCCCAGGAGGTTTTGGAGTTGCAGGGCAGCGCCCTCGAAGCACCCGAATCAGAATTTGTTCAGCCGCTGCACACACTCAATGGGCTGGCGCACCAACTCCGCGACGAGCGTTTTGCCAAGGGAGCCATAAATTTCGAGACCGTAGAGGTAAAGTTTAAGCTCGCCGCCGATGGATCGCCGCTGGCCGTGGTGCCGAAAGTGCGGAAAGATGCCCACAAGCTGATCGAAGAATTTATGCTGTTGGCCAACAAACGCGTGGCCGAATTTGTGTATAGTAAATCGCGCGGGGACGAAAAAAATACGATGGTGTACCGGGTACACGAGCACCCAAATTTAGAAAAACTCAAAATATTTGCCGACTTTGCCAGCCGCCTCGGCTACCGCGTCAAGATCGACGGCGAGGCGCAGGTGGCCAGCGCGTTGAACGGCCTCATGGCAAAACTTGAGGGCCAACCCGAGCAAAATGTACTGCAACAATTGGCCGTTAGAACAATGGCCAAGGCGCGGTATAGCGTGCAAGACCTGGGGCATTTTGGGCTTGCTTTCAAGCGGTACTCGCACTTCACGTCGCCGATCAGGAGGTATCCAGACATGATGGCCCACCGCCTGCTGCAACATTACATAGACGGCGGCCAGTCGGCCGACGTGGCCTGGTACGAGCAAGCCTCCAAGCACTCGTCGGAACGCGAAAAGTTGGCCACCGATGCCGAACGCGCTTCTATCAAATACAAACAGGTCGAATTTATGAGTAAAATGCCCCTTGACCGTGTTTTTGAGGGCATTATTACTGGCGTAACCGAGTTTGGCTTTTTTGTTGAAATTACCGAAAATGGCTGCGAGGGCCTGGTGCGGGTGGCCGATCTGAAAGACGATTTCTACGACTACAACCGCGAAGGACTACAATTGGTTGGCCAGCAAAGCCGCCGCACATTTACCTTCGGCGATGCCGTTGAGGTGTGCGTAAAAGAAACCAACGTAGCCCGCCGAAGCATGGATTTGTCGCTCGCTGGGGGGCAGTTGGAGCGGAAGGGTAGGGGCAGCAGAGGCGAGCGAAGCCGCTCAGGTAGCGTGCCCCAAAAGCCGAACAGACCCAAAAACGCCAACGCTGGCAAACGTCGCAGATAAATAAATCTGCGGCTTTGTGGCTCAAACGAGCGGTTTTGGCCTACCTTTGTGTCCCGTAATCAAAGAAAAAAAATACGCGTATGTCGGCTGAGAACGGGAAAAAATCTGCAAAGTATATATTTGTCACGGGGGGCGTTACGTCGTCGCTCGGCAAAGGAATCATCGCATCGTCGCTTGCTAAGTTGTTGCAATCCAGAGGCTTGTCGGTAACGATCCAAAAATTTGACCCCTACTTAAATATCGACCCAGGCACGTTGAACCCCTACGAGCACGGAGAATGTTACGTGACCGACGACGGGGCGGAGACCGATTTAGACTTGGGCCACTACGAACGTTTTTTGAACGTGCGCACCTCGCAGGCCAACAACATAACCACGGGCAGGATTTATTTCAACGTGATTTCGGCCGAACGACGGGGCGATTTTTTGGGTAAAACCGTTCAGGTTGTGCCGCACATTACCGACGAAATAAAGCGAAACATAAGCCTGCTCGGCGAAACGGGCGAGTATGACATCGTAATTACCGAAATTGGCGGTTGCGTGGGCGACATTGAGTCGCTGCCGTTTTTGGAGGCCGTGCGCCAATTTCGTTTCGAGCAGGGCGAAAACGACACCCTCGTCATTCACCTCACGCTCATTCCGTACCTCCATTCGGCGGGAGAGCTAAAAACCAAGCCCACCCAACACTCCGTAAAAATGCTGCAAGAGTCGGGCATTCAGCCAGACATATTGGTTTGTCGCTCCGAGCACCCATTGCCCATTGAACTGCGCAAAAAAATAGCGTTGTTTTGCAATGTACAGGTTAGTTCGGTGATTGAGGCCATGGATGCCAACAGCATTTACGAAGTGCCGCTGCTGATGAAACGCGAAAAACTTGACCAGCGCGCGCTTTATATGCTCGATATTTATAACGACCGCGACTACGAACTGACGGCCTGGGAGGAGTTTGTGCACCGCCTACAAAACCCAGCCCACACCGTCACAATTGGGCTGGTGGGTAAGTACGTCGAGCTCCACGATGCCTACAAGTCCATTGCCGAGTCGTTCATCCACGCGGGGGCGGTCAATCGGTGTAAAGTACGGATCGAATGGATTCACTCGGAATCTCTAACGGTCGAAAACGCTTCCGAAATACTCAAAAATTTAGATGCGGTTTTGGTAGCTCCAGGTTTCGGCGAGCGAGGTATTGAGGGCAAAATCGAAGCGGTTCGTTACGTGCGCGAAAACGGAATCCCATTTTTGGGCATTTGCCTCGGTATGCAAATGGCCGTGATAGAATACGCCCGCAACGTACTCAACTGGCCAGAGGCGCACTCTTTTGAGATGAACCCCCAAACGCCGCAACCCGTGATAGACATCATGGAGGAGCAAAAAAAGGTAACAAAAAAAGGGGGAACCATGCGCCTGGGCGCGTACCCGTGCAAAGTACAGAAAGGTACGTTGGCCCACGCAATTTACGGAAAAATGAACATTAGCGAACGCCACCGTCACCGCTACGAACTAAACAACAACTATTTAGAAGCCCTTCAACAGGCTGGTTTGGTGGCATCGGGCATTAATCCCGAAACCAACCTGGTCGAGATCATCGAACTGCCCACGCATCCACACTTTGTGGGCGTGCAGTTTCATCCCGAACTCAGAAGCACCGCCGAAAACCCGCACCCGCTTTTTGTGCATTTTGTGAAGGCCGCCATGACCTACGCCGACCAACGGCAACACGCGGCGGTTGAGGAGTAGCAGTTTTTTTTTAGTAGAATACTTGCCATATTTGTTTTTCAATATCAACCAACAGAAACGATGAAAACGATAATCACATTTGCGTTGGCACTTTGCGTGGCCATGACCGCCCAAGCGGGCGACAATCATTTTGGTAAAAAAATAAAAGCCAAAGGGGCTATTTCGGCCAGCGAGCTGACCCAAAAAATGAGCGGCAAAGAAACCGTAGATGCC
The DNA here is from genome assembly GCA_013298215.1 of Cytophagales bacterium. Lineage (GTDB taxonomy): Bacteria > Bacteroidota > Bacteroidia > Cytophagales > Spirosomataceae > JAAFKE01. Next base: position 97,828 of record JAAFKE010000003.1, on the reverse strand, counting down.
AAGGTATCGGGTACGGTCGAGTCGGTATGCCAAATGAAGGGCTGCTGGATGAAAGTGAAAATGGAAGATGGCACCTCCATGCGGGTCACGTTTAAGGACTACGGCTTTTTTGTTCCCAAAGACATTGCGGGCAAAACCGTGGTTTTTGAAGGCACGGCAAAACTGAAAACCACCCCCGTGGCCGAGCTGCGCCACTACGCCGAAGACGCGGGCAAAAGCAAGGCCGAGATCGAAAAAATAACCGACCCCGAGAAGGCAGTTACCTTCGTGGCCGACGGCGTGGTGGTGAAAGACTAACCCACCAGCATAGTATTATTCCCGTTTCGATGCCCCAGCCTACCGATGCCATTTTTATGCAACGCGCCCTCGAATTGGCTCAAAATGGGTGTGGCTCGGTGAGCCCCAACCCGATGGTGGGCTGCGTGGTGGTGCATCAAAACCAAATTATTGGCGAGGGCTGGCACCAACAATACGGCGGCCAGCACGCCGAGGTAAACGCCTTGGCCAGCGTGGCCGACCAAACGCTTTTGTGCCGAGCTACCCTCTACGTAACCCTCGAACCGTGCGCTCATTTTGGCAAAACACCGCCCTGCGCCGACTTGCTGGTGCGGCACAAACTGCGGCGGGTGGTGGTTTGTAACGAAGACCCTAACCCACTGGTGGCGGGCAAGGGTTTACAAAAAATGCGGGAGGCGGGCATAGAGGTAGAAACGGGAGTTCTATCCGCTCAAGGTCGTTATCTGAACCGACGTTTTTTTACCTACATCGAACAAAACAGACCTTACATTGTCTTAAAATGGGCTGAAACTGCCGACGGTTTTTTAGCCAAAAACGACTGTAAGCCACTAAAAATCAGCAACTCGCTTTCCCAAACATTGTTGCACAGGTGGCGCACCGAAGAAGACGCAATTTGCGTGGGAACCAACACTGCCCTTTACGACAATCCGCGCCTCGATGCGCGTTATTGGCGGGGCCGCAACCCCGTTCGGGTTGTGATCGACCGCCTTGGTCGTTTGCCCAGCAGCCTAAATCTTTTTGATGGCACGCAAGAAACGTTGGTCGTAACCCAACAAATTGGCTCGGATATGCTCCGCCAGCTGCGCGACCGCAACGTTCAATCTTTGTTGGTAGAGGGAGGCGCACAAACGTTGCAGGCATTTATTGACTTGGGGCTTTGGAACGAGATCAGGCGGGTACAGTCGTCCTTTTCGATTGGTGTTGGGGTGGCGGCACCCGTTTTTAGGGCGCAGCAAACCGACCAGCAGTCCATTCTGAACAACACCCTCACAACTTATATTCCTATTCTTGGTGGCACAATCAGTAGATTTTAGGTGTAAAACATTTTAGTAAGTATGTTTCACTTACTAACTACTCCAATGAAAAACTCACTCAGCCGCATTTTTGTCGCCCTATTACTATGTCAGACTACGTTTGGTTTGGCGCAACCCAAGATGGCAGTTCAATTGTATAGTTTTCGGGACGAATTTGCCAAAGATGTGCCAGGTACGATGGCCAAAGTGAAGCAAATGGGTTTTAAGTACGTCGAACTGGCGGGCACGTATGGACTGTCGGTATCCGATTTTCAGAAAATGCTCGCCCAAAACGGCCTCACGGCTATTGGTACGGGCGTAGATTTCAAGGTTTGGGAGCAAAATCCCGCTCAGGGGTTGGCCGATGCCAAGACCTTTGGCGTCAAGTACGCGGGCTGCTTTTGGATACCCCACAACGGAACCGATTTTACGATTGACGACATGAAAAAAGCCGTCACCGTTTTTAACAAAGTGGGTAAACTGCTGAAAGAAAACGGGGTGCAATTTTTTTACCATCCGCACGGTTATGAGTTCAGACCCTACGAAGACGGTACGCTGTTCGATTATCTGCTTAAAAATACCAATCCCGATTACGTGAAATTTGAGATGGATACTTTCTGGATCACCCACCCAGGGCAAGACCCCGTGGCTATTTTAGAAAAATATGCTGGACGTTTTCCGCTCATACACGCCAAAGATCGGGCCAAAGGCACCGTTGGCAACCAAAATGGCGATGCCGACGTGGAGACCAACGTGGTGCTCGGTACTGGCGACGTGGGCATGGCCGCAGTGATGAAAGCCGCCCACAAAACGGGGGTGGACTACGTAATTATTGAGGATGAATCGTCGCGGTCGGTGGCTCAGGTACCAATGAGCATTGCTTTTTTGAGAAAAAACGGCATCAAGTAAAAATAGTTTCAGCTTAAAAAAAGTGCAGTCAGGATTTAACGACCCCTGGCTGCACTTTTTTTGTTTCCTCCCCAAAAAAATTTGATGGCTTTCCAACCATTTACTGATTTTAGGCACACCTTACGTTTGAGAACCAGATAAGGATGTCAGAAAGTGAATTAATAACGGGTTGTGAAGCAGGCAACGGCATTGCGCAGCGAGTCTTGTACGACCGCTACAAAACAGCCATGTACACGCTGGCATACCGACTCACTGGCGATTTTGACGACGCGAACGATGTATTGCAAGATACCTTTCTGGAGGTTTTTAAGAAAATTGGCCAGTTTAGGCAGGAGGCCACGTTGGGGGCCTGGATCAAAGCCATTTTGGTGCGAAAAGCCAAAAGAAAATTTAAAGAGCCCAAAAATTGGGTGCTCATGGACGAACTCCCGTCCGATGCGCGCGTGGAGGACTGGTTGAGCGAAAGCATTGGCGCAGAGGCCCTCGAACGGCACATTCTGACCCTGCCCGAGGGCGCAAGAACGGTTTTTTGTTTGATCGAAATTGAGGGGTACGCCCACGCCGAAGTGGCGCAAATGTTGGGTGTTTCGGAGGGAACGTCAAAGTCGCAGTTGAGTTATGCCAAGAAAAAATTAAAATACGCAATCGGCCAAAGCCATGAAAGATAACCCAGAAAACAAACAGCCCAAGTGGGCCCAAAATTTGCCCCAGTACACGCCGCCCGCGTCGAGTTGGGAGGTAATTGAATCAGAGCTTCGCCGCACCAAATCGGTTCGGTTTGAGCCACGGGCTTGGTGGCTGGCAGCGGCCTCGGTGGCGTTGGTGGTGTTGGTGGTGGGTGTTTTTGGCTGGTGGACTACGCAGCAAACTAACACCGAAAAAATTACCTATTCCGAAGAAAAACTAACTAAACCACTGACAATCAATGCGTCTCAGAGCCTTGAAAGCCAGTCGGCGCAGATCGAAGCCTACTGCATCAAGCGGGCTGACGTGTGTCAGAAACCCGAGTTCAAGAACTTAAAGCAACAATTAGACCAGCTCAATGCCGCACACCAAGAGTTAAAAACGGTCATCGAAACCTACAATCCTGACCCTAACTTGGTGGCTCAATTTGTGCAAATAGACAGCGACCGCACCGATGTACTAAGAAAAATATTTGAAGAAATTTAATACCAACAGCCATGAAAACACCCCTAATACCGCATGAAACTTGTAAACGCCTGGCCGCCTTGGCGTGTGCTTTGGCCGTGTTTTGCCACGCCAGCGGCCAGGCGCAAACTTTGCAGGTTGTTACCAAAAGTGTAGAAAAAACTTTTGTGTTTGGCAAAATAAAAAGGATAAGCATCAGTGCCGAACGCGCCGACGTGGAAGTGAGTACTTGGGATAGGCCAGAGATAAAAATAACGGTAGATTTAGTGGCCAAGCATCCCGACCGCACCGTGGCGACCAACGACTTAGATTATTTTAAGCACCTCATTGAAGCCTCGGGCAACACCGTTTATGCCCGCAACTACGTGCTGCTGCCCAAAGGCGCGGCCAAACCCCAGGCCAACCTAAAAGCCAGGTATCGGCTGGTGGTTCCTGCGAGTGGCGCGGTGACAATCCAGAATAATTTTGGCAAGGTACTCATCGATGGTTTGAGCCAGGAAACCACCGTGAAGGCCGATTTTTGCGCGGTGGTGCTGCAAAATTTGGTTGGGAAAATAGCCGTGGACGCGCGCTTTGGCACTCTCCGAGCCGAGAACGTGGACGGTGATCTGGCACTGACAACCGACCGCAGCGACTGCCACCTTAAAAATATCAAGGGCCAATGCCGCATCCGAGCCGAGTACGGCAACATTGAAATTGAGACCGACAAAACGCTCGTGAAAATGGACGTTAAAATCAACCAAACAACCTTAAAATACGTATCGGCACTCACTTCAAAAACACAATAATAGCCATGAAAACCCCTTTTGTATTCCCAACACTCGTGCTTTTGGCCGCTCAACTTATTTGTAGTATGCCTCTCTTGGCGCAAAACACGGGAGCCGATTCGTTCCAGTATTCGCAAGAAAGCGGCGCGCTGCAAAAGCAGGCGTTTGTGTCGTCGGCGGCCGACTACGTATTTATGACCCGCCAAGAGGCAAAATGGATGCTCAAAGCCAACTATGCCGCCATGACTTCGGGGCGTTCTAGGTCTGGCGATTTTGAGTACAATTTAGAACTGGGCGTCGAGGCAAAACTGAGTCCCTCGTTTTCGGTGAATGGCTTGGTGGGCTACAACCACAAGTCTGAACAAATAATTAGGGGGTTTTGGTACGCCCAAATCGAACCGCGCTGGTACTACAACATGGCCCAGCGAATAGCAGCGGGCACAAGTGCCAATAACTTTTCGGGAAATTATTTCTCGTTCAAACTTACGCGCTTTGCCCCCGTAGATTACCAGAGAAGCGACCGCACCATCGTGGCCCCTCAGCAACGCCTCATGCTGACCTACGGCATCCAGCGGCGGGTGTTCAACCACGGTTTTTTTGATTTTAGTATGAACGTAGGCTGCCAACAAGACACCGACCACACGCCCGTGTATGTGCAAGACCGGATAGGCAACTTCCGTCTTTCTAATTGGAACAATACGGCACTGGGGGGCTTTTCGGCGCGTTCGGAGGTGAGGCTTGGGCTGGCCCTTGGTGGCCAAAAGAGCAAGGCCACCGCATCGAGCTGTGATATTTTTAGGTGTTTTGAAGAAGACAAATCGATGCTTAAAATAGACATGACCAGGCTTTTTTACGTAGCGCCCAACAACGTAAACGTTTCGTTATCAACGGCCTACGAACGAAAAATAAACAAATCGGCTTGGTCGATCAACCAAGAAGTTCGGTTGGACTATTCCTACCGCTTTGAGCGATTTTACATTCCTTTCGGTATAACTGGACTCGAGGGCAACACCCTGTCGGGTCGGTACGTGCTTGAGCCACGCTTCTACTACAACCTCAAGAAGCGAATTATGCAGGGCAAATCGGCCAATAATTTGTCGGCAAACTACGTGGCACTGCACAGCAGCAACGAGTTAGCGCACAGTTTTTTGAATTTCAGTCCCGAAAATATACGACTAAGAACAAACTTTATTACCTCCCTGGGTGTGGTCTGGGGAATGCAACGCCGCTTGTTTGCAAATGGGTTTGTAGATGCCAAGGTGGGTTTGGAGCGCAACCTCAACAAGACTTTTCATGACTTTATTATTCCAGGAGTAAACCCCGTCTTAGACATTAAAATAGGCTTCGCACTGTAAACACAACTACCATGAAAAAACAAATTCAGCTATCGTTTTGCGCGTTTCTGCTCTTCCACGCGTCGTGGGCGCAGACAGATTCTACGCGGTTTGTCGCAGACACCGCACGGTTCGAAAAACAACGTTTTATAGACTCCTACGACTACGTTTTTATGACCAAAGAACCCACAAAGTGGATGCTTAAACTAACTTTCGACGTAGAGGGAGCAAATAGTTTTAGCCCGATTTGGTTGCGTTTCGAGAAAAAAATTACGCCCTCTTTCTCGGTGCAATTCGGCGCGTTTCCCACTGCTTTGCCCGTTTACGATATTGGTCAGCAGGCAGGCTATCTTATTGGCGACGGCAGTAGTGTTCCGTCGCTGACTTTGGGCACACCAGCAGGCTTGCAAATACTAAGAGTCGCCGTTACTGGCGAAATGAGGTGGTATTACGACCTCAAAAAGCGTATTGCCGAGGGTAAAAGCATGAACAATTTCTCGGCCAATTATTTTTCAGTTCGTTTCAACGACCTGCTTGGGTACAATAATTCGCGTTTAGCTTCAACTTCTAGACTAATTAGTTTCGATGGTAAAACGTGGCAAACCAACTACGATTTTAGGCAACTTAAAAACCAAATTGCGCTTCGCTACGGCATCCAGCGGCGGTTTCTAAAATCTGGTCTCATTGATTTTGGGGTTGCGTTGAGCCGAACGTCGTTTGCAGGATTCAATCAAAAAATCGTTTTCAAGGATGGCGATAATACCGTCAAACCATTCGGTAACCGCCAAAACGAATACACAACCACCTGGACCGAGACTAATCTGCCCGCAGAGTGGTTTTTGCAGACCAGTCTCAGTTTGGGGGTAGCCTTCGGCGATTTCAAGAAAACGCCCAAGCGCCTGCTGTGCGACGTGCTGCGTTGCTACGAAAGTCAGACCTCGCTCGTGAAGGTCACGTGGCCAAACATTTCGTTGGGTCTCAGAAATCAGTCTTTTTCGGGCGCGCTGGCCTACGAGTACAAACTTTTCAACTCGCCCCTTTCGGTAAACGTGGCAGCTGAATACGGCGGTGATTTTAGGCAAAACCAACTTGGCGGGGCCTTGTCGGCGGGTACTTTTGGGGTGTCGAGTTTCAGGTCTTACCTGCAAACGCGCTACTATTTTACCCAGGCCAGGCGCATTCGCAACCACGACGGCGGCAACAACCTGTCGGGTGTTTACGTGGCCGCGTCGGCAGTTTTTGCGCACCAACTTATTAAGTGGAGCAATTTTAGTGGTTTTTCCGATCAAAGGTTTCCCAGCACACGCTTTGGCGTTGGACCTACGATCGGTTTTCAGCAAAAATTATTCGGAAGTGGGTTCATTGATTTCCATTTAACCGTGGCTCGCAATTTTATTCAAAATGGAACCAACTTTGCTGGCCGCTTTTCGGGCGTTTACGGGAGGCTGAACTTAGGATTTGCCTTTTAGGCGCATCAACCACGCAACCTACCGCCCGAAATCGTCTTGCAGGCGCACAATGTCGTCTTCGTCCGACGGGTTTTGGGGGTCGGTGTGTTGCCAAATTTCGGCCACAATGCCCGTATTACTGATGAAAATATAGCATTTACGATAGCCCTCAAACTATGCTTATGCTTTTTTGCGGGGGGCGCTATGCCCCACTATTATAAAACCCCATGTTGTGTGTAGTGCGCTTCTACTCGCCCAACAAATCTTCAATTTCTATTTGCAAAGTTGGAAGATGTCGAATTATAATACCCCAAATAACATCGTCGGATACAGAGTCGTAGCCGTGAATAATTCTGTTTCTTGTATCAACAATCTTTCTCGAATTTGAGATTAAAATCGTTTCGTCACGTTTTAGAATTCGGCTTAATGCCTCGCCAATTATTTCTATGTTTCTTTCGACAGCCCTTTTAGTTCGTAGGTCATTTTGATATTTTGCAAACTCTTTTGTACTGTCATCAAAGAAGCTTTCAATTTCCATAATGGCGTTCAAAATATCATAAAGCCACGCTTTAATATCATTGTCCATATACAAGTTGTCTTTGTTGATGAACAGACTGTCTGAAATATGGATTTTTTATAGCCCTCTCTTCTAATAGGTCAATGGGTCTTTTGAGAATATCTTGTAAAGAAAATTTGAAGTCAAAGTAGTTGTCTGCATAATCTTCTACCGCTATGTTTGAGAAGTCTACAATTAGGTCAATATCACTTTCTTCATTGAAATTGTCCGTCAAAACAGAACCAAAAGCATACAGGCTTTTAACCTTGTGAGTTTCACAAAGTTTAATTATGTCTGATGTATATGCTTTAAGTCTATTCATTGTCAGTATATGATGAATCAAATTTACGTGATTTTATCGAACTCGTATTCCACAGCCGAATTTTGAAGGGGTAGCGGTCGTATTACACACAACGGGCGTTCACGGGGGGCTGAACTTAGGATTTGCCTTTTAGGCGCATCAACCACGTAACCTACCGCCCGAAATCGTCTTGCAGGCGCACAATGTCGTCCTCGTCCGACGGGTTTTGGGGGTCGGTGTGTTGCCAAATTTCGGCCACAATACCCCAATCTTCGAGGCCTACCAGGCGGTGGCGTTCGCCGATGGCCATTTTTATGACCTGCCCAACGGCCAAGTGCTGTAAGTTGCCCTCCACGTCGGTCGGCGACGTAACCACGCCCGCCGTGCCACCGATGACGCGCCAGATTTCCTCGCGCCTGAAATGATACTGCCACGACAGCCGTTTGTGGGGTGCAACGACCAATATTTTGGGCGATAGTTTCTCAAAACTTGCAAAATCGGCCACCGACAGTTGTGGGAAATAGGTTTCGATAAAGGCGGAGGCTTGGCCCTCGTCTATCACAAAGAAACCACCCCACGGGCGCGACTCGTCTTTTTGTACAACCTTAAAACCTGCTTCGGCCAACTGGGCGGCCACTTGCTCAAATATTGAACCTTTGTTTTGCATGAAATGAGTATTTGAATGGTGTAAATTAGGTTTTGGATAGCCACGGGGCGGGTCATTCGACTGTTTGCTGGTCTCGAATTGTGTAGAGATACCCGAAAGCAAAAATGGCCAAAATGCCGCTCATGCCAAAGGCCCAGATAAAATTAGCGGCGTTGTCGCCGTAGATTAAGGCACTCAAAAATGCGCCGAGGCCAATGCCCGCTTCCATAGTTATGTACATGGTGGCCAGTGCGCGTCCACGGTTTGCGTCGTTGCTCAGATCTACCGTCCAGGCCAAGCAAATGGGCGAAAGTATGCCCATTGCAATGCCAAAAAAGGCCGCGCCCACAAAAAACAGTGCCTGGTTGTTTGCCAATGCCGTGATGGCCATGGCCACAATTAAATTTGCGCAACCAACTTTTATGATTGGCACGCGCCCGTGGCGGTCCGAAAACTTGCCCGCAAAAAGCCGCACTGCCAACGATGCCAGGGTGTAAATTAAAAAAAACAGTCCCTTGTTTTGTAGTCCTACGCTCTTGCTGAGGTCGGGCGTGAGCGTGGCCACCGCACCGAAACTGAAAGCAGTTAAAAAAGTAACGACTGATGGTTGTAGTACGTCGGTATCAAAAATATCTTTTCGGGTAATCTGAAACATTTCGCGGTTCAGGGTCTGGGTTTTGGGCAACGTTTCCTTCATATTGACCAAAATAGCGATGGAAAGTAACGCAAAGATGGACGAAATATAAAACAGTACGTTGAGCGAAAATGCCCCCGCTATCCAGCTTCCCATGGCAGGCCCGAGCGCCATACCGATGCTGCTGTAGAGCCCGTGCAAGCCCATGGCTTCGCCGCGTCGGTCGGCAGGAATAATATCTGCAATGTAGGCCGACGTGCCAGTGGGCTTAAAACCCGTCGAAAAGCCGTGGGCGAGTCTCAAAAAAAGGAAAGGCAAAACCGTGGTGCAGATGGGGTATAAAAACCCGCACACAAAGCAAACCAGCGATCCAAAAGCCATGACGGGTACGCGCCCGACGCGGTCGGTGAGGCGGCCGCTAAACGGGCGAGATAACCCCGCAGTGACGGTGAACAGACTGATTATGAAGCCCTTGTATGCACCACCGCCCATTTGGGCGAGGTAGTCGGGTAGCTCGGGAATGAGCATATTGAAACTGGCAAAGAACAGAAACGAACTGGTGCAGAGTAGGTAAAATTGGGGGGTAAAGATGCTTTTCTGGGCTGATTCCATGCCCAAAGGTAGGGGTTTTAGTTTGATTTTATCCCTAAAATTGCTCCAACCGATTAGGCAACCACCAAACTTTTAAATAAATTTGGAGTTAGAAAGCAATGCTCATTTAAATCAAATCCTGTGAAAAAAACCTTCGGCATCCTGTTTTTATTGTTATTCTTTGGTCAAGTAACGGTCGGTTTTGGCCAAGAGAACAAGGGTTTTTATCAGTTTTTGAACGACGACCCCACCCAAAAGCCATTTTTTTCGGACAAAAAAGGAGTCTTTGCCAAGAACGGCATGGTGGCTTCGGCGCACCCGGAGGCATCGCGGGTGGGTACGGCCATTTTGCAGGCGGGTGGCAACGCCGTCGATGCGGCCATTGCGGTGCAGTTTGCGCTGGCAGTAGTACACCCAGCGGCGGGCAACATTGGCGGCGGGGGCTTTTTGGTATACCGCGCCAAAGATGGCCAGAGTCACACGCTCGATTTTAGGGAAAAAGCACCGCTGGCAGGTAGTAAAGATATGTATTTGGACGCAAGCGGAAACGTGATTGCGGGGCTGAGTATGACGGGCCATTTGGCCAGCGGAGTGCCAGGCTCGGTCGATGGCATGGTGCGCGCACACGAGCGGTTTGGTTCTCTGCCGTGGGCGGCGTTGTTGCAACCCGCCATTGATTTGGCCCAAAACGGCACTGTTCTCACCGAAAAAGAAGCTCTGGGCCTCAACCGCATCAAAGCCGACATCGTCAGGCTAAATCCCCAAAAAACGTACCTGCTCCACCCCGACGGTAAAAATTGGCAGAAAGGCGATCTTTGGACGCAGGCCGATCTGGCCGAAACCCTAAAAAGAATCCAGCGCAAGGGTCGAAAGGGATTTTATGGCGGCAAAACGGCCAAGATGCTACTGGCCGAAATGAAAAAAGGTGTAGGGATTATCTCTAAAAAAGACCTCAAGCAATACCAGTCGGTGTGGCGTGAGGCAATAGTGGGCACTTATAAAAACTACAAGATCATCACCATGCCCCCTGCCTCGAGCGGTGGTGTGGCGCTGTTGCAGCTGTTGAGATTCGTGGAGCCGTATCCGCTAAAAAAATGGGGTTGGCACGCCGATTCCACCGTTCAGGTAATGATTGAGGCCGAACGCCGCGCCTACGCCGACCGCGCCAAGTTTTTGGGCGATGCCGATTTTGTGAAAGTACCCGTGCAAGAACTCACCGACGGGGCGTACTTGAAGTCGCGCTGGGCCGATTTTAACTGGGACCGCGCCACCGACAGCAAGGCACTTAACGGGGGTAACTTGCCTGGTTACGAAAGTTTGGAAACGACCCATTTCTCGGTGATCGACCGCGACGGCAACGCCGCCGCCATCACAACAACCCTCAATGGTGGCTACGGCAGCCGCGTGTTGGTGGGGGGAGCTGGTTTTTTGATGAACAATGAAATGGACGATTTTAGCGTAAAACCAGGCGTTCCAAATATGTTTGGGCTCATCGGCAACGCCGCCAACGCCATCGCGCCAGGCAAAAGAATGTTGTCGTCGATGACCCCGACTATTGTCGAAAAAGACGGGAAGTTATTTTTGGTGGTTGGCACACCAGGCGGATCGACGATTATTACATCCGTTTTTCAGACTATTCTCAATGTTTTGGAGCACGGCATGACGATACAACAAGCCGTGAACGCCCTAAAATTTCACCACCAATGGTTGCCCGACATGACCACTTTTGAGAACGGGGCATTTACCGAAAACACCATCAACAAACTAAAAGCACGGGGCTACAACCTAAATACCCAGAAAAACACCATCGGTCGAATGGACTGCATCATGGTGCTTCCCGATGGCACGCTCGAAGGAGGCTCCGACCCGCGCGGCGACGATACGAGTGTTGGCCACTAAACTTTATGTTTTGTGCTTGGAAAAGACAATACGTTATTGCCTCTCCAAAGTTGTCTGAATTTCTATAATTGTCTGAGCATCAACGTCAAAATCCTCAGCTATTTCTGCGAGGCTTAGTTTTCCGCGTTGCAATGCCCTAACAACACCGAGGCGTTTAGTTTCTTGTATTCCTATTTCTTTGCCTTCTTGTAGCGCTCCCTCCAAGAGTGTTTTCTCACTGCTGATCCCGTCCCAGTATTGGTCATAAACGGCCAGTTCGTCGCGGCTGTAGGCACTTTCTTTGAGTAGTTGCAGTGCCTCGCGTATTTCGGGCACTTCCATTAGGTCGGCTGGTAGCGTCTGGGTATCCGTTTCTATCTCTGCCAGGTAGCGTAGCCACAGCACCTGCATTCTTTTATCGGTCAGGTTTTGGGCTTTGAACTTGGGCAGTTCTACGAATACAAACTCGAGGCCCTCCAATTTTTTGTTTTCCAGTAAGCTATGCACCAAACTGTAGTGGTGGTAAAACTCGGTGGTGTCTTTCTCGAAGTCTTCGTTCACCAAGCTGAGGGCAAAGACTGGGTTGAGGGATTTGTATTCTTTGCCTTTTTCTAATTGTTTTACGTAGGCTTTTGAGGCATTAAACAGTATTCTGGTCTTGAAACTATCAGTCCACAACATCTGCATCTCGACGATAAACTGTCGGTTGAAATTATCGGTGCAACGCACATCCACGATCGAATGTTTGAGGGCTGGAATGTCGGGTACTAACTCCGTGGGCAGGTATTGCAGGCTCACAATTTGCTGGCCTGGTTTGAGCGGAATGAGTGCGTTGAGGAAGCTCCTCAGCAGGTGGGGGTGTTGGCCAAAAACCTTTTTGAACGTGAGGTCGTTTTTGGGGTCTAAATAGCGCATTTGGGGCTTGTCTAAGGGTTTATTTCAAACAGACAGTTTCGTTTTTTACTGCGCACTGCGCTTTCCAAACACGTAGGCCAGCCCGAAGTTGGTTTTCATCACGCCCGATTTGCCGCTCCGCTGCACGTAAGGTTGAAACTCAAAAGCGACCCTAAAATTTCGGTGGGTTTTGAAGGGTACTATTCGGGTGCCCACGCTCATAATGTAGCCCTCCATGAGGCGGTCTCCGTTGGCCAATGCGCCAATAAAATTGAGACGAACTCCCGCGCCAGCGTAGAAATTGGCCATCTCGGTGCGTTTAAAGTTTACCATCGGCATCAGTTCGGTGCTCAAACTGCCCAGCAACGTGTTGGTTTGGAGGCGGGCATCGCCCCAAACGATCTTATCGGGGTTGGTACTGACCGAAAAAACCCCGTTCCAAGGATAATAGGCCACCGAAGCCTGGGCGGTCACTTCTTGGTTAGAACTCAGAAGGCCAAGCACCAAAAAGAGTACCGTTGCTGGGTAGATCGACGCTGGTTTTTTCATTACGTAAATTTTTTCATTTTTCCTGACGATTGCATCTGGTTCATTTTTTTCATCATTTTACGCATATCGTCAAATTGTTTGAGCAAATTGTTGATCTCCTGTACCGACGTTCCACTGCCTTTGGCAATCCGTTTTTTGCGGTTTAGCTCGATAATCTCGGGTTTTTCGCGCTCTTTGGGGGTCATCGAATAGATGATGGCCTCCACTGGCTTGAAAGTATTGTTGTCTAATTCTACGTCTTTCATGGCGTTGCCCACGCCAGGGATCATGCCAACCAAATCTTTGAGGTTGCCCATTTTTTTTATCTGTTGCAACTGCCCAAGAAAATCGTTGAGGTCGAACTGGTTCTTGCGCATTTTGGCACTAATGCGCCGCGCCTCGTCCTCATCGAATGTCTGCTGGGCGCGTTCTACCAACGACAAAACGTCGCCCATTCCCAAAATGCGGCTCGCCATGCGGTCGGGGTAGAACACGTCTAAGGCTTCCATTTTTTCGCCCGTCGAAATAAACTTGATCGGCTTGTTTACGACCGACTTCACCGAAATGGCGGCTCCTCCGCGCGAGTCGCCGTCGAGTTTGGTCAGCACCACGCCGTCAAAATCAAGGCGGTCGTTGAAGGCCTTGGCCGTGTTTACGGCATCCTGACCCGTCATCGAATCGACTACGAACAGGATTTCGGTTGGTTTGGTGGCCGTTTTGATGTCGGCTACCTCTTGCATCATGGCCTCATCCACGGCCAGGCGGCCAGCGGTATCGACGATTACGATTTTCTTGCCCGTTTTTTTGGCGTGCGCCAAACCGTTCACCGCAATCGAAACGGCGTTTTTGTTGTCTGCTTCGGCATAAACCTCCACGCCAATTTGCGCCCCCAACACCTGCAACTGATCGATAGCGGCGGGGCGGTAAATATCGCAGGCCACTAAAAGCACTTGGCGGCCCTGTTTTTTGAGCATCGCGCCCAGTTTTCCAGAAAAGGTGGTTTTTCCCGAACCCTGCAAACCGGCGATCAGTATCACGGCGGGGTCGCCTTTGATGTTGATACTTTGGGCTTGGCCGCCCATGAGTTCGGTCAGTTCTTGGTGAACGATCTTGACGAACATCTGACCAGGATCGACCGCGATCAGTATTTTCTGATCGAGGGCGTTGTCCTTTATTTTGTCGGTAATGTCCTTGGCAACTTTAAAGTTTACGTCGGCATCCATCAGTGCCCTACGAACTTCTTTGGCGGTGGCCGCCACGTTGATGTCGGTGATCCTATCCTTGCCTTTTAGGGTTCGGATGGCTTTATTGAGTTTATCTTGCAGGCTTTCAAACATACTTATACACAGCTAAATGAGACTGCGAAGGTACGCATTTAGTGCCAATATTTTAACAAACGGCACTATATACCAAACAAATCGGACAGGTCTGGGCCTTGTTTGGCTTTTTGTTTCTGTTCTTTTCGGTATTGTTCAACGAGCATTTTCACGTACTCAAAATCGTGCACTTTCAGCACATCTTGTTCGGCTTGCTTGAGGTATTTTTTAATCTGACCGATCTCTTTTTTAAATTTCTGCTCCATGGAAGTGCGAAAATCCGAACAAAAACGGGCGTAAATAGACTGCGAAAAGAAAGATGCCTTCCCCGCGTTTTTTAGGCCGTGGATGGCTTCTTGCAGCTCGCTAACTTGTTGTTTTAGGAGTTTAACGTAGTATTTTAGTTGGTCGCCGTTGGCGTGTTCAAAATCCGTACCCATCAATGCCAACCGCAGGCGGAGCAGCTCAAAGAGGTCATCTTTTTCGTAGGCATCGGTTATTTGTTGCATCAAGTTGGTTTTTCGGGCTTTTTCGTCTTCGTCTTGCTCGCGGTCGGGATGAAACTCTTTGACCAATTCGAGGTAAATCTGGCGGCCAGTTTTGCTAAGTTGCTTCTCTTCATTTTGCAGACGTTGCTCTTTTTCGAGTTGCTTCGGCGATTTTTTGCGTTTGGCGCGGCGCGCGTCGTCGTTGGCTTCTTGGTCGGCCATTTTTTGAGCCACGTATTCCTGGAATTTTTCCGCCGAACCAACGTCGGCATCGTCCTCAAACTCTACCCCGTACATTTTTACAAACACTTCTTTCATCGACTCCGAAATAGCTTCGTCGGCCTTGCGGTTTTCGTCCTCAAAACTCACGCCGCCGTTGTGCCGCTCAAAGATGGGTTTCAAATCCTGCACGTCGAGTTGTTCAATTAACTCAAACGACCGCGCCCAGATCAGTTCCGAGAGCGTTTGGGCATCTCTCTTTTTAAACATACCCGATGCGTGCTGAACATCCAACAGTTTTATCTCTTCGACCTGGCAACTGATTAGCTTGCGTTCAATCGGAATGATGTCTTTTGCAATTCTGACTTGTACATTGTCCATTTCGGTTTGTACAACCTCCAACTCCTTTTTTAGCACGTTTATCTTTCGGATACTCGAATTGAATTGTTTCTGAAGTTTTGACAATGCGCTGACATCGGCAGACTTAATTTGAACGAGATTCGGCATGGACTGTAGTATTTTTTGGTCTGATGGTTTTAGCTTACAATTATTTTTCTAAAAAATCTAAATCTTTTCCGTGCGTTTCGGAGATGGTGTAGGTAGAATAAAACCCAATTGCGTAACAAATAAAACCCACCGCCGCCGCCGACACTAAAACGCCAAGTGAAGGTTTAAGGTCTTTGAATAACATCGTCATTAAAATAACTGTTCCACGCACCATATTAGGAACGGTGGTGGCGGCCGTGGCGCGTAGGTTTGTGCCAAATTGCTCCGCGCCGATGGTCACGAACATGGCCCAGTACCCGATTCCAAAGCCCGAAGCTACCGCCAAGGCATAGAAAGTGGCGGCGTTTTGGATTTGGCCGAAGAGGCAAACCGTTGAGACCAGCAAAGAAAATACCATAAAAAACGCAACGGCTTTGCGCCGCGAAGCCATCCACTGGCTCACAAAACCACTGGCCAGGTCTCCGCTGGCCAGGCCCACGTAGCACCACATGATGGACAAGCCAGGCTTGATGCCCCCGACGATGCCCAAGGCTTGGCCAATTTCGTTGCTAAATGTGGCCAAAATACCGATCACAAACCACGTTGGCAGGCCAATGCCTATGCACTTCATGTAGCGCAAAAAACGGTCGCGGTTGGTGAAAAACGAAAGAAAATCACCTTTGATGACCTGCTGTTGGCCAGCTACTTCCTTGAACATTCCCGACTCCGACACGCCCACCCGCAGCAGTAATAAGCCAAAACCAAGGCCACCACCCACAAAGTAAGCGATGCTCCAATCGTTAAAAATTTCGACGGTGAAGTAGGCCACCACCGCGCCGAAAAGCCCAACGCCCGCCACCAGAGACGTACCGATGGCGCGTAGCTCTTTGGGCAACACCTCCGACACCAGCGTGATGCCCGCGCCCAACTCGCCCGCCAAGCCCACGCCCGCAATGAACCGCATGAGCGCGTAGTAATCGGTCTGCGACATGAACGTGACCTGCGGAATGAACCCACAAGCCACATTGGCGAGCGAGTAAGTAATGATAGAACCAAAAAGTACTGAAAGGCGACCCTTTTTGTCCCCCAAAACACCCCACAAGATACCGCCCAAGAGCAGACCCGCCATCTGCCAATTAAATATCATTACGCCAACGTTCGACACCTCCGCGTCGGTGAGGCCCAGCGATTTTAGACTTGGCACCCGCACGATGCCGAACAGCAGCAGGTCGTAAATATCAACAAAGTAGCCAAGTGCAGCTACGATTACGGGCAAACTAAACAGTAAACTAACATCGGATTTTCGGGAAGGAGCCATAGGTTGAGGAACTAATACCGTGCAATTATACGACCCAAAGCTGTAAAACAAAAAATCGTCTGAGGTCTTGTGCGCGAAACGATAACAAACTTTTTTACATAACCGCCGCAATTGTGATAACGGACACCTCGCGGCAACCCGCGTTCAGCAGCGTCACAACTGCCGACTCGATGGTTGCGCCAGTCGTCATCACGTCGTCCACGAGGGCAACGCGCTTGCCCGCCACATCGGCTGCGTTTGGCGCCACAAACACGCCCGCCACGTTTTGCCAACGCTCGGCCCGATTTTTATTGGTTTGCGTGGTGGTGTAGGTGGCTCGCTGCAAAGCCACGCCCGACCACGGCACGCCCAACGCAGCCGACAGCCCTTCGGCAAAAAGGTCGCTTTGGTTGTAGCCGCGTTGTTGGTATTTTTTTGGGTGCAGAGGCACACTCACTATCAAGTCTAACTGGCCTTGATACCCAATTTGGCGCAGGTCGGTGCCGTAGAACTTGCCCAGCACGATGCCCAACTCAGTTTGATTTTTGTATTTTAGTTCGTGGAGCAGGTTTTGAACCCGCGAACTTTTCTCGAACGAGAAGTAGCTAAAAACGTGTTTAACTGCCACCCTTCCCGCAAATTTTGCGTGCAAGGCGGGCAGAGCGTGCACGTGGGACTGCGTTTTGGGGATGGCCGCCCAGCAGCCTGTGCAAACGAGTTCTTCGGATTCTACCAACTCGCCAGCACAGGCCAAGCAAACGCGGGGAAATAGGAGATCAATGAAATCTCGCCAGAAAGAAAATACGGACTTCATGGGCGAGGAAGACGGGTTTCTTAGTTCATTACGGCCATCAGCTCAGTGTCTGGCTTCGATGGGTCGGACAGGCTCACTTTACCCCTGTTTTTACGGATAATGCGCGAGTATAGGCTTATCTCTTGGTCGAATATAAACTTACCCCAAAGCCGCACAAAAGAGGTGTGGTAGTGAAGCGTATCATAAAACTCGGGTGCCTTTTCCTTGATTTTTGGAAGGTTTTGCCACGGGATCGAAGGAAAATCGTGGTGTTCGTTGTGGTATCCTACGTTTAGGTTCACGCCGTTGAGCGGCCCGTAGTAGCTATACGTTTCTTGGTTTTTATCAACCACCAGGTAGTGCTCCTGGATCCAGCGCGCGCCCAGTGGATGGAAACCTACTGAAAACCAGAAACTTGCGAACATATATAAAAACCCAACCCAACCCGTGAACGCAATGATTCCGACCACAAAAGCAATCTGAACCACAAAGTTGAGTGCCACCCAGCCGTCGAAAGGTTTTACCTCGCGGGCGCGAAGCGTGCGGATGCCCTGAAACATCGGGAACATAAACAGCCAAATAGACTTGCCCACGAAGCCCGCCCCAATGAGCTTGGCTTCCCAATAATCTGGTAGGTCGGTGTCTAACTCGTGTACTCCCTGGAAGGCGTGGTGCTTAATGTGGAAGTGACGGAAGTAAATAGCCGTGGGAAAAATAGACGGCAGGTTTGCAAAAATGGCGGCGAGCAGATTGTGCGTCGGTTTCTTAAAGATAAGGTTGTGCGCCGATTCGTGGATACTCACAAAAAGTGTGTGAACCGCAAACGCGCCCAGGCAATATGCCGCAATCAGCGCCACCCACCAGGCTTGGTCTTTCAACAAATACGCTCCCAGCACTTGGAAAGCCACTGCGGCCACCATTATATAAAAGGTATTGACGTTGCGGCCTACCAATTTTTTGATTTCGGGGTGCGATTTCAGAATTTCGCGTGTTCTAATGCGGTGCGGCTCAGTGTGGGTCGATACAGAAAACTCCTTCGGTGCGCTCATTGTTTTGACTCTATTTTTTAGACTGGTTTTGAACAAATTATTAACTATAAACGCTACGGTTAATAATTTGTTCACAAAATTAGGCATTTTCCAATCAAATAATGGCTCAACGCGGCAGGAAGTTCAAAAAACGGCGGGGTTCAGTATGTATTAGTCCTCGAATGGGTTGAACCGCCCCGAGCCTATCTGATTGCCAAAAAACACGGCGTTCAAAAACAGTTTGGTGGTTCCCCACCAAAAGGCCCTAAAATTGGGGTTGTCGGTAATGGCGATAACCTTGCCCGCACCCACATTGTAGGTGGCAACTACGGGTGTTCCGCGCATAAATTTCTCGTTTTTGGCCGAAATATACCCGCTCACCAGCGGCTTGTTGGTGTAGCGAAGTGGCGCGGCGAAGGCATCCTTCACGGGTTCCATTACTACGTTGTGGTCTCTAAAAGTGTTAATGATGCTGTCTTTAAAGCCGTAACCCATCGGATTAGAGACATCCAACTGCGACTGAAAAATGGCTCCGCCCGTGGCCTGTGCGCCCCTGTATCGGTCGGCCAGCGCGTAGGGTAGCATTGTTGCCGTTGTGTCGGCGGGGAGTTTTTTCATTTTAATGGGGGCAATTCCCTTTTCGGACACAAAATTTAGGGCCTCGGTCATGGCAATGAGCGTGCCGCCCGCCTGCACCCAGCGTTTGAGTTTGTCGTCTTGCAGGGCGTTGTAATCGCCACTGGCCATCACAATGACGTTGTATTTGCCCAGGTCTACGCGGTTGGCCGTGCTTATTTCGGCCATTGTGAGGGGCATATTCATTCGGGTGTCCAATAAGTGCCACACCTCTCCTGCGTCCAAGCTGTTCACGCCCGCACCCACGAGCATGAGTGGGCGGGGTTGCCGCATATTCTTAAAGTTTTCGCTGCCCAAATCGAGTCCTTGCGGGGTGAGCCCAGTTGGCATGGCATAAAAATCTATGCCGTCGCGGGCGGCCATGGTTTGTAGAAGTGCTTGGGCCGCTTCGGCATTTTTGCCAGTTAGTTGCACCTGAACGGTGCCATAATCAAACATCTTAGTCGTGCCAGCGTCTATGATTGCCGTAATTCGCTGGGTGGCTGTTTTGAGGCGGTAGCCGCGTTGCATTAGTTCATTGGCGGCGCGGGGAGCAAAATAACTGTCCCACTCAAACATATAAGCCAGGTTGCTTTTGCCCAGTACTTTGCCTTTTGGGAAGTCGTTTTTGGTTATTTTTTCGCCCAAAGCCACGGGTGTTTTAGCCTCGGCATTTGGCACGTTGAAGCAAAGGGGCATTCCCCAGGCCGAAATATCATAAAATAAACTGTCCTCGAAGGTAGTTCGTTTCTCGAAAATAGCTTTTATTAAACGGTGTTGGGGTTGGTTCATTGGCACTGCAAACGAGCTGCCTTTAACGAACTTTTTGCCCTCCACAACCTCATCTTTTCCGAGCGGGTACACGTCTATTTGGTTCCGTTGCAGGATATTAACCATTTCCCAAAGGCGCACCTTGTCGTTCGACTCCCCAAAAACAAATGCTTTTACGGGGTCAGAACTGGGCTCTTTATAAAATTCACGTTGGTAGTCGAGTAGCTCCGTGCGCATGGCAAGCGCGGCTTGCAGGCTGGTGAGGGTGGTGGTAAGCTGGTTTTTGATGGTAAACGGAAACGTCACCACGCCATTTTGCGAGTCTTGGGCGTGGCCGCGCGAGCTGGCCTGTTCAAACAAAATACCAACGCAACCGTGCGCGTCGGGGTACGACGAGCCTTTGCCGTAGTAGTAGTCGTCGAAGTTTTCTTCGGTGTAATAAAAAGAACCGATCTTGTCTAAACCAGCGGCGTGGTATTTGCCTATTTTCTGGGTAAGTTCAATGTTTCGTCTGGGCGTGAGCGGGTGCGTGCGCGAGGGTACGCCCGGCTGGAAAAAAAACGTTGAACCCGTTCCCATTTCGTGGTGGTCGGTCAGCACGTTGGGTCTCCACTGGTGAAACACCGCCATGCGGCTTTTGCTTTCGGGGTGCTGCATATAAAGATAATCGCGGTTGAGGTCGAACCAATAATGGTTGGAGCGGCCACCTGGCCAGGCTTCGCCAAACTCGCGGCTGTTGGGGTCGGTCACTAAATTCTGGCTTTTGTGGGTGTTCACCCAACTCGAAAACCTATTTGAGCCGTCGGGATTAATCGTCGGATCGAGCAAAATAACCGACTCGTTCAGGAGCGAGTCTATACCAGGCCCCTGGGCGGCGGCCAAGTAGTAGGCGGCCAGCAGCGCGGCGTTGTTGCCGCTGGGTTCGTTGCCGTGAATGGTATAACCCAACCAAACCACCACGGGCATTGCCTTGGTATTCAGGCCGTTCGACTGGGCGGGGTCGCTCAGTTTTTTGTGTTCGTTACGGATGCTTTCGAGGTTGCTCAGGTTTCGGGCCGACGACACCGTGAGGTGAATCAACGGGCGGTTTTCGTAGGTACGCCCGTATTCCGACACATCTACGCGGTCAGAAACCTCCGCCAATTTTCGTAGGTAAGCCACCAGCTGGTCGTGGCCCACGTGCCACTCGCCCACCTGATACCCCAAAAACTGTTTGGGGGTCGGAATGGCCGCGTTGTAGGTCACGTTTTGGGGTAGGTAATAATCGTCGGCTACCTGGGCATTGGCCGAGAAAAAGGTGATTAGCAAAATAGAAGCGGCAATTCTTTTCATTCAGAAGCAGGGTTTTGAAACAATTGAACTAATAACTCTCGTAAAAGCAGCGAATCGGTGTTTTCTATCGGGAGGAGGGCAAATATGGCAAACTTTGGCCGTTCAAGCAAAAGCCAAATGCGCCAGTCGGCACGCCGAAATGTTTATTATGCCAAGCAATTGCTTTGTGTTGTGCCGAAAAAACGCTACTTTTGCGTCATTGTTGGTCCCATAGCTCAGTTGGATAGAGCAACGGATTTCTAATCCGTCGGTCATAGGTTCGAGTCCTATTGGGATCACTCTTCGTTTAGTTACCCTCCTTAAAAAACACCCGCTTCACCCGTGCGCCAATGCCCGTTAAAATTTCGTAAGGAATTGTGCCGATGGCGCGGGCGAGGTCTGTAATCGGGTTTTGAGCACCAAATACAACCACCTCATCGCCTTCTTGGGCGGTTGGCACGTCGGTAATGTCAATCATCGTCATGTCCATGCACACATTGCCCACCACTGGGCAAAGCACGCCGCCCACGCTCACACGCCCCACTGCCCCGCTGAAACCACGGTCAAAACCGTCGGCGTAGCCAATGGCAATGGTCGCAATCCGAGCGTCACGTTCCAAGACCCCGCGCCGACCGTAGCCCACCGTTTGCCCCGCTTTGAGGTTTTTTATTTGAGAAATCACCGTTTTGAGCGTTCCGATGGGCCTCAGAAAACGTTGTTCCAGTTGGTTTACCTCCACCCCATAAAGGCCAATTCCGAGCCGAACCATGTCCATTTTAAAGTCGGGAAACCGCACAATTCCCGCCGAATTTAGCATATGCCGCGCTGGCTGGTAGCCCAATGCGGCGGCGATGCGGCCGTACATGGCTCCGAAAAGCGCGAACTGTTTTTCCGAAAATGCGTTGTGTTTGCTTTCGTCGGCACCCACCAAATGGCTAAAAACAGTGGCTACCCGCAAAACTGGATTTTCTGTAATCTGGGCAATGAGCGTTGGCAGGTCGCTTTCCACAAAGCCCAGGCGGTGCATACCCGTGTCGAGTTTTAGGTGGATTTTTGGCGTTTTTTTGCCCTTTTTTTGTGCCACAAACGCCAGCCAGTATTCCAAAATGCGGGGGCTATAAATCTCGGGCTCGAGGTTGTGCTCAAACATTTTCTCGAAACTCCCAGCGGCGGGATTCATGACCATAATGGGTAGTTCGATGCCGTTTTGGCGTAGTTCGATGCCCTCGTCGGCGTAGGCCACCGCCAAATAATCGACCCGATGAAACTGCAACAATTGGGCCACCTCCGCGCTGCCACTGCCGTAGGCAAAGGCTTTTACCATGACCATGATCTTGGTATTTGCGCCCGCTTTTTCGCGGTAATAATTTAAGTTGTGGGTGAGCGCGTCCAAATTTATTTCCAGCACCGTGCCGTGTACCTTCTCTTGGAGCTGATTCACAATTCGTTCAAATTCAAACGGGCGCGCACCTTTCACCAAAATGAGTGCGTTTTTAAAAACCAGCGCTGCGGCCATAAATGCCTCCGTGTCGGAAAAAAACAAACTGCCTGTTTCAAAAAATGCGCTGTTTCGGCCAAATGCCGCGCCAATTCCTACGAGTCGATCAACTTTTTTTTCGGCCAGCAGTTGGGCAATGTGCTGGTAAAGATCGGGTTCTTTCTGGCCCGTCTGCAATAAATCCGACAGGATCACCACCTTTTGGGGCCGTTGTTCTTGCTGGCTCAAAAACTGCAACGCCATCGTTAGTCCAGCCAAGTCGTTGTTGTACGAATCGTCGATCAAATAACAGTTATTGGTACCTTGTTTCATTTCGAGGCGCATCGAAACGGGCCGCAGCAGCGCAATACGTTGCTCAATGAGTGCGGGAGCGTACTTCATTTCGAGCATCAACACAATGCAGTGCGTTAGGTTTTCTACCGATGCTGCATCTTTGAAGTGGGTCGAAAAAACGTGGTCGTTCACCGTCAGTTTCTGGGCCACAGCGTCAAACAGCGTCTGGTATTTGGCGCGCGCGTTTTTCTTTTTGCCCCAAGCCACCAGGTCGATGGTGGGGTTGGCGGCGCGCAAAATGATGTTTACCTCGGTATCTATATCTTCGTAATCGGCGCAGTAAATAAGTTTTTGGGCGTGCGAGAAGAGCCGCAGTTTTTCGGTAATCTTTTGTTTCGTACTCCTAAAACCTTCGTCGTGGGCTGGCCCAATGTTGGTAAAAATCCCGATTGTGGGGCGCACCACGGGCTCAATGTGTTCGATCTCGTGGGGTTTAGAAAGCCCCGCCTCAAAAATGCCCAGCGTGTGGGTGGCGTTCATGGCCCACACCGACAGCGGCACGCCCAGCTGAGAATTATAGCTTTTTGGGCTTTTCACGACGTTAAACTCGGGTGCCAGCAGTTGCGCCAACCATTCTTTTACGATCGTCTTGCCGTTGCTACCCGTTATGCCCACCACCGGAACGTGAAACTGCGTGCGGTGGTGGGCCACCAATTGTTGCATGGCGAGGAGTGCGTTATCGACAACCCAAAATTTGGCATTTTTTAATTCCTCAAACGCTTGTTTTTGAGCTCCCGAAAGTACGCCACCCTCGACCACAAACTCCCGAACGCCCTGCTCGTAGAGGGGCAGCACGTAGTCGTGGCCGTCGTGGTGCTGGCCTCGGATGGCGAAAAAAACACTCGCCTCGGGGAACATCAGTTGGCGGCTGTCGTGGAGTAGGTACTGGGCGTTGGTCTGTATTTTCAAGGTATGTTGGTGGGTATTGCTCGCAAAGTGGGAGTGGTATTCATGTTCATTAAACCAAAGGACAACCCACCGACAAAAGAATGTAAAAAAACCAACAAACGCAAAAGTTCAATTCGGGTAAGCGCCCAACACCACCGGTGGTGGATTGAGAAAACAATAGGCACTCGGTAGATCGTT
Source organism: Cytophagales bacterium (assembly GCA_013298215.1). Lineage (GTDB taxonomy): Bacteria > Bacteroidota > Bacteroidia > Cytophagales > Spirosomataceae > JAAFKE01. The sequence continues at coordinate 73,642 of JAAFKE010000003.1, read as the reverse complement.
GCTGGTGTTTGTAGAAGACCGTGTTTTTTGGTCAGTGGCAACAATGTTGGAGCCAAAGAATAGCTTTTGTGTGGGTAATATTGGGCGTGCAGCCAGCGGGGTTTTGGATACAATGGCTGTTTGAATGTAAATTGCCGCCAAACACCCAAATCAATGGTCTATAACGAATTGCAACTCACGGCCTCGGCCGATTTTACGGATATGCTCATGGCCGAACTGGCCGAAATTGGCTACGAATCGTTCGTCGAAACCGACAGCGGCCTCAACGCCTACGTTCAACTGCCCGACTACGACCAGGCCTTGCTGCTGGAAATAATCGTTAAATACCAAGAAATGACCGCAATAGCGTGGCACGTGGTAACGTTAGAAGAAAAAAACTGGAACGAAGAATGGGAGCGCAATTACCAACCCATCGAGGTCGAAGGCCGAATTATAGTGAGGGCCACGCACCACGCCGTCAGCCCCCATTTTGAATACGATATTGTGATTAATCCCAAAATGTCGTTCGGGACGGGCCACCACGAAACCACCGCCTCGGTTATGGCCTTGCAGTTGGGCATAGACCACGCCCACAAAACGGTGCTGGACGTGGGCAGCGGGACGGGTATTTTGGCTATTTTGGCCCTAAAAATGGGCGCGAGCCGCGCCACGGCCTTTGATATTGAAGAGTGGGCGTACCTAAATGCCGTCGAAAACAGCGAGCTAAACGGTTGCCAGACAAATATCTCGCTGTTTCAGGGAACCATCGAAGACTGTCCCGCTGGAACCTACGACATTGTGCTGGCCAACATAAACCGAAACATCCTCCTGCGCGAGATACCCATGTATGCAACCTTCATGAAGCCCACCGCCACGCTGGTTGTGAGCGGTTTTTATACCCACGACGAACCCGACATAGAAGCCAAAGCCGCCGAGGTGGGCCTGAAAGCCACCAAAAAGAAAAGTCTCAACAATTGGAGTGCCGTTGTTTTTGAAAGAAATAATTAGACCATGAAAAAACTGTCCCGCGTCTTCGTTTTGTTTCTACTGCTGTTTCACGGTGCGCTCCGGGGCCAACTGGTGCGGCTCTCCGACGACCCCGCGCAGTTTGTGGCAGATGTAGAAAAAATGATGTCGTATGGCGGTACGCCCCAGTATGCCAAGGCCAGCGAACGCCTAAAAGCAGTCTGGTTAGACCCGCGTTTCAGCAGCCAACAGCAAGCCAAGGCAATGGCCATGGTCAAAAAACTGGTCAGCAAGGGCTACAAGGCCAATCCGCAGTTTGTCGAAATGTTCGCGGGTATCCACGCGGCTATTTATGTACACAACATTACTCCCGTGGCCATGGACGCGTTTTTGGACGTGGCCGCCCGAATAACCGACAGCAACGACCCCAAATTGGTTCTCAAATTCTTTGAACAAGCCCACCTGCTCTACGAGTCGCGGTTGCTTTATAATTCAAATTACAATAAACTCTACGCCATCGGTGGCACGTTTAATTTTAGGTATACCGACACCAATACCGAGGTGGTGAGGACGGTAGAAATGGCCAAAAAAGACGACGGCTGGGACTCCAACACCATTCTGAGCGACAGTGCCGACGCAAAAGTGCCTGATTATCAAAAGCGAAAACTACCAACTGCCAGCGGTGCGGTTATTGATTTTCAAGGAATTGACCTGGTAATGACCACCTTCAACGACTCCGTCACGCTGTCGCAGACCGACGGTGTGCTGTCGGTGAAGGAAGGTTTTTTTGTTGGCAAAAACGGACGGTTCTCCTGGGAAGTAGCCGGAGACCCCGCCATTGCTGTGCAACTGAGCGAATACGTTTTTAATGTGAACACGCCCAAAATCAGTGCCGACGACGTGACGCTGCGCTACGAAACCCGCCTGGCCAAGCCCATAAAGGGCGTTTTCGATTTCGAGAGCAAGCGCCGCCCGCGCGGGGTGCCGTCGAACCAGCCCGTTTTTGTGTCCTATGCCAACGATGCTGTTTTGCGTAGTTTCAGTGCCAACATTCGTTACCAAGGCGGGCTAACGCTGTTGGGCAAAAACCGCCTGAGCACGTCCCTGAACAACGAGCCGTCGGAAATAACCGTTTTGAAAGACAACAAAGTGGCTTTTAGGGCAAAGAGCCGCAAGTTTATATTGAGCGACACCGTGGTGACGGCCCCGCTGGCTTCGTTTGTTACGATGATAGGAAAAAACGACTCGCTTTACCACCCGGGTGTTCGATTTATGTATGCCGACGTGGCGGGGTTGCTCAAACTCGACCGCGCCGATGGTACCAGCTACCGCGACGTGCCCTACACCGACACGTACCATAAAATGTATGTGTATTCGGAAATGTTGCGCTGGAGCTTTCCTAAAAACCAGTTGGAGTTCTACGTCGTTTCGGGTAAGGCCGAAGTGCCTATCCGGTTTGAGTCGTTCGGTTTTTTTAAACCCGAGCGCTTTTCGGCTATTAGTTCGGAGTTTGGGTTTCATCCGCTTCTGATGGCTGCAAACTATGTGCAAAAGCAAAAAGTACCCAATTTTACGCCCTACGATTTGGCTACATTCTACAAAAAAGATGAGCAGGTTGTGCGCGGAAGTTTGAACCAAATGGTGCGGCAGAGCTACTTAGAAAACAACCCCAAAACTGACCTGTATGCACTTTCTAAAAAAGGAATTTTGTACATTTTGGCCAACATAAACAAAACCGATTACGACAACTTTCAGATTACGTCGCTCTTCAACAACACAGAAAGTTTGGCCAATGCCTCCATCGATCTGGCCGATAGTATCCTGACGATCAGGGGGGTGAACACGTTTACGATCAGTGATTCACTGAAAATATTTGCCCAGCCGTCCGACAAGCAAATCCGAATGGGGCGAAACCGTGACTTTACGCTCAACGGTCAGTTGAAGTCAGCTAATTTTAGGTTTAAGGGAAACGACTTGAAGTTTAATTACGACAAGTTTTTTGTCGATTTGACCAAAATAGAGTCCATTACCTTTGTGCCGCAATCGGTTTACAGCAAGGGTGGCTCAACGGAGATTGGCGAGGACGTGAAATACGAAAAATCGGGAAGGATTTACCTAAATGACCCCGCCAACAAATCTGGAAAAATCAAAAATTCGGTTTTTCCACGCCTCAGTATTCCCGAAGGAATGACCGTTTTTTTCGACCAGGCCGACCGTGGTAATGTGGCGTACAGCAGAAAAACCTATTTTAAAATACCCTCTATTGACTACGATAGTCTGGGAATGGCCGACATTGTATTTCTCGGGACGTTTCACTCAGACGGAATTTTTCCCGATTTCAAGGCCGAACTCCGCTCCATGCCCGACAATTCGCTGGGCTTTGAGTACCGCGTACCAGCGGCGGGTTTCAAGGTATACAACAAAAATACCAACGTAAAATTTGGTGCCAATTTGGTGATGGACAAAAGAGGGCTTCGTTCAAAGGGAGAGATAATGCACCTGAGTGCGCGCGTGCCAACGCAAGATATGCTCTTTTTGACCGACTCGCTGACGGCTTTTGGCACCGAGGCCGAGATCAAAGAAATGGTGATTGGAAAGGCGTACTTCCCGAAAGTAGACATGCGAAACTACACCATGCGGTGGGTACCACGCGCCGATAGCATGAGTTTTTCGACGAAGGGAAACACGTTTAGTTTTTACAACGCCAGCACCAAGTTAGACGGGCGCGTGGTGCTGCGTTCGACGGGTCTGTACGGGCGCGGACAGCTCAAACGCGACGATTCGGAGTTGTTGTCGCAGGACATAAAATTCAACAAAGAGGGTTTTTCGGCGGGCGAGGCCCAGTTCAAAATCGTTTCGACGCAGCAGCAAAACTCTTTCAGACCCGTGCTGTTGGGGCAAAACGTTGACATTGACTTTAATATCGTGAAGGGAGCCGTGGGCATAGTATCCAACAACAACGCGCTGGAGACGAGCTCGAGCGTAGAGTTTCCGTTTGCCGCCTACCGCACGTCCATTAACCGGGCGCAGTGGAACATAAACGCCAAGACGATTGCCATGAAAGGCGATGTTTTGACCTCTACTTTTTCGGCCACCGCACCCGAGCAAGAAGGACTTATTTTTAACGGGTCGGCGGCCTTGTACGAGATCGAGAAAATGACGTTAAGTATCAGCGGGGTGCCGTATATAAAATCGGCGGATGCCAAGGTACTGCCCGAAAAAGGCTTGGTAACCATCCGTCGAAACGGAGACATGCAGCCTTTCAAAAATGCCCGTTTGTTGCTCGATACACTCAACGAATACCACCGACTAAAAAATGGAAATATCACAATCTCGTCCCGAAACAAGTTCTCTGGCGATGCCACCTACCAATATATTACCATCAAAAACGACTCTGTTTCCGTAAAAATGGGCAATTTTGAGCTGCGCCCTAATGTGGTGGTGGCCAACGCCAAAAATAAAACGGCAACCAAAACTTTTTTCACGGCGGCACGCGCCGAAATCACCGAGGCTGATAATTTCATTATTTCGCCGCGCATTCAGTACAAAGGGAGCATGGTTATGCTTGCCCCCGAGCCCAATTTGCAGTTTAGTGGCTACGTGAAACCGATCATTAAAAAAAGGGTCGATTTGCTGAGTTCTTGGATTGGTTTCAAAGAAATACCTACCAAAAACGTGGCCATCAAAATTGACCAGACCCTCAAAAACGAAACCGAAGACCCGTTGTTTGTGGGCCTACATTACAGGTCGGGTGCCGACGGCCTGTACAGCACTTTTTTATCAACGAAGGAATCAAAAAACGATCAAAATATTTTTTTGGCCACGGGTTCAATGTCGTTCAACGAGGCCACAAAGTCCTTCAAAATTGTGCCTAAACCGAAGGCCGACAGCGAGCTGATCGACGAGCAAAATGCTTATACTTTCAACGATGCCAAGGGGGTTATTAGTTACCAGGGCGTATTGAACTTTATGCGGAGCGGAAAAACTTATAGCAAAGACGAGATGTTTATGGCGGCGGGCTTGGCATCGATCAACGTAGATAGCAATGCGTATAAGTTTAATACACTGCTGAGTTTTAATTTTTTGGCCGCCCCACAAGCCATGGGCGAGATTGCAAAAAAGATTGTGGAGGAGAACTTAGAAAACAAAAACGACGATCCTGCCGAACCGAATCTCGACCGCCTGTTGGCCAAACTGACGGCACTCATTGGCCCAAAACAAGCCGAAACGTACCTCAATCGCCGAGCTGCCGACTACCGACCACTCACCGACGCGTCGTCGAAGTTCAACGCATCGGTGGTGCTCTCGAACGTCGATCTGCGGTGGTCGGCCAGCCAAAATTCGTTTTATAGCGTTGGTGGTACGTTGGGTGTTTCTAATTTGGGCAACAACGACATTAACGCCGAAATGAACGGCTACGTCGAGATCAGAAAGCGCAGCAAAGACGACGAGGTGAGCATCTACGTGGAGGTTTCGCCCGAGTTGTGGTATTTTTTCGATTGGCAAGACGGCCAACTGGGTGTGGTGTCGTCGGACTATACCTTTAATGACATGCTAATGGCAAAGGGTAAAGGAGACAAATCGAAAGAAAAAGACTTCAAAATGGTGCCGTTGGGTTTCGACGAACGCAACTCATTTTTGGAGCGGTGCATGAACGTTTACAAAACCAAAGCCCGCCCGCAGCCCAAAGTTATTGCCAAAACTCCGCCCGCACCAGTTGGCAAAAACGCCAAAAAAACCGCTCCCAGCCCTGCCTCTGAGGAGACCCTGGCCGACACGCCTAAATTGGTGCCTGTCCTGGGCAAAGATGGCAAGCCGCTGTATGACAAATACGGCAAAGCAATAATGACCAACGCGCCCGCCGACCCCAAAGTGGCGGGCAAAGAAACCACGAAAGAAACCACGATGCCGGGTAAAAAGCCCGCCAAGAAAAAGGAAGAGGAGAAAGAAGGTTTTTAGGGCCAACGCCTACACTTAGTATAAGATGGTTGAGCAGACCGAATCGCAAAATGATATGTACAAAAAGCGTTTAATTGGTACAGTATTTGTAATTTTGTGTGCCAAACCTAACTACGGCTCGTTGCTACTACAATATGAAAATCAAGGATAAGATAAGTATTCAAATTGGTGGAGAAATTGGCAAGTTCAATTCATTGCCAGTTGATTATCTTATTGAGATAGCAAAAAATCTACAAAGTTTACTACAAACCATTGCCCGAGTAAGCGTATCCGACGAAGACACCATTGACCTAAATAATTTTAAAGTCGAACTCGTTGGTTTTACTGCTGGAAGTGCCGTGCCATCGTTCTCTTTCACAAACAGAATACAGCCAACGCTCGGAACGGGAGTGCAAAAACAACGGGTAACAGTTTCTAATAAATTTGAGATTTTAATGGGTTTATTAGAAAAGGGAGATCTCGGTAAAATAAAAACACATTATCCGGAGGGATATGTGAGGAACGAAATCGTAGACGGTCTGTATGGATTTACAAAAAGTTTTGGCACGGCACCAGTGAATATAGTTGAGGTAGAAACGAAAAATGGTCACAGTGCAATATTGCCTTTGTACAAAGTTGGAAAATTTAGTAGAGAGGCAAAAGATGCCCTAAGTGTGAGTATTATCGAGAACAAAGATCCTGAAATATACGAAGACATCAGCATAAGAAAAGTTAAGACAACAACGAAGAATGGTGCAAAAAACACCAAAATATTAGAGGAGTATTCGGGCAAAAAGGCTTCGCTATCGTATGCGCCGAGCGTGGTTGTGCACGAAGACGTTATTTATGAACTTAACTGTCCTTTGAGGTGCTCATTAGAAAAAGAAGACGACTACCATATGATAACTTGCGAACTGTTGGACATTGTTGGGTGTGGGCTAACTATCGATGAGGCCGAGATTAATTTCTCACAAGAGTTTGATTATATTTATACCCGCTACAACTCACTTGACGACACCAAACTAACAAAACGGCTATCGGCAATAAAAACAATCCTTAACATTATCGTAAAAAGTAAATCAAATGGCGGTTATTAATGCCAAGAAAACGTACAAAAATCTCATAGAAAAGGGGTTTAGCGATGCCCAACACAAAAGTGCCGACCATAAGTGGCTCGAATTGTTCCACAATGGAAAACTTGTTTTACACACAAAAATTAGCCACGGTGAGGATGACTTAGGAAGCTACCTGATTAAACAAATGAGCTTTCAATGCAAATTGAGCAAGGACGAATTTCTTGACTTAGCCAATTGTCCGATGTCAAAACAACAATACCTCGATATTTTGCTGGAAAACGGATTTATAGAGTAACTCGGTAGTGTTTGGGCAGAGGCTCGACACACATATTTTAAATCCCATTTTTCGCCAATGCCTTTCCGTTTCACAGCGGCAAATATTCCCAACAACCCAATAACCTAATGACCGAAGAACTACAATCAGTGCCCCTTGAGGCTGTTCACCAACGCTTGGGGGCCAAGATGGTGCCCTTCGCTGGATTTTTAATGCCCGTTCGCTATTCATCTGATATTGAAGAACATAACACCGTCCGCCAGGGCGTGGGCGTGTTCGACGTGTCGCATATGGGCGAGTTTGTGCTGCGCGGGCCAAAGGCACTCGAACTCATTCAGCGGGTGTCGGCCAACGACGCGTCGGTTTTGTTCGACGGAAAAATCCAGTACAGCTATTTGCCCAACGCCGACGGAGGCGTGGTGGACGATCTGCTGGTCTACCGTCTCAACCAGGAGGAATACTACTTGGTTGTAAATGCGTCTAACATTGAAAAAGATTGGAACTGGATTTGCGCCCACAATACCGACGGCGTAGAAATGGAAAACATCTCGGCCGAGCTGTGTCTGCTGGCCGTGCAAGGCCCCCAAGCCACCCAAACGCTCCAAAAACTGACTGACATCGACCTGTCGGCCATGGATTACTACACATTTTGCCGTGGAACGATGGCTGGGATCGACGACGTGATTATTTCTGCCACTGGCTACACGGGCGCGGGTGGCTTTGAGATTTATGTTGGCAGCCACCACGCCGAACAAATGTGGAACGTCATTTTTGAGGCTGGTGCCGATTTTGGCATCAAACCAATTGGCCTCGGCGCGCGCGACACCCTGCGCCTCGAAATGGGCTACTGCCTCTACGGAAACGACATCGACGACACCACCTCGCCGCTCGAAGCTGGCCTGGGTTGGGTCACGAAGTTCAGCAAAGAGTTCGTTAATTCGGAGGCGCTGAAAATACAAAAAGCGGCGGGGCCAGCGCGTAAGTTGGTGGCTTTCGAGATGATTGACCGCGGAATACCGCGCGGCCACTACGATTTGTGCGCCGCCGATGGCGCGCTGATCGGCAGCGTCACCTCGGGTACGCAGTCGCCAGTGCTCGGTAAGGGCATTGGTTTGGGGTACGTACCAACGTTGTACAGCAAGGCGGGTACCGAAATTTTTGTGAAAGTGCGCGATCGGCTCCTCAAAGCTGTTGTTGTTAAGTTACCATTTGTAAAACCTACCGTATAAAAAATTGAATGAAAAGCATTGACGTTTGCCTAACCCCTGACCTGCTGCACCTGCACAAAATAGAAAACTCGATTGTGGTAGTGACCGATATTTTTAGGGCCACTTCCTGCATGACCACCGCTTTTGCCCACGGTGTGCGCAGCATTATTCCCGTGGCCACGGTCGAAGAATGTTATGACCTCCAAAAAAAAGGTTTTGTGGCCGCCGCCGAACGCAACGCCCAAAAAGTAGAGGGGTTCGACTTAGATAATTCGCCGTTTAGCTACATGGACGACCGCCTCATCGGAGCCGATATAGCCATGACCACCACAAACGGCACCTTGTCTATTACCAAGGCCAAAGCCGAGGCCGTAAAAGTGCTCGTGGGTGCTTTCTTGAACCTGGGTGCGGTGGCAAACTACCTCAAATCGCAACAATACGACGTGCTGGTGCTTTGCGCAGGTTGGAAAGGCCGCGTAAACTTGGAGGACAGCCTCTTTGCGGGTGCGCTCGTGGAGGCCCTCCAAAACGATTATTTGGTGGGCGAAGACAGCGCACTCATTGCCCAGCGGATGTATGGCCAGGCCAAGGCCGATCTGATGGGCTACGTTGCGTCGTCGTCGCACGTGCGGCGGTTGCAACGGCTTGGCATTCAAAAAGACATATCGTTTTGCCTCCAACACGATCTGTACGATGTTGTCCCAGTTTTGCGGGGCAATACACTGGTGGCCATGTAAAGCCAAAGTGGTTGCAATAGAAACTATTGCAACCACTTTGGCCAAATAATATGAACGGCTTGCCGCGCAGTTTTACTCCCTGACCTTCGACAGGCGCGTCTGAAACTCTTTCAAGATCACCTCTTTCATGGCAACTTTTCGCTTCTGGATGTTGATTCGGCCCAACACTTGGCGTTGGGTTTCCTCGTCGGCGTTCATGCTTTGGGCATCGTTGATGGCAATCTCGAGGTCGCCTTTTTCGCGTTTAATGAGGTACTCCATCTCCCGAATTTTAATGACCAACTGGTCTTCTTCGGTGCGGATTTCGAGGGCAGGATATTTTCGGCTCAACACGCGAGCGAGGTAACTGAGTTCAAAAATCTTGTCGCAGGCCGCCCTAAAGCGCTCGGCCACCATTTTGTCGCCAGTGCGGGGGGGTAGTTTAATTTCTTTCCACTGGTTGAGCAACACCTTGGCGCGGTCGGCGGCCATAATAATGTCCTGCTCGCGGCTCAATTTCTCGGCTTCCACCATCATTAGGCGTTGCTGAACCACCTTGGGGTCTTCGCGTACCTCCACCACGATACCTTTCACGCGGTTGAACTTGTCGCCGAGTTTCTTCTGGGCAACCCGGTATTTTTTGAGCATTTTCGCCATTTTTTTCGGCGGAATCTCCCCAATTGTGCGCCATTCGTCCACCATTGTCTTCGAAATCAGGCGGGCTTCGCCCACGTTATACATCCTCAAAAGTGCGAATGTTTTTTCGATGATATCGTCGTACTGGGCAATACGTTCTCCTATAATTCGGTTCTGTTCTGAGAAATGTTCGCGGCGACGTTGGAAGAAATCATCCATCAGTGCCTGGAAGTTGGCCTCAATGTCGGGTTCGTCGGTTTTTTCGACGGGGCCCGTTCTGATCCACTTCAATTTCAGTTCTTGGAGCAGGTCCGTTGCGCCTTGCCAGTCGGGGTTTTCGTCGGTGGCAAGTGCCTTCATATCTTCGATGAGGGCAGTCTTAATCTCTAAATTTTTCTTTTGATTTACGTCAATTAGCCCGCTGAGGTAGTTTTCTAAATCGTCTAATTTTGCCAGCAGCGGTATGAAGTTGCCCAGGCCGTCGAAACCCAGCAATTTTTTGCGGAGTTGCACCAATTTTGTGAGGTACGAGCCTTTGTTTTGGGCGCTTTCTATTTCTTCGGCCAGTTGCTCAACTTTGGTTACGGCAATCGAAAATCGGTTTTTGAAATAATCAATCGCCTCCTGTTCGGTGCGCTTGACCTCGCCAATTCGGCGGTCGGGATATTGAGAATAACCTTTTAAAAATACCAGCTCATCTTTGACGTAGCCGTATTCGTCCATTAAAGTTACATTTTCCATGTTTAATTTTTATCTACTAAACCAGGTTAGAGGGGGCGCGCTATTTGCCAAACGTCGATTTCAATATTATTCTGCATCTGCACAAAGTGTGCCAGACAGAACTAAAATTAAGCGTTCTGGATAACGTCGGGACAAAGATACCATTAAAAGCCGCTAAGTTTAAACGAATTTACCGATATTTGTTGCACAAAAGTAACTAAAACATGAGCAGCGAAACCATTATTTTTTCAATGGCCAAGGTGAGTAAAATCATCCCGCCAAACCGCCAGATTATTAAAAATATTTACCTTTCTTTTTTTTACGGGGCAAAGATAGGCGTGTTGGGTCTCAACGGGTCGGGAAAATCAACCTTGCTGCGCATCATTGCGGGTATCGACAAGAACTTTCAGGGCGACGTGGTTTTTTCGCCAGGTTATTCGGTGGGTATGCTTGAGCAAGAACCCCAGCTCGATGCCACCAAAACGGTGCGCCAAATTGTGGAGGAGGGCGCAAAAGAAACCGTTGATCTATTGGCAGAATTTGAACAAATTAACGAAGCATTTGGCGAGCCCGATGCCGATTTTGATAAACTTTTAGAACGCCAAGGCAACGTTCAAGAACGCCTCGACCAGCTCGATGCCTGGGACCTGGACAGCCGCCTCGAAAAAGCCATGGACGCGCTCCGCTGCCCACCCTCGGAGGCATCGGTCGTGAACCTGTCGGGCGGCGAAAAACGCCGCGTGGCCCTTTGCCGTTTGCTGCTCCAGCAGCCCGACGTGTTGCTGCTCGACGAACCAACCAACCACTTAGATGCCGAGTCGGTGCTGTGGTTGGAGGAGCACCTGCGGCAATACAAGGGCACGGTGATTGCGGTAACGCACGACCGCTATTTTTTGGACAACGTGGCGGGCTGGATTTTGGAGTTAGACCGCGGCGAGGGGATTCCATGGAAGGGCAATTATTCGTCGTGGTTGGAACAAAAACAGGCACGCTTGGCCAAGGAAGAAAAGCAGGAGTCGAAACGCCAAAAAACCTTGCAGCGCGAGTTGGAATGGGTGAGAATGGCCCCCAAAGCACGCCAAGCCAAATCGAAAGCCCGACTGGGAGCCTACGAAAGCATGCTCGGCGAGGAGGCCAAACAAAAAGAAGACCGCTTGGAGATTTTTATTCCCGCTGGGCCGCGCCTGGGAAATAAAGTGATCGAAGCCCACAATGTTTCGATGGGTTTTGGAGATCGGCTGCTGTACGAGAACCTTAGTTTTGCGCTGCCGCCCGCAGGAATTGTGGGGGTGATCGGGCCAAACGGAGCGGGCAAAACAACGCTCTTTAATCTCATTACCAATAACTTACAGCCACTGGCGGGTTCTTTCGACGTGGGCGAGACCGTGAAGTGGGCCTACGTAGATCAGGGCCACGACCGGCTGGATGCCGAAAAAACGGTTTACCAGACCATCTCCGACGGCAACGAGTTTGTGACCCTCGGCGGCCGCCAAACCAATGCCCGCGCCTACGTGAGCCGGTTTAATTTTGCGGGTGCCGACCAAGAAAAAAAGATCGGAACGCTCTCGGGCGGCGAACGCAACCGGGTACACCTGGCCATGATGCTCAAAGAAGGTGCTAACCTGCTGCTGCTCGACGAACCCACCAACGACCTGGACGTGAACACCCTGCGCGCACTCGAAGAGGGGCTCGAAAACTTTGCGGGCTGTGCCGTCGTTATCTCGCACGACCGCTGGTTTTTAGACCGCATTGCCACGCACATTTTGGCGTTTGAGGGCAACTCGCAGGTCTATTATTTTGAGGGTAATTTTTCGGACTACGAAGAAAACCGCCGCAAACGCCTTGGCACCGATGCCACGCCCACGCGGATCAAATATAAAAAATTAGTATAGACTTGCTTCAAGCTCGAAATGGCACTTATAAAATCAGTTCGGGGCGTTGCGCCAGTGTTTGAAGAGACCTGTTGGTTTGCCGACAACGCCACCGTGGTGGGCAACGTCACGATGGGCCACGACTGCACGGTTTGGTTCAACGCCGTGGTGCGCGGAGATGTCCACTCGATTACGTTTGGCAACCGCTGCAACGTGCAAGACGGCGCGGTGATTCATTGCACCTACCAAAAACACAAAACCACAATCGGCAATTTTGTGTCGATTGCCCACAACGCCATCGTGCACGGTTGCACCATCGAAGACTGCGTACTGGTAGGCATGGGGGCAATTATTATGGACGGTGCCGTAGTCGGAACGGGGTCAATCATTGCGGCGGGGGCCATCGTGACCCAAAACACCGTCGTGCCTCCTGGCACTATCTACGCTGGCAATCCCGCCAAATTCCTAAAAAACGTGTCGCCGCAGCAGGCCGAAGTTTTTATGCGAACGGCCGATAACTACGTGATGTACGCGGGTTGGTACGCGTAAAAAAACGCGCAGCGGATGGACTTAAAGTGCACCCTGCCAAACGGTAAAGTCTTTAAAATGAGGCTGCACGTCGGTTTCTGTCTCAAAGATCCCGAAAATGGTCGATCCCGACCCCGTCATGCTGGCGTAGCTGGCTCCTTGGCCGTAGAGTTTTTGTTTTGTTTGCCCTAAAACGGGGTATTTTACAAAAAGCGCGTCTTCAAAATCGTTTTTCACGGTGTGTCTCCACTGGCCAATGGGGCTTTGCAGGGCCTGGCGGAGGTCGATCTCTGGGGTTTTGGGCCGCACACCCGCGTATGCCTCGGCCGTCGAAATGTGGAGGTTGGGATAGACCAAGGCCACGTATTTGCCGCGCAGATCAACCGAAATATCAGCAAACTGGTCGCCTTTATCGAAGCAAAACTGTGGTTTATTTTGAACAAAAAAAGCGCAGTCGCTCCCCAGCGGGCGGGCGTATTCCTCCAGCTGCGCGTCGGTGAGGTCTAATTTAAATTTGGCGTTTATCAGTTTGAGCGCAAAGGCTGCATCGGCCGACCCACCGCCCAGTCCTGCGCCAATTGGCACTACTTTGTGGAGGTGCAACCGCAGCGGTGGCAGGTCAAAATCTCGTTGGAGGTGCTGGTAGGCCGCCACGCAGAGATTGGTGGCGGGATTGCCAGGGATGTTTATTCCCGACGACACAAAGTGGAAGGCATCGGCTTCGGTAGCCTCCAAAACGTCGTACCAGCCCACTGGCACAAAACACGAAGCAATGTTATGAAAACCGTCGGCGCGTTTTTCGGTGATCTGCAAACCGAGGTTAATTTTGGCGTTCGGAAAAACCACCATGCCTACAAACCAGCCAATACTGGTGGCCGATTATCGCAATTTTGGCGGTTGCACGCCCCGTAAAAAATCAGGGAGTGGTGCATGACCTTAAACTGCAAAAACTCCCCAACCATGTTCTGAATGTTTTGAATACGCGGGTCGCAGAACTCCAAAACGTGGTGGCAGTCGGTGCAAATCAGGTGGTCGTGTTGTTTGAAACCGTAGGCTTTTTCGTACTGGGCCAAGTTTTTGCCAAACTGGTGCTTGCTCACCAGGTCACAATCTACCAGCACGTCGAGGGTGTTGTAAACGGTGGCGCGGCTCACGCGGTACTTTTTGTTTTTCATCGTCACGTACAACTCGTCCACGTCGAAGTGGTCGGCGCGGGCGTATATCTCCTCCAAAATAGCGAAGCGTTCGGGCGTTTTGCGGAGACCTTTGCTTTCTAAATAGGCGGTCAATATTTTTTTGGCGGCCTCAATATTATCGTTTTGAGCGGTCATTGCGTTTTGGGGCTTTGCGAAGGTTGGGAGGTTGAACCGAGCCGCAGGTGTGGTACAAACTGGGGTACCCACTGCGGCTCGATTCAACACAAAAGTTTATTTAAAATACTATTCTGGTGGCCAATGCTATTCAAAATTAGTACAAAAGTTCCACTTTCTCAAAATCCGTGTTGGCAACAGGTTTTCTACTGGTTATGTGTCGGTAAACCCCGTCCCAAAGATCAATGCGCTTTTTCAAAGATTCGATGGTTGCTTGCTGGGCTTCTTGCCAAAACAGCTCGTTTGTGCCGCACAGGTTCGATGTCATTTGCAAAGCCAGATGGCTGTGGTGGTCTCCGTCCACTTCAATGTGTCTTTCGAGGTAGTACTTAAAAATTGAAATACTGTCTGGAAAACTTTTGTAAATGTCGTTCACGATCGAGTGGAACATTCATAGGATCAGGTCTTCGCGCCCAAAAGTAAAAACGGCGGCTTGCAAATAATCTTTGTTGCTTCCAATGGTTTTGAAAGTAAACTCCACAAAATTTCGAGCCTCAATCGGTGTTCCCGAAATTGTGAACGCCGCGTTAAAATCTCCCGTATTTTTTAAGGTCTCCACAAATGTTTCGATCTGAGCAGTGTCGGCTCCGCACTGTTTCATACCGTCCAAGTACAGCTCAAAGTGGCTTTTTCGGTTGCCAAAACTATCAACGTCAGACTCTTCGTGCGGTTGAATTACTTACCAATGTTCAAATTAATTACGTCCGATGGAACAAATGATAAATAGTATTCCAAATATTGAGTTACTTCCGTCGAGCCCCACTTGCCACAAACTGATGTTGTATGAAGTTATTTTTTCTTTTTGGGCGGCGAGTCTTCTTTTAGCATTTTCTTATATCCATCTTTCAACTCTTTTTTAATGTTGGGTAATTCTTTTTCTTGAATAAGGTTTTCAGGTGTCCGTCCGACGTTTTCATTAACTATTTTACGAACTTCTTTGCCCACTTGAAAATGAGTTTGTTCAAGATTGGATTGACCGCTTATATGCTTACTTTTAATTCGCTCCTCTGTTTGAGTTAGTCTAAATAGGTTTGCGGCAAGCTCTGTTCTGCCCATTGTATCAAACAGCTTTTCTTTTTTAACATTCCTCTTACTTGCTAATTTCCAACTTTCCATATTGTACATTCCCAAATACCCAGCGTTTGCAAACTTTGCATAATCTGTAAGACCTGCTTGTTTTGCTGTGGATGCCAAGGATTTATTGCCTTCTGTAAGTTCTTCTCTTATTAAGAGTCTTTCAATTTCATTATTACTTTCAAAAAACAGTTCAAATTTTCGTGTTTGTTGAGCAAAATATACTTGTGCAGAAGCAACTTCAATTTTTTGAGGATTGCCGTTCATCACAGCAATATAACAAGCAAATCTTGTTAATTTAAAATCTTGTACTTGGGTATTATTTATATCCCTTAAAGTAGCAATTATGTTTTCATAATGAGGTATGTTCAATGAAACGAATGCCTTAGTTGCTCGGTCTAATACTGTCTGAAAAGCCTTTAAACTTTGATAGCCCAACATATTTGCTAAGTCAGAAGCCCACCAATAAGTTATTCCATTTTCATTTTTAAAGTCTTCAAATGTTAGCTTTGCACCATTTGCTTTTGTCAATTCATTCATTCTGTTGTAAATTTTGATTATCGAAATACAAATTTACACTTTTCAAGTTAATTGTGATTTTTGAAGTTGTTTTTATATAATTTCATACAATTAAAAATTCAGCCCATCGCCGTCATCGGATCAGAACCACTACGCCTCGTTTCACGCTGAGGGGTAAATTTGGGTAAAACCTTCCCCGGTACGAAATGGTGTAGGGGTAGGCCATGGGCGGGTAGGCCGCGCCGCGATACGTGCCGTCCCAGCGTCGGTCCAACTCGGTGGTATAAAAAATAACCTCTCCCCAGCGGTTGAACACCCTGAGACTGAAGTCGGATATGTGGGCCGCTTTCACGTCCAAAAGATCATTTATGCCGTCGTTATTGGGCGAAAACGCCTCTGGTACAAACAGCCGTGGCTCACAAAAATCGAGCACACGGGCGGTGTCTTCCCTAAAACACTGGTTGGGGTCGATGGCGCGAACTCGGTACGTACCCGCCTGGTTTACAGAGACTTGCGCGGTGGTTTCGCGGGAGTGCTGCCACAGGAGACGGTTGCCAGCAGTTGTGCTGGCACTGAGGCGCACCGTTCCGCCGTCGGCCACGCAGAGTTGTTGGTTTTTGCTGATGTTCAAATCGGGCAGGGGCAAATAATTAACCCGCACGGTGTCGCTGTTGGTGCAGCCCGCTGCCGTTACTCTTACGGTATAAATCCCCGATGTTTTGGGCGTAATCTGGCGGGTGCGCTCGCCCGTGTTCCACTCAAAAATTTCGGCATTGGCCAAGGCTACGTTCAGCACAAACCTGGTCGAGAGGCACAGCGTGGTGTCGCGCCCGAGGCTAAATTTGGGCGCTGGATTAATAAATAGCACCCGGTCGGCGGTGTTTGAACAGCCGTTTACGGTGGCTTTGTAGGTTACGGTGTTGCGCCCGAGTGCCGCCGCGCTGTCGGACGGAAAGAAAAAGCCGCGCGCGTCCACCCGCCTGCCCGACCACACCCCGCCCGATGGCGTGCCCCCCGTGAGCTGAAACGGCCTAACATTGGCACAAATAAACTCGGGAGCGGGGACGGTCACGGTTGGCTTTGGGTTGAAAGCCGCCGCCGCATCGTCGGTTCCCAGACAACCCGTGGCCGTGTTTGTGACCGTAACGCGGTACGTGCCCACTTGGTTTACGACGATGCTGCGCGTAGTTGCGCCAGTGTTCCAGAGGTAAGTATTGCCTGGGCCAGCACTATCGGCGGGCGTGAACCTGATCGTGTCGCCGAGGCATTTGGCGCGGTCGGGGCCAAGGTTGGCAATGTTGAGCATCATCGACCGGTCAATGTCCACTTTTATGCCGTCCACGGTGAGTTTACACCCGCCCGCGTCGGTTACTTCAACATTATAAGTACCCACTCCCACATTGGTGAGCGTGGCGGCAGTGCCCACGGTTGCCCCCGCCGCGTTGCGCCAAATGTAGGCGTTGGGAGTTCCACCCGAAACCGCCAGACTCACCGACCCGCCCGTGGGCCGCAGGCACGTGGCCGCTCTGGGGGTTGGCACGGCGCGCAGGTTGTTGGCCGCCGATCGCAGGGTGTAGCTGGTGTCGGTATTGCATGCGTTTGTTCCCGTTATTTTTAGTCGGTACAGCCCCTCGCCCACGTTTGTGAGCTGGTTTCCAGTGGCGGCCAGTGGTTGGTTGGCGGCGTTGCTCCACGCAAAACTGTACGTACCCGCTGGTGTGGTGCTCACGGTGATGCGCCCGTCGGTGGTGGTGCAACCCGTTGGCCCAGCCAAGGCGGCAGTTGGAACAATTTTGGGCTTGGCCACCACCAGCACAGTGTCGCCGTTTGAGCAACCAGTGCTGCTGTTAGATACTTTTACGATGTACGTTCCAGCTTGGGTGATGGTAATGTTTCGGGTAGTTGCGCCAGTGTTCCATGCAAACTGGTTCCAGCTCGGGCCAGCCGCATTGAGCTGAAAGTTTGTGCCTTGGCACAGCGTGGTGTCGGCCCCGAGCCTAAACGCGGGCGGTCGGCGCAGGGTGATATTGACGGTGTCGGCCGAGAAGCACTCTTGGTTGAAAGCAATGACCACAAAAGTACCCGAGTTGGTGATGGTCTGCTTTTGGGCGCGGCCAATTGGCACCCCGTTTCGGAGCCAGATGTAGTTTTTGGCCGTTACTTTGGCGTCTAATTCAAGTGAGTTTTGGCACACATCTTGGTCTTTGCCCAGGTCAATTACCTCGGGCGTTTCGATGATCGTGACGGTCTGGGTGAGGGTTGTGTCGGCGCAGTCGTTCGACGCACGCAGCACTACTTTGTACGTTCCGCCTTTTTTATAAGTGTGTTTTACTTCTGTTTGTTGGGATGTAGACGAGGAGCCGTCGCCGAAATTCCAGACGTAGGTGTCTTTTTTTGGGGGGCAAATCGGCGAGGCCGTAAAGGTAGTAGGCTTGCGCGAACACGTGTCGGCGTAGGTAAAACCTGGCCCCTGCGACTCCTGGGTGAAGTTCTGCACAAAGTTTGGGAGCCCCAACTGGCTCGTTTTTCCACCCAGAAAAAAACCGTTGGAGCGGTAGAGTACCTCCAAAATAGAATCTTCGTTGGGGCGGGCGATCACACCGAGCGACGCGCCGTCTTTTTTGGCCATGTAAATACGGTTGTCGGGGGCAATTTGCAGCGCACCAAAAATCTCCGTTGCCGAGCTATCGATCTGAATCCGCGAATCGGCAATGCGCGCGGAGTCTTTGAGGCTAATGTCGTATTGCAGCAACCGCGACGGCTTGCCGCCCCCGTCTCCCTGAATGGTGACGTACATTTTTGTTCCATCCTGCGAAAACTCCACCCCGTATGCTTTGCCCTCGGGCGGCACGTTGCCCAACACAATGGTGCTTTCGAGGCGCAGCCGGCCAGTAGAGTCGTTGAAGTCGTAGAGTTGCACCAGATTTTTGGGCGGGCCAGGTATCACAACGGCCAATTTGCGCTTGCCCGTGCTGTCGCCTGGCGAAAACTTCATCGATCCTTCCGCCTTGTTGGGCGCGTCGAAAGCCACCCCGAGCGGATAAACGCCGCTCTGCTCCAAACCAGCAGGGGTAGCGTGAAATATTCTAAAATTGTTTGTGCCGAAGTCGTGCGTCACCACCCAGTAGGTAGAGTCGCGGTTGTTTCGGAGCGACACCAACTGCTCGCTGCTGGGTTGGTGCAGGACTTTATTGGCCTCTACCACCGCGCCTTTTCCGCCGTTTAGGCGCATATCGACCACGCTGTAGCTCACCACTTTTTTGCCGTTTATTTCGGTAGTTGTAAAGACATTGTACAGGTATTCGCAGCCTCGGCAGGTGGGTTGGGGCACAATCAACGCCGACTGCGTGGAGAGAGGGCTACCGCCCAGCACCACCGTGGAATCTTTGAATTTGAGGGGTTGGCCGTCGCGGTCAAAAATCTTTTGGCCGTCGGTATAAAAAAGCAGTTTTCCTTTCGAGTTTGCAATCGTCGATGCGCCCTCAATGGTGTTTACCTGCCCCGTCGAAATGGGGTTGGCTCCACCCTGAAAGTCAATCCCTGCGTTGTTGCCAAAAAACCACTTGGTGCCTTCTTGGTTGGTTTTTTCGAGGCAAACCTTCACGTTTATTCGGTCTTCGTAGGTACACCCATTGACGGATGCCGTGACCGAGTAGCAGCCCGAACTGTCGATTTTGAGCCGCTGAGTGGTGTCGCCTTTGGGGTACCAAATGTATTTTGCGCCCGCTGGTGCGCCCTGCGGGTAGGGGTCTAAAAACACGCCTGCTTTAATTTCTTTGGGGCAGAGCATGGTGTCGCGCTGCCATTTTTGGAAGGCGGGCGGAATGGCCCCGATCGTCACTGAGTCGCGGACGGGAAGTTGAGGCACGCCAGCCACAGTTCGGGTAAGCGTAACGACGTATCTGCCAGGTTGTTGGTAGAGGTGTTTGGGGTTGCGTTTGTTTGAGCCACGGCCGTCGCCAAAACTCCACTGCCAGGCCGTGGCAGTGGACAGAGTATCCCGAAACGCCGTCGAATCGGTTTTGCACGATTTGTCGGCCGCACACTTGCGCCCGCCCACCACAAAACCTTGGGCACTAACAGAACACAGGTGTGCCGTACCGAGAAGAAACACCAGAACTCCCCCAAAAATGTGCCCTAAATACTTGATCTGCATGCGTTAGAACTCAGAAATTATATTCTTATTACCACAATAATACCATTTATCATCTAATAATCGTTTGTTTACATATTAGTTTGACAATCAAGGTATAGATTGAACGAAAGCGCGGTTGAAAAATTTTATAGAATGACAGCTCACAACAATTTTGGCGCGTTAATTGTGAAAAATTAACCAAAAAACTTACCTTTCACGGGTTTTCTCAACTCGCTTGATAAATTGCCATAATTCATTTTTTTATACGATGATGAAAGTACTTAAATTATACATTTCACTATTTTGCATTACCAGCCTGGGGGCGTGGGCGCAAGACCCGCAGTACTCGCAGTTTTATGCCAATCCGCTCTACCTCAACCCAGCCTTCGCGGGTAGTGCGCTTGCGCCTAGGCTCACGGTAAACTACCGCAATCAGTGGCCGTCGCAGGGGAGCTTTGTGCAGACCTCGTTTGGGGTCGATCATTTTATGCCCAATCTCAACAGCGGTGTGGGTTTGTTAATAACCGACGACAGCCAGGGCAATAGCGCCATCAGAATGACCGACGTAACGGGTTTGTACGCCTACCAGCTCAAAATAAACGATGGTTTGGCGGTGCGGCTCGGTTTGCAGGCCACCTACGCCAACCGCCGGGGCGATTTTACGGGGCTTATCTTCGGCGACCAATTAACCGACCGTGGGCCCACGGGTTCGCAAACCAACGACCCACTGCTGATAAACAACTCCACACCGTCTATTTCTTACCTGACTTTTGGGGGCGGTGTGCTGGTGTACTCGGATAAGTACTGGTTTGGCACAACCGTCAAACACGTGAACCAACCCAACTTAGGTTTTTACAACGCTGGAAACCCCAATAACCGCCTGCCCATGAATATTTCGGTACACGGCGGGTTTAAGATACCGTTTGGCGGCTACACGGGTCTGGGAGACGAGATGGACCGCGAAAAATCTATTACGCCCGCCTTCAACTACCGCCACCAAGGCGTGTTCGACCAGCTCGACGTGGGCGTGTATGCCACCTACTCGCCATTGGTGCTGGGTGTTTGGTACAGAGGTTTACCCCTAAAAAAATACGCCCAGAATATCAACAACCACGACGCCGCCGTAATTTTGGTGGGCTACCGCTACGATAATTTCTCGTTCGGATACAGCTACGATGCCACTATTTCGAGTCTGGGGCCAGCCAGCGGCGGCTCGCACGAGATATCGTTGTCGTACACCCTCAGCGACTGGGTTGGTGGCCGCGCCCGCTCGCGCCGCAAAGACAACAAGCTGCCCTGCCCTAAGTTTTGAGCAATTTAGACAAATTGGCTTAGAAACTGGTTACTCGGTAATTTTCCATTTTAAAAGATGGAAGACGCTTCAAATGGGATGTAAGTAACTTACCAACAGGGGTTTATTATATTGATGTCACTTATTCCGATAAAAATAGTTCAACCGTTCGTTTATTGATACAGAAATGAAAAGGGTAAACAATAATGTAGGAAAATGGCTGTGTAAGCCTTGTACACTACTTGTCTTCGTGAGCTTACTCGCCATGTTTTCTTGCAAAAAAGAAGGGGTCTCACCGATTGATAGAGTTTTAGGTAGTTATTACACCGAAACTTTTTTATGTCCAAATAGAGCTACTTTATTAGATTCGTTTAGTTTGTTCACCATAAAACGAAAAGGTAATTCTTCAGACATGATTGAAGTACATTTTGTAAGTCACCGTGATGCATCCTGGTATGGGCAAGTTGATGGGGATACTTTGAAGTTTCCCAACCAAGTTGTGGCAACTGCAAGTACAGAATATATGCAAGGAGGAGTGGAGATTAAAGGCTATGGTACATTTAAAAATGGTATCATCGATTTTCAAGTCGACGAATATTATACTTTTAATGGAAATAGACAAAGTTGTGCTTTCTCAGGAAAAAAACGATAACTTCACAAAAAAGGCAGTTTAAAAATTCCTAAGCAAATTGTTGGTTCAACAAACCCTAATTATATACCTGGGTTTAATGAGGTCAGCGGTTTTGCCCTTATAAGAGGGGATGTTTTAGCCTTTAGAGTTTGTTTTGGATTTTTAAACTGCTGATAATCAGATTTTTAACATATTTTCTTTGCAAATATTTATTTTTTCGCTCTCAGAATTAAGTAGAAATACGCTACCAGAAAATATTTTGCATTTATCAGATTGTCAGAGGTTTGAAATTAATAGAAAAATTGCAATTTATTCATTATCAATAAGTTATAATTCCAAAACGAACTCTTATTTAACTTTTTAGTTATTTGTAAAATTTAAGTAGCTTTTTAAACAAAATCATATAGAAACTGTTTAGACTGTAATTTTTCACTTCAAATCATAAAATCATGCAAAAGATCATCGTTTTCACGTGTATGATTTGTCCTTTCATAGTTTGGGGGCAAAATGAGTTTCTCAGTAAATTAAGTAATTCTAAACTGTCTGATACGACTTTGGCTAAAATTAACCAAAGGTTAAAAGAGTACGAAATAGTGGATTTTGACCACAAAAGCCTTGATAAATACTTGAAAAATGGGAATGGGAAGGCAAAAATAAGGTTAGGTAAAACCCTTTCTGGAACTTGGAATTTTGAGGAAAATGAGATGCGCTCATACTATATCGGGAAGTCCAAATATAATGAGAACGGAGAAATTCTCAAAGATGTTGAACTTGCTGAAACATATATTATAAAATCTGATGAAAGAAACTTACCAACAGGGGTTTATTATATTGATGTCACTTATTCAGATAAAAATAGTTCCACCACTCGTTTACTGATACAGAAATGAAAAGGGTAACATCATCTTTTGGCGTAAGGTTTTGGAAACTTTATACCATTGTTCCCCTGATAGGATTGTTAATCATGCTTTCTTGTAAAAAAGAAACAGTATCAATAGTAGATACTATTTTAGGGGATTACAAGTGCGAACTTCGAACATTTGTGTTTCCACCATCATGCCCAAACTCAGCTACACTGCTTGATGTTGGTAGTAGTTTTACAATAAAAAGATCACCTAAAAATGTATCTGATGGTATTGAAATTCATTTTGTTAACAGCCGAGATAGTTTTTGGTATGGACAAGTTAAAGGTGACAGTTTAAAAATTCCCAAGCAAATTGTTGGTTCAACAAACCCTAATTATATACCTGGGTTTAATGAGGTCAGCGGTTTTGCCCTTATAAAAGGGGATGTTTTAGCCTTTACAATTCAAGAAATTTATACAACAAATAAATACGTGCAAGTTTGTGATTTCATGGCAAAAAGAAAATAATGCTACAGCAAAGAGACTGCATACGATGTGGTACTGCCAATGGAGGGACTGACGGAAGCGAATGAACATATCGAGTTCCAATTCTCCAGCATCGGCAGTACGTGTCAATAACCAGCAGTATTCCAAGCGCTTTCTCTAACTCGTCACAACCGTGCCCAGCAGGTTTGCGATCTCAACGTCCATTTTTTTGAAGTGCATAAACTGCACCAGTAGCTCCATTTCTTGCGCGGGGTCGGGGTTTTGTTTGAGCAGCGCGTTGAGGTCTTTGAGGCGTTGCTCGGCAATATTCTTTTTGATTCGCAGAACGTTTCCGTAGGCCATATCTGCCAACACATCGGTTTCGGTTTTCACGATTATCTCGTGTTTTAGCGTCCAATTGGGACTAATCTCGTAGCGTTGCACCACCAAGTCGATGGCCACCCGCTGAACATCTGGGTCGTAGTGGCCTAAAAAATGGTTTGTGGGCAGCACTTCGCCTTTGTTGAACGCCTCCCTAAACATGGTTAAAATATGCTGGTAAACGGGCGTTTGAAACGAAAGAGTACCCAGTTCGCTCAATACGTAGTGGCACAACGAAATACCCGTTTCGAGTTCGTGGGTGCCATAATTGACTAACAGCCGCACGCATTCCTCCTCCTGATACGACCCCCGCGTGCGCTGCACCTGCGGAACATCTGGCGCTTCAAACGCCACGGCTGGGTCGTTGCCACCGTAGTTTTCTTCCGAAAAAGACCCGCCAAAAGCCTCTATTTCGGGGTCGGTTGGGCTGGGCTGCGTTCGGTTGCTTTGGAGGTTGGCGCGTTCGGCTTCTTTGTGTTTTTGGTCGGCGTTTTTGCGGATAATTTTATTGCTCTCCGATAGTAGCGTTTGCTCATCTACGCCCAACCGCGAGGCCGTCTGTCTAAAAAATACCTGCCGCTTGATGGCATCTGGAATCTGGCTGATGCTCTCGACAATGTCGGTGATGACCTGCGCCCTTTTGAAGGGATTATCGCCCGCGTCGGCCAACATAACATTGGTTTTGAAGGTAATAAAATCTTTGGTGTTGTTTTTGATGTGTTGCTTAAACCCCTCCGTTCCAGCGCGTTGCACGTAGCTGTCGGGGTCTTCGCCGTCGGGAAACGTAACGATGCTCACGTTTAGGCCCTCTTGCAGCACCATGTCTAAACCCCGCAGGGCGGCTTTGATGCCCGCCGCGTCGCCGTCGTACAAAATAGTAATGTTGGTCGTAAAACGCGCAATAAGCCTGATCTGCTCAATCGTGAGCGATGTTCCAGAGGAGGCAACCACGTTTTGAATACCCGCCTGAAAGAGCGAAACTACGTCGGTGTAGCCCTCGACCAAAAGCGCGTTGTCTTCGTTTCTGATGGCGGTTTTGGCCTGGTAAATACCGTACAAAATCTGACTTTTGTGGTACACATCGCTCTCTGGCGAGTTGAGGTATTTGGGCTGATTTTTGTCTTTGGTCAAAATTCGCGCCCCAAACGCAATCACCTTGCCCGCTACGTTGTGGATCGGGAAGATGACGCGGTTGCGAAACCGGTCGAAACTGCGGCCGTCGTCTTTCCGAACGACCAACCCCGCTTTTTCGAGAATTTCGGGGTTATAACTGTCTTTGACGGCTTGCTTGGCGAGGGTATCCCAGGCTTCGGGGCTGTAGCCGAGGCCAAAAGACTCAATTGTTTGGTGGTTGAAACCGCGTTCTTTGAAGTAACTCAGGCCAATGCTTTGGCCTTCTTCGGTATTAAAAAGCTGATTTTTGTAAAATTTGGCGGCATAATCAAGCACAATGTAGAGGCTGTCGCGCTCGTTTTGGCGGGTCTGCTCTTCGGGCGTTTGCTGTTTTTCCTCAATTTCGATGCTGTACTTTTGCGCCAAGTACCTCAACGCTTCGGGGTAGCTGATGCCGTCTACCTCCATGACAAACTTCACGGCATCGCCCGCTTTGCCGCACCCAAAACACTTGTAAATTTGCCGAACTGGATTGACGTTGAACGACGGTGATTTTTCGTTGTGAAACGGGCAGCACGCTGTCCAATTTGACCCCCGTTTTTTCAAAGACACAAAATCGCCCACCACCTCCACAATGTCGGCAGCCTGGCGAATTCGATCCACGGTTTCGTCTTTTATGCGCAAGGTCGTTCGGTTTTATGTTTCGTGTTTAAATCCCAAAATGAATAGCTTCGGCTAAAAGTTTGGCTTTATCGACGGGCACCACGCCCACCGACTCGCACACCAAGCCACCGCCCAAATTGGCCAACGCCGCAATGCGAGCGGGGCTTTGGCGCAACGCAACGCAGCAGGCGGCAATGCTAATGACGGTGTCACCCGCCCCCGACACGTCGGTGATGGCCCGAAAATGCGCGGGCAAATGGTGCTTCTCATTCTCAAAATCAACGTACACGCCCCGCTCCGAAAGCGTCAGTAAAACGCCCTCGGTGTTCAATGTTTTTTTCAACTGCACCACAACCGCCTCGATCTCCGTTTGGTTTTTTGGGTCAAAATCCACCTTCAACCCTTCGCTAAGTTCTTTCAAGTTGGGCTTGAACAAAGTAACGAACTGGTAGTGTGAAAAATTTCGTTTTTTCGGGTCCACAACCGTTGGCACTCCGTGCTGCCGCGCCAGGGCAACGGTGGCCTCAATGAGTGGGAGGCTCAAAACGCCTTTGTCGTAGTCTTCAAAAATCACCACGTCGCAGGTCGCAATCAGCTTTTGGATGCGTTCCAGTAGCGTTGCCTGTTCGGTATTGTCGATGTACTGGTCGGTTTCGGTGTCTAAACGCACCACCTGTTGCGCACCCGCAATGATGCGCTCTTTGACGGTCGTAATTCGGTTTTTACTTTGCACGATGCCCTCCGTTGTTAGTCCCCGTGCCACCAGCTGCGCCACGAGTGAGTCGCCGTGGTTGTCGGAGCCTATTACTGAGCAAGCCACCGCCTGCGCACCCAAGGCTTGCAGGTTGAGCAACACGTTTCCCGCGCCGCCCAACCGCGCTTCGCGCCGCACCACGCGGACGACGGGAACGGGAGCCTCGGGCGAAATTCGCTCCACTTTACCCCACGTGTAGGCATCCAGCATGAGGTCGCCGATGACCAGCACGCGCAATTTGGTAAAATGATCGAAAAGCTGCCTAAGTGGTTCGTTAGGCTTCATAGATGGCGGCAGCGGTTTTTTCGACGATAGATTTAGGCAATAACCAGGCAAAAAACGCCCCGATTTTGTTGATGGCACCCGCAATGACCTCGTTTTTGCCAGCCAACATAGCCTCTACCGCTATTTTGGCCACGGCTTGCGGGGTCATATTTATTTTTTGGGCCGCTTTTAGGGCTTTCTCACTTACTTGGGCGCGGTTCGGAAAGTCGGTATCGGTCGATCCTGGACTGACGCACGTTACCGACACCGACGTGTTTCGGAGTTCGTGGTGCAACCCGCGCGAAAAATGGAGGACGAACACCTTGCTGGCCGCATAGACGCTCATGAGCGGCAGGGCTTGGTAGGCGGTGGTGCTCGAAATATTTAAGATGTAGGCTTTGGGTTGGCGTTTGAGCATGGGCAAAAAAGCGTGGCACAGCGTTATCAAAGTGGTCATGTTTAGCTGCATCATGTTGGTGGTGAGGGCGGGGGAGTGGCCTTCAAAGGGCCCGCTTAGGCCGTAGCCCGCGTTGTTGACCAGTGCCGATACCTCAATCTTTTTTTGCTCGCACCAATCCAAAAGCACCGCCGCCGCGTTGGCTGCCGACAGGTCGGTGGCCAAATAATGCACCCCCACCGAGTACTTGTTGGTTAGTTCGGCTTGGGTTTTTTGGAGTAGCTCTTCCGAGCGTGCCACCAGCAGTAGATCAAAACCACGGGCGGCCAATTCGTCGGCAATGGCCCTCCCGATTCCTTTGCTGGCACCTGTTACGAGCGCGTAAGGCATATTTTCGTTATTTTATTGAACTACAAAAGTAACCACCGCGCGGGTTTGACCTACTACATCCCCAAAAATATCTTAGAACCGCCAGCGAATTTGCGCTTTCAGCTCGCTTCGGGTGGGGCCGTCGATGGCGTTTAGTCCCGAACCAACGGTTTGCAGGTTTCGGTACGACGTGCGCGCCCAGCGCAACCACAGGTCTAAGTGTTTCGAGAAACTGTACTGGGCCATCACGTAGTTTCTTGCGCCTCGGTTGGCAAATGCTGGAATCGAAAAGGCATACAGCACGTCTTTCTCGTACACGTACTGGCGGCCATCGAACCCGTCGGTATCGAAGAGCGCAAACCGCCCGCTGACCGACAGCCGCCCCCAGTCAAAGTTGGCATCTTGCAGTATGACGAAGCCTTCGGATGGTTTTTGGTTGCCAACCGTAAAACTACCCCACTGCACCCGGCTGTGCAACGAAAACCGCCGCGACAGCGCGTATTGCAGGTTTAAGACCGTTGTTTGGCGAACGGTATTGACCAAAAAATTTATGTTGGTCGTGTTGTCGGGCTGGTTTTTACTTTTGTGTTCTCGGTGATAAAACCCATAAATAGCAATGGTTCGGCTGGGGTTGCAGGTGGCACTGAGCAAATAATCGTGTCCGCGCGATGGGGCATCGACCAGATATTTGAGCCACGGAAACGCAAAGCTGTCGTAAAAAGCCCCGAAAGTCCACCGCCGCGTGGGGCTGTATTTTATGCCCCAATACACGCCCGATTCGTTGGTGGTACGGGTGTTTTCGCCGAAGGCATTGGCATAAAAACTTTGAAAGTTGGGGTCGTAGTGGCGCATGACCACGGCCATGTCAATATTTTTGCTCAAACTTGCCACAAAGCCGCCCACCGCCCCCAAACCTCCACTGCGCGAGCGGGCTGCCTCGCCAAAAAAATTAAAATTTTGCCACAGCCAATTGGCGTGCAGGCCAAGTACCAAGTTTTGGCTGCCCGTAAACTCGAAACGGTTGTAGGGCAACGGGCGTTTCCGCAAAAAACCATCGAAATGGGTATATAGTGCCGTTATCCCTACCTGCAAATTTTGTTTTTTGAACTGCAAGTGCGCCCCCGCGTTTTGCTCAACTATCTTTGCTCGGTTGGCTATTTCGGTGGGTGTTCGGTGCAACCCAGCCGACAGAATAGAACTGATAAAATCTTCGGGTGTTTCGGTGTTGGGGTCGTCGCCGGTGCTGGCATCGCGGCGCGTTCTGGAATACAAACCCGTTATCTCCAAGTACCTGCCAAGCGAATAAGTGGCCGTGGCTCCCCGAAAAAAACCTCCCTCCAGCAGCGACGTAAACGGGCGCGCGCCCAGCGTTGGGCGGCGTGCTGTGGCTACTGGCTCGGCACCCTTGCCCAACGAAAACCCCGCCGCGTACACCAATCCCTGCCCAATTTGAAGTTGGTAGTCGCCGACGATTAGGTTTTTGAGCGCACCTCGGTTTTGAACTTGGCCGTGAAACGAAATAAAATCGGGCCCGTATTGGTGCGTGGCAGGTCGCCAGATGGTCTGCTCGCCAGGGTCTTTTTCGAGCGTGAAGCCAAAGCTAAAATCTCGGGAGCGGCTGTAGCGATACCGCGCGTACAATTGCGCTGGGCTGCCCAAAAAACGGCTCGTACTCCTGCCCCCCACCACATCGGGGGCCGTAAAACCCTTTTGTTGCTCCAACGTTTGCTCGTAGCGTAGTATCAAGTAGTTTTGGCTCGGGTTGTCTAACCCCTCGGTCAGGCTTTTGCGGTCGGTGTTGAGTACTACAAACGGCAGAAGCCGATAGATAACCTCCAAACTAAAATCGGGAACGGCCTGCAATTCGTATACCGAAATGAAGTTGCCGTTGGTTTTGCGGTACTCAAAAAAACTGTTTAATTGCGTCTCGGACAACAGGTAAGTGCCCGCCAGGTCGTTGCGGGTGGCGGTGTTGAGGTCAATCGGATTGGCATACAGCTGAAACAGCGACTCGTATAAATCAGCGTAGTTTAAGTCTTCGTTTTGAACGGGAAACAAATTTTGAATAAACTGATTGAGGTCAATTTCGGGACGGCGTGGGGTTTGGGCGCGGGCAACATTGGCCCACAAACAGCCGCAAATGAGCAGTGCATACGGCCAGTTTCTCATTTTGTTTTTTTGCTTAGGTCATAACTCAACCCCACGTGGTGCGACCACCCCAACTGTGGGTGCGTGTGCAGGGCGTAGTCGAAGGTAAGGCTACCCGCCACCAATCCGAACCCAACGTGGTTTGTGTTGGGTTGGGTATTAAGTCCCGTTCTCACAAACACATTCGGGGCAATCTCGTACTCAATACCCGCCTTGAAACGGGTCGGAAAATCTACGTCTTTTTCTACCTCGGCGGCCAGCAAAAGTTTAGTAATTGGCCGGTAGCTCACTCCCGCTTTCATAACAGTTGGCAGCCTTTCGCGCTGATAGCCAAATAGTTGGGCTTGGTTTAGGTTATAAAGGTGCATTCCAAAGGTGAGCGTGTTGGTAATCTGGGCGGTGGCCCCGAGTTCTGCCACCAAGGTTTTTCTGGAAATATTGAGCGTACCAAAATTGACTTGGAAGTAACTCAGTTTTGCCCCCAAACTTATTTTGCCAACCGTGTGGGCGGAGGCCACGCCGAGGGTCGTTTGGCTGTATAGCTTGTCGCCGAGCCGAGTGACCGACGCGCCCATTGTCCAGTTTTTGCGCATATTTTTCACCGCGCCGATGCTAAACGCGTTCAGTCCTTCGAGTCCGTAGTAGGTGTCGAAAGTCGTAAAAACGCTCGTTTGGGTAAGTCCCGCCAGGGCGGCTTGGTTGTTAAAAACCGCAAAGCGGTCGGCCACGGTCACGCTGGTATTTGCCATGCCCCACGCACGCGCGCCAGCGGGTCCTGGGGCATCGGCGGCGCGAAGGGGGCTGAGTGCGCAAGAGCAGACCAGCGCCACCAGCAGACTTTTGGGCGGCCATTTCATCGGCCATGGTGCGCGTTCCAACGTTCTGAGGTCTTGAAATATAGGTTTAGGTGGATAAATATACAAAAAGGGGAGAAACCGCAATTGGCTTCCCCCCCTTTTTATTTTCAATCAAGCAACAGTTGGTAGATGTAACTAACCAATAATTCACTCATTCAACATTATTACTCAGCGGCCTCTAAAAGCGATTTGTATTTTTTGGCGTTGGCCACTTCGGATGCCTGCGGGTAGTCGTTCAAGATGATGGCGTAGGTATCGATGGCCTTGTCGTTTTGCTTGGCTTTTTCCTGCGCCACTGCCAGTTTCATGAGGTAAACGGGCGTAAAGTACTTGTTCTCTTTGTAGTTGGCGGCTTTTTGGTAGTATGAGATGGCCTCGTCGACGGCGTTTTTTTCCATGTAGGCATCTCCGATGAGCGCATTGGCGCGTGCCTGCACCAACAGGTCGGACGAACTAAAGTCTTTGAGTTGCTCAATGGCCTGGTCAAATTTACCTTGCTTCAACAGGGCTGCTCCCGCGTAGTAGTGGGCTAAGTTTCCCGCTGCGCTTGCGCCAAACTCGTCGGCAATGGCCAGCAGACCCATACCACCTGGGCGGCCTTTGAGGGCTTTGTCGAGCGAATCGGCCTCAAAATCATAAACGGCCGTAAACATGGCCTTCTGACCTTCGTCGTCTTGGCTGCCTTTGTACCAGTTGTAGGTTAAATAACCAACCACAACGCCCACAATTATGCCAGCTATTACCAGGGCAGCGTTGCGATTTTTGGTTAAAAAATCGGTGGCCTCCGACAATTTTTCTTCTAATACTTCGGGGTTCTCGAAAACTTCGAGGTTAGAAGTTTCTACTTTCTTTGCCATTTTATAAATTTAAAATTTGGAGTGCAAAATTACGCAAATAATTCAAAGTCAAAACATTTGTGGCCTTAAAATATGGGCATCTACCTGCGTACACACCAATTTTTGTGCCAAACAAACGTCGCATTATCCTTTTTTGAGCGCAGCGTAGTGCTTAAAGAACAACGGAATGGTTTCGATGCCCTTGTAGAAGTTAAACAATCCGTAGCTTTCGTTGGGCGAGTGGAGTGCGTCGATGTCCAACCCAAAGCCCATCAAAATGGACTTGATGCCCAGCTGTTGTTCAAACAGTGCCACAATCGGAATGCTGCCACCGCCGCGCGTTGGAATGGGCGCTTTGCCCCAAGACTCTTCCATGGCGCGGTGGGCGGCTTGGTATTCTAATGAGTCGGTGGGCGTAACGTAGGGCAGCCCGCCGTGGTGGGGGCGCACCTGCACGCGCACGCCAGCGGGCGCAATGGCCCTAAAATGATTGCTAAAAAGTTCGGTGATCTCATCGGGGGTTTGGTGTGGCACGAGGCGCATCGAGATTTTGGCGGAGGCTTTAGAAGGTAGCACCGTTTTGGCTCCCTGGCCCGTGTAGCCGCCCCAGATGCCGTTCACGTCCAGCGTCGGGCGAATCGAAGTCCGCTCAATGGTTGTGTAGTTGGTCTCGCCCATCACGTCGTCGATCTGCAAATCAGCCTTGTAGTCCTCCAACGAAAACGGGGCTTCGTTCATGGCCTTGCGTTGGGCGGCGGTCAGGTTTTCGACTTTGTCGTAAAAACCAGGGATCATAATGCGCCCATCTTCGTCTTTCAAAGACGCAATCATGTCGCAAAGTACATTTATGGGGTTGGCTACTGCGCCGCCATAAACGCCAGAATGCAGGTCGCGGTTTGCGCCTGTCACTTCAACTTCAACATACGACAACCCACGCAGGCCGGTCTCAATCGACGGCACGTCGTTGGCAATAATACTGGTGTCGGAGATCAGAATAACGTCGGCGCGGAGTTTCTCGCGATTTTGTATCACAAACGCACCGAGGTTGTCGGAGCCAACTTCTTCCTCGCCCTCGATCATTATTTTTACGTTGCAAGGTAGTGAGTTGGTGGCCAGCATGGCCTCCACGGCCTTGATGTGCATATAAAACTGACCTTTATCGTCGCAGGCGCCACGGGCAAAAATCCGCTCGTTTATGATGACGGGCTCGAACGGTGGCGAGTTCCAAAGTTCGTAGGGGTCGGCGGGTTGCACGTCGTAGTGGCCATAAACGAGGATGGTTGGGAGAGCGGGGTCGATCATTTTTTGTCCAAAAACGATTGGATGCCCCGCTGTCTCACAAATTTCGACCTCATCGAGGCCCGCCGCCGCCAGCGAGTCGCGCACGAAGACCGCCGCGCGGCGCGTGTCGGCATTAAAAGCAGGGTCGGCACTAACCGATGGAATACGAAGCAGGTCGAGCAGTTCGCTCAAAAAACGCCCTTTGTTGGTTTCTATGTAAGAATTCATGGATTGGAAAATTACTTTTCGGATTAAACAGTACAAATGAAACTGTTTTTTGGGTCAAAAATATACCCCAACCTGAATTTTATTGACTCTCGACTTCGTCAATTCCATGCATTTTTTTGTCGATCGGCTCCACGCGGTCATCAGATAGCCCACAAAAACTACCTAAACTGCACAATTTCTGGGGCTTGCGTGTTGAAATCCCGAAATCGAAGCGGAGAAATGCCGTCGAACGCAAACCTGAGCGCGTTGGGATTGTTGGGTACATTGGGATAAAAGCCGAGCCTAATCTGAAAGGTATCGAAAGTTAGGTTTTCGTTTCTGAACCTAAAACCCACGCCAAAACCTTGGTAAACGGGGCTTTTAAAGAGCGGCTGCTCGTCGAAAGCCACCAGACCAAGGTTGGTAAACGCGAAGGGGGCAACCCGAAAGCCCAAAAAGTTGATCGGCGAAAAAAATACGCCCTCGAAATTGAAAACAAGTTTTTTGGTGCCGCGCAAAGAACTGCTACTAACACCCTCAAAACCAGCCCCGTGCTCGGTAATATTAAAATACTCGTTGGGAAAACGCCCGATGCCGAGGGTATATTTCAAGGTCAAAAAGTACCGGGCGTTCCAGTCGTGTCCGAGGGTTTTGAGGTTGGTAAAATAGTTGGTCTCCAAGTTGAGAACGCCCTGTTCGAGCCCGCGTTTTTTTGCAAACCCACCCACGTTTAATAATCCGTACAAATAACCAAACTTGTAGTAGCGGGCTTTGCTATAATTAAAACCCAGGTAAATCCGTTGGCCCAGCTCGGCGTTGTCGAAACCAATTTCGCCCGCCGCCAGCGAGCCCGTTGGCACGTCTTCGGTGCGCCCAAAGCCGTAAATGAGCAGGTCGCGCTGGTAGCGGCGGTTAGAAAAACCCAAACTCACCAGCGTGGTTCGGGTGTCTTGGTATATCTGGTTGGTGTCGGCCTGGAGCTTGGGGCGTTTTAGGTAGTCGTAGGCCGTGTAGCGCGCCGCCAGCACCAGCCTGGCGCGGGCGCGCAAATCGGCACTGCCAAAAAAAAGCCCGAACGATCGACCCACCCAGGCATCAAAAAGGTTGTAGTTGTACAAAAACGACACCACACTGTCGCTTTTGTTGGACACAAACTCGTACCTGCGCACGCGGTTGTGGCTCAGTTCCAACGCCCCCGCGTACATGGTTTCGGGGGTGAGAAAGGGCCTAAAAAATTTGAGGGCGTACACATTCAAGTCGCGCTCCACAACAATATTGGCCTGCGCCGACACGTATGTTTTGCCGATGGTGGGTATGAGGTAGCGCGTTCGGAACTCGTATTTTTGAATTGTGTCGCGCCCTTGGTACCGAAATTCGTTGCGAAGCGTGTGCCCCATGCCCCTAAAATTACGCTGTTCGAGCCCGACCTGAAAACGATCAAAGCCCCCAAAGCCAGCATCTGGCAACAGCGACCACACGTCTTGGGTAATCACGTACACGTCTACAAAACCCTTGGTTTGGTTGTAGGGAACTACCAAAATGCGCGCGTCGTGAAACACCGGCAGCGAGCGCAGCAAACGTTCATTGTCGCGCATTTTTTCGGCGTTTAGGTAGTCGCCTTCCTGAAAAAGTAAATAATTGTGTCGGATCACGCCCTCGCGGGTGTTGCGATGGAGCTTGTTGCCGATCTTCTCAAAATAGTTGTCCGACTTACGCGTGGTGTCATACACACTAAATCCAAAAACGTCTAAGCGGCGCACGTAAACTCGGTGGATAACCCGCCCCTCGTAGGCCACAAAAGGGTTGGTCTCTATTTTTGCTACCTCGCCGCCCGAGTTGGTTTTGTTATAAATATCCCTAAACAGCACGTCGTACAACTGCCGCGTGAAGCCCCGCGCGTACATTTTTCGTTTGAAATTCGTGAATTTAATGCTGTCTTTGGCGTTTTCGTGCGCGTCTATTTTGGCCTTAAAAAGGCTGTCTTGGGGGGCTTGGGCGTTGGTAGATAGCTGGTAAAAACACCCCAAAAAAGCCGATAGTATGCTCAAATAGAATAGCTTCACAGTCAAATTACGGATGTTTCGGCCACAAATCCATTAATTTCGGCTCAAACTTTATATTTTTGCACCGCAAAAATGAATTTTATTTTATTTGTTCGATGAAAAAAACAGAACCTACCCCCGCCATTTTACTCTTTGAAGACGGCGTTGTGTTCAAAGGTTTGGCCTTGGGCAAAATAGGCACAACTGGCGGCGAAATTTGCTTTAATACGGGCATGACTGGCTACCAAGAAATATACACCGATCCGTCTTACTTTGGGCAAATTGTGGTCAATACCAACGCCCACATCGGCAACTACGGCGTTCAGCTGGAGTCCGAAGAAGAATCGGCATCAATAAAAATTAGCGGAATGGTCTGCAATTCGTTCTCTACTATTTACTCCCGCCATACCGCCGATTTTTCGTTGCAAGAATACTTCGAGCGCGCCAATGTGGTGGGTATTAGTGGCGTGGACACGCGCCAGATTGTGCGGCACGTGCGCCAAAAAGGAGTGATGAACGCCATTATCTCGTCCGAAATAACCGACGAAGCCCTGCTCATGGCTCGCCTCAAAGAAGTACCCAACATGGACGGCCTCGAGCTGTCGTCGGTGGTTTGTACCAAAGAGCCGTATTTTGTGGGCGACCCAGCCACCAGCCGCCACCGCGTGGCCGTGATGGACTACGGCATCAAGAAAAGTATCCTCCAAAACCTCACCGAGCGCGGGTGCTACTGCAAGGTTTTTCCTGCCAAAACTCCTTTTGAAGAGGTAATGGCCTGGAACCCCGACGGTTTTTTTATCTCAAATGGCCCCGGCGACCCCGCCGCCATGCCCTACGCCGTGGAGGCGGTGGGGCGGTTTGTGGCCACCGGAAAACCACTTTTTGGTATTTGCCTCGGCCACCAGTTGCTGGCTTTGGCAAGTGGTATATCTACCTACAAAATGCACCACGGCCACCGAGGGTTGAACCACCCAGTTAAAAATTTTCGGACGGGACTTTGTGAGATCACCTCGCAGAACCACGGATTTGCCGTCGATCCTGACCAAATTGCCCAGCATCCCGACGTGGAAGTGACGCACATCAACCTCAACGACAAAACCATTGAGGGCATCCGCCGCCGCGACCGGCCTGCGTTTTCGGTGCAGTACCACCCCGAAGCCTCGCCTGGCCCGCACGACTCACGCTACTTGTTCGAGGATTTTGTGGGGCTGTTTTCAAATTAACCGATCGCCGCCTGTTTTTGGATTTCTGGAGCTACACGGTTGCCTAACAATTTTGTGGAAGCACACAACTGGGCGGCATCGTTGCGCGTGCTTTTGCCAATAAAAATAATTGATTCCCCATTGTTCCGACCATGAAAAACCCCCAACGCTACACCGTCACGGCGGCGCTTATTTACGCCAACGGCCCCATTCATATTGGCCATTTGGCGGGCTGCTACATTCCTGCTGATATTTATGTGCGCTACCTGCGGGCTTGCGGCCAGGACGTGGTGTTTGTGTCGGGAACCGACGAACACGGCGTACCGATTACGATAAAAGCCAAAAAGGAGGGCATCTCTCCGCAGGAAGTTGTTGATAAATACTACAAAATAATCAAGGAATCGTTTGCCGATTTTGGGATTTCGTTCGATGTTTATTCGCGTACTTCCAACCCGATCCACCACCAAACATCGCAGGAGTTTTTTACGACGCTCTACCAAAAAGGGCACTTCGTAGAACAAACCACCGAGCAATACTACGACGAAACGGCCAACCAGTTTCTGGCCGACCGCTACATAGTGGGTACTTGCCCGGTGTGTGGCAACCCCAACGCCTACGGCGACCAGTGCGAAAAGTGCGGCTCTACGCTCTCGCCGACCGAACTCAAAGAACCACTTCGCTCCACGCTGTCGGGAGCCACCCCCGTGATGCGCCCCACCAAAAACTGGTATTTGCCCTTAGACACCATGCAGCCGCAGATCGAAGCCTACGTGAGCGCCCACCCCGAGTGGAAAACCAACGTGGCGGGGCAGTGCTTGTCGTGGCTCAAAGAGGGGCTAAAACCCCGCGCCATGACCCGCGATTTGGAGTGGGGAATCGAGGTGCCGCTGCCCGATGCGGCGGGTAAGGTGCTGTATGTCTGGTTCGATGCGCCCATTGGGTATATTTCGATGACCAAAGAATGGGCCGCCCAAACCAACAAAGACTGGCAACCTTACTGGCGCGACGAAAACACCAAACTGGTGCATTTTATTGGGAAAGACAACATTGTTTTTCACTGCATTATTTTCCCAGCCATGCTCATGAACGAGGGTTCGTACATCTTGGCCGATAATGTGCCAGCCAACGAATTTATGAATTTGGAGGATGATAAAATCTCGACCTCGCGCAACTGGGCCGTGTGGTTGCACGAATATCTGGTCGAGTTTCCCGACAAACAAGACGTGCTGCGCTACGCCCTGACTGCCAATATGCCCGAGACAAAAGACAATAATTTTACTTGGAAGGATTTTCAGACCAAAAACAATTCGGAGTTGGTTGCCATCTACGGCAATTTTGTGAACCGCGCCTTGGTACTAACCCACAAGTTTTGCGGCGGCCAGGTGCCGCCCATTGGTCAGCTAACCGACATTGACCGCGCCGCTTTGGATGCGCTGGCGGTGTTTCCTGCCCGAATCGGCGATGCCATTGCCCAGTATCATTTTCGGGAGGCACTGGCCAGCATGATGGACTTGGCGCGTTTGGGAAACAAGTACCTGGCCGACACCCAGCCTTGGCACGCCATCAAAGAAAGCCAAGCCCGCGTAGATACCATTATGCACGTGGCTTTGCAGATTACGGCCAACTTAGCCGTTTTGTCGGCTCCGTTTCTGCCATTTACGGCCCAAAAACTACAAAAAATGCTCGGCCTGCCCGCCGTGCCGTGGCACGAAGCGGGCGGTAGTTTGGTAGAAACACACCAGCCAATTGAGCAGGGGGGGCTTCTGTTCGAGAAAATAGAAGATGCCACCATTCAGGCGCAGATTGACAAACTCCAAGCAGCAAAAAGACAAAACGAGCTCGAAACCAAGAAGATACCGCCGCTGCGGCCCGTGGTTCAGTTCGACGACTTTGCTAAATTAGACCTTCGTGTTGGTACGGTTGTGGCCGCCGAACGCCTGCCCAAAAGTGATAAGCTACTAAAATTCCTGATCGACGACGGATTTGAGAAACGCACCATTTTGAGCGGCATTGCCAAACACTACACGCCCGAAGAAATGGTTGGCAAGCAGGTTACGTTTGTGGCCAACCTGGCCCCACGCAAAATAATGGGGCAAGAGTCGAACGGCATGATACTAATGGCCGAAGACCGCGACGGCTCGCTGGCGCTGGTGCAACCCAACAAAAGCGTTTGGGACGGTGGGCAGGTGAGCTAAATTACTTTTTGGCCGCCGCCACCGCGTTGCCAATCTGGATGAGTGCCTCGGGGTCTTGGTACCCAATTACTTGCTGCACAACCTTGCCGTTTGCGTTGATGAACATCAGCGTGGGGTATGCCTGCAAAGGATACATTCGCGCCAGGGCTTCGCCCTCGCCAACCTCCATGTCGTATTTTACGTTAATAAATTTTTTATTGAAAACGTCGGCCACGTCGGCGCGGGTGAACACGTTCTTTTGGAGCATCTTGCACGGCCCGCACCAGCTGGCGTATGCGTCAAAAAAAATGAGCTTATTTTCTTTTTTGGCTTTGGCTAAGATTTTTGCCCACGGCATCTTTTCAAAAACGATGCCCTGTTCTTTGGTGGCCGACTGAACGTTGCAGGCCAACACGCCAGCGAGCAGAATGGTGAGAAAGGTGGTTTTCATGAGGTAAGT
Source organism: Cytophagales bacterium (assembly GCA_013298215.1). Lineage (GTDB taxonomy): Bacteria > Bacteroidota > Bacteroidia > Cytophagales > Spirosomataceae > JAAFKE01. The sequence goes on along the minus strand of JAAFKE010000003.1, from coordinate 35,232 downwards.
TTTTTTATTTTTTGAAACACTAACGAGCTACCAACATATTTAGTGCCAAAGTGAGCGTCTATGTTTTTTTGTGGGTATTTTTTTGACCACCTACCACTGCCCACGGGTGCTTTGGTGTTATTTTGCGGTTTAGTTCGACTAAGCCACCAAATGAAAATACTACACACCGCCGATTGGCACCTGGGCAAACGCCTCGAACAGTTTCTGCGTTTGGAGGAACAAAGGGAAGTGCTGGACGAAATTTGCCAAATTGCCGAACGCGAAAACGTGGATGCCGTCATTGTGGCGGGCGACCTTTTCGATACTTTCAACCCCAGTACCGAAGCCACCGAGCTGCTCTATACCACCCTGCACCGGCTCTCTAACAACGGACAGCGGGCGGTGGTGGCCATTGCTGGCAACCACGACCTGCCCCAACGCATAGACGTTCCCGATGCCCTGGCGCGCGCCTGCGGCATACTCTTTGTGGGTTTGCCAAACGCGCCCATTCAGGCTTTTGAAACCAACGCGGGGTTGAAAATAACAAAAACAGATCGCGGTTTTGTAGAAATAAAACTACCCAATTCGGCCACGCCCCTGCGGCTTATTCTCACGCCCTACGCCAACGAAACGCGCCTAAAAACGTATTTGGGGGTAGAAAAAACCGAAGAAGCCCTGCGTGACGTTCTCCAAAAACATTGGCAAAACCTGGCCGATGCCCACTGCGACACCGCCGGGGTGAATATGCTGGCCACGCACCTGTACCTGATGCAACGCGGGGGCGAAATGCCCGAAGAGCCCGACGATGAACGCCCAATTTTGCACATTGGTGGGGCGCAGGCTGTGTTTTCGGACAACGTGCCGCCCCAGGTGCAGTACGTGGCACTGGGCCACCTGCACCGCTTCCAGACGGTGGCCACAAAACCCTGCCCGATGGTGTATAGCAGCAGCCCGCTGGCCTATAGTTTTGCCGAAGCCAACCAAACCAAGTACGTGGTTGTTGTGCACGCCGAAGCCAACGAACCCGTTGATTATAAAGCAATTGAACTCACGAAAGGCAAAAAACTTCTCCGAGCCAAGTTCGATTCGGTGGACCAGGCCGTGGCCTGGCTAACCGCCAACCCCGACGCAATTGTTCAGATTACGATGCAAACCGACCATTACTTAGAATCTGCCGACAAAAAACGGCTCGTCGATGCCCACCCCTGCCTGATGCCCATTGTGCCAGAGCTGAAACTGCAACCCAAAGGCGGCACGGGCCGCAGCATGGCCGACCTACAAGGCCAGAGCATGGAGGAGCTTTTTGTGTCGTATTTTAAAACCCGCAAAGACAGCCAAGGCCAGGTGCCGAGCGACTCGCTCTTGGATTTGTTTCGCGAAATAACCGCCCTGCCCGACCATGATCCCAGTTAAACTTATTTTAGAGGGTATTAATTCGTACCGCCAACGCCAAGAGATCGATTTTTCGCGCTTGACTGAGGCGGGTATTTTTGGCATTTTTGGGCGCGTGGGCAGCGGAAAATCGACCATTTTAGAGGCCATTACCTATTCTCTCTACGGCAAAATGGAGCGGCTCGGCAAAGATCATTTGAGCTACAACATAACCAACCTGCGAGCCGACCGACTGCTGATTGATTTTGAGTGCCGAACAGGCAGGGAGGATGCCCGCTACCGATTTGTGGTGGAGGGAAAGCGTAACCGCAAAAAATTTGAGGAGGTAAAGTTCGAGCGGAAGTGTTACCAGTGGATGATTGATACGAGCCAATGGATGCCAGTTGCCTCTGATAACCCCGCCGAGAGCATCCTGAAACTGAATTATAAAGACTTTATGCGGACGGTTATTATTCCGCAGGGGCGGTTTCAGGAGTTTATCGAGCTCAAAGACACCGACCGCACCGAGATGATGAAGGGGCTTTTCGGGTTGGGTCGCTTCGATTTGGGTGAGAAAACCAGTCGGCTGTCGAAGCAAAACGATGGGCAGTTGAGCGAAATAAACGGGCAGTTGGCCCAGGTGGGCGATGCCACCCCCCAGAAATTAGACCAAGCCGAGGTCGATCTGAAAAACACCATTTACCTAATAGATACCAACGAAAAAAACATTGGCAGCAAACAGGCCGAAGAAAAGGTATTGGAGGAGCGTTGGAAAAAAACGCAAGAGTTGATGCGGGTAGCCGAACGCTTTGAGGCATTGACCCAAAGGCAAGAGTCTTTTGAAAAGCTACAAGTGCAAGTCCAGCAATACAGCGCGTGTTTGCGGGATTTTAAGGCACTTTTGGACGCGCAATTCAACCAACAAAAATTAAAAGATGAGGCAGGAAAAAAGCAGTTGAACCTGCACGCCGATGCGGCAAAGAACACCGACGTGCTCAACGGCATTGTGGAGAATCTAAAAACCTTGCGCCCCCAGTACGATGCCCGCGAGACGACCATGAAACGCGCTGACACGCTGTTGGTCTGGGCCGGACTGAAAGGCGTGGAGGCCGAAATGGAGAAATTAAACCAGCGGGTCGAAAAAGGTGGCCAGGTGCTTGGGGCAGAAAAAACAAAGCTCGACAAACTAAAACAAGAACGCCAAAAATTAGAAGCAGACCGCAACCAACTGCGCCAACACCAGCTTGATATGGGGCGGCTGTTGGCAATAAAAAACTGGTTTGAGAAGCGCGACAATCTATTAGAACAAAAACGGAAAATTAAAGAAAACGCCGAGGTGGTCGTTGCGCAAGAGCGGGGGTTTGTTGAAGAAAAACGAGACCTGCTGATGGATTATCCCGACATAAACCCAACGCAGAGTATTCTTGACATTCAAGAAAAATTGCGACAACACGTTGATATATTGGCGGTTGAGTACGAAAAGCTGAGTGGTCAGGTCGAGCACCTGGCCGTGAGGGACGCCCTCCACACCCACGCGCAAAACCTGCACCAAGGCCACCCCTGCCCGCTGTGCGGCGCCACGCACCACCCATATTTGGCGGTGAACGAGGGCGCAAAAGCAGCCACCGACGCGGTGCGTTTGCGGCAAGCCGAACTCAAAAAACAGATTGAAGCAACCCAAAGCGTGGGTTCAAAAATGGGGATTGTTCAAGCAAATTTGACCAACTGCGAGGAGCGAAAAACAGCACTCCGAAAAGAATTTGATGCCAATAAACAACAGATAGCCGCCCACGATTTGGCTTTTGAGTGGCCGCCCTACCAGAAAGACCAATCTCAGGCCGTGGATGCTGATCTAAAAACTGCCGAAAAACAAAAGGAAGCCATCGAAAAATTGGACGGCACGATCACAGAAAACGGAAAAGAAACCCGCCTGAGCGAAGCCGAGTTGCTCCGTTTGGAAACGCCATTGGAAGAACTAAAACTCCAGGCACGCCAAAAACAAGACCAGGCAAACCTGAAACGCGGGCAAATGATTGGAGTCGATCTGGCCGATTTTGAACATCTGCCAATAGAAAGCCTCAGAAAAGAGTCTGCCCAACTAAAAAACCAGTGCGAGCTTGACGTTGAAAAATACGAAAACCAGGAAAAAGAACGCCAGAAACTGGTGGCTCTCCGCGACGGCCTAAGCGGGCAGCTGGAAATTTTGGCGCAAAACGTGGCAACGACCACCGAGGATTTACGAAAATTAGAGGCTGAATTGGGTCAAAAAATACGTCAGTCGGGCTTTGAGTCGGAGGCGCACATACGAACTATTTTAGGGAGTAATTTTGATTTGGAGGGGCAGCAGCGAGCTATTTCAGAGTATAACACCGCTTTTCTGGTTGCCCAAAAAGAGTACGAAAAGCTACGGGGCGACGTTGGAAACACCACCTACGACCCACACCACCACGACACAGTAAAGGAGGAGCTACAAATACTACGCGCAGCGGGCAACGACTACCGCAAAGACTCGGGCCGCCTCGAAACCGAGATTGGGCAATTGAAGACGCAACTGAAAAACCAAAGCGATTTGCTGGCACAAAAAGAAAAATTAGAACTCCGCCAGGCCGACCTGAAACGGATGACCGCGCTGTTTTATAGCGTGGGGTTTGTAAATTACGTGTCGGAGGTGTATCTGCACAATTTGGCGCAGCAGGCCAACGAGCGGTTTCACCGCATGACGAGCCAGCAGCTGCAGATTGAGGTGAGCGAAAAAAATAATTTTATCGTGCGAGACCTGCTCAACAACGGCAAAACACGCGGCCTAAACACCCTTTCGGGTGGCCAGCGGTTTCAGGCGGCGCTGTGTTTGGCACTTGCCCTGGCCGACAACGTTCATGCGCAACTGCAAAGCCGCGAAAACTTCTTTTTTCTGGACGAGGGTTTCGGCTCGTTGGACAAAGAATCATTGCAAACCGTTTTTGAGACCCTCAAATCGCTGCGAAAAGAAAACCGCATCGTCGGCGTAATCTCGCACGTGGAAGACCTCCAACAGGAAATGGACGTATATCTAAAAATAGAAAACACCGAAGAAAGGGGAAGTGTTGTGCAGTATATTTGAATACTCACTCCCTATTTTTTCTCTGTTCTGGCCACCAGCTTCACCGCTTCGCTTTCGTTGTGCAGCCTGTCTACCGCCGTGAGCGCGTACAGGTAGCGTTTGTTGGCTTGGGTGGTTTTGTCGGTAAAAATAAAAGCGTCCTTTTTGCAGATACCCATTATTTTTCGGGGGTCTTGGGTGTTTGGGGTCTCTTTTTCGTCGAACCGATACACCACATAGTACGCTGGTTGGTCGCCGTCGCGGGCGGGCAGGGGAGCCGCCCAGGTTAGCATCGGGCCGTTTGCGGTGTTGGTAATCGTAACATTCACGGGACTCAGCGGCGGCACATTGTCTTTCCAGGGCATGGTTGGGATGAGCGCAGGAAAACGATACAGGTCGTTTTTGAGCGAATCGGCGTGGCCCAACTTATTGTTTATGAGCGATTTAGAACTAAAATAAACGCTTCCCGTTATTTCTTGAAAAGACCGAATGAACCGCACCTGGGCGGGCAGCTCGGTGGGGTCGGCCCACTGCGGGTCTTTTTCTTTGGCACCGCCCACGCGGTAGGCAGCCTGGCCAATGTAAAGGTGGCGGTTGAAAGCGTTTTTTGTCCACCAGGTAGTCAAGTTTTCAAACGGCACTTTGTCGAACTTGCGGGTAAAATAAATCTGCGGCACCATGTAGTCTATCCAGCCCGCTTTGAGCCACTTTCGGGTGTCGGCATACAAATTGTCGTATGACGTTTGCCCCGCTTGCGTGGCCGAGCCAGTGGCATCGTCTTTTTGGTTGCGCCACACGCCAAACGGACTAACGCCAAATTTTACGTGGGGCTTGGTGGCCGTAATGGCATCGGCAATTTGTTTAATGAGCAAGTCCACGTTGTTGCGCCGCCAGTCGTCTTTGTCAGCAAACCGCCCCGCGTATTTCTTGAAAGCCGCTTCGTCTTTGAGTGTCTGGTTTGCGGCCGTGTAGGGATAAAAATAGTCGTCGAAGTGCACGCCATCAATGTCATAATTGGCCACAATCTTCACCGTCACATCGGTAATGTAGTCTCGTACTTCGGGCAGGCCAAAATTAAACAGGCGGTAGCCATCGTAGTCCAAGACCCATTCGGGGTGTTTTTTGCCGATATTGTTCGGGGCAATACTTTTAGCGATTTTGTGCGCCACCCGGTTTAGGTTGAGCCAGGCATGAAACTCCATGCCGCGCTGGTGGGTTTCTTCGACCATAAACTCCAATGGGTCGTAGGCGGGGTTGGGGGGCAAGCCTTGCTTGCCCGTGAGCCACTCCGACCACGGCTCGCTGCCTTTGGCATAAAAGGCATCGGCTGCCGCGCGTACCTGCACCAGCACCGCGTTGATACCCGTTTTTTTGTGGCTGTCTAAAATAGCCTTAAACTCGTCGCGTTGTTCGGACGGCAGGAGCGTTTTTTTGCTCGGCCAGTCAATGTTATCAACCGTAGCCACCCAAACCGCCCTAAACTCTCGCTTGGGAGGAACACCTTGGTTATCAGCAGATTTACTATTTTTTTTGGTAGTCTTGCAGGCCGAAATCACCAACCAGACGCAACATACCCAAATGGCGGTAGAACAGTTTTTCAAATTTTTGTCTTTTTAATGAGTGCGTTTATTGCGGCAGGCATCGCTGCAATATTTCACCTCGTCCCACACTTTTTCCCATTTTTTGCGCCACGCAAATGGCCGCCCGCACGTTACGCACACCTTGGTGGGCAAGTCCGACTTTTTTCTCATCTTCATAAGTAGCCAATTTAGTTGTTCTAATCGTCTTTTAGAAGTAACTTTCCACAAACATTTTTCAAAAACAATTTGTTGAGCAACAAAAAGAAACACATCACCCTAAAACATACGCACCACCATGGCACGTGCAAGTCTTACACTAATTGACGCGCTCCGACGCACGGCGAGCAAAATTCAAGAGGGCGCTCCCTACCAGTGGGGCCACATGGGCAGTTGTAATTGCGGCAATTTGGCCCAAGAAATCACCAAACTCACCAAGGCGCAGATCCATGCCTACGCCATGCAGGGCCACGGCGACTGGAACGAGCAACTGAACGACTATTGCGAAACCAGCCAGATTCCCATGGATTTGATGGTGCACGAGATGCTCACGTTCGGGTTCTCGCTCGAAGACCTTAAAAACTTAGAGCGTCTCGGCGACCGCGAGGTGCTGGCTCAGTTGCCCCTCGAAAGTCGCTACCTAAAACACAACCTGCGCCAAGACGTGGTACTGTACCTAAAAACGTGGGCCAATATGCTCGAAGAAAAATTGGTGGAGCGCATCACCCTGCCCGCTTTTGAGGTTCAAGAGGGAGTTCTGGCCTAACAATAGTTCAAAAGCCAGTTGCTGACTTGCGTTTTTATCTAAACAAAAGCAAAGCCTCCGAGATTTTTCTGAGGTACACGCACTGGTGTTTATGGCGACCAAGCACCCCAGGTTTATCTGCTTGGTTTGTACCGCAAGGAGCCAGACCCCAAAAGTCCACCGTGCGCGGCAGGTTCGGCAATTTCATATTTCATAATGCCTTTTTAAACTGTGCTTTTTGTACCTTTGCGGTCTATGCAAAACTGGGAAGACCTCCGGACACTTATTAGCACCCCCCAAAAAGTGGTAATTACTACCCACCAAAACCCCGATGCCGACGCACTGGGGTCGTCGCTGGGTTGGGGGCTTTACCTCCAAAAAAAAGGACATCAGTTCACAGTTATTAGTCCGACCGACTACCCCGACAATTTATCTTGGTTGCCGCACTGCGCCGACGTAGTTGTTTTTAACGAAAAAAGCCGCCAGCAATGCACCGACCTCATGGCCAATGCTGGTGCTATTTTTTGTTTGGATTTCAACGCCCTCCAACGCATAAATGAGCTGGGAGAAATGGTCAGGAATGCCCCAGGTACGAAGGTGATGATAGACCACCATTTGTTTCCAGAAGACTTCGCCGACATTAGTATATCAGACACCCGTGCCGCTGCCACCGCCCAAATAATTGTCGAAATCATTGAGCGAATGGGAGACAACCTGCTGATTGATAAGTCAATAGCTGAGAGTTTGTACGCGGGTATTATGACCGACACGGGGTCGTTTCGGCACCCCAGTACAACCAAAGACGCGCACTTGGCCGTTGTCAGGCTCATGGAGGCGGGTTTGGAGCCAAACCCCGTGCACCGCCGTATTTTCGACAACGCGCCCATGAGCCGCCTCAGACTGCTGGGCCACGTTTTGAGCCAAAACATGGTGCACCTCCCCGAGTACAATACCATTTATATGACTATTTCGGAGGCCGAACTCAAACAGTTCGACTCAAAATACGGCGACACCGAGGGCATTGTAAACTACGGCTTGCAGGTGCAAAAAGTGGCGCTGGCCGTGCTGATGATAGAGCGCGAACGCGAAATAAAACTCTCTTTCAGATCGGTCGAATCTTTTTCGGCGCGCGACGTGGCTTCGGCTCACTTCGACGGCGGAGGCCACAAAAATGCCTCGGGTGGGCGCACTAAACTGACCCTCCAGCAAACCGTCGAAAAACTTGTTTCGGTGCTGCCCCAATACAAAACAGCACTGACCCATTCTTAAAGTACAATAAACCAAGCTAAAACAATTAAATACTGGCACACGCCTCAAAGATCAGAACAATGACTATTAAAAACCTAACCTTATTGACCGCCGCCGCTTGTTTGGCGTGGGGATGCTCGCAAAACCGCGTGCAAGTAACTAAATCGGGCCTCAAATACCAGATTCACGAAGATGCCAACGGAAATAAAGCCAAAGTTGGCGATGTGATCTCGATGCAACTTGTCATGAAAACCGTTGGCGACTCAGCCCTGCGCGACACCTACAAGGATGGCTCGCCGATTAGGTACGTGTTGCAGGCTGCACCCTTTAAAGGTGCTTTTGAAGAAGGTTTGTTGATGCTCTCGAAAGGCGACAGCGCTACTTTTTTCGTGAGTTCGGACTCGCTTTTTAAGCAAATGGGGTCTAATATGCCGCCTTTTATCAGAAAAGGGTCAGACATTAAGTTCATTACTAAGGTGGTCGATGTGCAATCGGCGGAGGATTTCCAGAAGTCGCAGCAAGCCGACCGCAAAAAACAAATCGACATTGACTCGAAAATACTGGCCGACTACGCCGCCAAGAATGGTTTGAAGAACATTCAGAAAACCGAGTCTGGCCTGCATTACGTGGTAGTGACGGCTGGCAGCGGGGCAAAACCCCAAAAAGCCGACCAAGTGAGCGTGCATTACGCGGGCCGCTTGCTAACGGGCAAGGAGTTCGACAACTCGCGGCGTAACCCACAGTCGGGTGGCCGCCCAATCGATTTTCAGATTGGCGTTGGTGGGGTAATACCAGGTTGGGACGAGGGCGTGATGCTCATGCCCAAAGGCAGCAAATACACCTTCTTGATCCCCAGTTCTTTGGCCTACGGCGAGCAGGGAGTGCCAGGCAATATTCCACCAAATTCGCCGTTGGTATTCGATGTCGAACTGATCGACATCAAAAAATCAGCGCAGTAGTTCTGTATTATCGTACCGATTATGAAAATAGTTACCCAAAATGTTTTGTTTCGAAATGCACTGGCGGCCTCGGCTCTTTGTGTGGCCCTGGTGGCCTGCGAAACCGAAAGTAGTCTTTTTCAGACCCGAAAGACCCTCGAAAACGAAACAGAAATTATAGCCTACAACACCAAAAATGGACTAAACGCCCAGCGAGCGGCTTCGGGACTGTATTATTCGGTGCTCAAAACCAGCGCGGGTGCCCAGGCTATTCAGGTCGGCGACGAAGTGTCGGTGCATTATGTAGCCACGCGTTTCGACAATGTGCTCATCGACAGCAGCGACACCTTTCTCAATACGCCCACTCGGTTTATTGCGGGCGTTACGCGGTTTGCGCAAATAATTGCCCTCGGCGACATCGTTACTAATTTTAAGGAAGGCGACAAACTGGTGGCGCTGGTGCCTTGGATGCTGCGACGCAATGATATTGTGTCGTTGGTGGCACCGCTCTATATTCCGCTTCGCTACGACCTAAGCATTGCCAATGTGCGCAACGAAGAAGAACAAATTACCGATTACATTAAGAACAACAACATAAAAATAACCGAAAAAACCACCGATGGTTTGCAGTTTGCGCTCACCCAAGCCTACCCCGATTCAGTGAAAGTGACCGCCGACAAGCGCGTTACGCTCAAGTTCACGGGTAGGCTGGCTGCCACCAGCGTTGTTTTTCAAACCCCAGCCACCTCAGATTACACGATCGTGGACCCTGCCAAGCCCGCGAGTACTGTTCGCGGCTTTAATGACTCGGTACTGAAAATGCGAAAAGGCGAGAAAGCAACCGTTATTATTCCCTACAAATTGGGCTACGGAGAAGCTGGCAGGAGCGAGGCTAATCGGATCGTAGTGCCTGGATACTCGCCGTTGGTATTTGATTTAGAAGTAGTTAAGATCGAATGATGTAGTTATTGTCAATGAAAACGACTCGCTTGTTATTTATTTTGGTGGGTTTGATAGGTGGCCACGCGCAAGCACAGCGCGTGGCCACCTATTATTTTGATGGTAATTTCAAGGAGGCTACCAATGCGCTCCCGCCCTTGGACACGGTTTTTAAGCGCGGTGTTTTTCGGGAGGAGGTTGCGCCAAAGTTGGGTGGCCGGACAAGAAAAGTGTACGTGTTCGATCAAAGTGCGGGACTACGCTACGACAACTCTCAGGTCAAAGATTTTATCAAAGGGTCGTATGGCATAGAGATGTATTTTCGGTACAACGACGGAGACCTGCTGCTTTACAACCAAATTTTGGGCAATCAAGCCAAAAGCCGCCGCGGGCAGTATATTCATTTGGCATACTCGCGCGATGCACCCTCCAAGAAAATAAACGTTTTTTTAGACGGTAAGCTCAAATTGAGTTTCAAAGACTCCGTCGATGCTTCGGCGGTCGATGCCAGGTCAATGATCGACTTCTTTGCCATCGACAACGCCGTGACCAGCTCGGGCGCGGTGGCCATGATTAAAATCTACGATTATTTTATCGATCAAAAACAAGCCGATGCACTCTTCAAGCCCTTCATCGACGACGTAGAACCTGCCGACGCGCTGCTCAAAGAAGTGGTTGTTGGGCAAAAAATAGTACTCAATAACCTGTATTTTGTTCAAAGCAAACCCGAACTCTTGCCCGAATCGACCCCAGAGTTGGAGCTAATGCTGGTGTTTTTACGGCAAAATGCCAGCATAGAAATAGAGTTGCAGGGCCACACCGACAATCAGGGCGACTACGACCTGAACCTTCGCCTGTCGCGGGAGCGTGCCGAGGCTGTAAAAACCTTTTTGAGTGCAAATGGTATTGACAGCAAACGCGTAGCCAGCCGAGGCTTTGGCAGCACCCGGCCAGTGGCCAGCAACAGCTCAGAAAGTACCCGCAGGCTCAATCGGCGGGTAGAGTTGGTCATCGTTAAAAAATAAGTGGTTGTCTGTTAATGTTTTATCTATGAACACAATACGTCGATTTTGCCTTGCTGTGGCCTTGGCGCCGCTGCTAACTGGTTGTTTTACGTTTACGCCCTACGGTGGCTCGCCAGGTGGTAGCTACCCACCAAGCCCCGCCCCGCGCCAAACCCCACAACCAATGCCACAGCCCCGCAAGCCACTCGACCGTGGCGTGAGGGTCCGCAATATAGAACTGACCGACCAGTACACCGTCATTACGATGTATTACGAAAACAACAACGCCGTGGAGCGCGACCAGAATGGGCGCGTTGTTTACAGTGGTGTCGATGAGATTGGTTTCGATGCTGAGGCAAACCTGGTGGCCATGAACGGCGCGCGCCGGTTTAGGTTCGTTAAGGCCGATAACATTGCCGTGAAACCACGCGAAGAGATGCGCCAAACTCGCCCTGGCGACCGGGTTGAGTTTCGGGTCTATTTTGAACGCCTCGATCGAGGTATCGAAAACTTTGACTTATTTGAGTGCCACGACGGCGAGACCTTTGTGTGTTGGAACTTCTACAACCTGCGCGTAACCAACCCCGTTGCCCAACCCCTGCCTCCCGTAAACCAACCCAATTTGCCCGCTCCAGTGGCAAAAGGAATTATTTTAAAAGGAATCGTGCGCGATGCCAAAACACAAAAACCAATCACGGCCAAGCTGACTTTTGTGCAGTCGCCAGGTTTGATTCAGATAGATTCGGTGCAAAGTTTCCAAGAAAGTGGCCTCTACCGCATCAGATTGGTGGCGGGGCAGGTGTATACTTTTACGGGTTCGGCGCGCGGATATTTGGTGAGCAACGAAATATTCAATGCATCAAAAATAGCTGATGGACAGACCATTACGCGGGATATTTACCTTAAACCATTTGGCGTGGGTGATAAGGTAACGCTCAAAAATATTTATTTCGAGATGAGCCGCGCCGAGCTACTCCCCGCTTCGTATGCCGAACTGGACAACTTAGTGAAACTCATGACCGAAAACCCCACCATGCAGATCAGACTCGAAGGCCACACCGATATTGTCGGCGACCCAGATGCAAACCTCGAGCTGTCGCGCCAGCGGGTGGCATCGGTAAAAAGCTACCTCGGCGGCCACGGTATTCTGGCAAACCGCGTGGAGGCAGTAGGCTACGGCAGCAAATCTCCGATTCTCAAAAAGGGTACCGACGAAGAGCGAAAGGTAAACCGACGGGTAGAGTTTGTGATCTTGAGAATGTAGGTAGGACCAGTTTTTTTGCGCACAAAAGTGGTCTATTGCTTTGAGATACAGCTTATTATCCAATCATGGTGCGTCATTTCAAATTTAATTTCCTCCGTACCGTGCGTTCCAACTTCTGTCCATCCTGCTTTTCTGTAAAATTGTTCCGCTCTTGTACCAAAGGCCGTTCCCAACCAAACTGTAGTTTTTGTCTGCGTAAAATACCAGTCCAACATGACATTGTGTAGCAGCTGTCCGATGCCTTTTTTCTCAAATTTAGGATCTAAAAACAAAGCCCAAATGTTGTTTTCTTGCAGGTCGGCAATGGCAAAACCCACAACCTGGTTGTCAATTTCACACACCCAGCCTTTGCCTCTTGCTGTAATAAACGCTACACAATCTTGGTCCGTCACCAAGTTTGGATCGGACAAAGTATTTTCTGTTACAGAATTTCTTACGATCTGAATTTGGTTTATGTCTTCAATTTTAGCCTCTCTGATCGTCATACCTTATTTTTTGTTATCGGGTTGCGGTAGCCCGACTCGCCGCCCAACTTTATCAAGCGGCTGGTTCGCGTTTTAGGGCTTTTTTGTACGTCGTCAGGCATCGGTCGCGGGCGGTGGCGTGATCTACCATGGGGCGCGGGTAGTCGAAGGAACTGATTTCGGGTACCCATTTTTTGATATAAACCAACTGAGGGTCAAACTTTTGGGTTTGTGCGGTTGGGTTAAAAACCCTGAAATACGGAGCGGCATCGCAGCCGCTGCCCGCCGCCCACTGCCAGCCTCCGTTGTTGGCCGACAGGTCGAAGTCGAGTAGTTTTTGGGCAAAATACGCCTCTCCCCATCGCCAATCAATGAGCAAGTGCTTGGTCAAAAAACTCGCCACCACCATCCTAACCCGGTTGTGCATGAACCCCGTGGCGTTTAGTTCGCGCATTCCAGCATCCACAATGGGGTAGCCAGTTTGGCCGTTGCACCAGCGTTGAAATTCGGCGGCGTTGTTGCGCCACTCAATCATTTCGTATTCTTTTCTAAAAGCCCGTCCTTGCCCCACGTGCGGGAAATTCCAGAGTATTTGCATGTAAAAATCGCGCCAAATGAGTTCGTTGAGCCATTTTTCTGACAGTTCCATGCCCAACCGTGCCAGCTCGCGGATGCTCACCGTGCCAAATCGTAGGTGTACACTCAGCCGACTGGTACCAGGAACGGCGGGGAGGTCGCGGAGGGTTTCGTATTTTTGGATAATCTCGCGGCGAACTTCCCGCGTCGGAAAAGACAAACCAGGGTCCTCAAACCCCATTTCGGCGAGCGCGACGACGGCGCGTGGGTCGGTTTTGAGGAAATTATCGGCGTGTTTTTCGCTCGGGTACGATTTCAGCCCCGCCGCCGCGAGGGCCTCTTTCCACTTGCGGCTGTAGGGCGTAAAAACGGTGTAGGGTGTACCCGCACCGCTTACAATCTCGGTTTTTTCAAAAATCGCTTGGTCTTTGTGCGTGTAAAAAGCCGTGCCGTTGGCGTTCAGATAGGCTCCTATTTGCGCGTCGCGGTGCCTGGCATACTGTTCGTAGTCGTGGTTGGTGTGCACTTCGGCCACCTCAAACTCGGCGCAAAGCTGCGCCCAAACGTCGGCTGGTTTGCCGTAGCGCACAATCATTGTGCTGCCCGCAGCCACCAAGAGCGTTTGCATTTCGGTAATGGCTTTGTGAATAAACGCCACCCGGCGGTCTTGTTTGTCGTCGAGCTTGTCCAATATCTCGGCATCAAAAATAAAAACGGGCAACACCTCAAAACCTGATTTGAGAGCGTGGTACAGCCCCGCGTTGTCGTGCAGGCGCAGGTCGCGGCGGTGCCAGAAGAGCGCAATTCTTTGTGACATTTGTCTGATGCTAAACGTAGAAAAAACTTTTAGGGCTACCTGCCCCTTTTGGTAACGATCCCAAATTATAAAATGTTTCTTTGATTTTTAGTAACTTTCGCCCTCCGTAAACCACAATTTTGTTTTGAAGCCCGCCGCAACCCCATTGCCCACCAACCGAGTGAGTGCCGTTATGATTACCCTCAACGCCGAGCGGCTCCTCGACGAGGTCCTATCGGCATTGGCCTGGGCCGATGAGGTACTGGTTTTAGATTCGGGTAGCACCGACCAAACGCGCCGCATTGCCGCCCAACACGGATGCGTGGTGGCCCACCGAAATTTTGACGGCTACGGCACCCAAAAAGGGTTTGCGGTGTCGTTGGCACGCAACGACTGGGTGCTGGTGGTAGATGCCGACGAAATAGTAACGCCCGAGCTGGCCAATGAGATTCAGGCTGCCATTCAGAATACTGATTATCAAGGTTATATGGTGCCGATCTCGCTCATTTTTATGGGCAAACTCATGCGCTACGGACGCGAATACAAGATGCCCCACCTGCGACTTTTCAACAAAAAATTTGGCAACTACAACCACCACCTCGTGCACGAAGACGTGGTGCTCAACGGGCGAATTGGCGCGCTCAAAAACCACGCCTTGCACGATAGCTACGCCTCGGTCGAAGATTTTATTGGCAAGCTCAATCGCTACGCCACCGCATCGGCACGGCTCATGCTATCGAACAACAAAAAGGGGGCGGTGCGTCAGATCGTCACCCGGTTTCCAGTTACGTTCTTGAAAGAATACCTGCTCGGAGGCAACATTTTGAACGGCCTCCGAGGATTTATTTGGGCCTTTTTTATGGGCGTTTATGCGGTCTTGAAGTATGTTAAACTCTGGGATTTGCAGCGCGAAAAGAATGTAAACCAAAATCCAAAACCTTGATTTTTGTCGTCATTTTCGTTTTCGGGTCGGTGCTGTTAGCCTCCGTTTGGCGGTGGTTCGTACAACCCATGCGGCCAAGTTTGCGGGTGCTCATGTACCACAAACTGCACCCCAGCCGCCAAGATGCGCTCACGCTCACGCCCAAACAGTTTGAAGATCAGCTGGTTTGGCTCAAAGAGACCAACTACCGTTTTGTGCGCCTGGCCGAGGTATTGGCCACGGCAGATGCCCAAGAAAATACTTTTTCGGACGGACGAAGAGCCGTTTTGCTCACCTTCGACGATGGTTTTTTGAGCAATCTCACCTGGGCGTACCCCATTTTGGTGAAGCACCAGGTACCCGCCGTGTTTTTTTTGCCCACCGCTTTTTTGGGCAAAAGCAGCAGCTGGGAGTTGCAAAACGCCGAGGCAATTCTAACCTCCGCTCAACTCAAAACCATGTCGCCGTTGCTGATAGAGTTTGGGTTGCACTCGCACCAACACCTCAACTACGGCAAACTGACCACCGCCCAAATCAGGGACGATCTTTCGGCCTGCATCCAAACTTTACACGCCGCTCAGGTGCCCTTTGTGCCCGTGTTTGCGTACCCGTTTGGGGGGCGGCCAAAGTCCTCCAAAAAAACCGAAGAACTCTACGGGGTTTTTCGCGAACTGGGCATTAAGATGGCGTTCAGAATCGGTAATCGGATCAATTATTGGCCGCTCGCAGATCGTTTTCAGACGCAACGGCTCGACATTCGGGGTACGGAGTCGATGGAAGATTTTAAACAAAAAGTACGCCACGGAAAGTTATTCTGATAACAACCTAAAACAACCATGCAACACCACCATACCGTCATAATTGGCGCGGGTATTTCGGGGCTTACCTGCGCCAAATACCTGCAAGACCACGGCCACGAGTCCACTATTTTAGAGGCTTCTGATGCCGTGGGCGGGCGCGTGAGAACCGACTTTTTGAACGGCTATACCCTCGACCGGGGTTTCCAGATTTTTCTGACTTCGTATCCCGAGGCCGAGCGGCTTTTAGACTACAACGCGCTCAACCTCAAAGCCTTTCGGTCGGGGGCGCTCATTCGGCAGGGCAACGAATTTACGGCCATGGCCGACCCTTTCAAGGAGCCTTCGCTGGTTTTTAAATCATTGTTTGCGCCCGTGGGGTCGTTGCTCGACAAAATAAAAATACTGCAACTCACCAACGATGTGGTTCACAACACAACCGACTCTTTTTTTACCGACAATGCCACCGATACGCTCACTTATTTGCAACAATACGGCTGGAGCAACCGCATGATTGAGCAGTTTTTTAAGCCTTTTTTCGGGGGTGTTTTTTTAGAAAACGAACTCAGCACGTCGAGCAATTTTTTTCGGTTTGTTTTCAAGCAATTCTACGAAGGTGATGCCGTGCTACCCGCCACTGGCATTGAGGGCATTCCCGCGCAAATTGCGGCCAAACTGCCCGCTGGCAGCATCAAACTCAACGCACCAGTCGAACGCTTAGATGGCCTGACGGTTTACCTCAAAAACGGCGAGGTAATTCGGGCGCAAAACCTGGTGGTGGCCACCAACGCCCGCCAAGCCGATGTATTACTGCAGCGTCCCCAAAGCAGGCAATACAACGTAACTACCTGTACTTATTTTGCGGCAGAGCGCTCGCCGATGCCCCAAAAGATGCTGATGCTCAACCCAAATCGGCTTTCGACGGTGCATAATGTGTGCGTGCCGTCCGACGTAGCCGCCGCCTACGCCCCCCCAGGAAAGACGCTCGTGTCGGTCAGTACGCAGGGGTTGCGTTTGTTTGACGAACAACAACTTACGGAAAAAATCCGTGCAGAACTCCGCGAATGGTTTGGCGACGAAGTGTTGGCGTGGCAGCACCTACGCACGTACCACATTCCAGAAGCGTTGGTCAGCTACCAAGCCGCCGCGCCCGCCCAAACGCCGCAAATTGCCGACGGAATTTTTGAGTGCGGCGACCACACCTCCTATCCGTCGCTCAACTCGGCCATGCAAACGGGCCGAACCGTGGCCGAATTGATAGCGGGAATTTATTAGTAAATGTTGGGATCATAGACTGTCGTACACCAACTGAATAATGCCGTCTTTGAGGCCTAAGTCGGGCACCAAAATACTGGTTGCGCCAGCGGCTTTCATCACCGACATATAAATATCGGCGGCGGGCACGATCACGTCGGCGCGGTCGGCGTTGAGGCGTAGTTGGTTCACGCGGTCGTCTTGGCTAAACGACGCGATATAATTTCTCATGCGCTCAATTTCGACCAGGGTCGTCGAATTGCTCGACGATTTATTTACCAAATTGAACAGTTTGCTGATGTTTCCACCCGTACCAACGGCACTTATTGGCTCCGAAAAGGTCACGTTGTCTTCAATCCATTTTTCCATTTTTTGCCACGCGCCCTTCGTTTCTTTTCCTTCGAGGAGGCGTACCGAGCCAATTTTAAAAGACTTTGAAGCAATTTTTTCGCGTTCGCAATAAATGGTCAGCTCGGTGCTGCCGCCACCCACGTCGATGTGAATATACTGGGCATCGTCGAGGGCGTGAACGACCACGTTGTTTATAAGTTCGGCTTCCTTTGAGCCATCGATGACATTGATTTTAATTCCCGTTTGGGCTTCTATTCGGGCCACAACCTCGGCCCCGTTGGCCGACTCGCGCATGGCCGACGTGGCGCAGGCCATGTAGCCCTGCACCTCGTGGAGTTCCATGAGCAACTTGTAGCACTGCATCAACTTGGTGGTTCGGGCTTCGCTCTCGGGGGTGAGCGCGCCAAAATTGAACACGTCGTGCCCCAGCCGCAGCGGGAACCGGACGTATTCTACTTTCTTAAAGCTCACTTTATCGTTTACGTACAGCACGTTTGAGATCTGCAAACGCGCCGCATTAGAGCCTATATCGATGGCCGCCAATTTTATATTGTCCATTTATTTTGGAAAGGGTAAGTTGTTTTTTGAGCGTCAAAAATAGTGTATTTCAATCGTTTGATTTGTATTGGCCCCGCACAAAATGTGGGTTATATTTTCCTACGCTATGAAGTTTGCGTACTTTTGTTGGGTCAAAAACAAAACAACTACCATTTTTTAATGAAGATACTCGGAATTTCTGCCTTCTACCACGACTCGGCCGCCGCCCTCATCGAAGACGGCGAGATCATAGCCGCCGCCCAAGAAGAGCGTTTCACCCGCAAAAAGCACGATCCAGCCTTTCCTTCCAACGCCATAAAATTTTGTTTAGAGTACGGCGGAACGACCCTCAATGAGTTGGATGCCATTGTTTTTTACGACAAACCACTGCTCAAATTTGAGCGTTTGTTAGAAACCTACTATACCTTTTCGCCGAGCGGATTGAAGTCGTTTATAACGGCAATTCCTGTTTGGATCAAGGAAAAAATGTTCCTCAAACGGCTCATCAACGAAGAACTCGAAAAGATCGGCTACGACCGAAAAAAGCCCGTCAAAATGCTATTTCCCGAGCATCACCTGTCGCACGCGGCAAGTGCTTTTTACCCGTCTAAGTTCGAGAAGGCCGCCATTCTGACCATCGACGGCGTGGGCGAATGGGCCACGGCATCAATCTGCCTCGGCGAAGGAAAAGACATTTCGATTCTGCGAGAGCTGCGGTTTCCGCACTCAATTGGGCTATTGTACTCGGCTTTTACGTATTTTCTGGGCTTCAGGGTCAATTCGGGCGAGTATAAGCTCATGGGGCTTGCACCTTACGGAAACCCAACCGCCCCCGAAGTGGACAGGTACGTGGAGGCGATAAAAAAAGAAGTTTGCGAGATAAAAGAAGACGGCTCGATTTGGCTCAACCAGGCCTATTTCGACTACGCCACCGGCCTGCGAATGGTGAACCACGAGAAGTTTGAGGCACTTTTTGGTATGAAAAAACGCGAACCCGAAGACGAAATTCAGGCCCACCACTGCAACTTAGGTCTGGCCATTCAGCGGGTAACGGAGGACGTGGTGATACTGATGGCCAAGGAAGCAAAACGCCTCACTGGCGCAAATTATCTGTGTATGGCGGGTGGAGTGGCACTCAACTGCGTAGCCAACGGCAAAATCCAAAAGGCCAATGTTTTCGAGGAGGTCTTTATTCAACCCGCCGCTGGCGATGCGGGCGGTGCGCTGGGGGCGGCTTTGGCGGCCTACCACATTTCTTTTGCCAAACCCCGCCACACCAACTACCGCTTAGATGCCATGAAGGGCTCTTACTTGGGGCCTACTTTTTCGGACTTAGACGTGGAATTGATGGCCAAAAAATACAACGGCATTTACCAAAAATTTGATAACCTGACCGACATGACCGACGAGGTAGCCAAACTGCTGGCTTCCGAAAACGTGGTGGGATGGGTGCAGGGCCGCATGGAGTTTGGCCCGCGCGCGCTCGGTGGGCGCAGTATTCTGGGCGATCCGCGCAGCACCGAAATGCAAAAAAAGCTCAACCTCAAAATCAAGTACCGCGAGTCGTTTAGGCCATTTGCACCGTCGGTGTTAGAAGAAAACGTGGGCGATTATTTCGACTACGAGGGCGTATCGCCGTATATGTTGCTGGTGCACCCAGTGGCCCAAAACCGCCGCCTGAAACTACCCGATGGCTACGATGGGCTGTCGCTGCGCGACAAATTGTACCACCAACGTTCTGACCTGCCCTCGGTGACGCACATCGATTTTTCGGCCAGGATCCAGACGGTACACCAAGACACCAACCCCCGCTACTGGCAGCTGATCGATTCGTTTAAGAAATTGACGGGCTACGGCGTGGTCGTGAACACCAGTTTCAACGTGCGCGGCGAACCAATTGTGAACACCCCAAACGATGCCTACCGCTGCTTTATGCGCACCGAAATGGACTACCTGGCAGTGGGCAACTACTTGTTTAGCAAAAAAAACCAGCCCGCCTGGGAAGACACCGACAACTGGAAAGAAGAGTTTGTGTTGGATTAAAAAAGACAGCTTCTGTTATCGATTGTTTTTAACCATAAATAGAAAGAAAATGGATTTTTTTAATGACTTGATTGCGTTTATGAAAGAACGCAAAAAATGGTGGCTCGCCCCCATGATTATACTCTTGCTGCTGATCGGCATTATCATCGTTATCGGCGGTGGCTCGGCAGTGGCTCCGTTTATTTACACGTTATTTTAACCAAAAGCGGGCCTTACTCAGTGGAGTATGGCCCGCTTTTAATGCACAAACATGAACCAAGTTGATAAAATTAAGGCCCAATTGGTGATCGTCACGGGGCTGCTGGTGCTGCATTTTTTCTTTAAATCGCAGTACTTACTTTACGCCGCCGCTGCGGTGGGCGTACTTTGCGTGGCGGTGCCAGTGGCGGGAGATTTCATCGTGAAAATATGGTACAAAGCTGCCGAAGGGCTCGGGTGGGTAAATTCGCGCATTTTGTTGTCGGTGGTGTTTTTTGTGTTTTTGGCACCGATCGCCTTTTTTTACCGCATAGCCTCCAAAGATCCGCTCAAAATTAAAAGGACGGACGGCAAGTCGGTTTATACCAACCGCGACCACAAATATACCGCCCAAGACCTCGAGAACATTTGGTAGCACTTGCCTACCAGTTTACGCCCTCGCCGCCAAGCCCCATTTTGCTGGCAAACGCCGACTTGGCGTTTGCCCTGCTGGTTATGTAGCGCACCGTGGCCCCAATAAACGGTGCGGCTGCGGGCGCGTTGCTGGCCAAAATCTCGCCCGAATTATTTAAGTTTCTGAGCGACCGAAACGTGCTCAGTCCCGCTTCTATCGACACGTTGAAGATGGTGAGCAAACTGGCGTTGGCGGCCAACGAGAACCGAATCTCCGTGAAATTGTTGCGACGTAGTAGTGTTTCGGTGTTTTTAAACTCCTGAAAACCAGCACTAAAACCCCCGTAAGCAGCCGTGGCGTCGAAATTGAGCCAGCCGTTGGCTCGGTAGTTTACGTTGGCTCGGAAGGGTAGCAACGCCGACAGCCGCCACTCTTTGTTGAACCGAATATTGGCCCCTAAAACTGGGATGATCCTGAATTTTTGGCTGTAAACCACCGCACTGCCATACAATACCTGGCGGTTCACGCCCAAAATGCGCATTCGGGCGGCACCACCGTAGAAATAGGGTTGGGGCGTAAAAAAAGTCTCGTTCGACTCCGTCAAGCCGCCGCCGATGGCATACACCCACAGCCGATCTCGAATACTGGCTTGGAGCATAACCACCCCCACCATGGCCGACTTATACCCGTTTCGGGGTGCTGGTTGGTCGTTTATGGTCGGGTCGATCTGCG
This sequence comes from Cytophagales bacterium, assembly GCA_013298215.1. Lineage (GTDB taxonomy): Bacteria > Bacteroidota > Bacteroidia > Cytophagales > Spirosomataceae > JAAFKE01. The sequence goes on along the minus strand of JAAFKE010000003.1, from coordinate 14,024 downwards.
AGAAATTGCCGATGAGCACCGAATGGCGTGCCCGAAGATCAAACTTTTTTCGGAGGCTAAAAGACACATCGACCTCGCTCCGCAGCGGCACCACGGCCAGCACGGAGGTGTGCGAAGTGCCAAAAACTTGGTTGCCCATTTGGGCCGTAGATTGGTACTCGGCTCCGAGGGTTACGTTGGGATAAAACAGCCTGCTCAACCCAAAGTGTTGGGTTTTTGCGGACGTAGCAAATGCCAAGGCAACAATTGTAAAGCAAATTTTGAAACGATTCATCTATTTTTGAAAGTCAGAACGGGGAGTAAACGGTTTTATTGCCCACGCATGGAACGCGCCGCGAAACTAATCAAAGTTGTTTGGGTGTTGGTAATAAAGATAACTAATTTCACGTTTCGACTCGTTTTTATCATCCACCGCCCCGACTATGTTTGTTACATTCGACCAAATTTCGGACGCTGCCCGCGTTTGGATTTACCAAGCCAACCGCTCACTTTCTGACAATGAGTCGGCGGGTATTGAAAACGCGCTGGCCGGCACACTTGCCAACTGGAACGCCCACGGCCAGCCCTTGGTGGGGTCGGCCAAGGTGCTTTACAATCGTTTTGTGGTCATTGCCGCCGACGAAGCCGCCAACCAGCCAAGCGGTTGCTCCATCGACGCATCGACGCGCTGGATCAAACAGATTGGCGAGCAAGTTGCCGTCGATTTCTTTGACCGCTCGGTGGCTTTTATAGGCCAAAACGGGATCGATACGGTAGCCGTTGGCGAGGTGAAGCAGGCCGTTTTAACCCAAAAAATTGTTCCAAGTACGCCAACTTTCAATAATTTAGTGAAAACAAAGGCTCAGTTGCTCCAAAACTGGGAAACGCCAGCGGTAGAATCGTGGCTCAAACGCTTTTTTGCGGCTGTGTAAAGCGTTTAAAATCAATTGTGCCTCAACCTCTTATTAAAATCCTGATGCCGTTAGCCGATGAGTTTCTGAAGTACCCGATGCGCCGCCAAGGCATGGACCACGACCGCTACGGGTGGTCGAATATGTTTGAGAGACCGCCAATTGAGTGGCCAAATGGCGCAAAAGTGGCCCTGATGATAACTGTTCCGTTGGAGTTTTTTCCGCTCAACCAGCAAGGAAAACCCTTCAAAGCGCCAGGGAGTATGGTCACGGCCTACCCCGATTTTAGGCACTATACCTCCCGCGACTATGGCAATCGGGTTGGGGTTTTTCGGTTTTTGAGGCTGTTTTCCGAGCTTGGTATTAGGGTCAATTTTGCCCTCAATGCCGCTGTTTGTGAGCGGTATCCGTCGTTGGTGGCAAGCATCAACGCGCCACACCACGAAATAATAGCCCACGGTCTGGACATGGACGCGCTCCACTACGGCGGTATGGACGAGGCCACCGAGCGCGCCCAGATCGAGCAATGCGTTGCGAAATTGCGCCAAGGCACGGGTCAAAAAATACGCGGGTGGATGTCGCCCGCCGTTTCGGAGTCGTTCAACACGCCCGACTTGCTGACAGAGTTTGGCATTGAGTATGTCTGCGATTGGGCAAACGACGAGCTCCCCTACACCATGAACACCCAAAATGGCGCGTTGGTGGCCATGCCCGTGTCGCAAGAAATAAGCGACCGCCAAATTATTGTCAATAACCACCACACCGAAGACAGTTTTGTGCAACAGCTCAAAGACCAGTTCGATTGGTTGGCCGCCGAGGCCGAGTGCCACGGCGGGCGGGTGCTGTCGCTCACGGTGCACCCTTACATTATGGGGCTACCGTACCGCATTCAGGCATTGAAAACCGCCTTGCAATACATCGTGAGCCACAAAAATGTGTGGGTGGCTACGGGTTCAGACCTGCTCGACGCGCGGGGATTTTAGCGTTGTCAGTGTGGAGCGTTGGCGTTGTCAGTGTGGACACTGACAACGCCAGCAACGGCAGCAAACGGCAGCAGGCAACAAAAATTTAATACTGACGGTCTAATTTAATTTATTACATTACGCCTCCATTGACAATCTAAGTTGTGTTACGTTCTTTCAATACCATTGAATTGATTGAGGCCTTTTGACTACAAACGACATGATCTGGAATCGTTTACTAATAGTGCTATTCGCTTGGGTGTCTTGCCAATTGGCACTGGCCCAGGACCTTGACTTTGAAAATACGCTCAATATGCCAGGCGGCACGGTGTACCCCAACGCTGCCAAGTCGTTTAGCTACACCAATGTGGGGGCTCCCGCCACTAACGTCACGGTGGCTGCCAGTGGTAGCACAACCTTTGCTGGCACAACCCAACCCCGCCCCCGCAATGATGGCTTGCAGTCGCAGATGGATTTTGCTACCAATACCAACTGCGTTACGTTCACGTTTACTTTTAGCCCTGGGGTAAGTAATTTGTCGTTCAGGATGTACGAGGTAGATCGGGGAGGTGTCAATGCCACTTCACCCGTGACGTACAACTACGTAGATCAAGTGACGATTTCGGGCAAAGTTGGCGCATCGACTGTCTATCCTGCCATCGGTACTGCTGCCTACAACACTGTTTCGGGTGCCAACAACAACGTCATAACTGGTGCGGGTTCTGCCACGAGTACGTCGTCTAATACGGTGGTTTTCTCGGGTTTCGTAACTGAGCTAACGGTGACATACTGTAATGCTCCCAACGCGCAGGCGTTGCCTTCTAACCAAAGCGTGACCATTGGCGATATGTCGTGGAGTGGGCCGCTTCCCGTTGTTTTGGCGGGTTTTTCGGGTAAACAAATCGCGAACCAAACCGTACTTTCTTGGCAAACATCGTCAGAAATAAACAGCCAGCGATTCGACGTGGAGCGCAGTACAGACGCACTTAACTTCGAGCGGCTTGGTGCGGTGCCATCGGTAGGAGAGGCGCGCGGCCTCCAGAATTATTCATTTACCGATCTTGATCCCTTGCCAGATGTGGGTTATTACCGCCTCAAACAGTGGGACAACGACGGTATTTATGCGTACTCCAACGTTATTTCTGTGGTGTTTGAGCGCGACGGCTTCTACCTGAACGTGACAAACCCAGTGCAGGACGGTGCGTTTTTTCTGCGCACCAACGCCCCAGATTTCAAGGCGACCTTGTACACATTTTTAGGCCAAGAACTCGACCTGCAAACCCAGCCCGTTGGCGTGCACCACTACCGCCTCAGCACCCAGCACAGCCTGCGGGGGCTCTACGTGTTGCGAATCTTGGCCAACGGCACTGCCCACAGCCAGAAGCTATATTTTGAAAACTACTAACGGACGCTCGCGCCGAAATAATCGCGGATGGGTTTGATAATCAACAGTTAAAAAGCTACCTTTGCAGTCCATTTTACTTTTTACACACTAAACAAGTCAAGCAATGCCGAAAATTAAGACTAACTCGGGTGCTAAGAAGCGTTTCAAGCTCACTGGCACGGGTAAGATTAAGCGGAAGCACGCGTTCCACAGTCACATTCTAACCAAAAAATCGACCAAGCGCAAGCGTATTTTGGCGAGCACTACTTTGGTTCACGACACAAACATGGATCGCGTCAAGATGATGCTCAATCTCTAATTATTTCTAATGCCAGCACCTTGGGTGCAAAATTGGTTTCAAGTTCAACCCGATCAACAGGCCATAAGTACGATCAATAGGTCGTCGCCGGTTGTCAAAAACAGAGAAAAACTATGCCACGTTCAGTCAATCATGTAGCGTCACGGGCAAGACGTAAAAAAGTCTTAAAATTAGCGAAGGGCTTCTTTGGCCGCCGCAAAAACGTGTGGACAGTGGCCAAAAACGCCGTCGAGAAAGCTCTCGGCTACGCGTACATTGGCCGCAAGCACAAGAAAAGAAATTTCCGTCGGCTTTGGATCCAGCGTATCAACGCGGGTGCACGCCTGCACGGGCTGTCATATTCGGTCTTTATGGGTAAGATTCACGCCGCTGGTGTGGAGCTAAACCGCAAGGTATTGGCAGACTTGGCCATGAACCACCCCGAAGCATTTACGGCAGTAGTGGAAAAAGTAAAATAGGAATTTGGTTTTTTATCTACCAACAAACAAGGCCAGCGAATTTCGCTGGCCTTGTTTGTTTATGGGCAATGTGTGAAGAACGTTTAATCCTTGTCTTTGTCCCTAAAAAATAGCGTCAGCGGCACGCCGTCGAAACCGAAGTGGTCGCGCATTCGGTTTTCTAAAAACCGTCGGTAGCTCTCTGGAATTTGCCGGGGGTGGTTCGAGAAAAACACAAAAGTGGGCGTGGGCGTGGGCAACTGGATCATGTATTTGATCGTAACGTGCTGGCCTCGGTAGCCTGGTGGTGGGTTTTTTCTAATTTCGTCCTGCATCACGTCGTTGAGCTGCGAGGTGGTGATCTTCTTGGTCTTGTTTTCGTACACCTCCATGGCCTTTTCGATGACCTGAAAAATACGCTGCTTGTCTACCACCGACGCAAAAATTGTGGGCAGGTAGTCCATCGGAGCCAGTCGGCCAATCATCTCTTTTCGGATATTGTCGGCCGTCATGGTGTCTTTTGCAATCAAATCCCACTTATTGACCATCAGAACGATGCCTTTTTTGGCGCGGTTGGCCTGGGCTATAATATTGACATCCTGCGACTCGAGGCCGCGCTCGGCGTCGATCATCACAATACAAACGTCCGATGCCTCCATGGCCTTGATGGAGCGGAGCGTCGAGTAAAACTCCACGTCGTCGTGAATCCGGGATTTGCGCCTGATGCCCGCCGTATCGGTCAAAATGAAATCTTTGCCATAGGCTTTGTAGTGGGTATTGATGGCATCGCGGGTGGTGCCTGCAATGTCGGTCACGATGCTGCGGTCAGTGCCCGTCAAAACATTGAGAAACGATGACTTTCCTACGTTTGGGCGGCCCAAAATAGCAATGCGCGGAATGCCGTCGTCGGGGTTTTCGATGCCATCGGTCTGGAAACATTTCACAACCTCGTCCAGCAGATCGCCCGTTCCTGAGCCCGTTTGCGACGAAATAGGGTAGGGGTCGCCGAGTCCTAATTCATAAAATTCGTTGGCCGACAGGGTTCTTTCGAGGGTTTCGGCTTTGTTGGCAACCAGAAAAACGGGTTTTTTCGATCGGCGTAGCACGTTTGCAAAGTCTTTGTCTAAGCCCGTAAGCCCGGTCATGGTATCGACCACGAAGAGTAAAACGGTGGCTTCGTCGATGGCAATTTGCACCTGATCGCGGATGTTAGACTCAAAAACATCGTCCGATCCTACCACGTAGCCACCCGTGTCGATGACGGTAAAGTATCGCTCCGTCCAGTCTGCGTACCCGTAGTGTCGGTCGCGCGTTACGCCCGACTGATCGTCCATGATCGCATCGCGCGATTCTACCAATCTATTAAAAAGCGTAGACTTGCCCACGTTGGGGCGGCCTACAATTGCAACAATATTTGACATCTCAGTAATTTATACAAAAAAGAGTGCAAAGGTATAAAATAATCGTGTCAAGTGCGCTTTTTTTTCGCACATCACTTGATATACAACGTTTTAGTGTGGCAAAACTCTTTGATTCCCTCCTCGGCGAGTTCGCGGCCGTAGCCCGACTTTTTTACGCCACCAATCGGCAAGCGGGTGTTCGATTGCACAATGGTGTTCACAAAAACGCTACCAACCTCCAATTTTTTGGCCAGTTGCTGCGCCCGAACGAGGTCTGCCGTCCAGATAGACGCGCTCAGGCCGAAGCGGCTTTGGTTGGCGTACTCAATGGCCTGCTGCTCGCCTTTTATTTCGGTAATAACGGCCAGCGGCCCGAAGGTTTCTTCTTGAAAGACGGTGTTTTGGGGCATAACACCGTCCAAGAGCGTGGGTTGAAAATTACAATCTTGGCGTTGCCCACCCGTGACGAGCCGCGCCCCCTGTTGGATGGACAGCGTGAGCTGGCGTTGCAGGTTTTGGGCCAGGTCGATGCGCGCCAGCGGCCCGATCTGCGTTTGTGGGGCTGTTGGGTCGCCTTGCCGGTGGGCTTGTATGAGTTCGAGTACGCGTTCGGTAAATTCCTTTTTGACCGAACGATCGACCAAGAAACGCTTGGCTGCAATGCAAGCCTGCCCCGCATTTCTCATTCTCGACTGCACCGCCACGGTGGCGGCGGCGGCCAGATCTGCGTCTGGCAGCACAATGAGGGCATCGCTCCCGCCGAGCTCCAACACGCTTTTTTTGATGTTTGCGCCCGCAATGGCCGCCACTGCCGCGCCAGCGCGCTCGCTGCCCGTGAGCGTGACCATGCCCACGCGGTCGTCGGCCAGTATGCGCGGCACCGCGCCGAGGTCGGTTACGACAACCTGAAAAACGCCCTCGGGGAACCCACTTTTTGAAAACGCTTCTTCGATCATCAGCGCGCACCCCAGTACGTTGGGTGCGTGTTTGAGCAGGGCCACGTTGCCCGCCATAATGGCTGGAACGGCGAAGCGCAACACCTGCCAGATGGGGAAGTTCCAGGGCATAATACCCAAAACAACGCCCACGGGTTCGTGGCTAACGGTGCTTATTTGGGCTTCGGTGGCCACAATTTGGGTTTCTAAAAAGCCCGCCGTATAACTGGCATAAAGCACGCACTGCTTCACACAACGCTCCACTTCGATGCGAGACTCCGCCAAGATTTTGCCCATCTCGGCCGTAATCATTTCGGCTATTACTGCTTGGTTGGCGCGCAAATAGTCGGCCAGGCGCAAAAAGTAAACCCCGCGTTGCTCAAAACTAAGGCTGGCCCAGTAGATTTGGGTGTTTTTTGCCAGCGCAATTTTAGATTCGGTTTGTTGCCAGTTTTCGGCTTGGTATTGGCCCACCGTTTGGAGCGTGTAGGGGTTTATTGATTCAAAAATGGTCACGCTTTTTCTAATTTTTTCGTCATTAATTGGTTGGTACGAACGGGGTCTGCCGCTCCCTTCGATTTTTTCATAACCTCGCCCACAAACAAACCCAACAAGCCCTTTTTACCTTTTTGGTATTCCTTCACTTTGTCGGGCATAGCCGTCATTACCTCTTCGATCCACGTTTCGAGGGCAGTGCTGTCGTTGTTTTGCAGCCAGCCGTTTTGTTGCGCCAGCGCCAGTGGGGTTTGGTTCGGCTGCGCCATCAGTGCCGAAAATAACTTTTGGGTGGCCACCGACGTGCTGATCTGGTTGCTGTCTGTGAGCGCAATGATGGCCGCAATTTGGGCGGGTTTCAGCGCAAATTGCGGGAGCGATACCGACGGGTGTTCGTTCAAATAAGACCTCACCGCCCCCGTCATCCAATTCGAGGCGGCTTTGTAGTTGGTGGTGTGCTGGCAAAGTTCATCAAAATACTGCGCCGTTTCTTTGGAGTCGGTCAGTTGGTTGGCATCGTAGTCGGACAGGCCGTATTGGGCCACAAAACGCTCAAAAACGGCGTTTGGCAACTCGGGCATTTGCGCCTTTACGGCCTCGATCCATTGTTCAGACACCAAAACGCTGCTCAGGTCGGGGTCTGGAAAATACCGGTAGTCGTTCATCGTTTCTTTGAGGCGCATGGCCGTCGTTCGGCCCGTGTCGGCATCGAAACTGCGGGTTTCTTGTTGTATTTTTTCGCCGTTTTCGACCGTAGCCACCTGCCGGGCAAACTCCGCCTCGATGGCGCGTTGCACGTTGCGAATGGAGTTCATGTTTTTGATTTCGACCTTCGTGCCGAGCGCGGTCTCGCCTTTTTTTCGTACCGACACGTTCACGTCGCACCGCAGCGAACCCTCCTCCATGTTGCCGTCGCAGATATCCAAGAACCGCACTAATTTTCTAATTTCAGTCAAAAAGGCCGCTGCCTCCTCCGCCGACCGAATACCTGGATCGGTCACCATCTCGATCAGTGGTACGCCCGCGCGGTTGAAATCGAGGGCAGTTTGGGCGGGGTCAGCATCGTGAACCGACTTGCCAGCGTCTTCTTCGAGGTGAACGTGGTGCAGGGCTACTGCATCAGAAATCACCCGCCCGTCGGCGGTTTTGTAGGTCACGGCAATGCGCCCGCCCCGCAAAATCGGGGTTTTGTCCTGCGTCAATTGGTAGCCTTTGGGTAGGTCGGGGTAAAAATAATTTTTGCGGTCAAAAGTATTCAACCGCGTAATGTCGCAGCCACAAGCCAAGCCCATTCGTATGGCCAACTCAAAGGCCTTTCGGTTGGGTTTGGGCAACGTGCCCGGGTGCGCAAGCGTAACAACGCCTACGTTGGTGTTGGGTGCCGAACCAAAGGCGTTGGCATCGGCGGCAAACATCTTGCTGGCCGTTAGCAGCTGGCAGTGTACTTCCAAGCCAATCACCATTTCGTAGGCGCTGGTGTTTGGGTGCGGGGTGGGGGTGTTCATTCGGAGTATAAATGTGGTGGTAAGTACGCGCGGCGGCAGCCTTATTTATTGGCCGCTTTCACGCGCCCATTCTGAATTGTGTAGTGCGTTTCTTTGTCTTTGCGCAAGCCAAAAGTGCCTGCCTCGCCCAGCTTTATAGCCTTGGCTCGGCCAGCTTCGGTCACTACTTCCAAGCCAGTGGCATCGAGTTCTTCTATGCCATAAAAAACCGACAGGTCGCCCAGGTCTTCAACTTTACTTTTAATTACAAAGGTGCTGGCGGTGCTATCAGTGTGCACTTCTTCTTGGTTTATGCCAATATCAACTGTGTATTTTTTGCCTTTTAAGCGCATCGTTGCGTTTCTGATGAGCAAGTCGAAGTGGAAGCGTTCGTTTTGCGGGATGTTGTTGTACTCACCCGTTTTTTCTTTGGTGTACGAGCCGCCGGCAATGGCGTTGAGGCCCGTTAGGATGGCCACAAAATTGAGCTTGCGAATGTACTGTTTTTCGGGGTCGTTGCGGTATCCACCCGACTCGATCAGCACCAAGCTCGTTCCCCATTTTTGAATATTGTCGCCAAAAGCGCGGGGCTCGTGCTCGTCCGAATACCGACCTACTTGATTGGGTATGAGGCTTTGCAACGCGCGGTTCATGCCCACAATCAGTTTTGTAGAACGCTCGCGGACGGCGTTCATAGACCGGGCGTAGTCGTAGGCGGTGGCCAAAAACGATATAGTGGCCAAATTTGGGGTGTGTCCTGCGCTGTATCGGGTGCCTTGGTCGTGGAGGTTGAACCCAAACTCGGGTTTGAGGCTTTGTTGCAACCCCTTTAAAATGACCGATTCGGGGGCTTGCAGGCGCAGCGCGTCGCGGTTCATGTCTATGTCGTGCGCCGTGCGCCGTTGCCAGCGTTCGGCGCCGTCGGGGTTTAGCATTGGCACAAAGTAGAGCGTTGTATTGGCCAAGATGCTGGTGCGCAGCGCGTCGAAACCATCGTTGGTAGCCGCCAAAAACCTAAATATGTCCATAATCGCCATCGTTGCCGTGGCTTCATCGCCGTGCATCTGCGACCAAAGTAGTATTTTCGTCTTGCCCGTTCCAGCTTTTATCAGATAAATGTCGCGTTCTTCCAACGATTTTCCCGCCAACGTCACCTCAAAGCGCGGGTTGGTTCTGATTTTTTCGATGAGTGGCATCAAATCGCGGTGCTTGAAACGCCTGAGCGTTAGGGCGGGTTCAATAAAGCTTGCGTGTGCGTCGTGCAACTGTTTGGGCAAATTTTGTGCCTGCCCCTGCGCTCCAGAAACAATCATGAGCAAAGAAAAGATTAGCTTTTTCAAAGTTTGTTTAATTTTGAATCTCGGCAAAGATAATAAACTTATTAATTGGCCGCCGAAAAGCTCAAAAACCAACCTCATAAAACACTGTCTCAGCCATGCTTCAATCTTATTACAATGCCACGGCCGTGGAGGCGGGTCTCGACGAAGTAGGGCGAGGCTGTTTGGCGGGGCCAGTGGTGGCGGCGGCGGTTGTTTTGCCAAAAGATTATTCCCATCCGTTACTCAATGATTCTAAACAACTTACCAAAACGCAACGCCTCGCTTTGGAGATCGAAATAAAAACCCACGCGCTCGGCTGGGCCATTGCCGAGGTGAGCGCACGCCAAATTGAGCAGATAAACATACTCAAAGCCAGTTTTTTGGCCATGCACCGCGCCGTAGACCAGCTCGTGCTTCGTCCCGAACATTTATTAGTAGATGGCAATCGGTTTGTGCCTTACCCGCACGTGCCGCATACGTGCGTCGTGAAAGGAGACACCAAGTTTTTGTCCATTGCGGCGGCTTCGGTTTTGGCCAAAACCTACCGCGACGAACTTATGGCACGCCTGGCCGATGAGTTTCCGCACTACGACTGGGTGCGCAACGCCGGCTACCCCACGCCCTCCCACCGGCGGGGCATTGCGGCGTTTGGGCCGTGCGTGCACCACCGAGCAACCTTTAAGTTACTGTAATTCAAATTTTACTTTCTGATTAAATACTCCTACTTTTGATTTTTATTTTGAACTTTCTATTACCATAAACCGCAAACAATGCCATATTTATTCACCTCAGAATCGGTTTCGGAAGGACATCCCGACAAAGTTGCCGATCAAATTTCGGATGCCCTCATTGATAATTTCTTGGCCTGGGATCCCAATAGTAAAGTTGCCTGTGAAACTCTGGTGACAACTGGCCAGGTATTTTTGGCTGGCGAAGTGAAAACCAATACGTACCTGGACGTGCAAAAAATTGCGCGCGAGGTTATCCGTAAGATCGGCTACACCAAGTCCGAATATATGTTTGAGGCAGATTCTTGCGGGGTGCTTTCGGCCATCCACGACCAATCTGACGACATTAACCGGGGCGTAGATCGGGCGGCTGGCCAAGATTTTGAGGCCAAAGCCAACGCCCAGGGTGCTGGCGACCAAGGCATGATGTTTGGCTACGCCACCCGCGAAACCGACAATTATATGCCGCTTGCGCTCGACCTGGCCCACAAAATACTCCAAGAAATGTCGGCTATTCGCAACAACGAAATTGCGCTGATGCCCTACCTGCGCCCCGATGCCAAATCGCAGGTGACGATAGAATACTCTGACGACAACAAGCCGCAGCGCATCGACACGGTGGTGGTTTCGACCCAGCACGACGACTTTGGAGACGACGAGACGATGCTCGCAAAAATCCGCGAGGATGTTATTAATATTGTCATCCCACGGGTGAAAGCCAAATTGAAAGGTGAGCTCCAAGACCTGTTCAACGACCAAATTACTTACCACATTAACCCAACTGGTAAGTTTGTGATCGGCGGGCCGCACGGCGACACTGGTCTGACGGGCCGCAAAATTATTGTGGATACCTACGGCGGCAAGGGTGCGCACGGTGGTGGTGCGTTTTCGGGCAAAGACCCCTCGAAGGTAGATCGGTCGGCGGCTTATGCCACGCGCCACATTGCCAAAAATGCCGTAGCCGCTGGCCTCTGCGACGAAATACTGGTGCAGGTTTCCTACGCCATCGGCGTGGCCAAGCCCTGTGGTTTGTACGTGAACACCTACGGAACTTCTAAGGTAAGCATCAACGACGGAGAACTGGCCCAAAAACTCGGCGAGATATTCGACTTGCGCCCCTACGCCATTGAGACCCGCTTGAAACTTCGGAACCCAATTTACTCAGAAACAGCCGCTTACGGCCACATGGGTCGCCAAAACGAGACTGTCACCAAGACGTATCGTGGTGCAAATGGAGATCAAAAAACGGTTGAGGTAGAACTCTTTACGTGGGAGAAACTCGATTACGTAGATGCTGTGAAGGCTGCATTTAATCTATAACAAACAAAAGGGGGTGGCCAATTGGCCGCCCCCTTTTGTTTCAATCCTCTTCGTCGATCTCGGCCACCTGCCTCACCAACTTGTCGCTCTTTATCTCTTTGCTTTCGACCTGGGTTTTCTTTTCTTTAAATTTCTTTAATTGTATTTTGAGTGCCTCAATGGCCACATCGGTGGCTTCTTCAAAGGTTTTGGCGCGTTCTTTTACAAACAATTCGCCGCCAGGAATATTAATCTTTACCTCCAGGGTTTTGTCTCTCATTTTGCTGCTTTCGCTTTTGTCTAACCTCAAAAAAACTTCTCCGCTCGTTATTCGGTCATAAATAGCGTCTAATTTTGCGAGTTTGGTTTGGATGAACGACAACAATTTAGGGTCGGCATCGAAATGAATGGAGTGCATTTGTAATCTCATAGCACATAAGTGGTTAAAAGTTAATGATATAATCGAAAGGCAACTAAAAAGTTAAATCTGCCAATGGCAAGCCGCGTGCTGGGTAGCAAATTGTGGCTTCCAATGCTGTGCCAAAGTGATGTTAATTTTTGGTAATGTCAAGTAAAGGCAAAAAGTTTTTTTTCGATTTTTTTTCAAAAATTTGCGCAACCAGCATAGTTTTCTGTAGCCCGTGCTGTATTAGAGACAGAATAACAAAACCAATCTATGATGAAGCAGTCGTCAGACCGCACAATGTTGGAAAAATACCTGCGCAATCAGTGTTCGGACGCCGAGTTGGCGCAGGTATTTGACCTCCTCCAAACGCCCGATGGCCAGGTGTTGCTGCAAAGCCAGATGGACGCAGCGCAGGCCCAAACCGATGCGGCCAACCAAGGCGCGTTGCCGGGCGTTGTTTCGGATACTATGTGGAACAAAATAAAAAACCGGACGCAAAAAAATACTGGATCACAACACAAAATCGGACACCGATCACGGTGGGCAGTGGCGGCCAGCGTCGGCGTTTTGGTGGCTGTGGCATTGGGCTACCTGGCAGTGGTTTGGTATCCCAACCGCCAAACCGAACACCAGACCGCGTTTGGGCAAATGCTGAAAGTAACCCTGCCCGACGGATCGGTGGTGACGCTAAACGGCAATTCGACGGTGCGCTACAAAGCGGATTGGGCCGCCGACCAGCCCCGCGAAATTTGGCTCGACGGTGAGGGCTTTTTTTCGGTGAGACACAAAACAAACAACCAGAAGTTTACGGTGCACGCCAACAATCAGTGCGATATTGAAGTTTTAGGTACGGAGTTCAACGTAAATGGGCGCGGCCAGAAAACCAAAGTGGTGCTGCAATCGGGAAAAATTCGGCTTGTTGTAAAGGAACAAGAAAACACCCGGCAGGTTATCATGAAACCAGGCGACCTGGTCGAGATCAGAAAAGCGGCCGAAGTAGTGGCCGTGGCCGGGCAAGATGTGTCGTCGGTTATTCAGCAAAAGATCGTCGATCCGTCGCACCACGTGTCGTGGAAAGAACAACAACTGGTTTTTGACGAAACCTCTTTGCTCGAAATTGCGGGTATTCTGCGCGAAACCTACGGCATCACGCTGGTGCTGCCCGAAGAGAAATACTATTACGAAAAGATTACGGGGACGGTTCCATCGGGCAACACCGACGAGCTTCTCAATGCGCTGGCACTTACGCTGGGAATGCGCTACGAAAAAGAAAATAACCAAGTAAAGTTCAAACAATAAATAAACCTAATCAATTCAGAAACTCTCATGAGAAAACCTGTATCTATTCTGCTGGCGGGGCTTTTAATCTCGGCAGTTGGCGTGTGCCAGGCTCAGTTGCTGGCGTCGTCTAAACAACCCAAAAAAGACTTCGCCCACAGCCCGAGCATGGCGGCCACAAAATCGCTCAAATCGGTGTTGGCCGAGTTGCAAACCAAAGGCAAAGCCTCGTTCTTTTACAAAAGCCAGGTTGTCGAGCAAATAAACGTGGATGCCTCGGCGGCTGAACGTTTGGAGGAAGGCAATTTTGAAAAAAACCTTCAGAATTTCTTAGAAACTTACCAGTTGAAGGTGCAAAAATCGGGTAAAAACCTGTTTGTGATCTCCGACAAAACCGAAGCACGAAGCCCTTTTCAGGAAAGTATCGCAGCCGCAAAAATCTCAGGTGAGACAACCCAAGACCGCACAGTGCGCGGTACGGTAACGGCGGGCGATACTAAAGAGGGCCTGCCAGGCGTGAGCGTGATCGTGAAAGGTACCTCGCGCGGTACCACCACCGATGCCTCGGGTAAGTACAACCTCAGTGTGAGCACTGGCAGCAAATTGGTGTTTTCTTTTGTGGGATACGAAAACAGCGAAGTGAGCCTCGGCAACAGCGACGTAGTTGATGTGACCCTCAAAGCGTCGT